>CAZIQL010000057.1:0-16542 GCA_964541485.1 uncultured Lachnospiraceae bacterium
TGTCCGGCATCCCGGGAGGCGGCGGCACCGGTGAGCTTGCCCTGTGTACGATTTTCTTTCCGGACCAGCTTGCGATTGCTTACCCTATCGCCCTTGCCCTCGGCAATCTCGTAGACCCACCGGCAACAATGCTGAATGCCGCCGGCGACTACGTGGTAAGCTACATCGTATCCCGTTTTGTGGACGGCAAGGATTGGCTGAAGAAAAAAACAGAGCACAGGCAAAACAATTAAAAAATGGAATGTAGAATGTATGAAGTCTCCCAAAACGGGAATACTGAAATTGTGAATATTGTTCTCCTATTTCCCGTGACGAAGGGAAAGAAAAAGTCATTGGCACACTCCGCCAATGACTTTTTTTGTGTCGTCTACTCCGAAACCGCTCTCCTATATACTTCATCAATTCCGTTTACGTATCCCTCAAAGGTTTGTACCACTTCAACATCCGGCATTACACCTTTGTACACATTTTTTGAACGCTTATGAATGACATGACAATAGTCTTCATGAGTTGGAATACCTAACACACTACCGGTATTGTAAAGTGCAACCTTCTGAACAGCAGTATAATTATGCACTGCCAATCCGGTTTCTTCCCCGTATAGTGTCACATCGTCAAAATAAAGCAATGTCGTATCAATTGCATCTACTGCTGCCGAAAAGGTTGCTTTTCCTATCAAAAGCTTAATTGGATACTGCTCCAGATAGCTTTCATATTTTGCCACGGCATCGTTCCAGAGAACCTCACTGCCTCCAAGATTATTTCTAAGATCCAGAACAAAGCAATCAATGTCCCCCTCGTTTTCTTTCATATCTTCAATCAGTCGGTCAAAAAACTCTGCAAAATACGGATATCCGGAGTCTTCTCCCTTGTAGGTAGCATCCGTGCACTCATTATATTGCAGATACAGTGCCCTGTTCTCCTTATCTATCTCATAATAAAATGGTGGATAGCCCTCCGACCTGTATACCGCCTCTCCATATGGCAATTCCTCTATTTCAGAAGAAATATTTGCAATGGACAACTCCTGACTGCCATCAATTTTCACAGCTTCTATACTCTTTGTAAATACAGTCCCATTTTTCTCAAAGGTAAACGAGGCCTCTGTTACCCCTTCCTCAATAATTTCCAAATACTCTAATTCACTCTGATGAAATCCTTGGGAGGAGTTGCTTTCAAAACGGTATTTCAGAAAGCTTTCTGTTTCATTGGAATAAATTCTGTCATAGCGCGAAAGCACTTCATCGATCCCAATATCATTAATGGCAATCAGTTTCGCACCAATACACTCCTTATATTCTTCCAATGTGGCACTGATATAAAATCCGTCCGAAAACCATTTGCCTGCAAGCAAATAGGAAGAATAATAATCTTCCGTTTTGAACGCCGATGACGACTGAAAGCTCATATGCCCTATATGAAGATCAGAAATAAGCTCCTGAATATACAACGTAATCTGATCATCATTCAGTTCCCCGGTTTCAATCAACCGAATCAGCTCATCGAGTCTTGCATTTCGTTTTTCTGCGGAAAGAAATTCCCTGACACCGGCTGCATTTTTCAGTCCATTCCGCAAGGGTCCGTCAATATCTGCAATCCACGCTTCTTCATGCTCTGTCTTTTTCTTTTCCTCCTGCATCTTGTACGAGACAAAAGAATTTGCCACTAACAGAAGAAGGAAACAAACTATACCCAAGTTTCCAAATGCCCTTCGAAACCTCTTTCCCTCCATCCGGGCAGGTGCTTCGACCAAATACATCTTCCTTCTCTTTACTATCCATAAGACAATGCCAATCAAAGCACAAATTCCAAGTATGGCAATCCATACAGCGAGCAAAAGAATCGATGGCAGCACCTTCCACGCAAGTATTTTAGTCGATTCTGTATCAGTATCCATTGCCAAAATTTCGTTTACCAATTCCCAGTCAATTTCTTGATATAACAAAAAAGGCACTACCTGAAAGGATAAATTGGAAATTATATGAAGCACAACGGTATACCATACTTTTCCCGTTCTTATGTAAATATAGGCAAAGAAAGCACCCAACCCGGTCGCAAAAAAAAGCTGCGAAAGATTTTCCTGGTACAAACCAAACAGCAAGCCGGAGATCAGAATTGCTATCCCTTCTCCATATTTCTGCACTCTGTCAATCAGAAACTTTCTGAAAATCAGTTCTTCCACTATCGGCAGACAAAAACCAAGTGCCAATAGGCTAAGGATGGCACCGGAACCCGTCATGAGTCCCGTTCCGCCTGTCTTTGGAACAAGTTTCACATCAAATAAGATATCGCCGATAAGCGTACCCGGTAAAAGAATTCCTGCACTCATCAACATACAACACAAAAACTGTCCTACAGTCATCTTCTTTTGCTCAATCGTAGTCTTCTCGCTTCTTCGATACAGCAAATATACAATCGGAAAAGCAATCAAACACGCCGATACCATACCTTTCACCCAAGGGTACCATACCTCATTTACTACATACCTTCCGAATAATGCCACCATTACACTTCGATACACAAGCTGCGTCGCTAAAACCAAACCTGCATACAAGGCAATTTCCATGCATACTTTTGCATAGGCCTGTCTTGCACCGGTACATGCCTTTTGATTTTCATTATTTCTCAACATTAACCCATCCGATGCCGCCTTATTTTCCACTTTACTATCCTCCATTTTCCCATCAGATCCAAACCGATTCAATTAACTATAGAACAACGGTCTTCTCTTTCCAGCTAAAATCTTCTCTTGGTACGACACGTCCAAAAGACATGGTAGCACACTATTTTACCACATACAAGACATAAAACACATCATTTTTCAATATATTAATACCAATCTGTCCAATAAGGAATGTACCATGAAACACTTCTTTTCTCATCTCATTTCTTCACGAAGCATCCGCCGCAATCTTCCGCGCTTTATCGGAGTCGGTTTGTATGTTACATCCGCACTTCTCCTTGTTGCCATCATCACTGACCGCGTCACTGACGGAGCGGTACGAGAAGCACTCATAGACCATACCGTTTCCAGCAGCTCATCTTCACTTATTAATGAAAAGAAACTGCCGATTTATTGTGTAAAAACAGACAAAAAGCAGATTGCGCTGACATTTGACGGAGCGTGGGGGAATGAAGACACTGCCACCCTCCTTGATATCCTCGACCGTCAGGGAGTCAAGGCAACCTTCTTTTTCACCGGAGGCTGGATTTCCAACTTCCCGGATGACGTAAAAACTATTCTTGAAAAAGGGCACGAAATCGGTAACCACAGTGAAAACCACAAGCAAATGTCGCAGCTTTCCAAGGAACAGTGCATTCAGGAGCTACAAATCGTGCATGATAAAGTCAAGGAACTCACCGGAGTTGAAATGACCTTATTCCGCCCGCCATTTGGCGACTATGACGACACAGTGATTGAGGCGGCAAACGATCTTGGTTATCATGTAATCCAATGGGATGTAGATTCTCTCGACTGGAAAGACTACGGAGCCGACTCCATTATACATACCGTTACAAATCACAAGCATCTTGACAATGGCTCGATTATTCTCATGCACAACGGTGCCAAATACACGAAGGATGCGCTGGAGCAGATGATTATAGAGTTGAAAAATCAGGGATATGAATTTGTGACCGTCTCGGATTTGATTTATAAGGAAAACTACAAAATGGACCACGAAGGCCGACAGTATGTAGACGGACTTTCTTGTCCTCCGCAGGCAGATGTGACACCGACACCGAGCGGAATTCTTAGAGAATACTAAATACAACAAAAGGTGCTGTAATAGTCAAAACTACTACAGCACCCTTTCTTGTTCTTATATTTTTATACACTATCCAAATACAAAGCATCCTTGCACAAATCAATTCTGTTATTCCAATGTACTGAACTATCTACCGTCTCATCAATGTCCCATGCTACGTTGCCAAACTCATCCAAAAAAACTTTACTGAATTTTGCCTGATTCTGTAGTATAGCAAACACTCCCTGAAGCTTGTCCTGCATACTGTAACGCTTGATTTCTCCATTATCAAAAGTCAACCGCAAAACATAGCCTTCCAACGGCTCAACAGCAACGATTTTTCTCGGATTGTCAAAATATTCTTTTACTCTCGGTTCTAACATGCGTTCCACCTACCTTAAAGGCTCAATTGTAAACAGTTCCTGTCTCTGTCTGGCAAGATACCAGTTCTCCTGCAATTCCTCTTGATGTATAGCCGCCCATCCCAACAGCATCTTCAACTGTTTGTTCGGCATATCGCCATTGATTTTTTCAATTTCGTTAATGTCAATACAACACTCATATTCTCCGTAATATGCATGAAAATGCGGTGGCATATGATCGTTATAGTTGATTGTTATTTTAATTCCCCGAAACATACAAATAATTGGCCTTATCATACCTCCTGTCGTAATTCATCAAACACTGTCTTTACTGATTCCATTTATAGTATATCAGTTTATCTCCCCTTTTTGCAACCTGTTTTATACTTATGTACAAGTTCCTTAATACGCCACAACTATCTCTTTTTTCCACGTTTCTTTTCCATCGAAAACTATATCCAATCCCGATTCTCTCGACTGGAAAGACTACGGAGCCGACTCCATTATACATACGGTCACTAATCATAAACACCTTGGCAACGGTTCCATCATTCTCATGCACAACGGCGCAAAGTATACGAAGGATGCCTTAGAAGAAATGATTATCAAACTAAAAGAAATGGGATATGAATTTGTGACTGTCTCAGATTTGATTTATAAAGAAAATTACAAGATGGACCACGAGGGCAGACAATACGTAGACGGACTTTCTTGCCCGCCACAGGCTGATGCGACACCAACACCGAGTGGAATATTGAGGGAATATTAGTATAATAGGACTGCTCTGATTCTAAAAAGTTCACGGACAGATATGCAATCCACATATCTGTCCGAACAGCATCCTTTGCAATGTTTCTGCCCCCCGGTCGGCCACTCCAAAATATTGAAGTTTCTCTGCCGGATAACCCAACTTTGCCGCATACATGGAAGCTCTCCTGAGCAAAAAAGCATTGCCACTTCTCCCATCATAATGTCAATGATGTGATTTCCCAGTACGATGACCAAGTCACTAGGACTCAATTCTTTGGCCTCTGCCCCGATAAATATAAAATCTGTGATTGCCTTAATTGTCGGCGATGGATAATTCATGTTTATTCTCCTTTTCTACTACCTGTCATATGTCAAGTAGCAGGACATTCTCTTACCATATCACAAAATACACCAACAATGCCGCTTCAACCACAAGAATTGCCGGCATACCGAATTTGAAATACCAGTGCTTTGTCTTGTGACGGAACCAATACATACCAAGTGTGGTTCCAATGCCTCCTCCAAGAATCGCCACCAAAAACAGTGTCTTCTCCGGGATTCTCCACTGGTCCTTCTTCGCCTTTCTTTTGTCTGCCCACATCACATAGACGCCCGCTAAATTGATTATCACCAGATAAATTGCTAAAAATTCCAACCTTCGTTTTTCCTTTTCTTTTAAATATTCCGTTGCAATTCCTTCCTAAAACTCCTCTAGCTCTGTAAAAATCACACCATACTCTGTGGTAACTCCGCCGTACAATGCATCCGTATCCTTGCCGGTATCCAGATAGTGTCTAATGACATCCTTTGCAGTAAACGGCATTTCTAACTCTAACAGCGCCTCTTTGGAAAACCACTGCAAAGAACCTTCGTTGCTCACAATCTCCTCTACTCCCTCTGCCAACTCCGCAAAGAAGTAGTAGTTTTGTCTGATTTCATTGTTTTTCAAACGAAGCGTCACGTACCGCATCGTCAGGTTTTTAAGATGTTCCTCCGTCAGTCCGGTTTCTTCCCTGAGTTCTCTTAGCACACACGCCTTTGCATCATTCAATTCTTCCTGCTCGAAATGGCCGCCTGCCGTTCCGGTATAGGAGTTTCCAATCACCTTGGATCCCATGCGGTATAACAATAGGAATTTGTCACCTTTCGTCAAATAAATTGCGGTCATGTTTCTTAATCTTCCGTTCATATTATCGTTCTCTCCATTTTTCAGTTTTATATCACTCTTCCACGAGTATTTCCTCTATAGTTTTATCAGTTTCCAATACTGTGCCTTGAATCCGTAGGTTTCATCCAGCAGATAATTCTCCACCTTCATCTTCCCGGCACAAACAGAAAACACATCCTCTTCCTTTTCTTCCTCATCCAGCGACTGATAATACATCGCCCCACCTCTTTTTAGCATACTGAATGCCTTTTCTAAAATCCCCCGGAACAATCCGCTTTCCATTCTGGCAGATCCCACCATTGTAACAATAGCAAATGTCTCTTCCTGACCTTCCACACACATCACATCCGAATGAATGATGTTAATGTGGTTTGGATTTTTCTCGTTTAACAGACATTCCCTTAATTGTCTGCAGCATTCCTCATCAATATCAATGCTCGTCAGTTCTCCCTCCGGAATCTGATACGACAAATATCTATCCCAATATCCTGCCCCAATTCCGATATTACACACTTTCATGTCCGGCTTAATTTCAAAATTCTCTTCAAAAAACTTTGCAAACATATACTCCAGATATTTATTTTCCACAGACAGGTTCCATGGCCCCGCCTCACTGTCATACTGCGCTCCATAGGCTTTTAACAAAAAATCTGCATCCATCTTATTCCCCTTCTCCTTTATCTGCTGTAAATTTTCCATTCACATTCAATTCTGTCATATGCTCCCGAATCCAAGAGTCAAAATACTGCTCTTGAAAATGCACCTGTTCCATGATTTCCTCTTTGGAAAACCATCTTCCTTCCGGTGCAACCACCCATTTTTCTTCCACATCATCATTCCGGTGGATAATGGCAATCAAAGCCCCGGTAAACTTCTCTACCGCTTCATCCATGCCCAAAATGTAAGCATCCTGCTCCTCGCCGTCCGGAGCAATAATGCCCTCTATGTAACCATAATTGATTGGATAATAAAAATCTTTTCGTTCCGGGTGATATGTCCCTAGTGGTCGGTCAATGGTCACTGTCACTGTTTGTCCAAGCATGATTCTCCTCCTATAACCTCTTCACAAAACACACCACTCGGTTTGCTTCCTCAAATCCCAGCTTCTTATGAAACTCCTGACTCACGGTATTCGTCAGTTCACAATCACTTGCAAATTCCGTGCAGCCCTGCTCTGCTGCCCACGCTTCGCATGTCGCCAGCAATTGCCTCGCCAAACCCTGATTTCGGTATTCTTCCCTTACAAAAATCCCTTCCAGATATCCGACAGGACTGGTATCGGTGCCTTCCACATAATCATGGCGTAACTGGCACTGCGCAAACGCTACCACCTTCGGTTCCACCACTTTTTCTGCTGCCATAGCTTCACTGGTCTCTGCCAGAAAGACTGCACCGTTTTCTACAATCTCCTCGAATTCCTCAGCCAATCCTTCCACTGTGTTTTCTTCCCACATCTGAATTGCCAATTCCGCAATCTGCCTTGCATCCTCTTTTTTCGCTTTATAAATTCTGAATGTCTCCTGCATCAATTACCCTGTATCCTTTCTCCATCAGCGCCCTTGCAAGAAGTCCCTGACCTTCTATCAGAGTCCCTGTAAAGGTCCCATCATAAATCTGCTTTACGCCGCACGTTGGACTACGCGACTGTAGTACTGCCAGCTCAATGTCCTCTTCCTCAAGTGCTGCCAGCGTCAATTCCACACCACGCTTAAATTCCGCATCCACGTTTTCTCCGTTTTTATTCCATGCCACGCCATCCTTAAGCTCTGCCGGAATACGCGGCACAAGCAATCCCCCGAGCACCTCCGGGCAGACCGGAATCACTTCTTTCCCCTCAAGGAATTGAAGCACCGCTTCATTCTTATTATTCCCACCATTGTATTTGCAATTTTGTCCGAGCAAACATGCGCTGACTGCTATTTTCCCCATGTAACATCTTACCTTTCTTCAAACTGTTTCAATCCAAATACTCTCACTGCATTCTGATACATCAAATCCGCGTACTCTTCCGCAGTTATCTTTTCCGGCAATACATGCAAATAGTCCTGATACACGGAGCGCTCGCCCCACGGATTGCAAAGATACGTATCTATTCCGTCAATCGGCATATCACTGCCAAACATCATCTTCTTACTGCCGTAACGTCTGATTGCTTCCTCTGTCGTTGCCATCGGAACCCAGGTCGTATCGCCATACAAATTGTCTACTTTCCCAAGTAACTCAAGCGCTTCCCGGTTGTCCGAGCCAAGTCCCATATGCACCATCACAAACGGAATCTCCGGAAATTTCAGCGCCACTTCATAAAGGTGCACCGGCTCCGCCTCCTCACAACCGCCTGTATGCGAAACTACCGGCAGGTGGTATTTCCTCGCCAATTCCAAATACGGAAGAACCCGCTCATCCATCGGAGAAATCTTCGAATGAAACGGATGCAACTTCAGCGCATAAATGATATCCAGATTATTTCGTATTAACTCATCAAGCTCCGACGTCACTTCTTGCGTCAGCGGCTTTACCCAGACACCGACGCCGATTTTCATCGGATGCTTTCTTGCAAACGCAAGGACCCTCTTCAATGCCTCCTCCTGTGACACCTGTACCTCAGACGGCAACAGCTTCTGCTCATGGTCCACCTCTGCCGCATCACCGTTTGATACAATTGCGTAATCGATATGATATTTCTCCATGGCAGCAAGCACCAGCTCTTCGCTCATCTGAAAGCCGACTTTTTCTCCGCCGACATGGACATGTGTGTCAATCCGCATATCCAATCCTCCACTACATAAAAGTCCATCTATAGGAGCACACTCCTATAAACGGATTATACTAAATTTTTAATGCTACATCAACGAAAAAGAGTTCAAACATTTGTTCGATTTGTGATATAATATTTATAGCAACCGTGTACAAGGTGGTCCTCCCAAACTTACATCAGGTGGGAGGTGGTGTTAATGATGACTACGTTTGAAGCAATCTCTTTGATGATAGCTTTTGCTATGTTACTTATTACGCTGCTTGCCTATATCGATAGGACTAACAAGCGAAAATAAAAATGCCTACCTTTGTACTTAGCCGAGTCAAGGTAGACATTTTGTCAACATAATGAGGCTAACCACCTTGTGTGGCGGTTGCTCTTTCTTTTTGTTTATTATATCATATTCGTTTGTTCTTTTCAATCTACTTTTCCATTAATCTCTTAATGCTCCGGTTCACCTTCTCAACCTCTTCTCCGGCAATCATCCCCCAATCATCCTTCATCACCTTTAACATCAGACGATATGCTTCCACGGCCTTTTCCTTCTGACCAAGGATTTCATAAATGTGTGCCATCGCCTCAGGGGCATCACAAAATCTCGGAGCATCCTGCAACTCCATTCCCTTCCGGTAACGCATCAAGGCTTCCTCATATTTCCCGTCACAGGTATCCATATCAGCAAGCGTAAGCTGTACTAGCCAGTCCTCGCCGAACTTTTCCTCCATTTCCTTGCGATACCGCATTTCCTCTGCCTTATCACCCTTTGCTCTTGCAAGCAGCGCGCAATACAAATCTGAACGGAAAGTATCATCCACCTTCTTCAGATGCTCCAGTTCCTTTTCTGCCTCTTCGATTCTGCCGTCTGCCATCAAATTGTCAAGCAGCCACATACTTGCACTCCGGCTCTCCGGATGCTCCTTCGTAAATTCCTTGAACTCCTGTATCAGTTCATGATGATTTCTTGCATTCCAGTCCGGAATATAGCTTCCCATAGCATTGGCATATTCACTGATAATATCCGAATTACACGGTTCCAGTTCCATTGCTTCTCTTGCAACCCCGGCGGCAATTCTTCTATGCACCTCCGCCTGATGGTTATGCAATACTGCAATAAGCTTGTAGGCCTCTGCCTTATGGCAACCTTCCTGTGCAATCGCTTTCAGTGCTTCTTCCATCTGCCTTGCCTCTGCATCGT
Source organism: uncultured Lachnospiraceae bacterium (assembly GCA_964541485.1). Classification (GTDB taxonomy): domain Bacteria; phylum Bacillota; class Clostridia; order Lachnospirales; family Lachnospiraceae; genus SIG299. Next base: position 9,977 of record CAZIQL010000057.1, read on the forward strand.
CAATCAGTTCTGACTCTGCAATACGGTTATCAATCCGCTCCATCTGCTTTTCTGCCGTCAAGGAAAACAGCTCATCAATCGTGATGCCAAAAAAAATCGACAATTCCGGCAACAACGCAATATCCGGCATCGTAACGTTGTTTTCCCACTTTGATACGGTCTGTGGTGTTACACCAAGCGCTCCTGCTAAAGCCTCCTGCGTAATCCCGCGCTTCATCCGTAAATCTTTGATTCTTTTTCCAAGTTCCATTGTTCTTCTCCTCTCAACTTGTTTTGTGTTTTCTTACAACTTGAGTTTACCGAAAAACACACAGAACAACAATTACGCAGATGGCGATGCCACTAACGCTACACGCTAGTCCTAAAGTACTCCACTGAACACGCTTGTTGTTTAGTCCCTCTTCACCCCAAAATTCAGTGTGCCGGCAGGTGCCTTCTTCTGTGAAAAGAATACACAAGAATATCGAATGTCCTCCTTATCCTTTCCGTCTATCTGGCATACCCCAACCTGTTCACTCTTCGGGTCTAACGTACTTTTTCTCCACTGTGCACAATCTTTACAAAATGCCATGATGTCATTCCTCTCTTTCTGTCTTCTTATATAAAAATTCATATCCGCCAAGCAATACACATCCTACTGCGTAGCAGATGATATCCTTCACATCAAATGTCGAACCGACTAAAATACTGAAAAACCGATTGTCCGCAAGTCCCAGCAGCTCCACAATATGTACCGCCTGCAAACCTTCCACAAAGGCCGCAAACAAAAACACATACACCGGCAGCAAACGCACCTTTTCCGGCACAAAAATCCGGACAAACGTATAAATTACGATAACGACCAGTATATCCCCGACATACGGACGCACAAACGCATCATGCACAAACAGTGCAATCAGTACCTCAATGCCAAGTAATAACACGGTTGCCACGAAATACCCGAGTCTATTTTTACTAACATCCATTCAGACACTTCCTACTCTTCTTCCTCTTTAAATGCTTCTTGTACCGCATAGTACGCAGGCTTTGGATTTCCGTTTAAATCAATCAGTCCCCAACCGGTTTCAACCGGACAATCCGACTGACCGCAAATATAGCACGCGTCGCTGTCACTGTAGCAGTACACAATCGCACCACATAAGAAATCCAGCTTCTTAAGACGCGCAATCGTATCTGTAAAGAATCTTGCCTGATCCTCTATTGTGTGACGGTACTTGTTTAACTGATAGCCGCCCTGCAGCTCACGGTATAAATGACTCGCAAGCTCCGTATCAAACAATTTGTTTGCCAGTTCTTCCTCCGAATGATATTCCAGACCCAGCATATGCTCCTTAAAGTCCTCCGGCAGGTTGTTCACCAGCGTCATGATATCGGCCCTTGCCGCTTCTTCACTGTCAAAGCCGTAGGACTTCAAAATTTCTGCCTTCTGCTCCTCCGTCTTAATATCACCGTAACCGATATAGCCGAACTCATTTAACATCACCGGTTTTCCGGTATAATTCCATATGTAACGCAAAATCAAATCGTAAATCCAGATTTCCTTAAACATGTTTTCAAAACATCCAAGGTATAAATCCAGTGCTACGTAATCACAGTATTCCAGATACGGCTGCATCTTTTCGCAGAAGTTATAAAGCGTAAATCCGGCAAGGTTAAAGCCCACCACAATATCGCCCTTGACCTCCTGCATTGCCTCTAGCTGGATGCCGATATAATAGGCCGCCTCATTGAGAGTCAGCGGCAAGGTAAAGTGCTCAATTCCCATTTCATTTGTAATCTGGAATGCCGCCACAATGCCCTGCAAATCCTGTGCAATAAAACGCGCATATTCCTGTATCTTTTCCTTATTTGCCTCATCTCTCGGATCAAGCCCTGCTTCAATATACACCTGCGGATACTGCGTTACACACATGACCTTCATACCCTGGTCCGCATACCCCTTAGCTCTTTCCTTAAAGTTCAAATATCCCTGTGTCAGTTCTCCGTTTTCATCATACGGGAGTGAGGTCAGGTCAAAACGCACCCACTCAATATTTGCTTCCTTAATCTGCTCATAATCCTCATTCGGATGGCACACACCACGAATAAATCCGCCGGTCTTCTCAAGGAACACATCAACCTCGTCATTGCTCTCCTTCTTAAAAAAGGACGCAATCGCATTTGTTGCCACATAGCGGTATCCGCCGCCATCCAAATCCGGAAGCACCGCGTTCCACACATAAATGATTGCCGCCACAATAACTGCCAATAAAGCCAGCAATCCGATGCCTATCCACTTTTTCACTGATTTTTTCTTTGACCCTTCCATCCTCTTTTCAACCTCTTCCTTTGCTTTTTACCCGAATATCCACTCTGCCAAAATCGCATACAACTCTCTCACATAATACGTCGGAAACAACCAGATTGCTGTCCTGCCGGACACCGCACCGTACTCTATGCCAAGGCTCTTCGCTATCTGCCCGGCACGATACTCATGAAACTCACTTGTTGCAATCACAATGACGGGATGCAGGCCGTTTTCTTCTATCAATGCCTTAGAATACTTCAGATTTTCCCGCGTATCTGTCGACTTGTCTTCTTTATATAATCGATTCGGGTCAATCCCTTTTGCCACAAGATAACGGTACATGCATTCCGCCTCGCTGATATCTTCTCCCGGTCCCTGACCGCCGGACAATACACACGCCGAATCCTCATGCTCTGTCAGATACTCGTATGCCGCATCTAACCGTTCTATTAACATAAGACTGGCACGTTCTCCGTACACCCTGCAACCAAGCACGACCACTGTCGCGCCTTCCTCTGCTTTTTTATTCGCAGCGACTGCCATGCAGGTAGATTCGATTACTACAAGCACCGCAATCAGACCAATCAGACCGAACACACCACGCACCAGCCACTTTTTCACTTTATGCCCACTCCACTCTGCAATCAGCCGATGCACCCAAGGCATAAAAAGCGCATACAAAAACAATAACACTGCAACCGCAAGTCCCGTCAGATTTCCGATATTTAGGCTCACCGCCAGACAAAGCGGCAACAAAAACCAGATAAAGGCAATTACTGCAATCACAACCAGACTAATTCTGATGCCATACCACTTTGGATTCTCTTTCTTCCTCTGTTCCTTCTTCATTCTCCTGTTTTTTTCCACAATATATTCTCCTGTCATTCTTATACGCAAACCATGCGCATCCCCCTATCCTTTATCATACTACACCCGGTCTGTTTTTTAAAGATTTTTTATTGATAACGTGCTATAATAGTTAAAATAAATAAAAGGATTAAATTTTCATAAAACAAAAATGAACCTTTCACCCCATTGGTAAGTATCTGTATATGAAAGGAGGGCACAGAGCATGATTAATCAATACATCCGCGACTACGGCAAACGGCTTTACGGGCTGTGCATGGTACTCTGTGCAAATTCCTATGAGGCAGAGGACTTATATCAGGAAACATGGCTGAAGGTAGTAAAATACATCCACCGATATGACAAGACAAAAGATTTTGAACCGTGGCTGACCAAAATATGTGTCAACACATACCGGAGTACACTGCGGAAGGTTGCAAGGAGTCCCATTCTCAACACCTTTCCCACTACGGAAGAAAAAGAGAATCTGTTAAATTCCGTTCCGGCGCCGGAGGGATGCGACTATTCCGATTTGTATGCAGCCATTGACAAGCTCCCGGAAAAGCTGCGAATTACCGTCATTCTGTTTTATTTTAAGGATTGGAATATTTCCGCAGTCGCCGCCACACTTGGCATTCCGCCGGGTACCGTAAAGTCAAGACTTAACAAAGCAAGAACAAAACTAAAGGAGGTGCTCACAGATGAAGCAGATTTACAATTTTGAATCCAAGAAACCGCCCGTGTTAAATGAATCCATGCTCCGGGCAGAGCTTGAAAAAAGAAAACTGAAAAAACAGACGATTCTGATTGCCGTCTGTGGCATCGTATCCATGCTTTTGCTTTTAATTCTTTCGGTGTTCCTTGCAGAGGTTGAACCGGTTCTTGCGGGAATCTGTATGACTTATGTCATTCTTTCCCTCACCGGCAGCGTGGTACTCGCCATCCTGATGCACTCAAAGCACAGCATCCTAAGACAATTTGAGTTGTCTTAAATCTATTAATTTTAGGAGGTTTTTCTCATGACAATTATGGTTTCCTATATATTTATACCAATTCTGTTACTTGCAATCGCACTCCCGATTTTTATCGGTGTGTACGTTTACCGCGATGCGAACAAGCGCGGCATGAACGGCGTCTTGTGGATGCTCGTCGCCATCCTTGCGCCGACCTTTATCGGTCTTATCATTTACCTTCTTGTGCGCAGTAATTATTCCGACATGAATTGTCCGGCGTGTGGTACACGGGTGACGGACTCCTACATGGTCTGCCCAAACTGCGGCAGCAAGCTCCGTCCGACCTGCCCGAATTGCGCCATCCCGGTACAGCCGGAATGGAAGGTCTGTCCACAATGTGCCGAGCCGCTTCCGACAACCTACACCGGCGTTACCGCACCGGAAAAGCCAAAGGACAGAACCTTATTTAAAATTTTGATTGCTATCCTTGTGGTACCGATTCTTCTGGTTGTCTTAATCATTGCCCTCATGTTCGGAAAACTTTCCTTTTCCGGCAGCTCACGCTACGAAGGCTACGGCACTACGAGTATGCCGTTTCTCGAGTTTGAAGACGAATTTTTAAGCGACGATGTTGTACACTGGCTGGAGGATTGTAAGACGTTGACCACCGAGCAAGAAAAATGTAACATTCTTCGTTACGTCTCCGAAATCGATGACCACGCCCATATAGAATATCTGATTTATATTCCGGGAGCCGGATATGCCGGCGATATCCGGCTGGACGCGGAGAATCATCTGCTAAATAGTAAGGATGTATTTGTGATTGACATATATTCTTATGGTTTCTTTGACTTTGGCAGTTGGGAAACGATTGAGCGCATGAAAGAACATCTTTCCACCGCTGCCAACCAACCATACATTTACCACGTTACGTATGATTCTTCCAAGATGCCGCCGGAAAATATACAGGTCCTCTTCAACGGTCATGACATAGAATTTACCGTTACCGACACCCTCCTTCCGTTTTACAGTGAAGAACAGAAGGACCTCTATCATGAAGAAATGCAGGAGATAGCACCGGTCACAAAATAAATACAGAAAAAATCCCTGAAGTTCAGAATGTATCAATAAGACTGATATGCTCTGAACTTCAGGGATTTTTATTTTGATATATACAGTTATCCTTTACTTACAATATTTTCTCCATGCCAATCTTTTGCGGCACCAGTCCGCATGCCTCATAAAACTTCATGGCGCTTTCATTTAACGACCACACATTTAACGTCACGTTATAAAACTGCTGCTCCTTCGCATAAGAAATCACATACTCATACAGGCTTTTTCCGATGTGCCTGCCCCGCATGGACTCATCTACACACAAATCATCAATATAAAGCGTCCGGACATCCGTCAGAATCTCATTATTTACATGCTGCTGCATGATGCAAAACGCATAGCCAAGCACTCGCTCCGTTTCATCCACAGCCACAAAAATCGGTCTGGTATCATCTGCAATCAACTCTTCCAGCTGTGCGTCCGTATACTTTTTGGCATTCGCCTTAAATAAGTCCGGCCTGCCGTTATAATGCACCATCAACACCTGCCGGAGCAAACGGTTGATGCCATCCATATCTCTTTTTTCTGCCCTGCGGATTCTCATCATGCCTTCTCCTCCGTCTTTCCGTCCAATACCTTATAAAGCAGCCCGTATAAGGTCTGCGCCTCTTCCGGCGAAAGGTTTACACAGCTTCCAATCTGCATCGGCACGCAAAGAGCCGCCTCCTGTAACTTTTCTCCGGACTCTGTCACTGTGACAACCAGTACACGTTCGTCCTCTTTGGAACGTTCTCTTTTAATGTATCCCTTTTGTTCCAGCTTTTTTAACACCGGTGTCAACGTACCGGAATCCAGATAAAGCTGCTCGCCCAGCTCCTTTACACTGACCTGCTTCTGCTCCCAAAGCACCATCATTGTAATGTATTGCGTGTACGTCAAATCCAGCTCATCCAAAAACGGCTTATACATCCGCACGATTTCCTTAGAACAGGCATATAACGGGAAGCAAAGCTGATTTTTCAGCCGCAATGCCTCATATTTATTTTCCATACTTCACCTTCTTTTCTGATTGTATACAATTAAATTGTAGCACTTCCCGCTTCCCTTTGCAACTGTTTCTCCCTGACTATACAAATCCTACAGCAGCTTCTTTACTGCCTCTTCCATGCTATCCGGTGTAGCCATCGGTGCAAAACGCTCTACCACATTGCCCTCACGGTCCACTAAAAACTTTGTAAAATTCCACTTGATTTTACTTCCGAGCACGCCACCCTTTTGCGACTTCAGATACGTATAAAGCGGTTCCTCATTTGCACCGTTCACCTCAATCTTATGAAACTGCGGGAACGTAATTCCAAAACGTCCGGTACAAAAGCTTGCAATTTCCTCATCCTCTCCCGGTGCCTGATTCGCAAACTGATTAC
>CAZIQL010000058.1:0-15609 GCA_964541485.1 uncultured Lachnospiraceae bacterium
GGTGCGGGAAGATATTGTCGATACCGCCGCAGTGAATGTCCATGTACTCGCCCAGGTGCTTCATGCTGATGCAGGAGCACTCAATGTGCCAGCCCGGATATCCGACGCCCCATGGGCTATCCCATTTAAGTTCCTGATTATCAAACTTCGACTTGGTGAACCAAAGTACAAAGTCACTCTTATTCTTTTTGTTTTCATCTTCACTTACATCATCACGCACAGCAGTCATAAGTTCCTGCTCTGCCTGGCTGGAGAAAACATAATACTCCTTAAGCTTCGATGTGTCAAAATACACATTACCGCCAGCCACATACGCATAGCCGGTAGCTAAAAGCTTTTCTACCATCTCGATGAAATTGTCAATGCAGTTGGTCGCAGGCTCTACGACATCCGGACGCTTAATATTTAACTTCTTGCAGTCTGCAAAAAATGCATCGGTGTAGAACTTTGCAATCTCCATGACGGTCTTGTTTTCGCGTTTTGCGCCCTTTAACATCTTATCCTCACCGGTATCGGCATCGCTGGATAAATGACCTACGTCTGTGATATTCATGACACGCTTTACATCATAGCCGACATAACGCAGTGTCTTCTCTAAAATATCCTCCATAATGTAGCATCTTAAATTTCCGATGTGCGCAAAGTGATATACGGTAGGTCCGCAGGTATACATATTGATTTTGCCGTCCACATTCGGAATCAGATTTTCCACTTTTCTTGTCAGTGTGTTAAACAGATAAACTTTGTTTTCCATTTTTGTTCCCTCTTTCTGATGTTCTTAAAATTTATGTTACTCTTTTTGATTGTTTCTTAATCCTTTACCGTCAAGTCACAGTCTCTCTTCTGTTTCATGACTTATTACATGTCTCCTGCCACACTTAAAATGCGGCTGCCTGCTCCTGCCAGGACTCCATTGCTGCCGCCAATCGTTCCGTCTCCTGTTTCAGCGTGTCAATGTCTGCTTTTACCGGGTCAGGAAGATGCACCTGATCCATATCCTCTCTCGGAATCCGTACATTGTCACGCTTAACAACTCTGCCCGGTACACCAACTACGGTAGAGTTTGGCGGAACCTCTGAAAGCACCACGGAACCTGCACCGATTTTTGAATTTTCCCCCACAGTAAACGACCCGAGTACCTTTGCACCCGCACTAATCATGACATTGTTTCCGATAGTCGGATGCCGTTTCCCTTTTTCTTTACCTGTACCACCAAGCGTCACTCCCTGATACAGTGTCACATTGTCCCCGATAACCGTGGTCTCCCCAATCACCACACCGTTTCCGTGGTCAATGAAAAGCCCTTTACCAATCGTGGCCCCCGGATGAATCTCTATGCCGGTTTTTCTTGCCGTCCGCTGCGAATACCACCTGGCAAGGAAGTAATGCTTCCTAAGATACAGCCAGTGTGCTACCCGGTGTCTTAAAATTGCCTTAAAGCTTGGATAAAGGAAAACTTCCCATGGTGTTTTTATGGCAGCGTCACGTTCCATGACTACCTGCATTTCATCCTTCACATAACGAATCAGTCCCATGATATGCCTCCTAATGGTTTCCTCACTGAACAAAATAATCAAAGAAACCCCGTCTCCAAAAAGAGACGGGGTAATCCGCGGTTCCACTCTAATTAAACTGCCCATGCGAGCAATTTCTCTTAAAAACAAGTAACGGTTGTTTCCCGGATGAAGATACTTTTCTGCCATGCATCCTGTTCTCCTCATCAGCTCCCGGACGCACTTCACATTCCTTCTGTCAGAAACGCTTACAGCCGGTGGCGTTTCCTCTCTGTCACTTCCGGATATGCTACTCTTTCCGTTCAACGCTTTTTGCATTTATTACATTCTATGCAATCGGGACTTTTTTGTCAAGAATTTCTTACTTCATCTGTCAGTTTCTTATGCCTGTACCAGTTTCTTTCCAAGGTCACGGCACTTTGCAAGCACATCTGCATCCGGTGCTTCATTGCAAATGAGGCCTTCGCCACCGATAATCTGCGCTCCGGCATCCTGCATTCTCTTTTCCCAGTCACGCATCCATTCTCCGTCGCCCCAGCCGTAGGAACCGAAAAGTGCAATTTTCTTGCCGGAAGCAAAACTCTCAAGCTCCGTCACAAACGGCTCCATTTCCTCTTCTTCCAGTACCTCTGCTCCCATCGCCGGACAACCAAGTGCAAAACACTCCGCATCCTTTATCATATCCACGCGAGCCTCTGAAACAGCAATTACCTTTGCCACACTTCCTACTTCCTCAATTCCCGCTCCGACAGCCTCTGCCATCTCCTGTGTATTTCCGGTCTGTGACCAGTAGATTACGTAATATTCCATCTTTGTATTCTCCTTTTCTGATTTTCTTTTCTAACATATAAATTCCGACTTATACCGCCGGTCTGAGTGCCCTGCGACTCTGGTAGAAATTCACGATATCAGCAATTTCATATCCTACCAGCACCAGCTCCACCGCTATTTCCTTCGCCCTGCCAAACTCCTTGAACAGTCTCCTGGTTCCCTTTAGATTGCCGTATACCTTCCAATAGCCGGAGTACAGGAAGTTTTTACCGTCATGCTGTATAAAGCCTCTTACATCTACTACCGGATAACCAAGCACCAAGCCCAGCTCATGCGGAAATTCTGTCCCGTATCTCTGATGTGCTTCATACTTTTCCCCGATAGATTTTAAAAGCTCCTGAAGCCCGTATTCTGTATGGCCGAGTTCCTTTAACAGCTTCTGCACCTCCGGATCGGTCAGGTAATACATAAGTTCACTTGCCGTATACAACAGGTACACTTCTCTACCATCGGTCTTTGATAATCTGAAATATGAAAATCTTGTGTTTCTCAGTACTTTATCCAGATTATTTTTTTCATTCTCCTGTATAATCAACAGATTTGACGGTTTCAGACCCGCAAGAAGCGGTGCACACTGCGTTGCAATCTGAATCTCCAGCCACCTGTTCTCCAAACTCCATTCCATAGTCCTTCCTTCTTTCGACAAATTTATGTCTCTATGTATTGTTCCTAGATTACGCTACGGTTATTCCGATTTTGAACATGTTCTTTTTACTGATTGCACCGATTTCTTCCAACGTATTTATCATCCGGTAAACAGTTGCTGTGCCGATTCCTTTATCTGCTTTTGATGCCTTATAATAAATTTCCTTACAGCTTTCACATTCCTCATTTAAAATAATGTCAAGTAAAATCAACCGCTGCTTTGTAATGCGGCAACCTCTTTCTTTTAATCTCTTTATCACTAAATCTCTCTGCATCATGAATCCCTTCCTTTCTGTGCCTCATTTATGTAAGTATCTTTGTTACTTTTCTTTTTTAGAGTTAGTCATGTCTAACTCTTGTGGTTAGTTTAAACTAACTTGTGTCATATGTCAAGAGCCAATTGATGATTTTTTGCAAAAAAAAGCCCTCCGCTGTAAACCCAATGTCATTTCGTTAATGCTTTGGTTTACAGCAGAGGGTAAAAACTTATTTATTCAGCAAAAGAATACCCGTTTGCAGAGGCATACACTTCTGCTTCGCTTCCCTTTTCTCCATATATGGTTTTCAAGTTATTATCGCGTAAGAATTCAAAATCCGCAAAGGTAATAACACTGGCCGGTATGTAGATACTTTCCAACGCTTCACAATCAATAAATGAACTGTTGAGGGAAGATATATTTGCTCTCACATCGGCAGTTTTCAGTGCACTGCAGAAACGGAATACATAATTACCAAAAGTATTCACGGAAGAAGGAATCGTAATGCCTTCCAAAGCACGACAGTATGTAAAAGCATAATCTCCGATTTCCTTCAGTGTTTCCGGAAGGCTCACCCAAACGAGACTCTTACAATTATAAAACGCATTCTGTCCAATCTTGGTCAACGGTCCGGAAAGCGAAATCGTTTTTAAGGCATGACAATTCTTAAATGCATTTTCTCCTATCGTAGTAATAGCGGCGAGATTTCCTATCTCGACAAGAGAGGAACAACCGGAAAAGGCGCCGGATTCGATGACCTGCACTTTTTCCATACCCAAAACCTGTGTCAAAGCGTTACAATCAATAAATGCATAGGCTCCAATCCTTGTGGCACCGTCCAGACTTCCTATGCCGGTTAAGCTTGCACAGCCATAAAAAGCATTATCGTCAATATCGCCTGTGATTCCTTCACTGATAAAGCTCTTGAGAACCTCTGCCATTTGGAAGGCGCCGAATCCGATACTTCCCACCGTTCCGGACACAGAAACCTCATGTAAGGCAGTATTCCAAACGAATGCTTCCTTACCGATTCCACTGACATCACCTTCTATGGCAACGGTTTGTAAATCAAAACAATGTGCAAATGCCATATCGGCAATCTCTGTTGTCTTACCGACTATCTGCAACGTTTGCAACTTACTTTGTGAAAATGCACTCTGGTTTATGGTAATCTTCTTTCCCTGTAAGGTAACCTGAGCCGAAGCGATGCCGGCAAAGGCACCGGTATCAATGACAAGGTCTTTCTCCCGATTCCCGAAAACCAAGGAGCTTTCCATGGCGTTACAGCCTGCAAAGGCAGACGACCCCACGTAGGTAACGCCCTCTTTTATCGTTATGTTTTTTAACATTGCACACCCAAAGAATGCCCACTGATTGATTTTCGTGGTGGTAACCTCACCCGCATGAACCAGGGAAATACAGTCCGCAAAGGCATATTCCGGAATCTCTGCCACCGTCAGATTGCCGATGGTGTGAAGTGAAGAACAATTCTGAAAGGCATGTGCCGCAAAGCTCTTTAAGTTCAGGTCCCCAATTTCCGTCAAGGAGGTACAATCAGAAAATGCCCATATTCCGATTGCGGTAACATTCTCTATTCCCGGAATAGTCTGAAGACTGCTGCAACCGGAGAAGCAAAACTCCTTAATTTCCTCCGCTCCCAAGGAACCGATGGAGGCAAGGGAGGCACACTTATAAAAAACAGAGGCTCCCAGCTTTTTTACGTTCTTAAGGGTACCGACGTTTTTTAGGGCACCGCACTGATAGAACGCTTTATCCTTAATCTCTGTTACAGTGGAAGGCAGAATTGCTTCCTTAAGTTTTGTACAACCATCAAACAGCCCCGGTTCTAATACCACCAATCCTTCCGGAAGGGCAATGCTTTCTATTTTTGTGTTTGCAAATGCCCGGGCACCGATTGTAGTTACATTTTTTGAAAGAGTTATCTTGGTCAGATTGGTGCAGTTTTCAAAAGCGTTGGCTTCTATAGTGACTACACTGTCCGGGAGAACGATTTCGGTAAGCCCTGTGCAACCATAGAACGCACCATTTCTGATATATTCTACTGTATCCGGAATCACGATGGATTTTAAACTGGTACAATTACCAAAGCCACTAATTTCCACGAGACCATCCGGTAAGGTTATGGATTCCAATGAGGTACAACCGGCAAATCCGCCATCCAATGTTTTTAAGGAAGCCGGAAGCTCGAGGGATTTTAATTTGGTACAGTCATGAAACGCATTTCCAAGATACTCAAGGTTCTTTGGCATATTAATGTCTACAAGCTCTTTGCACTCTCCAAAGGTATGTGCTCCAATATAAGTAACACTGTCCGGAATGATAATATTCTTCAGCTTATGGCAATCCCAGAAGGTACCCTCCATATATTCCAGGTTTTCCGGCAATTTCACAGTCTCAAGCTTTTCACACATAGTAAACACATAGGAAAGCTCCCTTATGTTGTCCGGAAGCTCCACTTCCTTTAACGGAGTACTGTGGAATGCATAGATGCCTATTTTGGTAATGCTTTGCGCAAAAACGACTTCTTCCACACCAGAAAAGCTGAAGGTGCTCTGTCCGATTTCTGTGATACCTTCGCTGAAAACAATTTTTTTAATATCCTTACGCCCCGCAAACGGAGACTCATTCTCTTCATAGATTACGGCACCGCTGCCTAAAAAGGTAAGCACACCATCTTTTAATTCCCAGGTTACGCCGACAGGAGTCGGAGTAGCTGTCGGGGTCGGTGTTGCCGTCGGCGTTGGGGTGTTTGTTGGCGTCAGAGTCGCCGTTGGCGTCGGAGTGTTTGTTGGCGTCGGAGTATTCGTTGGCGTCGGAGTATTCGTTGGCGTCGGAGTGTCTGTTGGCACCGGGGTTGCCGTTGGCGTTGGCATGTCCGTTGGTGTCGGCGTGTCCGTTGGCACCGGTGTTGCCGTTGGTGTTGGTGCATCCGTTGGCACCGGGGTCAAGGTCTCCTGCGGAACCATGGTCAGCGTTGGTACAGGTGTCAACGTCTCTTGCGGAGTCTTCGTCACCCCCATAGTAATGCCGGCTTCCGGTGTGCCGCTAACATCCTTGCCGGTGGTATCCGGATTCTCCTGTTTACAGCCGATTAGATTTAAGATAAGTAAGGTGCTTACACAAACAAATAGAATTCTTTTTTTCATTCTCGCAAGTTCCTTTCCGATTAGTCTTTTGTTTTGTCTTCCAAGCTACTTCATTGGTGTTTCAAGTAAATCCTCCACGGAACAGCCGAGAACTCTGGATATTTTATACAAAGTCTGCGCCTGTGCCTTGTCAATGTCGTTCATTCGTTGCTCATACATTTGTATCGAGCGAAGCTTTACCCCCGATGCCACAGAAAGCTCCGCCTGGGTGAGTCCCCTGCTTTCCCGGATACGCTTTAGCTTTGTCTCAGATGTATTCTTCTCATAAAAGAGCTCCATGGTATCAATAAACGCTGAAATATCCATTTCATGATAGACAGAATACATTTCAATGATTTTAAGTAACGGTATTCGTTCAAAAATATCCTTAAACCGTTTGCCACTGTACCACTGGTATTCTGCCAATGCCCATCCTGCCCAGTACTCCGGCGTCTTTCCTTCCGCGAATCGTGGTTCCGGTAACATTTTATTCTGATATGTCTTAGTAACCACTGCCTGTAACAGTTCGGCTCCCGACATTCCTGCAAGAATCGCAGGATTTCCTCTTTCAAATTGCTCGGCATAGCCGGTAATTACAAAGAGAGAAGTCAGCCAGCAGGCTTCAAAACCACATTGATTTATACCGTAATCAAAGAATTGGGAAAGCCTGTCTTTTGCATTACTCAGATAGAATTCGCTGTATGCGCGGGTCATCGTTTTTCATCTCCCCTCTAAGGATATCCATGACAAATATATCTTCACGATAGGATTTGCTTTTCTTTATTTCGTTCTTATAAGCTTCCCTTGCACCAATATCCCTATTCAAAAATTTCGGGTAATAAACACTCTTATCTGCAACCTCCGCGTCTATAAATTTCAGGTTGTCAAACGCCTTTTGTGACACAAGCACCGTCTGCTTGCCTAAGTGTCCAAGGTAAAGTGCCCTGTTCAGGCTCCGAAGTGGAAGTCCGTTTTCTACAAAAGCTTCCGCATACTGAAAATAGGAGTCATCTGCCCGATATCCGATAATAACATCATAATCACTTGTATTTAAGGCAAAATTCTCAATCAGGTACTCCCGTGCATCTACCGCAATCTCTGAATCCAGCTTAAATCTACGGTTCTGTAACAACAACGCAATCCAATTCAAAACGGTGTGAGTGCCGTCAGTCAGATTTAAAATGTTCAGCTTATCTGTCTTTATTTCATAATAGTTTACAAAACCGTCTGTATTCTGTTTACAAGCCCATTCCCTTGCCATTTCCGGCAATTCTGTGCAATAAAACCCTTTTCCATAGTCATTGTAAGGATTTCCAACCGCAATATCCGGTGCTTCGATTATATGATTTGACCCATGCAGTATTTTCATTATGCTTATTCTAATCCTCCTTGTTTTCCGAAGGAAAATGCGAGCTCAAACGCGAGCAGAGGATTTTCCTTTTTACTATCATTCCAATGACACTTACTTATTATACTATCATTACAATGATAGTTCGTCAAGTACTTCTTATTTTTTATATATCCGATTCTGTCACCCATCGGCATATTTTTGCTACGCAAAACCATGCCGATGTAGGAGGGCGGGGAATGCCGCCTGCACAGTAATGTTTGCTTGGGTAACAGATGAGAAAAAACATGCAGTGGCATACCGCAGGAGTCTGTCTCTACGTTCTTTGCAGAAGGCTGGAATAAGAGAGCCCGGAGCCGATTGTCTGAGGTGGGAGGAAGAAGACTACGCAAAAAGAGAATGGTACGAATAAAGTGCGGCTGCACTTTTATGAAAAGGCGGTAGGCATCTCTGGAAAACCTCAGTTTTCCGAGAGTGCCTACCGCCTTTTCTAAAACCGCGTCCTACGGACGCTTTTCGTACCATTCTCTTTTTCTAATTTTATCTCCTCCCGACCACCGAGTTTTCGGTCCGGACTCTCTTGCTTATGACTGCCGGCAAAAAATGTAGCGGCAGTAAGTCCTGCGAGTGTGTCAGCTGCGTTTTTCTCACTGTTACCTAAGCAATCCTGTGCGGGGCATTCCCCTTTAAGACACAATCTCAACCTGGCTGCCACCGGTCTTATCCTTTGTGACCACAATCTGCTTATCAATCCGCTGCTTTAACTCACCCACATGCGAAATAATGCCGACTAAGCGGTTGCCGTCTGCTAACGACGCCAGTGCGCGAATCGCCTGCTGCAAGGATTCCTCATCGAGAGATCCAAAGCCCTCATCCACAAACATCGTATCCAGCCGGATGCCGTTTGCCGAAGAACGAATCTCGTCAGAAAGCCCAAGCGCCAGCGACAACGATGCCTTAAACGCTTCACCACCGGATAAGGTTTTTACACTGCGCACAGAACCATTGTAATGGTCAATCACATCCAGCTCCAAGCCGCTCTGGCTGCGGTTATTCTCAGCCGCATCCCGACGCTTTAACTCATACTGTCCGCCTGACATCACCATGAAACGGATGTTGGCATGACGGATAATCCGGTCAAAGTACGTCATCTGGATATAGGTTTCCAGCATAATCTTCTCCTTACCCGAAAGATTTCCGTTGGCGGTATTCGAAAGAGCCTTCACCCAGCTCCACTTCGTTTCCAGCTTCGATAATTCTTCTGACTTTTCTGAAATGTTTACAAGTACATCCCTATTTGCTTCCAATCGATGATGTACATCCTTCTGCTTTGCAAGAATAGCCCTTTTCGCCTCTGTCATAGCTTCCTTCTTTAAATTCACTTCTTCTACTGCCACTACCGGCTGTTCCTTCACCGCATCCTGCAACTGCGCAATCTTACCCTTTAACTCAGAAACTGACTTTTCACAAGTACGATAGGCCTCTTCCGCTGCCGCAAGGCTTCTCTGTGCCAGACGAATCTTTTCGCCAAGTTCCCCTGCCTGCCACTCTGCCTTCTCCTTACTTTCAAATGCCAGCTTCTTTGCAGCCAGTTCTGTCTGCTTTTCGTTTTCCTCTATTTTTGTCTTTGTTACAGCAATTTTCTCTGTCAAAGACTGAATTTTCTGCTCTGTCTCCTTGCCCTGTTCTTCTTTCTTTGGAATTAGGACATCCAATTCTTTCTTGCGTAATATATCTTTTTCCACAGAAACAATCTGCCGGTTCAAAACTGTTTCCTCTTTTTCACAAGCCAAAATCAGTTCATCCACGCGCTCTGCAAGCGAATTCTGCACCTCTGTCATACCGGACTCTGACTTTTCGTCCGGCACACCTGCCTCTGCCAGTTCCACTGCAAACTCCTTCTGTAACCGCTTCAAAGCTTCTTCCTTGGCGCGTACCATACCGCCCAGTTCTCCTGCACGTTTGCTAAGCTCCGCCACCAATTCCATTGCCTCATCCGCAACCTGCTTTAAATGCTTTAACTCTGCCTCTGTCGGCACACCCTCCGGTCTCTTTGCCGGAGCCGGATGTGACACGGAACCACAGACCGGACAAGCCATACCATCCTGTAAAGTCTCTGCCAAAATGCCCGCCTGACCGTCAAGGAACGCCCGGTTCAGGAAAAAATACTCTTCCTGTGCCACATCTGCTTTTGCCTTTTCAGCCAAGTAATTCTGCTGGGCCCCGGCAAAATTCCGCCGGGCAAGTACAAGGGATTCCATCTCATCCTGCAACTGCTCGAGCTTTTCCCGTCTCGCAGACCACTTCGTAAGTTCACGAAGCAACTGCTCCTTCTTCTCTCCGGAAAACATTTTTTCTGTCTGCTCTTTTTTCAGACTCTCTATCTCTTCACCCAAAGCGGCTAAACTCTTCTTTGCACGCTCAATTTCTGCCTCATCTGCCATGCAGACATTTCTTAAGCTGCTCTGCTCACTTTTTAAACCCTCCAACCGGTCATACTCTGCGTACTGTTCCTCAATCCTTGCCTTCTTAAGTATCCACAGCTCTGTCTCCGGCTTCTTTTCCTGTTCTTTTTTCCACGCCAATAAAAGACCATCCAATCGGACCGTCTGTTCCTTTTGTTCCTGTTCTGCTTTTGCAAGCTCTGCCTGCCGTCTGTGGTACTCTTCCACCTTAGCAAGAAGTGCCTCCAGCTCACCGAGCATCTTTTCCCTCTGCAAAAGGTCTGCTGCAAGCTCCCCTTCCTTTTCTTCATCCGAAGAAATCAGCTCCCGCACCAGTTCTTCCACATCCGCTATCATCATCTCGCCGCGTTTTGCCTTCGCAACAGTCAGGCTCTGCACATCATCCTCTGCGCACAAAATTCCGCCAATATACTGCTGCACCGAAAGACGCGCCTCCTCACACTGCCTTGCCAGTGTTCCGGATTCCGTCTTTAACCGCTCCTGCAGCACCTGATAATATCCGGTCTTGAAAATCTCACGGAAAATTTTCTGCCGTTCCGTCGTCTCGGCAAATAAGAGCTTTAAAAAATCTCCTTGCGCAATCATCGCAATCTGTGAAAACTGGTTCCGGTCAATCCCAAGAATCTCCTTGATTGCCGCATTGACTTCCTTTACCTTTGTAATCACCCTGCCATCCGGCATCGTAAGCTCCGCATCCGGTTTTTGTACCGTAACGCCCTCACCACGGCTCTTTGCACGTTCGTATTCCGGGTTTCTCTTTACTGTATACACCTTCCCCAGATTTTCAAACGTCAGCTCCACCTCCGTCGGAGTTTCGGGTGTGGCATACTTTGAGCGAAACATCGCAGACTCCCTGTTTTCTCCGCTCGCTTCCCCGTAAAGTGCAAATGTAATGGCATCAAAAATAGTAGTCTTTCCTGCTCCGGTGTCTCCCGTAATCAGATAAAGACCATTTGTCCCTAATTGATCCATAGAAAGTGTCACGCGTCCGGCATACGGACCAAACGCAGAAATCGTCAACGTAACCGGTCTCATTGTCCGTCACCTCCCATTCTGCGGCAGGAAATCTCCTTGCCTTCCCACACACGCTCTATCAGTTCTTCCATAAACGCCGTCTGCTCTTTGCTCATCGGCTGATTGTTCTGCTTTTCATAGAGCTCTGAAAACAATTCCAGTGGTGACTTTTCCTCCACCTGCTCTGCTTCCCCCACACTCTGGTTTAATCGCGTCCTCTTATTGTCATAATCAAGCTTCATGAGGTTTGGATAAATCACACTCAACTTATCCGCCGCACCTACAATATCCTCTTCATCCGTCAGTGTAATGTGTAGATAATCGTCAACCTTCGTCCCCTCATAAAACGACCTACTTGTCAGTTCCTCGTAGGTTCCCTTTATTTCACGCATATCATGAAGCGGCACTAAATCCACCGTGCGTACCGTCACATCGCCCTTTTCCTTTAACTCCACCACGGTCATCGACTTTTGATGGTGGGCCTCCGAAAATGAATATTTTAACGGTGTTCCACAATAACGCACTGTCTCCCTGCCAATCCTTTGCGGTCCGTGAATGTGCCCAAGTGCCACATAATCAAATGTCTCAAACACACTTGCATCTACATTGTCACTTCCACCAACCGATATTTCTTCGGACTCACTGCGCTCTGCTCCCGTCACAAACTGATGCGTGACAATCACATTTCTTACCGAAGCATCCACCTGCATCTGTCCGATTGCTACACGAACGGCATCCGTATAGCTCTCTATCTGCTCCTCCGGAAAATAGCGTCTTACATGGGCAGGCTTAATAAAAGGAAGCATGTAGATACGCACTTCCCCATAAGCATCCGAGAGCACCGCCGGTTTTACATTTCCTGCATACACCGGGCTCATATGAATTCCGCTGATGTCCATCAATCTTCCGCCAAACGCTAATCTCTCCGGCGAATCATGATTTCCGCTGATGGCAAACACCTGCTGCCCTTTTTCTGCCAGTGCGCACAAAAAATCGTCAAACAACTGCACCGCCTCCGCAGAAGGCACCGCTTTATCATATACATCTCCCGCAATCAGCACGGCATCCGGCTTCTCTTCCTCAATGATCTTTCTGATTTTTAACAAAATATATGCCTGATCCTCCAGCATCGAATACTCATTCACACGCTTTCCGATATGTAAATCCGATAAATGAATCAGCTTCATCCGTTCCTACTCCTATCAATGATTAAACAAATAATAATTACTGATGGTTGCCGCCTCCGGCTCATTTGACACATGCAGATACTCTCCGTCCTCGCCTATTGCGCGTATCTGAATCATATCAAGCCCATCCGTAAACCACTCGGCCGGAACCATAACCTCACACATTCCGTCTTTCACTGTCGCGGTCACAAAATTCACTCCGTTAATCTGATATTCGACCGCCCAAATATCCGCATCGCTTACGGAAACCGTCAGCTTCCACTGTACATCCATATCGACATCAACAAATGTTACATTACTGACAGAAAGCTTCTCCGACGGTTTATAATACCCCAACGAATCAAGCAAGGTATCAAAGTCCGCAAACTGCTTATCCAGCCAGGCAAGACGCTGCGAAACAAACTTCTGAAGGCTGTTGGATGCGTCCTCAAAATATTCCGACTTGCCGCGACTGTAATATTCTCCCGAGTATGAATATCCCCAACGAAGATCATTTAAGAGACCATCCACCAGAAGCTTCTTCTCGTATTCCTCTAAGGATGTCCGGAATTCAGCTAACGCTCCATCCTTGATTTCCTGATATTTCTCATATACCTTCATCAAAAAATACGGATCCTTAATCAGATACCGGTTCCATTGTACGGATTGATAATACTGCTCTCTCGTAAACTCCTGATTCGTTGTGTGCCATGAGGTCGGATACCAAGTATTGATGTTGTACATATTGATGTTTCCGTATGCCCAATCAAAATCCCATACCGGTCCCATTTTAGCAAGGCCGTCGATATCTTTATACAACAAGACACTGTTCTTCATGCTGTCCCAGTTCATTGCAAGCTCACAAACCAAAAAATTCTGTACCAGCGAATCCAGATCAAACAGTTCCGTATAGTGATACCCATCAAAGGTTGCATCCGTATATTCTACTACTTTATATTTGGTTACCCAGCCGCCGTTTCTCCGGTTAAAGCCGCCGTCACTTCCGGAATAATGTATATCATCTGCATGATAGACAAAATTGTCACTGTGAAGTGCATATTCAAATGACTGTATGTAATTTGCCGCATACAAAAAAAGTTCGGAATCCTTCGGAACATCCTCCGGTGTATTAAAATAAAACGGCTGCTTAAAGTTTGTCGTCAGTCTTGACAAAGTATAATTCTCAAGGGCATAAAAATCTGCCTCCAGGATAAACCCTCCGGTCTGTGGCATACTCGCAGCCTCTTCATAGTCTGCAAGATCCATGCCAAGCTCTTCCGACCATTCCTCTGCTGCAAAATACTCGTCCCAATCGTAAATATCCACACGTTCCTCATCTACACGGATATGCTCACAAAGCTGATAAACGCCCTGATATTCCCCGTTGTATACGAGTGTTACCAGCACCGACTCTGCCGAATACTCCATACCGATGGCGTTTGCAAAATCAAGTGTCACTTTATTTCGAATCAGCGTATGATCAATATCATTGGCAAGCAAAACCCAGTGCTTATTCGCCCCCATGCCGTATAAATCCGTTTTGGTTTCCAGCTTAATCTTATATGGTTGCTTTTCACGAAATCTCGTAGAATTTCCACGAAGCTTAATCTGGATTGCCCCGTCGTAAAGAACAGTTTTGCCATCCGCTCCCTCTACTTTAAGGACACCATCCCGGTAATGATTCAGTATGGTTTCTTCCGTAGTAAGATAAATTACCGGAAGCTTTGTGTAGGAAAGAATCTCCTCAAGTGTCAAATCTGCCATCTCTTTCCCCTCGATTGCAGCAATAATTTCTTCATCCGTCATACCGGATTCTGCCTCTTTTAACTTGCCGGAATTCACTCCTTCCTCCTGCTTTCCCGCACACCCGGAACAAAAAATGAGCGCAAGGAAAAAGGCGCACAACATCATCTTGTTTGGCTTCATCATCGTCTTTCCCTCCGCTCACTCTAAAACACTTCCAACATTTCCTCCGACTTCATCGTATGGCCGACATGCTTGTTTAAAAACCATGTCATTACATTGGAGAGTTCCTCCAGCACCTCATCCGACACCGTAAATGTATACAGCTTTTCTAATGGTGTGGCCAAAATATACTGCATCGTATAAATGGTAGAGGTGCCGACCAGAATATTGTCATCCCACGGTGCTCTTCCTCCCGTATAACGCACCGAACTATTCTGCATTGCTGCTTCCTTCTCCTGCAGGCGTTTCCGTCTGCAATCCTCACAGAGCAGACCACCCTCTTCCGCAGAAAACCAGGCTTTCTGCTCCTTTAACATCTCTTCTCTGCCGCAAAGCACACAGGAATCTACCTGTGGCATCTCACCGTTTATCGCCATGAACCGCAGTTCAAATACCCGGCGCACTAATCTTTTATGTAAAGAAGGCTTCAAAAGTGCCCGAAGCGTTACATAAAGAAGCTTCAGCACCTCTCCCGCCTCTAAATTTTCCTTTGTCATGTAACAACAGAACTCGCAAAAATACATGGCATAATAAATAGAACTTACGTCATCACGCAATTCCGCAAAATAATTGCTGATATCTGCGCCGACCACATTATAGGAGCTTTTCCCTTCATACAAAACAAATTCCCCAAAGGCAAAAGGCTGGCTGCAGCCAAGCAAAGCACTCGTCGGCTTCCTTGCCCCTTTTGCAAATGCGGAAATCCTTCCTCGCTCCTTTGTTAAAATTGTCAGTCTGCGATCGTAATCGCCAACCGGCATGGAAACTAATACCATGCCGGTCAGTTTGATTTGTCCTGTCATTTCTTTTTTATCCTCATAATATCAGCAACGGCAATCTACCCTTTATAGGTTCTTGCCACATAATTCAAATAATCTGCTACGCTTCCTGTCTGCAGGAATCTTTGCCAATAATCCTCCGAATGTTCATCTCCGTAGACCGCATCCGAAAAAAACTCCGCTCCTGCCTCTATCTCACGTAACCTTTCTCTTTTTTCTTCCTCTTCACGTAATATCTCTCTGCC
The DNA here is from genome assembly GCA_964541485.1 of uncultured Lachnospiraceae bacterium. GTDB lineage: Bacteria > Bacillota > Clostridia > Lachnospirales > Lachnospiraceae > SIG299. The sequence goes on from CAZIQL010000058.1 coordinate 15,376, forward strand.
TGTTCCCATAGTTTTTCTCCCTTCGCACAATAAACAGAACCTTTTCTTTCCTGTATTTCTTCTGTCTTTATGCGTAGGTTATCAAAAAACCGGGTCCGTTACCCTATGGAAGATTTGGAAATTTTAAAACTCGTCCGGATTGTCACGATATCCATAGTTTTTCATCAGGATATCCGAATCTCTCCAGTCCTTCTTTACCTTAACCCAAAGCTTTAAATTGACCTTGTATTCAAA
>CAZIQL010000059.1:0-15183 GCA_964541485.1 uncultured Lachnospiraceae bacterium
CACCTTCCTTTGCAGTGTATTTGTTTTGTCGCTTATACTTTACTACAAAGAGGTGCCCTCTTTCTATTGTTCCTATTTAATTTCCGAATAAAATTTTACTCTAGCATGACTTACTAATAAAATTTGTAACTTTTCAAATTAAAAGCAACACCTACCGTTGCACTTACTCTGACAAAAAAGTGTTGCTTTTACTCTGACGAAAATTGGCAAAAAATAGACCACAGTACAATACCGTGGTCTGCCTTTCACTCTTTAAATGCCAGACAATCTAGCGTCTAACTCCTCGCTTTTGATTTAAGTTCGCTCCTTCAAGCAATAACTCTTCAAAAGCTTCAACCTCCATATCAATTTCTTCGGCGGCCTCTTCCTTTGTAAGACGTCCTTTTTCCACCAGAGAAATCAAAGTCTTAATTACTGTTTTCTCTGCAATTGTTTCTGAAAGATTGCACATACTGACAAGACCTCCTTCCAACTCTACAGAAATAGCTATATTGTATTCCTGTTTCAATATCGTTTTCTTTTCTTCAGGCTTTAACTTATTTGATAATATAGTATTTAAAAGCCCATGAAGTTCTGTACCTTTTCCGGCTGTTTCTTCCCTTCCAAGATACACCATAACAAGTTCCATCAAATCGTATCTGCTGTCAATATCAGAATGACCGTGGACATCTTCTTTATGTATCCGATAGCGTGTCATGCTATGCTCCGCCTTATGCGGAACGTCAAGACAAATCCAGATACTATAGACTTTCTGAAGTCCATCATACTCTTTGGCTGAAATATCATTTCCCATCTGGGACGATAACATTCTAGCACAATAATAAATACCTCTGGTCACAATGTCGTATCCCGGATTAGAGTTCTTTTGGGCTTCCACATTGATAATCATTCCGACGCATTCGCCGTCCGGTAATACTACACGGAACCTGATATCATAAATGGCTTTGCCTTCACCCGGTACATTATCTTCTGTATTGATACCGTCAATACTTTTGGTATAATGCCCAGGACCGACATGGCGGGTGCCAACTTCCGGCTTTCCGTCAATGCAACCAATAATCTGTTCAATGGAAAATTCCTTAAACTCCTTTGCAGTATGTTTAAGAATCCATGCAAGTATCTGCGGATCACTCAACACTCTCTTTACTTCCGCATCATACTTGCTTTGGTCAGCATTTCCATCCATTACATTAGAAATGTTTGTGTTTACCTGCATTCCTTTCCTCCTTACTTTCTCTAATTTATAAATAAACAGAGAAAGCCTTCAGCCATCCCTGATTATTTCTTACAGGGACAACCTGTATTTACTTGTGCCAAGGAATAATTCCCCGGCCATTTAATTTCTCCTCATGGAGAACCTTTTTCTTTACGTCAGCTCTGCTTTTATTGCCCTGCAGACTGATAACAACCGCCTCCGTCCTGTGGACCCAGCTTAATAACGAATATAAATTTACACCCTTATTATATGCTCTATTTGTGGCATTTGCAAGGCAAAAATCAGTAGTGACTACCGTTTCTGCCGCTTTCAATCACTTCCGTTAAGGCAGTAATCTGAAACGTCAGTTCATAAAGTCCCGGGTGTTTTTTCATCTCTCTCTGTGCCTGCTCTACAATGCGAACTTCCAGTTCCTTCATGGAATCAGTCATTTCGTGTTCTTTATATATCTGCAGGACATCAAACATTTTTGCCAAACACACAAGCTCATTACTACCACTCATCTCCAGTTTGTTCTTCAATACTTCAATTAGTCTTTCTCGTTCTTTTCGGCAATATTCCACATCCCATTCTGGCAATGGATATGCTGCTTTTCTTGAATAGCCACCATACATATCTATTTCATCCAGTCGCTTTGAAAGAAGTACCAAATCAAACTCTTCCATGTAATCAGAAAAACGAAAACGACACACTTCACTGATTACAGGCAGAATAGAAGCCGGCATCTCAAGTTCTCCCTTTTCATATCTGCCTACAGTGGTTCTCGTAACACCGATTTCGTCGGCAAGTTCTTTCTGTGTAATGTTCCGGTTTTCACGTTTTCTCTTAACCACACTACCAAACTGTTCTCTATATAATTTGCGTTTTTCATCATTTTTATTCGACATATTTTCCATAATTATCTCCAAAAAGAGTGCGTCTCACGCACCTTTTCTGTGCAGGTATACAAAAATTTCTGAATTAAAATGTTCTGTCTTTTCCAAGGTGTATGGAATTGTTTATAATGATTTCAGGACAAAAAAGTGGCACCGATTTTCGATGATTCGCCGTCTCCTAAATCAGTGCCTCCAACCAGGTATTTCTACCCGATACCTTTTCTTTTTACTTACACCTTAATTATATCAGATGTATGCTAAAAATCAAGAGAAAATCGAGTGGTCTGTTAAGTTTACCCTAAAATACCCAAAATGGCGTATGGTGTCACTTTTGTCCGTATATCAGACAACAGGAGGAACTTACATGAACCAGCCGGAAGCATCAAAAGGCACACGATGCCATCTTACCACGGATGAACGCTATGAATTACAGTCTCTGCTTAACGAACGCAAATCCATCCGTTTCATTGCCAAACATCTCGGGCGAAGTCCGTCCACAATTCTCAGGGAAATTAAACGCCATAAAACCATTCTACCAGAAAGAGCTAACAACTGTGCAAACAAAAAGAACTGTACACGTCATTATGTATGTGGAAGTGTTACCTGCAGAAAAGCATGCAAAAACTGCATCTTCTGCAAGAAACATTGTGCTGACTTTGTCAAAGCTTACTGCGACACACTTTGCGAGCCGCCATACTTATGTAACGGATGTAGCAAAATACCATACTGCTCATACGAAAAGTATATTTACAAAGCTGTCCATGCTGAAACAACATACCGAACCATGTTGACTGACCGCAGAAGTGGCTTTGACCTCACATTAAAAGAACTTGAAGATATCAATAGTTCCGTTTCTCCTTTGGTAAAACAAGGATTATCCCCATACCATATCAAACAGACCCTTGGCTCAGAACTAAAAATAAGCGAAAGCACTCTCCGAAGATTGATAACCGGCAACGAATTGGATGCAAGAAACATTGACCTTCGGGAACAGGTGAAACGCAAGCCGCGCCGAAAACAAACACAACATATAAAACGCGAACTCCTTGTCAAAGCAAAGGAAGGACATTTATATCAGGATTATCTTGAATACGTGAAAAATAACGAGGTAAATGTCGTCCAAATGGACTGCATAGAAGGTGTCAAAGAAGACAAGGCTGCACTCCTTACACTACATTTCCCGGTGTTTAGTATGCAGCTTGCTTTTCTTATGAATGAGCACACTTCAGAAGAAGTAGTTTCTATCCTGGATGTTATAGAAGATGCATTAGGTTCTGACCTATTTAAAGATGTATTCGAAGTCTTATTGACCGATAATGGACACGAATTTCTTGATATAAACGGGATAGAGCGTTCCATTAGCGGAGGAAAACGCACAATGGTATTTTTCTGCGAACCAAACCGGTCTGATGAAAAGGGCAGTTGCGAAAACAATCACCGGTTGATCCGTTACATAATTCCGAAAGGAACGTCACTTGAACAATTCTGGCAAAGCGATATATCCCTGATGATGAATCATATCAATTCTTACGCAAGAAAAGGCCTTTATGGAAAAACGCCTTATTCAATCGCAAAAACTGTTCTTCCGGAAGATTTTTTCACACTGCTTGGTCTGTATGAAATCGAACCGGAGCAGGTTTTATTAAAGCCTTCATTACTGAAAAAGAAGTAATTTGTCAAAGTAAAAGCAACAGAAACATACGTTGCATTTACTCTGGTGGAAGCTGCCAGAGATGTGTTTGCCATGCCATGAAATAAAACGCACATGTATTAAAGCCGCATAAATAAAGAATTATTGTAAAAGAAGAAAATCCATCGAACCATGATAAGTAAATGATTCGATGGATTTTTTGTTATTACATCAAAGTGTTGCTGTTAGTTTGAAAATTCAGCTACTAATAAAATTCTGCAACATTCTCATATTAGATTTGTGTTGCGTTCCTAATACTTGATTACAAAGACTTATAGGGAGTTCATTTCTTAAACATTCCGTCTGTTGCTGATATAAAGAGACAAACTGCTTACACATAGTTTTTGTTTCTCCCATTTTTCTCAAGAAATACGTAATCATAATAACATATGCATCCATGTATTTAAAATCAATATTAGATATTCCACTTTCGCTCTCAAGCAGCCTCACAAGGCGTTGATCTATCTTACCTGTTTTAAATCTTGTATCAAAAATAACATTATTATGCGCTATCGCGTTTCTTAAGTCTTTTAAAGTAAAAATAATAAACTGTGTATTCAATCCATCTGAATCCAAGTTTGTCGGAAGCTTCATAATATTAGAAACATACAATTTAACACTTGTACATGCGCAATCATACAAAGTACCAAATTCTCCAAGAGTCAATGTTTCGAATATAGCCCAAATAGGTATCGTCATATCATTATTAAAAAAATGAGCCACGACACTTCTTTTTTTATAATCTCGCACAAGGGCTGCATTTATTTTCCCTTTTAAATTCATCCGTTTTGTATATTCTTCTTTATATGCCTTACTTCCCGGAGTGTGATTTCTATAAGTTGTTAATGATTTATTATATATAACATCAAAGTTTTCAGATTTACTATGCTCCAACAATGCTTCTATCATATAACTTTTCAAAGCGTTTTCTATGAACATTACTTTAGGGTACAAAATTGTTTCCAATTGCATATCAAATTTATTTAGTGCAATTATTTCGTCTAGAGAAGAAAAGTTAACGCGATTTGTGTCTTCTCGTATAAATCTATACCCTTTGAATCCATGATAATATCCTATATTACGAAGCGCTTGTGTTTGCGAACTTTTAACACTTATATGATGTGTATTTCTCAAATACTTCATTAATTGATAAATCGATAGCATAAATTACCCTCTTCCAGAACTTCCTTGCGCGCATACCACCATTGGATTATCTTTCAGTTAATTATTCTTTTAACTTTATTATACACTATCTTCCTGTCTATTTCCACACGGCATAATTCATGAAATTCCACGCTTTTTTATGTCTACTTTGCACATCGAACATTCCATTATTTTCCAACAAATTCTTCGTCATTTTATACAAAATAAATTCATTCGACACTGTCGAACAATTTTCAAAATCAACAAGAAACCGCTTGACACCCTATTTCATCAAGCGGTTCCATAACTTCATATTTTTATTATTTCATCTCACTTATTTTCTTCTCTTCCTTCACCATCCGGTTTGTTGCAAGTCCTAACCCTAAGATGCACCAGAACACCGGCGCTACAGTTACCATGGAATCATTGGTCAAACCACACACCAGATAGACAAACACTGCAAGGAAACACGCAAAGCCTACACGCTCCGTCATGGTCTCCAGTTTTGACTTAAAGTAAATTCCCACGGACTGTAACAAATACCACGCCCAGAACACCACTAACGCAATCAGGGAAACCACACCGCTTTCCACTGCAATCTGTAAGTACATACAGTGAGGACGGCTGGAAATCGTCTTGGAACCACTGAAATAATACATATCTACATAATTTTCCTGCGGGTACTCAAACACAAACGTATTAGCACCACTTCCAAGAAAAATATGCTTTTTTAATAGAGGCAACGTCTGCGACCAAATGAAACCTCGTCCGGATGCAAACCGTTCATGTCCATAAAATCCAATTCGCTCTATCTTATCTAACTTAATCAAGTAATAATACGGATTTACAAAATAGAAACCATCCACACCATCCGGGTCCATGGCAAACATCCACTCTTCCCCGTTCATCGTAACAATAAAAATCGGTGTGTCATCAAGCAATCCCGGGCGAACAGTAACTCCGTCAAGCACCTCATGTTTCATTGTATAGTAGGTCCTGTCTTCCGATAATTCCAGCTCTATTCTTTCTTCAGTTTCTGTCTCGTACGCCGCAAATAAAAATCTTCCATCACTAATATCCATCTCTACAGCAAACGGAACACCCTTGTAAGTCGCTTCCATTCCGTATGTTGTTGTTACCATATCCTTAAGCGGATTTTCTTCATGCTTTTCCAAAGAAAGAGCAGACTGGATTCTGTCAAATACCGGCAGATTCTGATACTGGATAAATAACAATCCACTCAATACTACGAATGTAATCGCAGGAATCAGAAAATACCAATACTTTAATAATTTTCTCGCCAGATATAACACTGCCAAACCGGCAGATACTAAAAATACTAACAGTCCGGCTCTGGAGCCTGTACCAATCAGGCAGGTCAGCAATAAAATCAGAACCACAATATCCACTACTATGTAGCGTGGTCTTCTCTCCGTCAAAAGCATTCCCAAACAAAACGCCGACAATACAGCCAATAATACACCGGCATAGTTGGAATTATAAGAGCTTAAGAAGACAGAAGTTGCACTTCCCTTACTCCCAAAATCCGCCTCCATTCCTGCCGGCATAATTAATTTCTGGAACCATTCAAAGTTAATAAAATCATAGCCAAGGTACTGGAAGATTCCGTATACCGAAGCAATCGCCATACAAATAAACAAAATCAATGCCGCTTTCTGTGCTGCGCTCTCCTTGTTTACCAGGAAGTAAAAATACACACATAATAACACATAACCCATTACAGCAAATGCAGATTCGAACTGTTCATCACTTCCTGTAAAAGCAGCAAATTTATATTCCGAACATATGGAAGATAACAGCACCAGCACAAAATAAATGCCGAGAGGTATCAACACATACAATTGTTTTCTAAGTTCATTCTTTTTCGTTACTAATTCTTTTTTATTCTGTAATATATACCAAGCCAATAATACTAAAATCAGACCTGCAGCCCAATATACCGCTACCTGTTTTCCGTACAGCTCAAGGTCTGTCAGCATACTGTTGCGTGATGCAAATGACATACCAAAAATTCTGGATTCTAACCCATAATATCTCGTAAAAAAAGGGATGAAAAGAAGTGCCATGCAAGCAGGAATCCAATACATCCAGGTATAGTTATTCTGTTTTACTTCTTGTTTCTTTTTATTCTGCTTCATAAAGAACTCCTTTTGTTATAAATTAAGGCACCCTATGCAGGGTGCCTTAATTCTATTTTATTTACTTTACAGTAAATTCGTATACAAGTTTCTTCGTCGTATTACTTAGACTTAACAGAAACGTTAATGTTGTATACAGTTCTTGTGTAGTGAGGACCATTTACATTCGCACCATCTACTGGAACTTCAAATGTTACGGACTTGATGATGATGTAATCACCAACTTCAACTGTATCTACGCCGCCCTCAACGATCATGTCAGCTGTAATTGTCCAAGCTGCATTGCCTCTTGTGAAGGAAAGTGTCTCAACTACAATATCTTCAATACTTGTTGCAGTGTATTCATCCGAAATCTTCTTATCGAATGCGATTCCCGGAGTAGTATTTGTAACAACGATTGTGTCACTTACAACGTAGTTATTATTCTTGCTCGTATTGATTGTGTTGTAACGAACGGTAACAACTTCTACAGTATAAGTACCTGTAGTACCATATACCATTTCATTGTCATCATCAGCACTTGCAAACTGAACCTTTAAGGACTTGCCATCTGTAGACCATTCAGGAGTTACATAAGTATTGCCCTTCTTAACAACAATATATCTAGCACCTTCTGTTGTAAATGCTTCAGTCGTTAAATCGTCTGCGGAAGTAGCAATCAGGATGTTATCTGTTTTCTCATACTGACCTACAATAGCACCATTAGATGTCTTGTAGAGAGTAATTGTTGCAAACATATCACCATTACTGCTATCCTTTGCATTGATGTCGATGTCTGTTGCATCAAGAGTAATCTTGGAGTATTCTGTATAACGTGTCTTTGCTACAGTATCCAACGCAACATTAGCCTTAGGATTCTTTACAGTTACTGTTACTGTTGTAGTAGCCGTATTGCTTGTACCCGGCTCGGTAGCAGTTACTGTTACCTTAACTGTAGAAACATTAAGGCTTGCAAGCTTAGTACCAACTACTGCAAGAACACCACTAGTTTCACCAATAGTAACAGCACCGGAGTTATCAACATCGTCATTGTCTGTATCCACAGCGTACTTAACATTAGACCAACCATTTCCATACTGATCCTTTGCGGTAACTGTGGTAGAAGCTACTGCTAAGGTTTCATAACCAGGAAGAGTTGCTGTTACAACTTCAAGAGTTGCAGCACCTGGTGCAATGCTCTTAAGCTTTCTGCCTTCTGTTACAGTTAACTCATCTGCCCAGATGTACTTTTCATCATAATCATCCTTGTCATCATTCCAGCTGTTTAAACCTACATAGTAAACAGCCTTTGTTTCCTTGTAAACACCGATGGTACCATCTGTATCTACTAAGATTTCATCTGTATCAGCAGAATAGAACTTGATTTCATATCCTGCATCATCAATAACCTCTGCATCAGCAAATACAGCGATTTCAAGGTCTGCATCATCATCAGTGTTTGCTGCTACTGCATCAGTAACATATTCAACACCGCGGCTGTCAACTAACTTAAGCACGATGATATAGGAAGCATCGTCAATATCAGCAGGAACGCTCTTGTAATCATCAGACTTGTTCCAGTCAAACTTAGCAGGAGTTGCACCAGCTTCAAGAACCGGAAGCACTACCCAGTCAGTAACACCAACTAACTTCCAAGCAGGCTGTTCGATAGATGCTGCAGTAAGGCCATTACTTTTTTTAACGTTATCATCTTCGTCAGTAACCTTAGCCTGAATGCTTGCTACTACATCCTTAGACCAGAAAAATACCTTTAAGATTTCATCGTTTTCACCGGCATACTCAACATCTGCTTCATCATTGTTAGAGAATATAACATCCCACTCAATAGTTACTTCATTTTTATAATAATTTGTTAAGTCTACACCATTAGAAAATAACTGAATTTCATACTTAAGGTAGAAGTTATCTTCCTCTTCTTCATTGGCATACACTACTTGTTGTCCATTAACTTCTGCAATCACAACATCAGTGATTGCACCGATAGCCACGGTACATGTCTCTTCTACGCCGTCAACTACAATCTTGTAAGTCTGACCATCTGTAAAATCAACAAAAGGAGTAACTGTAATTACGTTGCCGCTTACGCCACTTGTAGTCTTGTTGATAGGCCACTTGATTTCGATAGGGTTTGCCGGATCTGCTGCATTTTCATATACCATGAATAACTGAACATCATCCAATGTATAGGAAACGTTGTTAGCATAAGTTAATGTGAATGCCTTTTCAGTAGCCTGAGCAAGTTCGAACTCATTCACTGCCTTTGGCTCAGTTACGATAACTGTAACCTTTGCAGATTCACAACCTTCCATGTAAAACTCAACTGTTGCAGTACCCTTTGCAACTGCCTTGATAACACCATTGTCATCAACTGTAGCAACTGCCGTGTTGCTGGACTTCCAACCTCTCTCAAGCTGTCTCCAACCTTCTGGAGCGCCTAAGAAGCAAAGGTCTTCTTCTTCACCTACTGTTAAAGCTAACACGGTAACAGCTTCCTTAGTATCCTGATCAGCTGCAGTAAGAACTTCTGCTGCATTAGCTGCTGCCGGAGCTGCTAAAGAAACAACCATAGCCATAGCCATAACAAAGGCAAGCTTCTTAAAGAAACTCTTCATTATTTCTTCCTCCTTAAAATAAATAATATATGGTTTGTTTTGACTTTCCATCCTCTGCCATCTCTTCATCGCATATCAGGCTGCTGTACCGATATGTAACTAAAAAAGAGCATACGAATAGCATAGTCACTCCAATAACAAGATGATTATAGCAACAATCATTTCAAAGGTCAAGCATTTTTCATAAGCATACCTTGCGGTCACTCACAAAACCCTCCCCGATGCTATCATTCATCCGTCTGGAATTGTTTTTGCTCAAACTAAGTTACGCGGTTCCTATTCAGCGTTCCTCCTTCATCACGTTCGATTTAGGATGTGACACTCGATGGAGGGAGAACCCTCTTTCGGTTGGCGTAGCCCGTCTGACCTAACACTATAATGCAAAGAGTTTGTGTCAATTCTATGGCATGCTTTTGTCATATTTGGTATATTTTCAAGAAATCTCTGAAAATTTAACGTAAAATGCAAAAGAAGAGCACTTGCCGATAGAAAAACCCTTTCAGCAAGTGCCTGTAAACTTTTGTTTTTCAACTTTTTTTGCACTCGTGTCTTAATTTGCAACCTTAAAAGAATGCTTTTGTTCCTCGCAACCCATATAGTCTGCATCTTGTCCTTATATCTAATATCATATTTATAATTCCAAAGAATCCGCATTCAGTAAGAAGTCATACACATTCATCATCAAAATTCCATCCTCATTATAAAATGGTCTCGGTGTATCTGATGTAATTACGATTTTCTTAAAGGAATCGTTGATTTTCAAAAATGGGCGAATCTCTTGTGCCACCTTTTCTTCAGCCCCCAACATGTATGCCGACTGAATATAATACTTTTTTGAACCCTTATTACATATAAAGTCAACTTCCAGTTGCTTCTTTACCGCATTCCCTTCCTTATCTTTCTCAACAATAGTCAGATTTCCAACATCTACAAGAAAACCTCTCATTCTTAATTCATTATAAATTACATTTTCCATGGAATGTGTCACTTCCATTTGTCTATAATGGATTCTTGAATTTCTAAGTCCCATGTCCATAAAATAATACTTCAATGGCGTCCCGATATAGGATTTCCCCTTAATATCGTATCTGTTTGCCGCTTCAATCAGAAACGCATCTTCCAAATACTCAATATATTTCGTAATAGTAGTCGCAGTAATCTTTGACTTATTTACACTCTTAAATGTTTTTTGAAGCTTATTTGGATTTGTCAATGCACCGATTGCAGACGATAACACATCCAGCAACGCTTCCATCTCTCCAACATTTCTAATCTTGTTTCGTTTCACAATATCACTTATATATGTTTCCTTAAACAGATGATCCAAAAGTGTCATCTTATGTTCTTCTGTTTCAGCTAATACCACCATCGGAATGCCACCATAAGTAATGTATTCATTCCAGCCATCATATCTGTTTCCATCATAAACAGTCATAAATTCCGAAAAGCTCAAAGGATACATATGAACCTCATCCCCCCGGCCACCAAATTCTGTTGCTATATCTCTTGATAGAAACTTTGCATTACTTCCTGTTACAAACACATCACAATTCTTTTTGTCTGCCAATCCATTTAGTACACTCACAAATTCATCCAACAACTGCACTTCATCCAACAGGAAATAATATTTTTCTCCATCTTTAAATTGTTCTTTTGCCCAAGGATAAAAAACTTTCGGATCTCGATATTCTATATTATCAAATAAATCAAAAGACATCTCTATGATATGGTCTTCACATACACCGCTTTCAATCAAATGATTTTTAAACAATATTCTCAGCAAATATGATTTTCCGCATCTTCTTATTCCGGTTATGATTTTAATCAAACCATTTCCTTTCCGTCTGATAAGTTGTTCCAAATAGTAGTCTCTCTTAATTTCTTTTCCCATACCGATCGCTCCTAAAAGATATTTTGGTTAGTTTGTCCCTAAATTTCTTTTAGTATACCGCTTGTATTGCATTATTGCAAGAGCCCCAGAAGAAATTTCGGTTAAAATTTACCAAAATTTCTTCTGGGGCTCAAAATTCATCATGTTTGTCTCCTCTGTTCCCGGTCAAAATCGTAATATACTTTATTTCAATCTCAAAATTCTTTCCACAGTCTCCTGCATCTTATCCTTGTCACATTCCATCGTATGTCTAACCGGAGCATTGCGGATTTCATCAATTGCCTTTGGCACGGACACCTTAGACAGCTCGCTTAAACGGTCCACTAAAACAAAATCATCTTCTGTGGTTTCACCCTCAATCGCTTCCATCACGCTGCGGGTAAATTTATAAGGGCTTGCTGTGGATGCAATCACGGTTACGGTGTCATCGCCGGTCTCTTCTTTATACTGATAGAAAACGCTGGCTGCCACGGCTGTGTGGGTGTCGATGACATAACCTGTCTTTTCATATACCTTACGGATCACAGCTGCGGTCTGCGCTTCTGTTGCATAGCCGCCCACAAAATCACATAACTTTTCCTGCATCTGCGGGGTGATGTCGTACTTGCCGTTTTCCTTTAAGGACTGCATCATTGCCGCATTGGCATTGGCATCCTCTCCGGCACAGGCATAAATCAGCCGCTCTAAATTAGAAGAAACCAAAATATCCATCGACGGGGAGCTGGTCAGTACAAACTCACGGTTCTTATCATAGGTACCGGTCTGAAAGAAATCATACAGCACCTTATTTTCATTGGAAGCGCAGATTAACTTATTCACCGGCACGCCCATCTGCTTTGCATAATAGGCCGCCAGGATATTGCCAAAGTTCCCGGTTGGTACCACCACGTTCATCGGCTCACCGCAGTTTAACTTGCCTTCTGCCACCAGGCACGCATAGGTATACACATAGTAAACCACCTGTGGAACCAGACGTCCGATATTGATAGAGTTTGCGGAGGAGAACTGGTAGCCCTGCTCCTTCATGCGCTTTGCGAGCTCCTTATTGCCAAAAATCTCTTTCACGCCGGTCTGGGCATCGTCAAAGTTCCCGTGGATTGCCACCACGCAGGTGTTGTCGCCCACCTGGGTCACCATCTGCTTTTCCTGGATGCGGCTGACACCATCCTTCGGATAGAACACGATGATGCTGGTTCCCGGTACATCTGCAAAGCCTGCCAGCGCTGCCTTTCCGGTATCGCCGGAGGTTGCTGTCAGAATGACAATCTCTTCCTTCTCATTCTGCTTTTTTGCAGCGGTTGTGAGAAGATGCGGCAGAATGGAGAGCGCCATGTCCTTAAACGCAATCGTCGCACCGTGGAAGAGCTCGAGATAATATGCTCCGTCCGCTTCCTTAAGCGGTGCAATCTTCTTTGTATCAAACTTATCGTCATAGGCACTTGCGATGCAGTGCTTTAATTCTTCTTCGGTATAATCGGAAAGGAACAGCTTCATTACCTCATACGCTACTTCCTGATAGCTCTTTCCTGCCAGTGCTTCAAGCGGCACGTTAAGCTTTGGGATAAATTCCGGGACAAAAAGTCCTCCGTCCTCTGCCAGCCCCTTTAGCACAGCCTCGGAAGCTGTCACGGAAACATTCGCATTTCTTGTGCTTTTATAACGTACGTCCATATCTTCTACCTCACCTTTCCCGGTTTATTTTCGTTGCCATGCTTACCAATAAAAAAAACGACAAGGGAGAATCCTCATCCTTGTCGCGTAGTTTATCACAACTTTATCGCTTTAGCAAGATAAATTTTTATTTTTCCGCATAAAATGTATGCACACCATGCTTGAACAGTTTTTCCAGCTTTTCATCAAAGAATTTCAAACCTTCCTCCGATGCCAGCGCTCTTGCCACAAAGTAAAGGGCTCCCTGAGAATTATCCTCTCCCGCAAGCACTCTCTCTACCGCCTCAATGGTCTTTTCAGAAACGGTTCTTTTATAGTACATACCATCGCTTACCGGAGCAAACTGCCCTTTCTGGAACACCACCTCACTGATAGTATCCGGAAACTGGTCGGCATGCACACGGTTTAAAACAACGTTTGCCACAAGCATGCGGCCTTCGATATCCTCACACGGAGCTTCGGATTCTACGATACGGAGCAGTACCTGATATTCCTCATCGCTGATTGCATACTTTGTTCCGTGGTAGTTTACGATGTGATCGGTGGAGCAGCTCATCAGCGCAAGTTCTTCGGTTTTTGTTTCTACCGTTTCAAGCAACAAAAGCTTTTCTGCTGTCTGCTCGCCGTATACCAAATCCTCATATATCTGAACCCAGATGTCTGTGGATGTCACCGCTGCCATACTTTCGTATTCATCCGGTTCTACCCAGCTGACATTCTCAAGAATGCTTTCAAGTCCGGCCGGCTCTTCTTCCTTCGTTTCTTCTGTTTCCGGTTCTGCCGCTTCCGGCTCTTTTGTTTCGACGTTTCCTTCGTTCTCTTCCTTAGAAGCTTCCGTTTCTGCGTCTTCTGTTTCTTCGTTTTTAAGTCCAAACACCGCAACTTCACTTAACGGCGTTTCTTCCTGCAGTTCTTCATCCATGCAGACGATTACTTCTGCAGACTGTGCTGTTGCTCCCGGATTCTGATTCACCGACATGTCATCGGCTGCCACAATCGTTACTACGGCAATCAATAAAACCGATGTAATCATGGAAACATACAGCTTTCTCTGATTTGACATAATTCACCTCTTATATTTACACTAACTCTTTCACTTCTGTATTACAACCTCTATGTAAAGTTCTTGCGAACGAAATTTTCCGAATAAATCGCAACTTTGTTGAGATTACACTAAATTTGGCAGTTTTGTCAATCAGCCTTGCCGATTTTCGTTATTACTCCTAAACACTTTTTACAATCCAAAAACCCGGGGTTGTTTCTTTTGTGCATGTTTTACATGTTTTGGAGACATTTTTTGTGCATTTAGTACAATAAACTTTTCATTTTCTTTTTTGTACTTATAGTGTAGACTAATTAAAAAGGAGGTTTTCCATGTTACCGGGCGTATATTTGATTCATAAAAAAGACGGTTCGCCGTTATATCGCGCATCCATTACCCATGCGGGCAAGCATGTCAGCCTTGGCAGCTTCCCGGAGGAACAGACGGCTCACCGCGCCTATTTAGAGGCCTCTTCTTTGTTTGCCACCACCCAGCCGGCATCGACTCTGCTCGAATATTACCGCGAGGAAATGCACGTCCTTCCGTTTGAAAAATGGGTTATTTTGCTCAACTTCCGTGACAATGGCATTTACATCAAAACCCCGATTTACCTGGAAAAACGTTTCTTTACCTATTTTTATAGCAAGAACTGCCGTTTCAAGTTTGATGTAGACGACCTGTTTTACTATTCCAATCACAAAATCATGAAGCGCGGCGGGCATTTGTTTGTTGCCGATTACGGCATGCAGGTCAATATTCTCTCCCGCTATGGCATAAAGAACTATGCCGTGGCAGACCGCGACTACCGCTTTGTAAACGGCGATGACACCGATTACCGTTACGGCAACATCGAAATCATCAACCGCTACCACGGTGTTACAAAG
>CAZIQL010000060.1:0-14715 GCA_964541485.1 uncultured Lachnospiraceae bacterium
TACCACATACTGAACGAGTGCTGTGTACTCTGCTGTACCCTCAGCATACTCATCCATAAGATCAGCCTTCCTTGTGCTGATAGACGCAAGTGTTGCATTATGAGCTTCTAAAGCATCCGCAAATGCTTCCTCAGTCTCTGCAAGCTGCTGCTCCAGATTCTTAAGATATGCAGCATCACTCTCTTCGCCCTGTGTAAGAACCTCAGGATCTGCAATGAGTGCTTCATAACCATCATTTACAGCAAGAATGTCTTCTGTTACATCAGCAATTTCAGCATCTACCTTTGCCTCGAATGCAGCCACTGTATCAGCAAGCTGTTCCTCCAGTCTTGTAAGGTATGCTGCATCACTTTCCTCTGCGCTCTGCTCTTTAACAGTAATCTCACCAACTAAATTCTCATAATCATCATCTACAGCTACAATAGCTTCTGTAACTTCTGCAATCTTTGCATCTACAGTATCATCAAATTCTTTCTGTGCTGCTTCAAGAGCTGCATTTAAATATGTAAGATAATCATCACCGGATGTCTCACCCTGTGCTTCCACTGTGTACTCTGCAATATTGGTGTACTCGTCATTTACTGCTGCAATCTTACCGATAACCGCTTCGATTTCAGCATTTACAGCGTTATTATAAACGTTCTGAACATTTTCAAGATTAGCCGCTACTGCATCGCGGTAGCTTGTTGTGTAAGCTACTGTACCAATTGCCTCTGCCTTAACAGAATCATCAAGAAGTGCATCATGCTTTGCATCAACTGCATTGATTGCTGCTACTGTAGCATCAATAGTGGAAACCAAAGTAGCTTCCAATGCATTATGTTCCTTCTGTAATGCATCCTTTAAGTTAGAAACAGCAGTCAGGTAATCCGCTGTGATTTCCTTCTCGCCAAGGTCATTGAGCTTTCCGTCAACATAACCCTCTTCAAATAAGTCTTCGCCTGCTTCTGTCTTAATTGCGCCGATAGCTTCAAGAGCCTCGTTGATATCCGCTTCAATCTCGCCTCTTTCCTCAGCAAGAGCTGCGTTTAACTCATTTACAAGTTCTCCATAAAGTGTATTTAAGTTGTTGTAATATGTCTTTGTAACACTTGCTTCGCCTAACTCGCCAATCTCTGCTGCAACATAGTCATCAGATACAAGATCCGTACGAGCATCATTGAATGTGGCAAGCGCATCATTCAATACAGCAAAATCTGCCACTAAACCATTGTATAATTCTGTGAACTCAGCTTCTAATTCACTCTGTACTGCTTCAAGAGCATCAAGGTAAGCAACAGTACCGTCTGTAAGGTCAGCCACTGCCTCTGCCACTGCAACATCAATCACTGCTTCCGGCATAAGCATTTCATCGCTATTATTGATTGCGCTGATTGCTTCTTTTACATCTGCAATCTTATTGACAACTGCTGCATCAAATGCTGCTTCTGTCGAAGTAAGCTGTGACTCTAATCTTCCCAGATAATCCACATCGGATTCACCGTTTTCTTTCGAAACCGGAGTTGGCTCTGTGTAATCCTCAAGAGTTCCTTCATACTCATCATCCACAGCTGCAATAGCATCCTTAACCGATGCAATCTTACTGTTGATTGCTGTATTAAACGTTTCTTCTTCTGTTTCTAACTGTGCTTCCAGACGTACAAGATACTCCACATCTGTTTCATCTGCCAGCTGCTCATCAGCTACCGGCTCTTCATAATTCTCAAGAGTTCCCTCGTACACATCATTTACTGCTGCAATTGCACTCTGCATAGTAGCAATCTTTTCTGTGATTGCTGCATTAAAAGTATCCTTTGTATCAGCAAGCTGTTCCTGTAAACGAACCAGATACTCTGCATCTGTTTCTCCGTCATTCTGTGTATACAAAGTCGGCTCTGTATAATTCAATTCTCCGGCATAAACATCATCTACCGCAAGAATTTCTGCCTTAACATCTGTAATCTCAAACTGAGTAGTAAGATATGCAGTTACAGCACCATCCGCATTCTCTAACCAAGTCAGATAACCATCTGCATTATTTGCATAGTTTACTGCTTCGTATGTATCAAGGTAGCCCTGTGCTTCTGCTGCATCCGCGCCATAAGTATCTGCGATTGTTTTTTCCGCAGCCGGCACCTTAGAAAGACATACCACCTGTACGGCTGCCTTCACATCCGCTTCAGTTACTGTCTCTAAGTAATCCAGGTACGCACCTTCCGTAAATTCCTTGTCTAATTCGGCAAACAGTTCTTCTTCACTTACATGAGCAGAAGTTTCAAGTTTGTTAATTCTTGCAACTTCCGAAGCCACCATCTCACCTGCGTAGTTGCTTATGGTGCTTTCGCCCAAGTTGGAAAGATTATTTAAAAGACCGCCGATTCTCTCTTCTTCTAACAGACTGCCTACTGCTTCCTGAGTCTCAATATAATCAAGCAGTTCTGCATCCGTTACCATTGTGCCGTCATTTAACGCTGCAATTCTTGCTTCTTCGTTTGTAATTTCTGCTTCAAACAAAGAAATCTTATACTCCGTAAAGGAATAAGTCTTCGTCCAACTGCTGTAAGACGACTTTGCTTCCAATGCTGCTGCATATGCCGCCTTTGAGTTTCCATTTTCCGCCAGAAGTGTAGCCAAACCATTTTCAATTACATCTCTTGCTCTGCCATCATAATAGGAAACACTAAGACCATCCAGACCTTTGATATAGATGTCTGCTTCAAGTTCTGCAAGTAATGCATCTGCATAACCATCTGCTACTGCATCGATATCCGCGTACCAGTCTTCCAGTGCTTCTGCTGCTTTGATTACATCGTTGATTTCGTAAACTGCGGTGTTGGTTACGTTAACAGTAACTGTTTTTTCTGCAGTATCATATATCGCAATCTGTTTTCCAAATACAGTCCTATATCCAGAAATATAAGAATAACTGTATGTTAATTCTACTGTATCCTGCTTTTCGGAAGGGCTCCATGTTCCAGTTACGGTCTTATTGATCAATTTCAGCGCCTCATCCGGATACGAATAACTATACTCATAATGTAACAGCTCAGCACCTTCTGCTGTTCCATCATAAGTCGTTGTCTTATAGGCTTCCGCCATGTTATTCACATCATCTGTCAACTTCGTTTCGATAGTACCGTCATACTTTGCCGCAATCTCTTCTTTGACTGCTGTAAAGTATGCATTCGCATTTTCTTTGCTCAATGTACCATCTGCATTGTACACTAATTCTGCCATTTCATTTCTCTCCTTTTCACCAAAAATTATTTGTTAGGGTCGAAATAACTTGGCGGCCGGGCTGTCATGGTTTTCACTTTAGACCCCGTAGCTTTGCGTCCCGGCGTTTCCACCGGTTTGCCGTTTCATTCATTCGGAATTTTCTTTTAAAAAAAATTATTGCATCATCATGTCTCGTGTATTCCGTCATATAATTCGCTCAGTTTTTTGATGAATTATGCAATCAATTTCATGTGTATCTTTAAGCTGTCTTTCGACTGCATTGTTTTTTGAATTTTGTTAGAATTTTGTTAGAATTTTCATGATTTTCGTAGTCATTTAGTCCTATTTTTTTACTCTGAGCCGCAAAAAAATAGCCCTGCCACCGATTTCTCGAATTTTGGGCACATAACCACATAGTGCTATTATACGCTTGAATGCAAGAAAAATCAAGCCTTATTTAGACGAAATTTTGATTTTATGCAAAAAAGTCAATAGGACGATGGTCCCAAAAATTATCGTGATTTTTTCCTACAAAAGTAGAATCGTGATTCTATGCTACCTTTTGCAATCGAGCACAAAAATGTTTACTTTTTCACATAACTTGTTTACTTTTTTACCGTAATAAACTCATACAGAAAGTTCTTTCAATAAACATACCATTTCTCTGAAAATTCTTTCAGCCGGATGCAAAAAATGACAGGAAAGTCATTTCACCTTCCTGTCATTTCATCTCTTCTCGTTCTATAAGTTATTTAGTATTTTTTCAAACTCTTTTTCTGTCTTATTTGCTCTTTTTGCTGCCTCCGTCAAATCAAGCAGCCCATCCTTTACCAGTTCCAAAAGAAGCGAAACACGTTCTTCTGCTCTTCCTTCTGCTCTTCCTTCTGCTCTCTCTTCTTCCAGCCAGCCTTGAATTCCTTTACACACGTTTCCTTCTCCTCCTTCCGCATCTTCCAGACTCAGTCCGGCATTTACACATGCATTTAAGACTTCAACTGCATCCCTGCTAAAGTATAATCCTTGCTCCTGATTCATTTTTATGAATTCTTTGGTCTCCCCGACATCATTTGAACGCCGCAAAAACTCCATTACCGGTCCAAGCTCTGTATGAAATCGCTCAAAATCCCGAATCTCCTCCGGCACAATCAGATTCATCCTGTAATCCGGGACATATCGCAGAATCTCTTCGCTCTTCTCTCCAAGCATTTCATGCAAAGTTCTGGGGGCATCCCATTCACCCGAATTCCAATACACTGTAATCGTAATCACCGGAGCCAGCTTATCTTCTTTCGAAATCCCTGACAAAAATTCATCTCCTGTCAGATCCTTCCTCTTCTTATGCTCTTTAGCAAGTCTCTCCACCTGTGCAGCATAATTAAGCGCATCCTGCACCATGTTCCTGATTACCATAGCATAATGAATATCTGCCTGATTCTCCACCCCGATTACCAGATATGTAATTCCATCCGCTGTTTTTATGGCACAGGATTTTAACACATCACGGATGCGCTCCACTGTAGCCATTCCTTTTGCCGTAAATGGAATTCCAAGTTCCGTGACATCTTTCTCTTTCAAATCCTCGGGCCGAATCACCTGTCTGCCGTCAAACAGGAAATAATTACAAAGGTCAGCAAAGCGGTCATTCTGACCTATGTATTTTTTCGTTACAATATTTTCTTTCAAAAATCCTCCTTTTCTCCATCTCTCCCAGAAAAAAGGTGATTTAATTATATCTTATTTCCGCATTTTTGTCAAGATACGTAAAAGCGGATTGTTCTCATTCCCCCACATCCGTCATGCCAAGCTTCTTCCGGTACTCTGCCGGACTCTCCCCAACATACTTCTTAAACTTCTTGTGGAAGTAGTCTACATTTTTGTAGCCGACGCGTTCCGCCACTTCATAAACCTTATAGCGGTTTTCCTTCAAAAGCTCAATGGCATGATTGACACGCACCTGATCCACATAAGAATTAAAGCTCTCACCCACCGTCTTGTGAAAAATCTTTCCAAGATAAGAGCTGTTATAACCAAACAAAGCCGCAATCGACTCCAGCTTAATGTTCGTATGATAATTATGCTCAATGTAATAAAGGATATCATCCAGCACGCTATCACGGGACGAATTACCAAGGGCATTCATCACCTGTTCAAACTGCGCTGCAAAATATCGTACAATCTCATACAGATAATTCTGCTCGCTGACAAAAGCAATGGCTTCCTGGTTGGATGCCAGAGGCAGCTCCCCCGAAGTATATTTGCGGTTCATCGTCTCCTTAATCCGCAGATACAAATCTGTCAAAAAAAGCTTCGCCTCTGTTGCATTGGTATCCAGATGATAAAACCTCTCCTCCAGCGCCTCTAAAAGCTCCGTTACTTTTCTCCGGTTAAACGTCTGCAAATAATCCACAAACGCAGTTGCATAATACTCTACCTTTGATTTATCCAATGCCTCTGCAGTCTTCTCTTCCGTCGGCAAATCGATAAAGCCCAGCACGTGCTGGCCCTGTGCGCAGAAGAAGCGTCGATTCAGCAAACGCTCCGCCTGCTCATACGACTCCTTCAGTTCACGGATGTCCTCCACCGGAGCACCATACGCAATGAACAACGTATCTAACGGGCTTCCCTTCTGCGGAGCCGTCTCATAATGCTTTAAAAATCTCCGGAATTTTTCTATCGCAAAATTACCTTTGAGCAAAAGGACGTTCTTATCCTTTATCATAAAATGCTCAAACGAACGGTGACCATCATCTGCCACCTGGAACATATCGGCAAACTGATACGGAATCTCCTGCTCCTCCATCCGGAAATTCTCATACAACACCACCTGATAAATATCTGCCTCCAGCTCCAGTTCTTTTACATTCAGGCGGTCAAACTCCACGCGGTCACTTACGATATCAAGCAAAATCTCCTTCTTGGATTTTCTTCGGAAGAAATCATTATCCTGCTGTGTGCGCTTTTTCGTCTGAATTTCTTCATACACCTCGCGCACCACCTGCTCCAGTTCTTCTTCATCCATCGGTTTTGTCAGGTAATATTTCACACCAAACTTCATGGCAGACTGTGCATATTTAAAATCTGAATATCCGGAAAGAATCACAAAGGTTCCCTGATACCCCTGCTCCTTTGCCTTTTCGATTACCTCAATCCCATACAGAACCGGCATACGCATATCAATCAGCACCAGCGTCGGATCCAATGTCAGAATCTCCCTCAATGCATCCTCCCCGTTGCCCGCTTCCCCACATACGGTAAAGCCAAGCTCCTCCCAGTCAAGAATGCATTTTAATCCCTCTCTGATTGCCGCCTCGTCATCTGCAATATATACGGTTTCCAATTTCTCTGTCATAGTGTACCTCACGAAGTTTTCTTCTCTTCTTTTCTTCTTTTACTTACTTTTTCTACCCTACCACGTTGTGCTCATTATATCGTTTTTTCACTTTTTTGGCAAGCGCACGCTCGTTTTGCCCAACTATTTCTCCTTTTCTACGCTTTTAGTCGGGTAGCATATCTCCTCCATGCCCGACCAAACCTCCATTTTCACACTTTCGGTCGGACAACACACTTCTCCCTTCCCCGACCAAACCTCTATTTTCGCACTTTCAGTCGGGCAACACACTTCTCCCTTCCCCGACCAAACCTCCATTTTCGCACTTTCAGTCGGGCAACATATCTCTTCCATGCCCGACTAACTCACCTCTTTCACATCCTCACACAAAAAGCTCCTGTATTTGATATCCTCTTAACATCAAATACAGGAGCTTCATTTCAAATCCACTTAATAAAACAAAACTCTTACTCTTCCACCGTAATGGTAATTCTTGTCTTACCCTTCTGCTCACCCATTGCAGTGATTACCACTTCGCCGGCCTTTAATGCTGTGACCTTCACAGTAACCACACCGTTTACCGGAGCTACAGCCGAGCAGTCCACAATGGCAATCGAAGAATCCTCCGACATGAACGCAATATTTTCTGTTACGTTCAGCGGTTCCATGCTGATGGTGAATTCTTTTGTCTCTCCCACCTTCATGGTTGCGGCCTTTTCGGAAGGAGTAATCTTTGTCATCTCAATTACTTCCACGGTTTCTGTTGTCTGGAATGCAATGTTGCTGAGTGTGAAAGTAACTTCGATTCTCTTTGGTTCCGGATGTCCGTCAATCGTGAGAGTATAGTCAGAATTCGCTGTTACACCTGCTACCGAAGAACCATCCCATGCATTCATCGGGTCACCGGTATCGAGTGTGCTCGCCTTGACGGCTGTCTTTGGAGCCGTCTGTGTAATCACAAGCTCTTCTCCGTCTACCACAACCTTGTTAAACATAATGTCACAGCTTGCCAGACCACTGTTTGGCTTCTGTGCACTGGTTACAAGATAATCCTTGATATAAAGGGAGCCCATGCCGGCAAAGCTGGTCACGCCTGCCGCTTTTGCTGCTGCTGACAAATCGGTTTCTGCATCAATTACTACCGTGTACTGTCCCTCACCGGTTACTGTAATTCTTGGTCCCACATCATTACCAAAATAATTGTGTGCACTGTCAGAGAAGTACGCATTCAGCGCCAGTTCAAGCTCACCGGTTGATGCTACTTCAAATACCTTTATCTTGATGCTTCTGGTCAGTCCGGTGGAAGAGGTAATGATAATATAAGCAATCCCCGGAACATGTCCGTATACCTCACCCTGTTCATTGACCGTACATACGCTTGTGTTGGTCGATTCGTAGGTTAAGAATGCATCCGAATTTTCCGGTTCAACCGTTGCAGACAGGTTTAAGTGTCCGTTCTCCGGGACATTCACTGTCGTTGCCGGAACTGCAATCTTGGTACATGGATTTTCTGATACCGCACCACCGACCACCACCGGAATTTCCACAGCAACACTTCCACTCATGGAATAAGCAGTAATGACCGCACTGCCCATGCCCTTTGCATGTACCATGCCGTTATAAACCGTCGCAACGGTGTCATTGGAGGTCTTCCAAAGCACTAAATCATTGGCATCGGCAGGCGTCTTTTCTGCCGTTACCGTAATATAGTCACCAATCGTTAAGGAAAGTTCAGCATCCGATACCGCAATACCGGTCAATGCCGTCACAGTCGGATTCTTCACGATCGCCTCCAGATTCGCATAGTCTAAAAATGTACCTCTCATAATACCGGAAATAAGTTCCGGGAAGAGCTGTGTATAATCTCCACGGTTAATCACAGTGAAGCAGTAGTCCACTTCTTTGTTTACGTGGTCAAATGCACCCGCATCCCAAAGAACCGGCACAATGCCAAGCTTTTCACAGATATAGTTCACCACCTCAAGGTGATATGCACGCTCCACGGTATTGTTCTTATCCACCGCACCATACTCACCGAGAATTACCGGATAACCGGCAGAAAGGAATCCCTTTAACTCTTCAAAATGGATTTCCAATGCCTGGGAGCTCTGCAAGCTCCATGTGGTGGTTCCCATATTCTCAAGAAGACCGAAGGTCCAGTCATATTCATGCACTGCAAGGAGCAAATGGCCCGCTGCGTCCGTCGGCATCTGAAAGCCATTCTCTTCCTTACAGGTATTTGTAATGTTGGTATATCTTGCAGGAACAGACAGCCAGCGCTGTGCATTGTTACCGCCGGTTGCACGTACGGTGTCCACAAACAGCTGGTTCAGCTCCATAATAACCTGCATATCCTTCTGGATGCCGGCAAGCGAATTATCATCGCCGGTTACTTCGTTCATGGACTCAAAAATCAGATGTTCATCGTAATCTTTAAATCTCTCTGCAATCTGCTTCCAGACAGCGGCAAACTTCTCTTTCACAGGAGCAATATCTTCTGCCGCAATTCTAAGCCACCCGGTCTGCTCTGCACCATCATGGTGAATGTTGATAATCGCATACATATCCTGACTCACACAGTAATCCACGATTTCCTGCACACGGGCCATCCACTGTTCATTGATGGCATAGCCGTTTTCATCGTCAATCATATTTCCCCAGGTGACCGGGATTCTGACCGTATTAAAGCCCGCATCATGTACCGCGGTCATCAGTTCCTTTGTGGTCTCATACGGCTGCCAAAGTGTCTCCATCGGTGTAAATCCGGTGTGACCGTCCATTGTGTTACCAAGGTTCCAGCCGGTACCCATCTCAGCTACCATTTCAGCCGCAGTTAAATTACGGAACTCATTTTTATAATTTGCAACCGTAGACACCGCATCCTCCGGAGCTTCTGTCACTGCCGGATTCTCTGTTCCATCCGTTGGCCCCGGTGTCGGTTCTGCCGTCGTTCCTCCGCCGCATCCGCCAACTGCAAGCGTCAAAGCAAGTAAAAGTGCCATCACTTTTCTCTTCCAATGTTTCATACTTTTTAACCTTCCTTTGCTTTTTTCTCAATATCCTTAAAAATATACATTGCCGGTCCGCTGATGGTAAGGAACAACACCGCCGGTCCGATTAACACCCACAAAAAGAGGGTGGTCGTATTAAAGAAGAAAATCACCAGTTCCACCAAAAGAATCACCACAAGAAAAACAGTTCTTCCAAAATACCTGATGGCGATTTCCATGGAGTTTTTTATCGTGCCAAGCAGGGAGTTTTCGTATCTTGCCATCAAAGCGTAGGTATAAAGAAAATAACCAACGCACATCACCGTACCTACAATTCCAAGAATCAAAAACCAGATTGGATTTCCTTCCACCGCATGAAACAGCTGGAAGTCAAGATACAGCGCATAGGCAAACACAATATTTAAGATACCTGCCGGGATTCCCTGCTTTAAGTTCGCTTTAAACGCCCTGAAAAACTCACGTGCAACGTATCCTTCCCTGTCATCCACCATTTTTAACGTAATACTGAATGCAGCCGCTGTCGCCGCCCCGATGGTTACCACCGGCAGAGAACACAGCACCCACAAAATATTCAGTTTCAGCATATCCCACAACCGTGAGAGGAACTGGAACAATCGTCCGTCCGTACTAAATAATTTCATATCGATATCCTTCTTTATTATGGAACAAAAGGCCGCTACCCCCCGTAACAGCCTCCTGTCCTCTTATTCTATAATTCTATGTTGTCTTATCTTACCGATTCCTCTAACTCATGACGTCTTGCAGCTTCCTGCTCACACCATTCGAGACACTTGTCATAACCGTATGCATTGGCATCGTTAATCATCTTGTTTAAGAGCATGTTAAACTGACCGTCGGAAGTTGCATAAATACAGTTCCATGTACCGGTTACGATACAGTCGGTTACCTGCTCCCAGATAACTTCAAGTTCTGCACTCTTTGTGCTTTCTGCATAAGTGGTTGCCGGTGCAACCTTAAATTCCTTTGTTCTAAGGTAATCCATCGCACTTGCACAACCGGTATAATTTCTCCAATCCTGCTCAATGTCACTGGCTGCTGCCGTTAAGTTGCTCTTCCAGTTCACAGAGTTGAATGTCTCACCTGCTGCCGAGTCCGGATTTAACGCATTGATGGAATAAATAACATTGTTTAACTGCTGACGACCATCGTTAAAGCTATTACCTGCGTATTCGCCGGTCATCATCGTTTCTTCACCGTTCTTAATGCACTGAAGACCAAATTCCGTGAAGTAAGTATAACCGTTTTCATCATAATCCCAGGTCAGACCCTGTGGACCGTATTCGGAAACCATTCTTCCTTCCGGAGTTGCAAACCAGTTGATGATTTCCATACAAAGCTCAGGATACTGTGTATTGGCACCAATGGACCAAATTCGGTTTCCACCGTAAACACTCATACCATAAGTAAGCGGCACTGCCTCTTCCGGAAGCAGGGTACCCATGTACTTACCTTCTGCAATATGATTCGGTGTATTGTATGCAAGATTACCTGCATAGTTAAAGATGGAGAAGAAAACGCCGCCTGCCAAAACCTTGGAAATCATTTCATCGTAGGTCTGTGTCATGGAGTTCGGATCAAGTAAATCTTCTCTGTATAACTTATTGAAGAATTTTAACATTTCGATGTAAGGACCATCCTTTTCCAGAGCTCCGTAAAATCTTCCGGTGTCAGAATCATATAAACCAAGCGCAAGCTCATCGTAACCATAGTAAGCAGTTGCCATAGCCTTAACATACATTACCATGTTGCCGTCCCAATCAGGCCATAAGGACATCGGATAGGTTTCCTTGCCGTTTTCATCGGTTGGGCAGATTTCCTTCATCTGCTTAAACAAAGTAACCAGATCATCCAGATCCTTGACTACCGGATAACCGAGTTCTTTATACAAATCCCAACGAATATCCCATGTATAGAAAAACTCTTCAAAATTTTCACTGCTTGTAGCAACGTTATGTCCGATACCGTAAATCTTGCCCTTGTCCGGGGTGAGATTTCTGTTTGTCTCAAGAGCTACGGACATATTCTCCAGCATATAAGAGCCGTATTCCTGAAGTATGCCGTCCTCTTCCCAATCAAACAGCATATCCGCAGCAACCGCTCTCTGATAATCGGAACCGTTGCTTCCGAAAATAACAATATCACCAAGATGGCCGGATTCCATACGGGTATCAAATACACCTTCCGTATCCGGAACAATCAATAACTTTACATTAAACTTGTCAAGCAGTACCTTTGCAAACCAACCAACCTGTTCGCCGGAAATATTGGCAAGCTGGCTGTAAACCGTAAGCACAATCGGATCACCCTTTTCCCCATTACCGCCTTCATTGCCACTTGGCTTGCTGCCACAGCCTGCAATGGAACATACCATCACACATGCCAGCATCATAGCTAACACTCTTTTCCATAAATGCTTCATCTTTATTTACCCTCCTTTTATCTGAAACGGACACGCACTGTCCGCTGTCATTCTGTTTTAGCCCTTTACTGCCCCGAGCATGATGCCCTTTTCAAAGTAACGCTGCATGAACGGATATACCATGAGAATCGGGATGACCGTAACCATGGAAATCGTATATTTGATGACCTTGGAATCCAGCACACCCTCCATCACGCCTGCCACCTGACTGCCGCTGACTGCACCACTGAGAATCGAACCAAGGCTCGATGTCTGATTCAGATAAATATACAGTCTGTGCTGTAAGGTCTGTAATTCCGGTGTACCACTCATGTAAATAATGGAATCCATAAAGGAGTTCCAATGACCTACCGCACCAAAAATTGCAATGGTTGCCAGAATCGGTTTGCTGAGCGGCCAGATAATCTTGCGGAAGATGGTCATATGACCTGCTCCGTCGATAAATGCACTCTCTTCCAGCTCTGCCGGTATCGACTCAATGTAGGTCTTTACCAGAATAATGTTATACGGCTGTACGATTGCCGGTAAAATATAGACCAGATAATTTTCCGTCAGACCTAACATTAACAGGTTTAAATATGTAGGCACGAGACCCGCGTTAAAGTACATCGTAATCACAAGGAAACGGTACCAGAACTTTCTGTGCCACATTTCCTGCTGTGTCATAAGATATCCTGCCAATGCAGAAATCACAACCATCAGCGCCGTACCGATAATGGTTCTGGAAATAGAAACGCCAAATGCCGTCATAACCTCATCTGCGCTAAGCATCGCGATGTAGTTCTGGAAGTGGATTCCCTTCGGAATAAAGGTAATGGAGCCTGCACGTACCAGGGAATTACTTGAAATCGTATTGATAAACAAGTAATAGAACGGGAAAATACAGCTCAATGTAAAAATTCCGAAGAAAGAATAGTTTAAGATAAAGAAGATAATATCCTTTACCGTATAATGCTGTTTCTTCTTATGTGTTTTATAATACTGCTTTTCTGCCTTTAAGTCCAGCTTTTCCTGTTTTGTTTTTGCCATAGCTTTTCACCTCCGCCTTACATAATACTCTCGCCACGGACGAGCTTGGAAATACCGTTTGCCGCAAATAACAAAATAACGCTGACAATCGTCTTTACCATACCTACTACAGTGGACAGAGGAACCAGACCGCCGCCGATACCAATCTGATAAACATACAAATCCAGTACGCGGATAACTTCTTTGTTTGATGCGTTTTCAAATACGAGATACTGGTCCATACCGTTACTCAAAATACCTGCTACGGACATCAGAAGCAGTACACAGAAGGTAGGAATCAGTCCCGGCACCGTGATGTGCCACATCTTCTGGAAACGTCCTGCACCGTCTACGGTCGCTGCCTCATAAAGCTGCTGGTCAATACCGGAAATGCCTGCCACATAAATAATCGCACTCCAGCCAACGCCCTTCCACATCCCCCAGGCAAGCATCTTAAACCAGGTACCGCTGGAATCCAGCAGATGGTTTACTTCATGCAGTTCTCCGGTTACGGAAGTAAGGAAATTATTCATAAAGCCATCCGTCGCAAAAATTGCAAGTGCAATCGCATACACAAGAACCCAGCTGATGAAGTTCGGAATTGTGGTAAAGGTCTGTACAAAACGACGGAACCAGTTACATTTAATCTCGGATAAGAAAATCGCAAATGCCATCGGCACCCAGCTGGTAGCGATACCAAGACCACTCATAATCAGGGTATTCTTTAATACATTTAAAATATCCGATCTGGTTTTTGCATTCTCAAACAGATACGTAAACCACTTAAATCCTACAAATTTATCCCAGCTTAAGGTTTCACCGGTGTTGTAGTCAAAAAATGCATATCTCCAGCCGTACAGCGGCAAATAACAGAATACAAACGTAAATGCCGCTATCGGGAGAAAAAAGAGAAACAATTTATATGGTGTCGCAATTTCGTATTTATCTTCTTTCTTTGCTTTCGGCTGACAGAAAATGATCACCAGGGTGGAAATCAAAAGAACTGCTGCCAACACAAGGAACATGTACATTGCAAACGGAAACTCATTGATGTATTCCCCATTTTCAAGTTTTGTAGTATATACCTTATCCGGACGTTCACTGGCACAGAATCTTAAGTACGCCATGTAAATGACTGCCATGCCGCCAAACATTGTAACAGAGCCCGCAAGGCCGAACCAGTTTCCTGTTCTTTTCATTTTTAAATTACCAAGTGACATGCATGCACAGGCTGCCATCAGGGCAATACCGAGACACAGAACCGCAGCGCCAACCATCAGTGTTACAAAATCACTTGACTGCACCCAGCCCATACGAAGCGGTCTTCCTGCAAGGGATGTCAGGGAGCTGTAAGAAATCGCTGTAGTAAACAGGGATAGGTTCTTATTAATCAATCCGCTGACGTACGCGGGATTAGCTGCCGGGAAGAACATCATCATCAGCGCCAAAAGAGTACCAATTCTTGTTATATAATAGACTTTATCGGTCCAACCATTGTTCTGCTGTTTTATCTTTTTCATATAAATTTCCTCTTCCTTCCATAGTTTTTCATCTTACCCGTATTATACACTTTGCCCCTCTTTCTGAATACCGCAAATACTTGATACAAAATACATTCAATTTTGGTTGTGAAAGGGAACACAGTTTTTTTACAAAGTCCGGCTGACAGGACAAAAAAGGGGCTGTAAAAAAACAGTCATAAAAAATGCTACGGGACTACCAAATGGTAA
>CAZIQL010000061.1:0-14488 GCA_964541485.1 uncultured Lachnospiraceae bacterium
CGGTTTCCGGACGAAGGTATACGATGTTCTTTGCATCCTCGGTAACACCCTGGAATGTCTTGAACATTAAGTTGAACTGACGGATGTCGGTAAAGTTGTGCTTACCGCAGGTTGGGCAGTTGATGCCGTGCTCGTCAATGTAGCTCTTCATTTCTTCGTTGGTCCATGCATCGATTGCCTTATCAAAGGTAATACCCTTTTCAAATGCATAGTCTTCAATTAACTTGTCTGCGCGGAAACGTTCCTTACATTCCTTACAGTCCATCAGAGGGTCAGCAAAGCCGCCCAAATGACCGCTGGCAACCCATGTCTGAGGGTTCATTAAGATAGCGCAGTCCACACCAACGTTATAAGGGTTTTCCTGGATGAACTTGCCCCACCATGCTTTCTTTACATTGTTCTTTAATTCTACACCGAGATTACCGTAATCCCATGTGTTTGCCAGACCACCGTAAATTTCGGAGCCCGGATACACAAAGCCTCTGGACTTTGCGAGTGCAATGATTTTGTCCATTGTCTTTTCCATACTGTTTTTCCTCACTTTCTTTTTTGTTTCAGACAATAGTGTTCTGTATTCCTTTGCGTGCTAGTAATGCTTCGCATTCCCACGCACTTCGTGACTTCGTCACTCAGTCGTGTGCTTCGCTCATATCGAACATTTAATTGAAAACAAGTTTTCACCTATGTTCGATACTCGCTCCGTTATCACGCAAAAAACGCCCCAAGCAAAAACACTCTGTTTTTTGCTTAGGGCGAACATTACATGTCCGTGGTTCCACCTAGCTTCATGAAAGAAATCTTTCATGCTCTCTCACTCCCGTAACGAGGGAAAACGTTGACGCCTACTATGGGATGAGAGCATCGAACTCTTACCACTTCGGGTCACAGCTCCAAGGGGCCTTCCATAACAGTCACACAAAGATTCTCACCAGCCATCTTCTCTCTGAAATGCGCTTATTACGTACTATTCCTTATCAAAGCCTTTTCAATATCTAGGATTATATCGGAGCGGCGCACAAAAGTCAATGATGAATTTTGAACAATCCGTCCAAATGACAACTTGCACAAATTTTACCCTCTTTTTTGTTGAGTCTGCCGAATTTTTCTCTGTTCGATTGCTCTTGTAATCACTCTGTGCTAAACTCCAATCAGCAGTCGTGTATAGCACGGTGCATGTCACCGTGTGGGTGGGTTGACCTCTATTCTAATCAGAATGGAGGTGATACTATGGATAATCAGAACAAACGATTTGATTTCATGGAACTAATTGCCTTTGCAACATTCCTCATAGTAGTACTTACATTCATTTTTACGTTTTGTAAGTAATTTTCTGCATAGAAAAACCACCCTGAAACTTTGGCCAGTGAATGGGTGGTAATTCTATCCCTTTTTATTAGGTCAACCCACCTTGTGGGCGACTGCTTTTCTAGTTATAATCTAACATATTCTATCCTATTTTGCAACCCCAAAGTGTGCGAACTTCCTCTACGGATTACAGTTTCCGCATGGCTTATAGCCCTGATTAATCAATTCCTCACGCGTCTCGTTGGTTTCCTTTTTGTTGCTCTCCTTCATGGAAGTTACGCTTCCGCAATATGGATAGTGGAACTTCTTTGTATTTGTATTAAGTACATAGGTCACATCCGGATCGGTGTTATAAATATCTTCCGCATCCTCATTTAATGCACTGTTTCCGGTTGCATAATCAATGGTAATACCCGGCTGGATGTTATACACAAATACGTTGAAGCAAATACCTTCACCGTTATCCTCTACAGACCAGGCTTCCATCAGCGCTCCGGTTGCCACAAGATTATCACCGTCAAACATCGGATACACGCGGTACATAACATGGTTTCCGGTTTCATCGATGTAGTCATCCACCATATTTTCAAATGGAAGCATACCGGTCACATTCATGTATCTCGTTCCGGTAATCAGATTCAGACGGTTTGCATTTTCACCGGTCAGCTGAAAGCCAATCAGGTGACAACGATTATACAAATAATTGCCTTCGACAATATCATACTTTACAGTCTGCCAACCGGTCGGTTTTACAGAACCGATGCTCTCTCTGTCTTCCGTCGGCATAAGGTCCTTACCGATATTCGCATACACAATACCACAACGACCGAGTTCATCAAGTTCACTATAAAATTCAAACGACTCTGTCATGTCAGAGCTTACGGTAAAGAATGGAACGTTGTCATTGATTACCGCATAAGGTTCCGTCGTATACGCCGGAATGTCTGCCAGTGTAATGTCAATCACAGAAAAATCCGTGGTAACCGCCTGTGTCGGATTTGCAGCTTCCGTCGGATTTGCAGCTTCCGTCGGAGCACTTGTCGGCTGTGTTGCCTCCGTCGGAGCTACCGTTGGCGTCGGTGTTCCCGGCACATCCGGTGTCTCCGGTACTGTCGTGCAGGCACATAAACCAAAGCACAACAATAGTAATAATAAGTAACGTTTTAAATGCTTCATGTTCTTTCTCTCCCTCTTCTCATTTCTCTCTATTTTATTCCATCTCCACTGTCTCGCCCGGCTTCACACTGTACAGCGTTCCGTCATTGTCAAACCAGACTTCCTTCAGTGTCGGATTATACACCCTGCTGCCATCGGCACTGAATACCAGCGAATGGTATGCCGTTACATACTCATAAATTTCCATGTTGGTTGCGTACCAGATATCCTCCCTATGGGCAAGTATCTCACAAATTTCTGTAAGACGCTGCCAATTATTGTTTCCGGCAAATTCAAAGCTGTGTCCCCAGACATAAAAAAGCTTCGCATGTCTGGAACCGCAGTATAAGCTGTTGACATCCAGTTCCGTAAATGCCTTTGCCCAGTCAAGAATATTGGGATTGTCGTGGTGTGCCGTAGGCACCCAGTTGTACCAGTCGGAAGGCAGCTGAAAACGATTGTTATCACCGCCAAGCGTTCTGGAATATACGATATCCAAATCCTTTAAAAAACTTCTCACATTCTCATAAGAGGCCTCATTTACCCAGTCAAGAATTCCGGAATCCGAATATGCCATACCACGGATTATCCCGCCAAACCTTTCCTCCAATCCAAGACGGCAATTTAACACATCCTTGATTCCGTCAATCGGACGTACCAGCCCCATTGCCTTATGCCACTGACCATGGGTAGCCACCTCATGCCCACCCTCTAAAATATGTTCTTTGATTTCCTGTTCCGTCAGCGTCCAGCCGCCTGTTTCCTCTGCGATGGTGCCACTCGGAATATTAAAGGTTGCCTTCATTCCATAATCACCAAAAATCTTTGCCGTCTTAATATCGTCCCGGCAGCCGTCATCATAGCTAAAGGTCACAGCCTTTGTCTTCCCTTGCGGAAAACGTAAAAATCTGTATTTCATAACAATCCCTCCTCGCATTATCCCATTCGATTCCTCAAATCAACCATTCTGAGCACCGTTCCGTCCCAGTCGGTAATCACCTTGGTGTCTGCCGGTGCAGTAAACTTCCGCTTCCCATTCACAAAACCGACAATCCCGTTTCCGGTATTTTCGACCCGGTAGATCCGGCAGCCCCATTCCTGCTCATAGGTGCATTCCGTACCGGCAACACCGCCCCAAAACACTTCGGTTCTCTCTATATGTATTCCGTACATTCTGGCGGCATACTCAAGGACGGATAACATCGCAGGACCGTATGCATCCTGTTCCTCTGTATGGCACACCTTCGACGGTTGCATCGTAAACGGGTCATACTGCTGTACAAACACACAATCTTCCCCTATGGCCTCAAACAGCTTTCTTCCAAGCAACGGCTGAATCCAATCATATCCGTACAGCTCCGTCGCACGAATCGCTCTCTGATACGTCAGCGCTTCCACCTGCCCGCTCCAATTGTTCGTTGTAATATTCCGGAACAGCGGATCGTTTACCGCAACGGACGGAAGCGGCATTTTTGTCCAGAACTCCTCCGGATTGAGCAGATGTTCCTCCACGAAACGTTTTGCCATAACCTCAGACAGGCTGTGCCAATACATCGCCCGCAGGCTATTATGCATCAGCACCGGCATTACCCGATGGTACTTATCCCGGTCAAGGCAGACCCCCTTTCCCTCGTTCCATAAATACCCCCGGATTTTTGCCTTTACTTCGTCCGCTTTTCTTCTCCACTGCATTTCCAAATCATCTTTTTTCAGAATGCGGCAGATGTCTGCCAGCGTCTCCCTTGCCGAGCTTGAATAACTCATGACATCTATGGAAGCCATCGGCACAACACTGCACCCGGCCGGTGGCACCTCTTCGGTCCACGCATCCGGTGCATCTCCATAACGCAGAGCATGGTCTTCTCCTGTGTCATATTTACACCATGTTTCCAGACACCCATCTCCATCGGAATCACGCACCTTCCAAAGATACTCATCAAAACGCACCAGCGTCGTATAAAGCAGCTCCAGATACGCTGCATCCTCTCCCATCAGATAGTACATATTGAGTGCAGGTGCCGGAAAACAAAAGCCCTGAAATTTATTAAACTGCGGAACAATAACGCCATTCACCAGCGCAATGCTACCCGGAATTCTACCGTCCTCTCTGGCGCATTCCATGAACAGCAGCTGATTATTCAGTGCGGTTTCCATGTCCCGCTTTGCATACATTTCTCCGCCCATCGGCTGTGTCTCCAGCCATATTTTCTCGTAACCGCCACCTTCAATCAGAACCTGTCTGCCGGCAAAATCCTTCCTGTTTCCCAGGCACTTTTTCTCTGCTTCATCCACCAATTTCTGAAGCAGTACGTCTGATGTCTGAAAGTGCACGCGTGTATTTGTTATCATCGCTTTCTATAAATCTCCTTCTTCATCTCCGGATGCGAATTCCCCACAAAATCCTCCGAGGAAATCAGCTCATACCCCGATAAATCAAACGTGAACTTCACATCCGACGGATACGCACGCATCCAGCGGTATAAAACAACCTGTTCTGCAATATTCTCAAGCCCGGTCACATCTGTATCCTCCGCAAAAAAGAACTCTCCTGCTCCCGGTAAACCTTTTTCCGCCAAACCGTCCTCACTCACCGCAATCCGCTCCTGCTCCTCCGGTAAAAACTGCCTTGTGGTGTACGTTGTCACAAAAAGCTTCTGATCCAAAGGCACCATTTTAAGCATATCCTCGCGCACCTTTGCATCCTTGCTCTGCCTTCTTTTATTAAACATCATGCCCATGCCGTCATCCACGCAGACAACCAATATCATAACGCCACCTCCCGCAGCATCCTGTTCCACGAGTCCTTCCAAAAAGGATACTCTTTCTTCTCACACTCTTACTCTTCCATTCTTCTGTGACATCCCGAGCAATTCGCGCATGCAGTGCCTGCTTCCATCTCAGCATCATACGTAAAGGCACCGTTGCCGTTTCCGCCAAACGAAAAATCCCTGACACTCTCTAAGATACATACCGCCTGGGAGGCAATGCCCTGGCCGCTTCCTGTAAAGCCGAGCCCTTCTTCGGTCGTTGCCTTCACGTTCACCTGCGACACATCAATCCCCAGCGCTTCTGCAATGTTTTCGCGCATCTCCGGTAAATACTGTGCTAACTTCGGACGCTGTGCAATAATCGTGGAATCAATGTTTCCGACAATATAAAGCTCCTCATCCAACAATTTCTTTACTTCCTTTAAAAGAGCAATGCTTGAAATTCCCTTGTAACGTTCCTCCGAATCCGGAAAATGCTTCCCGATATCGCCAAGTGCCGCTGCACCAAGGAGCGCATCCATAATTGCATGCACTAAAACGTCCGCATCAGAGTGCCCTAACAATCCCTTCTCATACGGCACAACCACGCCGCCCAAAACCAGCGCGCGGTCCTCTACCAATTTATGCACATCATATCCTGTTCCAATTCTCATTTTTGTTCTGCAACAGTCTCCTGTCGCTCTCCTTTCTCTATTCCTTAAAAAACCGGTCCATCGCGTCCGCAACGCCCTTTGCAATCTTTCTGCGATATTCCTCTGTTGCCATCAGCTTATCTTCCTTTTCGTTTGACATATAGCCCATTTCCAAAATCGTGGTTGGCACGGTTGTCCAGTTGATTCCGGTCATGGTATCCGTTTCCCAGACATGACGTTTTGTCGCTCCGGTCGCTTCCACCACTTCATCCAGCACCAGCTGCGCCAGCCGTTTGCTTTCGCTGTACAAATATGCATTGTACGGATTTTTCTTTGTCTGACAGAGTGTTTCCACCCCTTCTACGTTTGCATTGCTTGAACTGTTTGCGTGTACGCGGATAAATGCATCCGCATTGAGCTCGTTGGCAATCAGGGCACGCTCGATATTGGAGATATCCACATCATGCGTTTCGCGTGTCATGATAACCTCATAGCCTCTTGCCTCAAGCTCTTCCTTAATGTAAAAACTCATGATAAGCGTCAGCTCATACTCCGGAATTCTCGTATACACACCCTGCGTTCCGGAAGATACCTTTGCTTTCATTGTATCCGAGCCCGGACCATTTGGCTCCAAATCATAGTTTCCTTTTGCCTGGTGCCCCGGGTCAATCACAATCAGATAGGTCCGTGGTTCCTCATCTGTCAAATAGTCATTACTCATATAGCCGGTCTTGCCGTCATATTCCACCCTGTACCAGCCGGTTTCGTTGCATTTTCCGGTAGCAATTACCTTGCTCCCCTTTGGCGCAGTAAGAATCCTCTCCCCCTTTGTGCTTGGGAGAGTTCGCATATTCAAGTTTGCTGTCGTCCACAACTCTTTCTCTTCTATTTCTGTATACGTGTAGCTTGGCGTTGGTGTTGGTGTATTCGTAGGTGTAGGTGTATTTGTCGGGGTCGGTGTTGATGTATTTGTTGGCGTTGGCGTCAAAGTCTCCTGTGGTGCCTTGGTTGCCGTTGGCATCGGTGTATTCGTCGGAGTTGGCGTCAAAGTCTCCTGTGGTGCCTTGGTCTCCTCCGGTGCTACCGTTGCCGCCATGCTGATATATGGCGTCGGTCTTTGCGTCGGGGTCGGTGTTGGCTCTCCCGGCGGATTTTCCCCGCATCCCATTGCCAATAAGATAAGAACACACCCTAACAACACTTGCTTTTTTCTTCTCATCATGTCATTCCATCTCCTGTCACATCTCGAATTTCTTCAAATTCTATTTTCCCTCGATTTTTCTCCTGCCTCTATCATACCATAGAACAAAAAAAACGGGAACCTCGATTTTTCAGATTCCCGTTTTTTCCTATTTAGATAACTCCCTTTTGCAGCATCACATTTGCATACAAAGCACTTTCTCCGGTGGCAATGATGGCATAGGCCTTCTTTGCCTCTTCATAAAAGGCAAACCGCTCAATATGACCTATGGCCTTTTTTCCCCGCGCATCTTCCTTTGCCACAATTGCTTCATATTTCTCCCAGATGGGAGTTTCCACAGGATCCCCCGGTACAACCTCCATAAGATGTACGGGTTGTTCTACATAAGTATCCAGCGGGAAGAGCTTTAAAATTGCTTCCAGCACGTCACACGCATTATGTCCGTCCATGCGGATGACGATGGCATTCTTTCCCATGGATTCTGCCGGGAAATTGCCGTCTGCAATGACCAGACGGTCGCCATGTCCCATCTCACACAAAACCTTTAACAGCTCCGGTGATAAAATTCCAGGAATTCCCTTTAACATAGTTGCACCTCCGGCTTATTCTTCTTCGTTGTACTTTTTATAGCCCGGATGTCTTCCTGTGACACCGTACTTTCCTCTCATACTGATTAACGTATCGATGTCCGGTTTGGAAATTTCCTTCGCACCGCCAAGCAAATGAGCGGTCAGCTGAATCTTTGCCCACAGCTCAAGACTCTCCATGCGGTAATATGCCGTAATCAGATCAGAGCCAATAGCAAGCGCCCCGTGATTTTCCAAAAGCACCACATCGTGCTCCTGCAAATACGGACGGATGGCATTCGGTACTTCCTCTGTGGAAGGGGTACCGTACGGTGTCACCGGAACACTTCCGATAGCAATGACATCCTCAATCATCACATATTTATCCATATGTACATGCGCCACAGCAAAGCCCGTTGCGGTCGGCGGATGTGCATGAAGCACGCTCTTGACATCCTCGCGCTCCTTATAACAGCACAGGTGCATCTTAATTTCACTGGATGGGCGATACCCCGCCTCTGCCTCTAAAATATTACCGTCCATATCAATGGTAACAAGCTTTTCCGGTGTAATGAAGCTCTTGCTGATTCCGGTCGGAGTCGCAATGATTTCGTTTTCCCCCACGCGTACAGACACGTTACCATCGTTGGCTGCCACCCAGCCAAGCTGCCACATCTTATTGCAGATGTCGCAAATCTGCTCCTTTATTTCCTGCCTTGTCATTTTCATTCTCCTTCTGCAATCTTTCCTTTTATCTCTTATACATCGGACCATATGCCGCGCAGGCACGGTAGTCTGCACCTTCCTTGTCCATGCCGAACGCATCCCATGCCTTTGGACGGAAAATCTTTTCCTCCGGTACGTTGTGCATGCAAACCGGAATTCTTAAAATGGAGCAGAGGGTAATCAAATCAGCGCCGATATGTCCGTAGGAAATCGCACCGTGATTTGCGCCCCAGTTATTCATTACCTCGTAAGCTGTCTTAAATGCAGAACCGTCCTTGCCGTCGCATCTTGGTGCAAACCAGGTACATGGCCAGGTGTAGTCCGTTCTCTTCCAAAGGGTATCGGAAACCTCTGCCGGCAGCTCTACTGTCCAGCCTTCTGCAATCTGAAGCACCGGACCAAGTCCCTTCACCAGATTCAGACGAATCATGGTCGCAGGCATCGTTGCCTTTGTCTCAAATCTGGAAGAATAGCCACCGCCACGGAAGTAGCCGTTATCCGCAGGATTCCATGTAGTATTTGCCATGATGGCATCCTGATCCGTCTGTGTTACCTCGTACCAAGGCTTCATCACTGCATTGCCGTCCGCATCCTTAGCTTCCCCGTTTGCATCCAAACAGCATGCACCGGAGTTAATCAGATGAATAACCCCATCCGAAGCCTTTGCGTGTCCGTCAATGTCATAACCGGTTACTCTCTTAATCGCATCGCCGCTCCAATACGTACGCACATCCGCAAACATCTGCGCACGGTTTGTCAACAGCTTCATGAACAGCATGCCGATACCGTTTAAAACGTCATTTTCTGTTGCAAGGATATACGGCTCTCTTGCACCGTTCCAGTCAAAAGAAGTATTTAAAATTGCCTCTGCAAAGTCTCCGTTCGGATAAAAATCAGTCCACTGACGCTGTCCCTGGAACCCTGCCGCAATCGCATTGTGACCGACTGCCTCTTCCTCACGACCCTCCGGCAGGTTCTTATTGCCGTTCATCAAATCCTTGATAATGACAGCCATCTTTACCACAAACTCAAACTGCTCTTCCTTGACTTCCTCACTCTTCTTTACAAAATCAGGATTCTTATCAAAACCGATGATGCATTTTTCCTTTGCCCAGGCAAGCGCTTTCTGATATTCTGCTTCATCATAAATGCCCTCGGACATACGGCGGATGATTTCCACCTCGTCCACGGATTCCACGCGAAGTCCCAGATAAGACTCTAAGAAATCAGAATCAATGATGGAACCGCCGATACCCATACAGATGGAACCAATCTGTAAATAAGATTTCCCTCTCATCGTCGCTGCTGCCACTGCCGCACGACCAAAACGTAACAGCTTTTCCCTAATATCTTCACCAATCGCAGCATCATCTGCATCCACAACATCATGACCGTAAATACCGAATGCCGGAAGACCTTTCTGTGCGTGTGTTGCAAGCACCGATGCCAGATAAACCGCACCCGGTCTCTCGGTTGCATTTAAGCCCCAGACACCCTTAATCGTCGTCGGGTCCATATCCATAGTCTCAGAACCGTAGCACCAACAAGGGGTTACCGTAAGTGTAATGGCAACGCCCTCTCTTCTAAACTTTTCTTCGCAGGCTGCTGCTTCTGCCACACGTCCGATGGTGGTGTCGGCAATGACTACCTTTACCGGCTCACCGTTTGAATACTTTAAATTTTCCTCAAATAATTTCTTTGCGGCATGCGCCATGCCCATGGTCTGGTCCTCCAGACTTTCACGAACCTTTAACGGTCCTCTTCTTCCATCAATGGTTGGTCGGATTCCGATGACCGGATATCCTCCGATTAATCTGCTCTCTGCCATAATCATTCTTCTCCTCTTTATTTATAATATTTCACTGCAAAGCTGTCTATCACACAGCTTCTGGCTTCGGATAACTCACGGAACTGACCATCCTTTATCATCTGGCACATCAGATTACCGATGGCCGTTGCCTCCATCGGCCCTGCCGACACCTGACATCCCGCATACTTTGCTGTCAGCTCGTTTAAGTACTCTGCCTGCGAACCACCGCCGATAATGTAAATCCGGTCAAATGAAAGCCCGGTGAGCGTTTCAATCTGCCGCTTCGTCTCTCCGTAGCAATGTGCAAGGCTGTTATAAATGACACACGCAAGCTCTGCCAGACCCTCCGGCACCTGCTGGTCTGTCTTTTTACAATACTCCTTCACTGCCTCTGCCATGCTGGCAGGAGACAGAAAGTTTTCATCATTACAATCCACGATAGACGGAATGTTTTCCTTTGCCGCCGCCTCAC
Organism: uncultured Lachnospiraceae bacterium; assembly: GCA_964541485.1. Taxonomy (GTDB): domain Bacteria; phylum Bacillota; class Clostridia; order Lachnospirales; family Lachnospiraceae; genus SIG299. Next base: position 10,636 of record CAZIQL010000061.1, read on the forward strand.
AGATTTCACCATAGGATACTCCGTTTCCGATTTCCTTGCGCACGGACTGAATCATCCAAAGTCCCATGATATTCTTTAAATACCGGTACTTCTTGTCATAGCCGCCTTCATTGGTAAATCCGGCTGTCATACTCTCAAGGTCGTTGCTGCTTTCCTTACTTTCACATCCCATGAGCGACCAGGTTCCCGAACTGATGTAAAGCGCCTTTTCCTCAAGGCTCGGCACTGCCATCACCGCCGATGCCGTATCGTGGGATGCCACCATAACAACCTCACAGGAATACCCCACTTCCGCCTGAATCTCCGGCAACAGCCTTCCTACCGGTGTGCCCGGATCCTGCGGCGTCAAAAAGATTTCCTTTGGAAGCCCCAGTTGTTCTATCAGTTCCATATCCCAGTTTCCTGTCTTCAGAGCCAGCATCTGACTGGTCGATGCAATCGTATACTCCTGCTTTGCATTGCCCGTTAACCGGTAATTAAAATAGTCCGGTGTCATTAGTAGCACCTTTGCCCTTGCAAGTTGCTCCGGAGTTTCTTCTTTTAATGCCACCAACTGGTTTAACGTATTGTACGGCTGAAACTGAATGCCCGTCCGTTCGTACAATTCGTTTTGGCTGATTGTTGCCGATAATTTTTCCTTAATCCCGTCGGTACGGTGATCCCGGTAACCAACCGAATCTCCAATCTGTTTTCCGGCTGCATCCAGCAATACAAAGTCCACGCCCCACGTATCAATTCCCATGCTCTCCGGAATCTTTCCAAGCTCCGCGCAACGTTTCATTCCCTGCTTAATCTGAGAAAACAGATATTCAAAATCCCAGCACAGGTGTCCGTTTTTCTCCTGCATCCCATTTTCAAACCGGTAGATTTCCTCCAGCTGCATTCTGCCACCCTCTACAGAACCCAGAATGTGCCTTCCGCCGGAAGCCCCAATATCTACCGCCAAATAGTACTTCATGGCAAACCTCCTCTCCATTCTCTCTGTCCGATTCTATTTTACCATTGTCTTCGTTCTGTTTCTTGTGATATAATCTCTAAAAATAGTGAAATAGTCACTTTTTTACCGTTCTTTGGTAACTCTGATTTTTTTAGAAAGGAACACGATGAATTCTTTTACTTTGCACGAATCTAAATCACATGGTACACCTGATTTCCCCTTCGAGTACCACTATGTCAATTCCTCACATCCCAGATACCACATGCCGTTTCACTGGCACAAGGAATGGGAAATTATTCATATTCTAGAAGGGGATTTTACCGTTCATGCCGATGAAACGGAATACGCCCTGCATTCCGGCGACATTTTGCTCATCCGGGACGGCATGCTGCATGGCGGCACACCCCAAAATTGTGTTTATGAATGTTTTCTCTTTGATTTACATGGGATGTACCGCAATTTCGAAGCCGTAAAAAAATATCTGCGGCCGATTTACCGCAGACACCTGTTACCGGACATTTACTATCCTTCCGGTTGCTACCCTGAAATTCATTCCATCCTTGCAACGCTTTCTTCTGCCTGCGGACAGAATCCGTCCGACGACACACCTTCTGCGCCTCAGGAACTGCTTGTGTTCGGTTGCCTCAGTCTGTTGTTTGCGACCATCCTGCAAACCGGATGTTACAGTTCTAACGAAAACGTTGCCCCGGATAACACACATAAAATTGACTTAATCAAGACCGTTTTGGAATACATTGAGCTGCATTATTCCTCCGGCATCACATTAGAAGACCTTGCCGGTGTTGCAAACATGAATCCAAAGTATTTCTGCCGCTTTTTTCGTTCCATCACACACCAGACGCCGATGGATTATGTCAACCGCTACCGCATAGAAAAAGCAGCTCGGATGCTTTATGGCACAGAGCTGCCGGTTACGGATATCTGTATGGAATGCGGATTCAACGACAGCAGCAACTTTATCAAGGTGTTCCGCAAATACAAAGGAATGACACCAAAACAATACAGGAAGGGATAACGTCTCCCTTCCTGTTCTTATCAAATTGACCAAGCCATCCAGATTCATAGCCGAAATATTCTTTCACCCAATAGATACCCGGGATGTCGGTATCTGCAGGATTTAATGCAGGCTATTCTGCAACAATAACCTTTTCTTCTACGTTGTCTCTTTGAGCAATCACCGCCATAATATACTGGATACGATACGGTCTCATATTTTCTGTATACTCTTGCGGCATATTCTTAAACATATAATGAGATGACTCAACGAAATTACCGTCTAAGTCTGTTACCTTGACTGTGACACCCTTATTTCCGGACTCCCAGTTATGGTTCTTATAAACAAGCCAGTAATTTTCTTCGGATTTGAACTTTAATGCGAATGCTGTGCCTGTACGTTCCTCATCATAATCGTCCCTACTTAATCCGCTGATAACTACAGTATCTACATATTCCCACTTAATTTCTCTTGTGACTTCGAACTTTTCGGTTGTTTCATTATATGTACTATATGAAATACCCTCTTTACTCAAAGCAGCACACTGGTCCCATGTACCAAAGAATGCTTCCATCAACTGTTCAGCAGTAAAGTTACCTTCGTTAAAGTCTGGGAAATAGGAATCATAGATAGCATTGTTTAGGTCAGGTGTCGTAACTGTATTTTCAGACGTACCCTCTTCCTTTGGGGTCTCCGTTGGTTCTGCTCCGGAAGAATCGTCTCCTTCAAACACAACATTACTTGGGACATAGTATCCTTTCGGCATACTGTCTATTCTATAACTTCCTGCACCAAATGATACGGAAAACTCATCCCCTGCCATAGCCGAATAGTCAACAGTGGCGGCCACGTAAATAATAACGTTGTCGTATTCATCATCCGTGTAGATAAGGAAAGTTCCTTTACCGGAATACTCTTCCAGTGCTTCCGGGTCGAAACGTGTAATCTTTACAATCTTAGACACTCTTGCATCTTCAGAACCGTTTTCTCTCTGAGTCCACCTATAAATGGTGCCGTCAGAATTGATTACCATGAATTCACCATACCAGCCATAATCAAAATCCGCATATTCCTCTCTCCAATAAATACCCGGAATGTCTTCTTCCGAAGGAGTTACGCCGGTACATTCATGATACCAGTGAGGCTTGCCTGTGCCTGTAAGATAACTCCAAATTGCGATAGGAGTCCAACAGATACGACAACCACACTGATTATCCCAACATTCATCCGGTGTCGTATGCCCCACCGGACAAAGCTCTGCAATCGGGTCAAGTTCAGCAGGCACTTCCGTAGGTCCCGGTGTCGGTGTGCTCGTAGCTGTTGGCACCGGTGTGTTGGTTGCCGTTGGCACCGGTGTATTGGTCGGCGTTGGAGTATTTGTTGCAGTTGGAGCCGGTGTATTTGTTGCTGCCGGTTCAACTGTCGGTTCTGTAGTAGGCACAACTTCCATCGTAGGCTCTACTGTCGGGGTCGGGTCATTGCTTGGCTGACTTGTACCACATGCTGTTAAAGCAAATGTGAAGACAGCTACAGCAACAAGTATAAACATCTTCTTTCTCATAACATCCTCCTTAGCAAAAAAATAATCGTTATAATTATATATTGTCTGATAATAATTTTCAATGTAAAAAAAAAAGAGAATCCATCCGGTTTCTCTTTCGGTTTCTCTTTCTTCATATTAGTAGCGAGAGAGGGATTTGGTCTTCGCTCCGCTCCGGTCGGCGCTAAACGAACGTCCACTGGACGTTCAGCGCCCCACGACACCACCGTGGTGTCGCGGGTTCGAGTACATGGCTCGCTACTAAAACAAAAAAAGGAATCCTTTCGGATTCCTTCTTTGTTTTAGTAGCGAGAGAGGGATTTGAACCCACGACACCACGGGTATGAACCGTGTGCTCTAG
>CAZIQL010000062.1:0-14465 GCA_964541485.1 uncultured Lachnospiraceae bacterium
TTTCAGTTTTCAACAAATTTGCCGGCACTGATTCAAATCAATGTTTTCAGTCTGATTGTGGCCGTGGTTGCGACAAACTTTATGTCAAAGGCGGTTTTTGATCCGATTGAGGAATTGCGCGAAGGAATGCAGAAGGTGGCAGACGGAGATTTTGGCGTCCGTCTGGAGAGCAATTCTCGTTCGGCGGAAATGCAGGAGGTAATTGCCGGCTTTAACATGATGGCACAGGAGCTTGAATCTACGGAAATCTTGCAGACAGATTTTGTTTCCAATGTATCCCATGAATTTAAGACGCCGATTAATGCGATTGAAGGGTACACCACGCTGTTACAGGGCTGTGAGGCGCTGGATGAGGAACAGCAGGAATATGTGGAAAAGATTTTATTTAATACCAATCGTCTTTCCACACTGGTAAGTAATATATTGCTGTTGTCAAAGATTGAGAATCAGTCCATCCAGACGCATCAGGAGTGGTATGGTCTGGATGAACAAATCCGGGAATCCATTGTAGCGCTAGAACGTGCATGGGATGAAAAAAACATTGAAGTAGATGTTGAATTGGATGACGTGGAATATTACGGGAATGAGAACATGATGTATCATGTCTGGATAAATCTGATTGGGAATGCAATCAAATTCAGTCCGCAGGGCGGTGTAGTAAAAATACGCTTAAGAAAGACAGATGACCGAGTGCTTTTTACAGTGGAAGATGAGGGACCGGGTCTTTCGGAAGAAGCCCAGAAGCACATGTTTGATAAGTTTTATCAGGAGGACAGTTCGCATAAGCAGGAAGGCAATGGACTGGGGCTTGCGCTGGTAAAGCGAATTCTTTCGGTGGTGGAAGGAAGCGTTACCGCGGAAAACATAGAAGGCGGTGGCTGTCGGTTTACGGTGACATTACAGGCAAATAAATAAAGGAACAGTAAAGGGTATCGGCTTTGGAAAGGAAGCAGGTACCTTTTTTTGTGCGACAAAGTTCAACAAAAATTGAGGTTTGGTTGAGCTTTGGTTGTAGTTTAAACGGTATGGTTTTAGGGGAATACGTGGAGGGAGCGTGAATGGAATGGGATTTTGGAATTGTGCGTGTTATATAGCGTTGACGGGAGTGGTTTCCTTTTTTCTTGGAAGGGTAATGCCAAAAAAATGGTTTGCGGAGGACAGATTTCCGTATAAGGAATACCGGTTTGAGAAGGGCGGACGCATTTACGAAAAACTGGAAATACATAAATGGCAGAACCGTGTGCCGGATATGAGTAAGATTTTACCGTTTCTGATGCCGCCAAAAAAGCTGACGGGAGATTATGAGGAACGTCTGCCAAGGATGATACAGGAAACCTGCGTGGCAGAGTTTATTCATGGGTTGCTTTGCTTTAGTGGTCTGGGATGTCTTTTTCTTTGGCCGGGAGCAGGTGGCGTGGTAGTGAGTTTGCTGAATGTTTTTCTTTTTAATCTGCCGTTTGTACTTATCCAGAGATACAACCGGCCAAGGTTGATAAGACTGATGCATAAATGCAGGGAGAGGAGAAGTCAGAAGTCGTGCAAGTAATGATTTTGAGCTGTAACACGGGAGAAGGACATAACTCCTGTGCAAAAGCAATGAAGGAAGTATATGATGCGCATGGGGAAGAATGCGTCATCTATGATGCGTTGCGGTTCATTTCCCCGGGAGTGTCGCGTTTTTTGGCATGGGGACATGTGTTTTTGTATCGGCATATGCCATGGTTTTTTAACTGGGGATACGGGTTTGCAGAACGGCATCCGGGTTCCTTTGAAGAAGGGACAATCTTGTACCGTCTGTTTGCAAAAGGAGCGGACCATCTGATGGAAGAAATACAGAGAGCGGGCTTTGGTGCGGTGATTTGTACACATCCGATGGCAGCACTGATACTGACAGAGGTTCAAAAAAAATATGCGTTACCGGTAAAAACCGCCTTTGTTGCAACGGATTATACGTGTAGTCCAAGTGTCAAAAACGGAAAGCTTGATTGGTATTTCATTCCCGATGAGAGTTTAAAGGCAGAGTTTTTGTGCACCAATATTCCGGAGGAGAATATGGTGGTGAGCGGAATTCCCATCCGGCAGGTATTTTACGAAAGGACAGATAAAACGGCTGCCAGAAAGGAATTGGGATTGCCGGAGACTGGAAAACATGTGGTTCTGATGTGCGGCAGTATGGGTTGCGGACCGATGGAGGAACTGGTGGGAACACTGGAGGAAGTGTTGCCGGAGGATGCGGTATTGACGGTGGTCTGCGGCAGAAACGACAAGTTGAAAAGCCGGCTGGAGCAAAGATATGGTTTTGATAAACAGATTCGCATCTGTGGGTTTGTAAAAAATGTATTCCGGTTGCTGGACAGTGCAGATTTGTATCTGACAAAGCCCGGGGGAATCAGTACCAGTGAAGCAGCAGCAAAAAATGTACCAATGGTATTAATCAATGCGGTAGCAGGATGCGAAGCATACAACCGGCAGTTTTATGTGGAACGAGGATATGCAAAATCCGGTGCTGGCAGGAAGGAAATCAGAGAAATTTGTGAAAGTATCCTGACAGAGGAATCCGTGTATCAGGCATGGAAGCAGCATCTGATGCAGCAGGAGAAACGGAATGCATCGATGGTAATTTATGAGACGATGAAATAAAAATGAGGGGATAGATATGGTGATTCTGAGGCTGATTGGTATTCTGCTTATGGTTGCCGTAGGTTATGTCTTGTTTTTAACCTGCTGCAGTCTGCTGGTGGATGGAAAAAAAGAATATGAAAACCATAGCCGGTTTTATCGCGCTTTGCTGAACGGAGCAACGCGAATTGGTTTAAAAATCATGCGTATCCGGGTTCATGTGACAGGGTTGGAGCAGCTTCCGAAGGAGACAACAAAATTTTTGATTGTCAGCAATCACCGGTCAAAGTTTGATCCGATTGTGACCTGGCAGGTGATGAAACAGTGGAAGCCGGCATTTGTATCGAAGAAAGAGAATTTTCAGATTCCAATCTTTGGACGGATGATTCGGAAATGCTGTTTTATGGCAATTGACCGGGAAAATCCGCGGAATGCGATAAAAACCATTGAGAAAGCAGCGGCACTGCTCGATAAAGGGGAGGTTTCCATTGGGATTTATCCGGAAGGAACCCGTAGCAAGAGCAGAGAATTGCTTCCTTTTCACAACGGTGTGTTTAAGATTGCAAAGAAGGCAAAGGCGCCGATTGTGGTAATGACGATAGAAGGAACAGAGAAGATTTCCGGAAATTACCCGTTCCGGCATTCGGATGTCTATGTAAGAGTGCTGGAAGTATTGCCTGAGGAGAGCGTTACAAAGCAGAGGACGGACGAACTGGGAGAGTATGTATGGAAGCTTATGAGGGAACAACTGGACAGAGAGGAAAATGGAAATGAAGAAACCGGTTGTGGATTATCGGAGATTACGTGTTGATAATCTGAATTCTGATGAATTTAAGCATGTAAAACTTTTATTATATTGGCCGATTTTTGGTTTGTTATTTTTATTTGTGGAACGAATTTACCAAGTGGATTCTTATTATGTGATGCATTGCAGTCTGGATGACAAGATACCTTTTTGCGAGTGGTTTTTGATTCCCTATCTGTTCTGGTTTGTATATTTAGTCGGAATGCATCTGTATACGCTTTTATACGACGTAGAGGCTTTTCGGTGCCTGATGAAATACATTATGATAACCTACTCGGCTGCAATCCTGATTTATTTGATTTTTCCGACCTGTCAGGAATTAAGACCGATGGTATTTGAACGGGAAAATGTTTTAACGGCGTTTATCCGGGGATTTTATGTGTTTGATACCAATACCAATGTCTGTCCGTCCATTCATGTGATTGGCTCACTTGCAGTGATGGAAACAGCGCTGCATGCAAAGAGCATTTCGTCAAAAAAATGGAGGATGGCATTTGTGGTAGTAGCGGTTTTGATTTGTATGTCCACGGTGTTTATGAAGCAGCATTCCGTGCTGGATGTAATAGCGGCGATGCCAATTTGCATGCTTGCACATGGAAGCTGCTTTGGGAAAAGAAAAGAAAGGAGTAATAAAAATGGCAACAGGTTATGTACTGTACAATAATTTGGCAGGGTGTCGGACGACAGATGATGATATCAGGGTGCTTGAGTTTGCTTTAACGGAGCCTTTGAAATTCATTGATATTACGAAAATTAAGGATTACAGGTTGTTTTTATCCGGACTGGAGAAAGACGACTATCTGGTGATCTGCGGAGGAGACGGAACACTCAACCGCTTTGTAAACGATACGGACGGTCTGGACTTTTCTGGAGAGATTTTGTATTATCCGAATGGCACCGGAAATGATTTTGCACATGAGCTTGGGAAAGCAAAAGAATGTACGCCGTTTCCGGTGACAAAGTATTTAAAAAATCTCCCATGCGTTACGGTGAAGGGGAAGCAGTACCGGTTTTTAAACGGTGTGGGTTACGGAATTGACGGATATTGCTGTGAAGTGGGCGATGAATTAAAGAAGATACCAGACAAAAAGGTGAATTACACGATGATAGCAATCAAGGGATTGCTGTTCCATTTTAAACCGAGAAAAGCAAAGATAACAGTAGACGGAAAGACAATGGTGTACGATAAGGTGTGGATTGCACCGACAATGAACGGAAAGTTTTACGGCGGTGGTATGATGCCAACACCGGATCAGGACCGGATGAACGAAGAGGGGACGCTCTCAACGATGGTATTTCATGGTTCGGGGAAATTGAAAACCCTGCTGATTTTTCCGTCCCTGTTCCGGGGAAAGCATGTGAAGTATGAAAAAAATATCACCATTTTAACCGGAAAGGAAATTATTGTGGAGTTTAATCGCCCGACATCGTTACAAATCGATGGAGAGACGATATTAGGAGTTACTTCCTATATGGCCTACACGGGAAGATAGATGAAGAAAAAGCATTGTCGACGACAGTGCTTTTTTACATTACGTTCACATTACGCTTGACAACCGGCACTGTACTATGATACAGTACTAACTGTACTAAGAGTGTTAATACACTTAAATAAAAATAACGAACAAAACAAACAAAACAAACGCAGAAAATTAAGGGAGAAAGGAGGAATGGTGTGATTACGTTAGATTATGCGGACCGACGCCCGATTTATGAGCAGGTTGTGGAAAGGATGAAGGAGCTCATCCTTCTGGGAGTATTGGAGACAGACAGCCAGCTGCCGAGTGTGCGAGAGTTGGCCATGGACTTATCCATCAACCCGAATACGGTGCAGAGGGCCTATGCAGAACTGGAACGTCAGGGGGTCATTTACTGTGTCAAAGGACGCGGTAACTTTGTGGCAGGTGTAACAAATCTTCGGGAACAGCACAGGCAGGAGCTGGTCACACAGGTTTCGGAGCTGGTAAAAGAGGCAGTAAAGGCAGAAATTTCCGAAGAAGAATTCCTATCCTACGTAAAGGAGTTTTACAAACAGGCGTAAGGGTAGGCCGGAAGGGAAATAACAACAGGAGAATTTTTTGAGAAAGGAAAGATGTTATGATAGAAGCAAAAAATGTCAGCAAATCGTTTTCTGATATTTTGGCGGTAGACAACGTGTCAGTGACGATTCGGGAAGGCTCGGTATTCGGTATGATCGGAACCAATGGTGCCGGAAAGAGTACATTCCTTAGAATGCTGTCCGGTGTGCTTGCGCCGGATAGCGGAACGATTACGATAGATGAGATGCCGGTGTTTGAGAATCCGGCAGCAAAGGGAGAATTTTTCTACATTTCGGATGACCAGTATTTCTTTGCAAATACGACACCGGGGGAACTGATTCGTTATTACGCAGTGGTGTATCCGAAGTTTGATAAGGAGAGAGCGAAGAAGCTCCTTGCTCAGTTTGGCCTTGATGAAAAGAGAAAAGTAAATACGTTTTCTAAGGGCATGAAGAAGCAGTTATCCGTCATCTGCGGTATCTGCGCCAATACGAAGTACTTATTCTGTGATGAAACCTTTGACGGTCTGGACCCGGTGATGCGTCAGGCAGTAAAGAGCATTTTTGCGCAGGAAATCGAAGAGAGAAATATGACACCGGTGATTGCCTCCCACAATTTGCGTGAGCTGGAGGACATCTGTGACCATGTGGGTCTTTTGCATCGTGGCGGTGTATTGCTCTCGAAGGATTTAGAAGACATGAAGGTGAACATCCACAAGGTGCAGTGTGCGTTTAAGGCGGACAGCAATATTGAGGACGTTCTTGCAAATATTGATGTGGTAAAGAAGGAAATCCGCGGCTCGCTCTATACCATTACGGCAAGAGGTTCAAGCGAGGATATCCGTAACCAGATTCAGACGGCAAATCCGATTTTCATGGAAGTGTTGCCGCTCAGTCTGGAAGAAATCTTTATCAGTGAAACGGAGGTGGCAGGCTATGACATCAAGAAACTTATTTTTTAATCTGTTAAAAGAAGATTTCAGAAGAAGACTCTGGGTGTTCATCCTGGCATCGGTCGTATTCTTTGGTACCTTTGGCGTTGTATTTACGATGGTAATTGAACGCTGGGCAGACAGTTATAATTATGCAGTCGGAGATTCCTATTCCTATGGACTCACTTATGATATTTCAGACAGTACAGCGGAGATGACTCTGGCAGAGAGACTTGCCGGAAATATTGCAGGGTTTATTGCACTGAATCCGTGGATGGTGATTGTGGCGTGTGTAGGTGCGGTCATTTGCGGTGTAAGCGGATTTGCATTCCTGCATTCGAAAAAACAGGTGGATTTTTATCACAGTCTTCCGGTAAAGAGAGAGCTTTTGTTTGCTGTAAGATTTGTAAATGGTGTGCTCTTCTATGCGATTCCGTATGCCATCAGTCTGCTCTATGTTTACTTAATCTGTGGAATATTTGGCGCAATGTCATGGAAAGTAGTGCAGGCGGGTACCGTGGGGCTTGTGATTCATCTGATGGGCTTTACGGTGATGTATCTGGTGACAATTCTTGCGGTGCTACTTACCGGAAAGCTGTTGATGGCATTCTTTGGGGTTGTGGTTCTTAATCTGTATGCACCGGCAATTTATGCGTTGACGCTGGTGTTAAAGGATGTTTTCTATATTACGTCGTACGAATCGGGAGATTGGGAGGATGCTATTTTCAGAATGAAATATGCGTCACCGCTCTGCTATTACATCAATATGTACAACAGCGTATGTGGAGCAGAAACGATGAAAACGTTCTGGCTGGAGTTGGGAGCATTTCTTATCTTTGCGGCAATTCTTGCGGTGGCTTGTATTTGGCTTTATAAGAAGCGCATGAGTGAAAAATCTGAGACTTCCATGAGCTTTAAAGTCAGCGAACCAATTATCCGTATGCTGATTGCTGTACCGGTAGGCGTGTTAGTAGGTTTTATGTTCTTTGTGATTCAGAATGATTATAACGAAGGCTCCGGCTCGCTGATTTGGATGATATTCGGCGGCGTGATCGGTGCGGTGATTGCCCATGGATTTATTGAGAGTTTATTCCAGGGTGACATTAAGAAGTGTCTTTCCCATAAGGTTCAATTGGCAGTGACCGTAGTAGCGGCTGTTGTAATTCCGTTGTTCTTTTACTATGACGTAACCGGTTATGACTCTTATTTGCCAAAGAAGAGTCAGGTCAAAGAAATGTCGATGTACAGCTATCAGATGCGCTTTGGCGGCAGCTATTATGACGGAGAAGGACGCTATATCAATGCGCAGGAGTATGCGCTTTCGGTGCCGGTGGAAGACTTTGATGCGATTTATGAGTTGGCGGAGATTCTTACAGAGCATGCGAAGCTGACAAGAAAGAATACACTGCACATTGGCCGTGTGGTAACGGACCAATATGTTCCGGAGAGTGAAAACGGTGTTTACATGACAGAGTTTGTCATCCGGTATACATTAAAGAACGGTTCAGAAGTGACTAGAGTGTATGAGTACAATTATTGGGTGGTTCTTGATTTACTGGAACAGATTTATAACAATGAGGAATTTAAGATGTCGACATCACCGGTTTATGCCGCAGAAAAGAACGGATACCGGGTAGACTACGTGCAGTGCTATTCCCCGCTTACAGAAGACAGTGTGTACACAATTCGAAGTAATGCAGCGGAAATTTCCCGTGTATATACAGAAGAGCTGTTTGCGATGCAGTTTGATGATCTGACACAGGTAGCAGGAATCGGACAGCTTGAGTTTATCTATGAGGGCGATTGGTACAGTCATTCGGCAATTCTGTATCCGCAGATGACACGGACGATTGCGCTCCTGAAAGAGTGCGGTTATGAAGTGCCGACGCTGATGAATTATGAAGATAAGATTCAGAAGATAAACATCAGTTATCGTGTAGACGAGGAAACATCGGACGAATACGCAGAATATATTAGTAAGTATGGCGAAGCCGCTACGAAAGAGTATTACTACGATGGCTATGAGATGCATTTGACGATTACTGATCCGGCACAGATTAAGGAATGCTTACAAGGGCTGATTTCCAGGCAGTATTACCGCGAGTTTGGACCGTTCCCGATGGTGGAAGACGGATGTAAGGTAAGTATTTCGTTTACGTACGGAGAGGGAACCGAAGCCTATGAGGCAACAAAGTGGTTCTACTTCTTGGAAGGACAGATGCCGGAGTTTTTGCAGGAAATGATAGGACAGTAAGGTAATGAGTAAGAGGAAAAGAAAAAATAGATATGGTTTGTTGGCGTTTTCCCTTCCGGTGATTTTACTTGCCGGTATCCTGTTGTATCTGAACCCGGACTGGTGGTATTTGCTTACCGCTGGTTCGGGCAGAGAAGAAGTATCCATAGAGAGCACTACGATCCCCCTCGCAGAGCTCTCCGTGGAGGAACTTCTGGAGATGGAAAACGTGACGTTTGACCAGAGTATGCTCTTAATCAATACGGAGCACATGTTAAGTGAAGATTTTGTGGCGGAAACAGGAGAATACAAAACCAGCGGAGTAAACATGAATGTATGCATTCTGAATGCGTACGGGGAGTTATCCGCCGCAGTTCTTGAAGAAACCGGGGACAAGCTGTATATATCCAGCGGAATCCGCGACCGCGCAAGGCAGCAGGTTCTGTATGAGGAGGACCCGGAGACGGCAACCATTCCGGGTGCCAGCGAACATGAAACCGGACTTTGCATGGATGTCTACGTGACAGGCTTTGCAGGGGATGGATTCCTAAAAGCAGAGGCAGGGCAGTTTGTCAATTCGCACTGTCATGAGTACGGATTCATTATCCGGTATCCGAGTTATGGAGAAGAGATAACGGGAATCCGGTTTGAGCCGTGGCACATCCGTTATGTGGGTCAGCCGCATGCGGATATAATTTATAACAATAAGCTGACATTAGAGGAATATATTGTAGGATTAAAAGAGGGGATCTGCTATGAAACAGAAAGGTATTACATTATCCGTCAGCGAATGGAAGGCGGAACTCTTAAAGTGCCGACCGGGTGTGAAAGCTATATCATTTCTCCGGACAATACAGGATGCTATATTGTTACCGGCACAAAGGAGGTTTCAAAAATACGGGACCTTGAGACAGCAAGGGGAATAAATTTAGGGCATCCCCTTTATTTATCCGACTGCTGATTTTGCAAAAAACGCAGTCACCACACTCAGAAACTATCTTCCTGCCATGACCACCGCCGGGTAGGCATAAGCAAAGCTACAAAACCGATAACTCGGTGGTTGGGAAGATGAACTAGTTTATATAAGGATGTTACGGAAAGCGTCCATAGGACGCGGTTTTAGAAAGGGTGATGAGCGTCTCTGGAAAACATTGTTTTCCGAGAACGTTCACCACCCTTTCTTAAAGTGCTAGCGCACTTTTTCCGTAACATCCTTTTTGTTGTTTCTTTCCCCAACCGCCGCAGCACATCGGCATGTTGCGAAGCAATATGCCGATGAGACATCGCCAAAAGAGAGATAAAACAGTATTAGGATGAGACATCGGAAGATTAGAAGAAAATTAGAATTTGGCGAATGGTATTTACATTTGCGCGTTAAAGTGACAGAATGATAACAAATAAAATTGTAAAAGGAGAAAATGATATGTTAGAAGATTTAATTGCAAGCAAAAAAAGTTTGTTTGCGGATGGCGTACATACAGAACTGCGTGCACAGGAAAACAGATACCGCAGAGTGGTTTTGGCGCAGGGAAATCTGATGGCCAATTCGCGTTCGGAAACGTCAGGTATTTGTGCAAGAGTCTGTAAGAACGGAGTCTATGGTTTTTCTTCGATGGCAGAGTATTCTGCTTCTGCTGCAGAGGCAGTGTTGAAGGCGGCAACAAACAATGCGTTGTTCCTTGATAAGCATGCGGCAAAGAACAAGCCGGCGATTCCGGCACTTTCTTCGGGAAATGTTCCGGTGAATCGTGAGATTGTAGACAATGCACAGAAAAAGTACATTGATTTTTGTAAGGAACTGGATGATTATATTGCAAAGACTTATCCAAAGCTGACCAGCCGTACGGTTGTTTATACCGAGGATTCCATGGATAAGATTTTGTATACCTCGGACGGACATGATGGTCATACGACCTCGCCGCGTTGCTACATTTATGTTATGATGAATTCCGAGACGTTAGACGGTACACCGATTGAACTGTACGATGTATTCGGCGGTGCAGGCAATTTTGATGACAATTTCAGCAAAGTAGAACTGCTTTATCCAAAGTTAGAGGCGTTATACAAAAAAGTGATGGATAAGAGAGCGGGCGTTTATGCAGAGGCCGGCTATAAGACGGTTATCCTTGGTGGTATTTTGTCCGGCATGCTGGCTCATGAAGCGGTAGGTCATACAGTAGAGGCAGACCTGGTGCTTGGCGGTTCTGTGGCAGGCCCGAACCTGAATAAGAGAGTGGCATCCGATTTAGTTACATTAGTGGACTTTGCACATACGGCACTTGGAAAGCCGGCTCCGCTTCCGGTGTATCTGGATGACGAGGGAACACCGGCAGAGGATGCGGTGATTATCGAAAACGGTATTTTAAAGGGCTATATGAACAATCGCGAGACGGCAGCACATTATGGAGTAAAGCCGGTTGGTAATGCCAGAGGCTTTGAGTTTTCCGATGAGCCGTTGATTCGTATGAGAAATACCACGATTCTTCCGGGTAAGAGTAAGTTAGAAGAAATGATTGCTTCCGTAGAGGATGGATATTATCTGTTAGATACCGGTAATGGTCAGGCGGATTTGACCGGTGAGTTTATGTTTGGTGTCAATATGGGTTACGAAATCAAGAACGGAAAACTTGGCAGAGCAATTTTAGACACCACGGTCAGCGGTGTGGCATTTGACATGTTAAAGACGGTAGATATGGTTTCTGATGAAATGGTATGGTCGAGCTCCGGCTTCTGTGGCAAAAAGCAGATGATGCCGGTTGGTATGGGCGGACCTGCACTTCGCTGTAAGATTATGATGGGAGGCCGTTAAGATGGAAGGGTTAAGATATGTTGCACAGAAGGTGCAGGAAGAGATAAAGAATGCAAGAATCGAAAAGGCAAGATTCTCTGTAGAAGAAAAGGAAACACAGGAATTCAGCATGGAGAATGGCGAATTTTCCTTGTATCGTACCCTGTTTGACAAGGATCTTTCGGTGACAGTTTTTCCGAATCAGAAAAAGGGGTCCGGTTCGACCAATAAGTTAGACGATGCTTCGATTAAAGCTGTGATCGAAGGTGCTTTGGCATCCGCAGAATCTGCTATGGCGGATGAGGCATATGATATTGCGCCAAAGCAGGAAAAGCAGACCTTTGAGGCGGGCGTATATGAGCCGGACATGGATAAGCTGTTTGCGCGTACACAGGAATTGGCGGAAGATATTAAGAAGGAATTTCCAAAGATTCAGGTTATGCTTATGATGGTCTCTCATGAGAAAAGTCACGAGATTTATTGGAATACAAACGGAACAGAATTTGAACGCTTTTATGGATGCTACAATTTTACAGTAGAGTTTTCGGCAAATGAGGGCGAGAAGACAACCTCCCTTGCTTATGCAAGTGTGCGCACGGCAACATTAGATCAGCCGCTTATCGAAATGGCAGCAGTGAGACGTCAGCTTGCCGATACGGTAAAGCAGCTGGATGTCAAGCCGATGGAAGGAAAGTTTGAAGGTACGGTTGTTTTAATGCCGGAGTGCGTGGATGAGTTCCTGGGCTATATTTGGTCCAATTTTATTTCTGACAGTGTGGTGCTTGAAAAGACCAGCATCTGGCTGGATAAGTTGGGGGAGCAGGTGGCTGACCCGAGAATTTCCGTCAGATTTGATCCGTTGCACGAGCAGATTGTAGCTAGGGAACGTTATACCTACGATGGTTTTGCATCGGAACCGGAGGATTTTATTAAAGATGGAATTCTGTCCTGTTTTAAGACTTCTTTGTATGTTGCAAATAAAAGCGGTGTAAAGCCGGCAAAGAACACTAGTGGTTGTATGGTAATGCAGCCGGGAGATGTTTCTTTTGAAGACATGATTAAGAATACCAAGAAAGGACTCTTACTCGGCGGCTTCTCCGGAGGACAGCCGGGTACGAACGGAGAAATCTCCGGTGTAGCAAAGAACAGCTTCCTGATTGAAGACGGAAAAATCACAGATGCTGTAAATGAAGTTATGATTACAGGAAATCTGGCTGACATGATAAAGAATGTCGTTGCGATTTCCAAGGAAACCTTGACGGAGGGAACCTCTGTGATGCCGTATCTGGCAGTAGACGGAGTAGTAGTTTCCGGTAAGGAGTAAATCGGCGAAGAGGCGATATAATATCGCCTCTTCTGCGTTATGCTATGAACCTGCGTACATCATGTCTTAGTGAAAGCGCGATTGATGCCGTGTCAGAGATTATTTTTTCTTTTTCCTAAAGAAGTATGTCAGAACGCCTCCCACAGCACCGATGGCTAATGCAATACCTGCGACAAGAGCGGTAGGGAAGCCACCGTCGTTGTCTGCCGGAATATCATCGGTTGGAGTATCCGGAGCAATCGTCGGTTCTGCCGGTGCTTCCGTCGGAGCAACTGTAGGCTCTACAGGTGTTTTTGTAGGAGCAGCTGTCGGTTCCGGTGTCACCACGGCATCCTCCGGTAAGTAAATAAGGATGTAGCAGAGGTTGATACAGAGGGTGGAAGCCGGTGCGGTAACCACTAAATCAAGCTCGCCGTTTGTGATGGTAGCCGTGGTTGTCACGGACTGATTGACCGGAATGTTATTTAGCTTTTCTTCACCGTTGATGGTAACAATCGGGTTCTTGGAGCAGTTCCAAGGATCGGTAAAGTAAAGCTTTACGGTGTATTCGCCGTTTGGCAACTCAAAACGGTAGTTTAACGTTCTTGGCATGCCGTTTTCATACTGATTCTTGGTGTAACGGTTTGTGAGTGCTTTTTTGCTGGCATCGGTGATGTTTGCATTGGTTTCCAGAGGCCAGGTGTTATCGGTGAAGACCGTATTAATCATGTTTGCGTTGTTTGCGGTGCCGTTCTTTAATGGACTTGAAACGGTATCGACAATACCCCACATCATTCCGGTTACCGGGTCTTTGCCGTATACCTGCTCGGTAACACCGTTGTAAATACCGAAGGCTTCCTTGTCGCCAGGGGTGGTTACGTCAAAGTCACCGCAGTTGACATAATAAGCAAGAGTAGGGTCCACATCGGTACGCTCTCCCACTTCCTGTTCAATGAGAATGGTATAATCGGCAGAAGTCGTATGGTCTTCGGCATAAACCGTGTAGTTCAGTGTTACAAAGTTGTTTCTGCTCAAATCTACGGTATAGGTTTCTTTTGCAACGGAGCCGTTCACACGGACATAACCGTGCGTATCTTCCGGTGTGGCAGTGATGGTAAGTGTGTCGACGTCTGCATAAACCGTATACAGATAAGAGCCATCGGCTTCTGTCGTGGACGGATAAGTATTGCCGTTTGCAGTATCCATTACACTAAAGGTTACGCCGGTATTTTTTGTATAAGCTTCTGTCATGTACAAGTAATTACAGATGCGTGCGGAGGCTTCCTCGTTTGCACCTGCAAAGGTGACAGCAACGGTGGAATAGCCTTCATTGCCTTCGTATCCGTCATAGGTGGTGGAGTATTTGGATAAGAGTTCCTTTGTCACCGGAATGCGGATGGTATATTCTTCTTCGGTTCCGGTATAAGCGAGAACTTCGCTATATACCACTTCTTCTCCAACGGAAATCTTTAAGGATTTTCCGTTGTCTTCCTTCTTTAACGTAAGCTCCAGCGCGTTGTCGACATTCGGATTGACCTTCATGGTATAGGTAAATGCACCGCCGGCATTTGCATAACGGCTCGTTCCCTGACTGGTCGAACCGGTGGAGCCGGTACCTGTCTCAGTCATGTTATGTAAGGAATCGTTTTCGTACTGACCATAACCCGGCTGTACGGTGTCGAGGAGTGCGTCTGCAAAACGGGCATCCTCTTTGTCGCGCAAATACTTGGAGACATTGAAGGCATCG
>CAZIQL010000063.1:0-14342 GCA_964541485.1 uncultured Lachnospiraceae bacterium
TAACACCGTCATTCTGCCTCCGGCTCTGGACTCGGTAATTCTTGAAACAGAGGCCTCGATAACACCGGTCATTCCTTCCCTAAGAGCCGCAATTGCTCCGGGTGCCTGAAAGGTTTCATAGTCTCTCGGATACCAGGTCAGCAGCTGTCCCACCGTATTAATATCCAGTTTTTCAAACAATGCTCTCGTCTTATCCCCGATTCCTTTTACAGAATCCACGGAGTCTCCCAGTCTCATACTCATCTTCTCCTAAATACAGTAAAGGCCTGCAAGTCTTCACCTGCAGGCCCCGTTGTTTATTCAACAGACATAATGTAATAATAAATCGGCTGATTTCCGGAATGAACCTCTACTTCTGCATCCGGATATGCTTCCATAATACGTTCTGCAAGGGCATTTGCTTCCTCTTCACTTGTTTCCTCGCCGTAATACAAGGTAATCAGCTCCGAATCTTCATCCATTAAATTTTCAATCAGCTCAAATGCAGTATCTGCAATCGAATCACCGACTGCACGGATGGTGGAATCATCCAATCCCATGATATTTCCCTGCTTGATTTCCATTCCGTCAATGCTGGTATCACGAACCGCATAGGTCACCTGACCGGTCTTTACCTTCTTCATCTCCGCCGTCATCTGCTCTGCATTTGCTTCCGGTTCCTTATCATATGCGTAGTTAATCAAAGCAGCAATACCCTGTGGTACTGTCTTTGACGGAATTACGACAACATTCTTATCCTCCGTCAGGCTCTTTGCCTGCTCTGCAGCCAGAATAATGTTCTTGTTGTTTGGCAGAATATATACATTATCTGCATTTACGGACTCAATGGCATTTAACACATCCTCTGTACTAGGATTCATTGTCTGTCCGCCTTCGATGATGCAGTCTGCGCCAAGAGCTGTAAAGATTTCATTGATGCCGGCACCAACCGATACCGCAACAAAACCATCCTTCTTTCTAGGCTCTTCTGCCTTTGCTGCCGGAGCTGCTTCCTGTAGCGCTTCTGCACCGCTACCGGAAATCACTCTCTCATTATGCTCTTCGCGCATGTTGTCAATCTTCATTCTGGTCAGGGAGCCGTAGGTAAGTGCTCTCTGGATTGCAAGACCCGGATCATTGGTGTGTACATGCACCTTTACAATATCATCATCCGATACAACAACGATGGAATCACCGATGGACTCTAAGTATGCCTTGAACTTGTTCTCTGTCTCCATGGTATATTCTTTTTCTAACATAATAATGAATTCGGTACAGTAACCAAACTTAATATCCGCTGTGGAAATATCATCGGATGCTGCTCCGACTGCTTTCACTACCGGCTTTTCTACCGGAATGTCAAAGTCTACTTCCTTACCTGTCAGAGCATCAAAAGCCCCCTTCATAATCTCAAGTAATCCCTGTCCGCCGGAGTCAACTACTCCTGCTTCCTTTAATACAGGTAACAGCTCCGGTGTATATGCAAGCACTTCTTCCATGTGCTTAATTACTTCTTCTGCAAAGAAAACGATATCATCCGTCTCCTCAACCAACTGTGTAGCACGCTCTGCGCCACCCTTTGCCACAGTCAGAATGGTACCTTCCTTCGGCTTCATTACTGCCTTATATGCAGTTTCTACCGCACGCTGGAACGCCTCTGCCATCACCGGAATCGTAATCTCATCATATTCGCCCACTACCTTACAGAGACCCCTGAGTAACTGGGACAAAATAACCCCACTGTTTCCTCTTGCACCGCGCAGGGAACCGGACGAAATTGCCTTTGCAAGCTCCTTCATCTTCGGATTTGTCATTGCACTGACATCCTTTGCCGCTGCCATAATGGTAAGTGTCATATTGGTACCGGTATCTCCGTCAGGAACCGGGAATACGTTTAGTTCATTGATATATTCTTTTTTTGCTTCCAAACGCTTTGCACCGGCTAAAAATGCCTTTGCAAGCATATTTGCATCTATTGTAATATTCGCCACGAATTTATCCTCCTATTATTATCCTGCGGATTAGTCAATTACGCGTACGCCTTCTACGTACACATTGATACGTTCTACCGAAAGACCGGCAAACTCTTCCACTTTATATCTGACGTTACTAATCAGGTTATCGGTAACCGCAGAAATGCTTACACCATATGAAACAATAACATGAAGATCAATCGTTATTCTATTATCTTCTGAAACAGTCACACCAACACCGCGTCTGATATTTTCTTTCTTTAACAGCTTGGCAAAGCCTTCCTTTACATTAACTGCCGCCATACCGACAATGCCAAAACATTCTACCGCTGAGGAGCCTGCATATTTTGCAATCACATCATTATCAACCTGAACATTTCCAAGGTTTGTATTCATCATTCCACTTGTCGCACTATTCATAATAAAACCTCCAATCTGCTTTTTGGAATCCCGCCCAAATTACGGGCACTATATAAACAGTATAACTTGTTCTTTCAAAAAATGGAACCTTTTTTGAAATTTTATTTTATTTTCTCATATATTAATATCAAACACACCATCGGAGCACTGTTTTGAAACGACTTATCGGATTCAGTCTGTTCTGGATTGCCTTTGGCATGATTCTCATGCTTTTCATCAAAAACGGACTTTTTGCCCTCTGCATCATCCTGCTCTGTCTGGTATGCGGATATCATCTGTTTTGTAAATAAATAAAGAATGGGTGTCAAGCAACGCTGACACCCATTTTCAATCAAGCCTTTTTGCTTAATTCAATTTCTTGCTGCTGATTTAATTAAGTATCACTTAATTACGCACGCTCTACTTTACCGGATCTTAAGCAAGCTGTACATACGTACATCTTCTTTGCTCCGCCCTCTGTCTTTACTCTGACAGACTTAACGTTGGACTTCCACATCTTATTAGCTCTACCGGAAACCTGGCTTCTGGTAATGCTGATGGTTCTTCCAAATAAAGCACCCTTATCACAAACTGCACATTTAGCCATTTTATTGCACCTCCTTAGGTAATAATTTAAGGCTATGGCCCACAAACAAAATCATTTTAACAGAAAACATTAAATAATGCAAGAAAAATATTTAATAAATTTTTCCTTCTTTTATTCCATGTCCTCTACGACGCTGTCTACCTTTTCCTTCATTTCCTTCTGACCATCTTTATTTGTAAAACGATCTACCAGATCCGGCACCATGTCTAACACCTTAGTCACAGCATCCTGATTCTTTACATTTACAAGTCTGGCATGTCCATCCTTTAACACAACAACGGAACTCGGAGTAATCTTTCCGCCAAGACCGCCACCTGTACTTGTACCTCCTGCCTCCTTTGCCCACGCACCTGCTCCTACGCCAAAGGAAACGTCAACCAGAGGAAGAATGATCGTTCCGTCATCAAACTTCACCGCATCTCCTACTACCGTTTTTGTGGACAAAAATCCGTCCATGCCTCTGAATAAAGATTCTACCGTACTGTCAAACTTGTTATCTGCCATTTAAAATCCTCCTCTACTCTATTTCCTTGATTGCTTTCATTTCCTGCACAAACTCTTTTAACTCACTGTTAAAGTATATCTTCAAAAGAATGACAAGCAGAGTAAATATCTGCAGTCTTCCCTTAAATTCCAAATCACATTCTAACCTTGCCCTTTCAAAATCCGGCACAATCTGAAATACCGGACCGGCTGCCGCATAAAACACACTGACAAGTCCAAGCACCTTTCCCGTGGTGGAAGGATCCTCACTTCCGTAAATCAAATATCCTTTTATTTTTCTCGGGAGGATGTGCCGTAATGTCTTTTTTACCTGATCAAATACAACGGCAATAGCTTCTTTGCTTTCCTCTTTGGAAAGAATCCGAAGGACCTCATCTTTTTGGCGAAGCAACCGTTTGTTTTTTTCCATCATTCCCGGTTTCTTTTCTTTCTCTTTTTTCTTCTCTTTTTCCGGTTCCTTAAGCGGTTTCACCTTTTTCAGGATTTCCTTTGTTTCTTCCGCCTCTGCCTCTATAGAATCCGTGTCAAAAGTGTCCGCCTTTTGAACCTCTGTCCTTGGACTATCTGCCTTCGCCTGTTTTTCCTTTTCCTTCTTTTCAGGCTTCTTTTTTTTATTTTTACCGGACTCTGCAAAAACATACCAGAACGCCCGGCCCTTATACGAAAACTCCTTCTCAAAAAAACGGAACCGGAATACAACCAACGGGAACAAAAAGTCCGCCCTTCCGTATATATCGTTCTTCTCCGGATTGTGTATGATTCTCGCACGGTACCTGACCGGCACAAACAACACCAGCGCAAGCACAACAAGTACCGTAAGTAACAGTACTAAAACCGTAATCCCGATTATTTTTAAAATTAACAGTAGCACCTGTATCATTGTTTCAGAAAATACTCCTTACTGCAAAGTCTGCCGGTCTCCCGGTACATATCCTCTAATATGGTGGTTACAAGGTTCAAAGCCTCCTCCTTGTCCTTTGCCAGACCACAGACTATAATTTTCCTCCGCTTATGGTAGGGAAACCTAAGTTCCTGTGAACGGATGATATCAAACAAGTTTTCATCGTTGGTCGGTCCTGTAATCAGGAAAACATCCGGCAGGAAAAATTTTCGGTTCAGTCGTTTCTTGATTTTCTCACTTTTCCCCGAAAGCGCTTCTCCTATGTACAGTTTTTCCGACCAGATTAACATAGCTCTCTTCCTTTCACGCTCTTATCTTATCAGACTTTTGCAAAGAAGTAAAGGACCGCTCCGTTTATTCATAATAGCTTCGGAGCAGCTGCACGCAAATTTGCTTTTCTTTTTCATCTCTGCAGGAATCCAACGAATTTCTTACATAATTCATCACTTCCGTATGGTTATTAAAATATACCGGAAGCTCCTTTAACACCTCTGCCATTACAGCACGGTTTCTTGCTCTGGAGCCATCGTCCAAGGTCTCCTTCACATCTTTGAGAAATGCGGCTTTTACCTTCTTTAAGTAGCCTTCCTTCTGTACTGCCTTTTCTTCTGTAAGAGAAGCATAGGCACTGCCGGAATTCAGTCTCTGAGCTACCAGAACACGCTGATACAGCGTATTTAACATCAGTTCCTCTACCTGTTTTTCCATACTCTCCTTCACATACGTAAGCAATGGTTCCAACATGGTCACTTCCCCAGACAGGCGCTCCATCTCAAGCTCAATTCCCTCAAATAAAACCTCAGCCCTGACTTCTCCGCCTTCCAGAATTGAATTCAGAATTCCAAGAGGACGTCCTGCCTCCCTCTCTGCCGGAAGAGTAAAATACTGCCTTGTCAGCAGCACGGTCATCAATGCATTTGCTGTTGCCTGTACCGCGGACAAACATTCTGTCGCATTTAATATATAGTCTGTTCCCTCCAAAAGTGCTCTCTTTCTTTCTTCATATTCCTCCGTCGTAAGCTCCGACAGGGACTTTTCCTCAAACAGCTTCTTTATCTTATCTAACTTTGCATATGCCTTTGCCATACCCTTTGGTGCATAAAGACCTGCTGCGCTGCGAAGCATGTAGTCAAACGTATCCACCGACTGATTGTCTGCATTTTCATATACAGAAAACGCATTTTCCACCAGCTCCAGAAACTTCGCCTTTGTCATGCGCACCGGCAGACAGGATAACATCATTTTTATACGGCTGTTTGTAGCAGAAGGCTCGTTTTCCGAAAAAATCCACTGCAGAATTTCTCTCGCAACCCCATCATTATCCATGGGCTCTGCTTCCCCTGCTTCAAATACAGCCTCCAGACGGTTCATTACATATTCATAAAGAATGAACAAATCCGTATATGCCGTCAGAATTTCCATGCGATGGATTACCTTATCGCGAAGCTCAGAAAGCTCCTTGATTGCCTGCTCATATACCTCCGGCTGAAAAGGCGCCATCAACGTACTCTTCATCATCTGCACCAGAGTTTCCTCCATATCCTTTGTCTGCTTGTCCGGTTTAATCCTTCCCTCTGCCTTGGATTCTGCAAACATCGAAAGCTCCATATCCATATTATAAAAAGAAAGCAGTCCGTAGGCAGATGCCATCCGGTTCATCAGCTCCGGCAGATTCTGCTCCGGCATTCTCATTGCTTTAATATCAGAAGCCAGCTGCTTGTTCGTCTTTTCCATCCTTTTATCCTCACTTCTTTATTTCTGATAAATCTCCATCATTTCTCTTACGTAACGGCCGTTTGGTATCCATGTACTTATCCCCTCCGGAAGTAACAGTCCATCCACAATACTGATCAGTCCGAATACTCCAAACACAAGAACAAGTGCCATCATCGCAATCTGATAGACCTGCTGCGAAGAAATTGCCGTCGCAGCTGCAAATACAATACCTACTATAACACAAAGATACACCAGAGTGCAAACAAGGAATGCACATAATGTAGAAACTGTCTGCCGGTTTCTTATCGCAAATACAAGAAGAAACACCATCGCAAACATGCCTGTCAACCCAAGTGCTCCTGCTGCCGCACCCAAAACCTGCGCACTCTTTTTCCCCGGCAGGGTAGCCATCTTATCTGCAATCTGTCCGTGGCACAGCCTGTGATACGGCATTGCCGCATAAACCGCAAGAACCCCCATCATCATCGCAGCAATAGCAAAAATCGCCTGTAGGTAAATGACTGCATTCTCCGGTTTTTTGCTTTCTTCCCCGTCCGCAGATATATACTCCACATCAAATGAAAAATCAAACATGGATTTTGAAAAATACGCTTCCATGTATGTCCGGTATTCCTCCGCCGTTTCAAAAAACGCTCCATCCTTTTGTTCCATATACTCCCGGAATAAAAGATAACTCTTGGCACTGCAGATTTCCTGTATCATGGCTCCTGCAAGCACATCCGTAAACAAAAGAGCCTTCTGTTCTGTCTCATAAACAAACACCAGATCATCCGTATCGTCCGCCATAACATTCTCTTCATACCCTTTCCGGATCACACAGACAACCGAATATTCTCCCTTTACCAATCCTGCAAGCAGTTCTTCTCTTCCGCCTTCTATGATTTCGTAGCCATCCAGTTCCTTCAGCCGCAGTATCACACGGGCAGAAAACTCCGACCCATCCTCATCGGCGATTCCGACAACAATCCGGCTCTTTTCCTCCTTTACTTCATCCATGGAAAACAGCATGGAAAACAGAAGAACAAACCCAAGCACCAGCAATACCCAGGTTTCTTTTCCACGGAGCAAAAGCTTCCATGTATGTAAGAAAAACTGTCCTGTCTCCCTACACCATCTACGCATCTTTTCCTGCCTCCCCTCTTCTGTCAAGGCAGACCGCGCCTAACACCAGAAAAACAACCGAAACGGCAACTGCCGCAAACAACGTTGTCTTTACCGGTTCCAGATTGCCGGTCATCAATAACACAAACCTCTCATTCGGAAAAACCGTCGCCAGCTTTGCAAATGTATCCGGCAGATACTGCTTTGGTACAATTCCTCCGCCTGCCACCGCAAGCACAATCAAAAGAACCCCAAAGGAAAACAGGTAATCCTTTCTCTTCTTTACAAAAGTCGAAAGAAACAGCACCGCAAAAAATACGGAAAGCAAAAGAAACATGCCGCATAAAAACGTCCAAAGCTCCCACCGCTTTAACAGTAGCAAAAGAACTCCCATCCAGCCGGCCGCCACAAAAAGATACGGAACCGTTGTTGCAAAAAGTACCTTCCACGCCGGTACCCGCATGGTTTTTAACCGGAGTAGCATTCTGCTTTGCCGCAGCTTAAATATTCTCAGTCCCGCCGGTAAAAACAAAAAAATTCCTATAAAATACAGTGCTGTCAGAAGATAATGCTCCGTAAGGCTCACTTCCGTCTCCTGCTCCACCGTTAGAATTCTGAAAAATTCATCCTTTCCCAATGCCGTAAAGATTAAATCCATAGAAATCTTCACATTTGCCTTTGTAAGATCTCCCTTCGAGAAGCCTTCCTCACGCATACGGTCATATAATGCCGTACAATTCACTTCCACTGTCTTTATATAAGTCTCATACGCCTCCAGCACCTGCCGGAATACCAATGCCTTCGTCGGCTGCCGCATGGAGACCACTGCCTTCATCGGCAAATGTTCCATATTCATCAGTCCATCGGCAAAGCCGGACGGAATCAGCAGATATGCATCCAGCGTACCTTCGTTTAATTTTGTCTTCAGGTTCTCCTCCCCATCCTGTACCACATCCACATAGGAGGAAAATGTTTCGTTCTCCAGAAAGTATGCAATCAACAGCTTCGAGTATTCGGATTCATCCTCGTTTGCCACACCAAGGGACAGTTTTATAAAAGTCTCCGTTTCGCCCGTCTCCTGCATTTTTACATACGAAAAAGTGCTTATCATTCCTATAATAAGCACTATTCCCATCAGAATCACTGTCTTTTTTTTGTTTTTCCATTCTGCGGCCTGTGCCCGCAGAAGAAGACCGATTTGCTTCACTTATTTCCCCTCAGCTGTATTTTTTTCTCCGGGTACGATTCTTCTTACATGTTCATGTGTATACAGATGATCCATGCAGTATTCATAATTTCCTTCGCACTTGGAGCAGTAACGGAACTCGAGATTTTCATCATCCAGCTCTGTTCTTCCACAAATTGCACACTTGTGCCTGGTAATCACACTTCTGCCCTGATGTACTGTCTCATTTCCCATTTTCTTTGCTTCCCGCACCTTTTTCCGGTAATCGTTTTTACGCTTAAGCTCCTGCGGTGACACCCGCGCATAGCCTCTGGTTGAGAAAAAGAAAATAATGAAGTTAAGCAAGGATGCCAGAATAATAACACGGCTTGGCATAGTTCCAAGCAAAAATTCGTATGCTGCCATCACCGCATATAAAATACCAAGTACCTTTACCTTGATTGGCAGGATTCCCATTAAGAACACCTGAACATTTGGATAGGTTGCCGCAAACGCAAGCAACAGGGCAAGGTTGATATAATACGTACTGATGTAATAAAACCATGAACCCGCCAGGTACACCGTTTCACTACCTATCGTATATCCGTATCTTGTAAATACAATCTCCGCACCAAACATCTCAATTGCATCTGCAAACTGCACCCACGCAATTCCGTATAATACAAAGCTTGCAAGTACCGTAAACAACATTCCGGAAAATACATATACATTAAACCGGAAAGCACCCCATGCATTCTCTAAAGAGCGCCCGATAGAGTAATAAAAATACAACATAATCACGGTAAACAGACTGAACCCTTCCGGCGGAATCAAAATCCAGGTAAACAACCGCCATACCTGTCCATGCAAAACATAATACGGATTCAGAGTAAGATAATCCAGCACCACCGGTGCTGCGATTTCCAGCAAATAGCCGATACCGTAACAGATAATCAGAATCAGCGGCAGGTTCCGTACTGCATATTTTCCATACTTATACTCCATCTTATACCAAAACTTTCCCATATAACATCTTCCTTTACTTTCTGTCAAAATACATCCTTCTTATGGAAAATCAATGCCACAATACCTGCAAGAAACAGGGCAAAACCAAGTACAATATAAAATCCGTATGGATTACTCTGTCCCGGCAGCGGCACATTCATTCCATAAAAGCTCGCTATCATCGTTGGAATTGATAGCACAATTGTTACCGTTGCCAGGAATTTCATGACAACATTCAGATTGTTGCTGATAACAGAAGCAAACGTATCCACCATGCCTCCTAAGATTCCACTGTATATATTGGCCATCTCCATAGCCTGCTTATTCTCAATGATAACATCTTCCAGCAAATCTTCATCATCCGGATAACGCTTTACCTTTTCGTTTTTCAGCATTTTCTCAAAGACTGCTTCGTTGGAACGAAGCGATGTCGTAAAGTACACCAGACTCTTTTGTAACTCCAGAAGCTCAAACAGCTCCTTGTTTTTCTGCGATACATGCAACCGGTCCTCAATCATCTCGCTCTGACGGTTAATAGAACGCAGATTCTGTAAAAACAGCGTAGCTACACGGTAGAAAATCTGCAAAATGAACCTGGTCTTCTTATGTGTAGAAAAACCTTTCATCCTGCCCGACTTAATATGCGTCAGAACCGGCGTATCTACAAGACAGACCGTGATAATCACATCCTTAATGCTGATAATGGACAACGGCATTGTAATATAACGGTCCTTTTCCTGTTTCTCGACAATTTCCTTTTCAATTGCAGGAATGTCAATAATAATCAGAGTGTATTCATCCTCAATTTCAATACGTGCGCGTTCTTCTTCATCGAGTGCGGCGCGGAGAACCTCTTCCTCTATGTGACATGCATGGGATATCTCCTTTATCTCATGCGCAGTGGGGGCTGTCATTGAAATCCAGCAATCTTTCGTTACTTCGTTCTGCTTTTCCAGCACACTTCCCTCTGTTGTTTTTAAAATTTCAATCAAAGGAACCCCTCCCCTCTTCATCTACCGACGAAAAAGGCAGATAAATCTTGCTTCATCTGCCTTTTCATTTTCTTTTATTATAAAGTTCTATTGTTTATTCGTCAAATGAATTTTCAGTAAACTCTTGCATATCTGCAAATTCTTCTTCCTCGAGCACTTTTGGCTCTTTCCTTGCTCCCGGATAAAGCTTTGCCGAAACAAACAAAAGCACAACTCCGGCTATTGAAAGTGCTACAGCTCCGACATACGTTCCCGTCACACTTTCCGGCAAAAGTCCAAGCAGTTCTGCCGAGCCATTCACAAAAGCATGTAATAATATTGATGCCCAGACAGAATGAAAATATTCTGCTGTAAATCCAAGAATCAGACCAAGAACAAACGCATAGGTTCCTTGAATCAGATTACCATGATAAAGACCAAACAAAAACGCCTGCAAAATGTTTGCCGCCAGGAACGGCATAATCTTCTGCGCCTTTTTCAGCGTTACCCCGCGGAACAAAAGCTCCTCTGCAAGCGGAGCGAGAATGACCGTTACAAGCAGGGACAGCCATACATTTCCGCCAATCAGACTCTCTATCAACTGGTTATACTCCTCTGACATATTCTGTGGAAGCAGTGGAAATACCGCATTCAGACACATAGAAATCAGAAGCTGTAAAGCAACGCCAAGCAAAAACGTAGCCAAGAGTAATTTGGTGTTTATGACCTCTTTTAAAGTAAAATCGGTCTTTGGCCGCAGCCTCCTATACCAAAAAAAGCCAATCACCCAGGTACAAAAGGTTGCAATCGCAGTAATCGTCAGTAAATAATCTCCACTCATGACTTTCCCCATAATAAAATCATATAACTCGGTTTCACTGGTAATTCCCATGAGCATTCCCTGTACAGTAAACATCATACTGCCAACAAAAGAACAGATTATAGACACTACAATCTGTGTAGCAAACGCTGCCGCCACCGGCAACAGACATCCTAGCACTTTTCCAACTTTCTTCATTATTTCATTCTCCTTTTTATGCTTTTGTTCAGTATAGCACTAAAGTACGCGGTTTTCAAGACTTCCCCCACCCAACTTTCCCGAATATTTTGTCTTTTTTCTATTTCTGTGAATTGACATTAACTTACCATACATTTATAATAAATTTACTATAAAAAGATTGTGAGGTTTGCAAAATGAAAAAAATATTGATGTTACTCCTGTTACTTGCCTTAGGCATAGCAGGCTGTGGCAACCAGCAGGGCGACACTCCGGATGTTTCCCCGACGGAAGACGCCCATCCAAGCACAGCTCCGACAGATACACCGCTTCTGACTCCGACAGAAATTCCGGCAACAACTGAAACCCCGGTTCCTACAGCGACTCCGACCGTAGAACCGACCCCTACCGGTTTTCATCTGACCGCAGACGGATCTGACAGCTATGAAATCAGCGATATCTTATACGGCCTTTTTCTTGAAGATATCAACTATTCCGTAGACGGTGGTTTGTATGCCGAGATGGTTAAAAACCGCTCCTTTGAATACGAAGAAGACGTAGCAAAAGACGGCTATTTCCATGGTTGGAATGTGCTTGGTGATATCAGCCACCAGCTCATTGACGGAAGTCTTGATTCTTCTTACTTAAACGCAAATAATCCACATTATTTAAGCGTGACCAGTGCTGCACCGGAATCCGGCATTCGAAACTCCGGTTTTCTCTCCGGTATGTCAATTGAAGCCGGAAAAGAATATGTTTTCACTGCCTTTTTCAAGGCTCCGTACGGTCTGCAAAGTGATGTCACCATCCGTTTACAAAACGCAAGCGGCAGCAGTATTTACGGTGAAGCAACCATCTCCGGCATCACAGAAGAATGGTGGAAATATGAAGTTACGTTAACAGCGACCGAAACCCTGACCAGACGTGTCTACCTTGCAGTTCTTATTGATGAAGGCACCCTCCATATGGATATGGTTTCCTTATTCCCGGCAGATACCTACAACAACCGCGAAAACGGTCTGCGTGCTGATCTGGCACAGATGCTTGAAGACATCAACCCTGGCTTCCTTCGTTTCCCGGGTGGCTGTATCATTGAAGGTACTACCCTGGAAAACGCATACAGCTGGAAGGATTCCATCGGAAACGGCATGGAAATGGTTATCAACGGTGAAGTAACTGTCGGTGATGTTGCCACCAGACCTCTTGGCTTTAACTTATGGGGAATTTATGGTGATGCAAACAACCCTTACTATATGACCTACGGCTTCGGTTTTTATGAATTCTTTGTTCTGTGCGAGGACTTAGGCTGTGAGCCGGTTCCGATTGTAAACTGCGGTCTCTCCTGCCAGGCACAGGGCGATGCCAGCGGTCCTGCCATTGGCTCGGCAGAGTTTGAACAATACATACAGGATGCACTTGATTTAGTTGAATTCTGTAATGGTGATGCCTCCACTTATTGGGGTTCCGTCCGAATTGCCATGGGACATGAAGAGCCGTTTGGCCTTACCTATCTTGGCATCGGAAACGAACAATGGGACGAAATTTATTTTGAACGCTACGAAGAATTTCTGGCAGCCTTTGAACAGGCAGCCAAAGAAAATCCGGAGCTTTACGGAGGTATCCAGCTGATTGTTTCCAACGGTCCTCAGTCCGAAAACACCTGGGCATGGGACAAGATTAAGGAATATGGTACCGATTATGCCGATCTTGTAGACGAGCATTATTACCGTTCCCCGGAATGGTTCTTAACACATGCAAAGCGTTATGACTCCTATGACCGCGACAGTGTTCCGGTATTCCTTGGTGAATATGCTTCCCAGGCAAGCACCCTTTATAATGCCCTTGCCGAAGCAGCTTATATGACAGCACTGGAGCGGAACGGTGACATTGTACAGCTTGCAGCTTATGCTCCTTTATTCGGTAATACAACAAAGACACAGTGGAAACCGGACCTAATCTGGTATGACAATGATGAAGTCTGGGGCACGCCAAGCTACTATGTTCAGAAGTTGTTCAGCAACAACCTGTCTGACCGTGTGGTAGCCTCCACATTAACCGGCAACGTACATGAAATCGAAGACCTTACCGGAAAAATAGGTGTGGGCACCTGGCAGACCTCCGCTATCTTTGATGATATCAAAGTGGTTTCCAACGAAACCGGCGAAGTCCTCTTTTCAGAAGATTTTACAGACGCTTCCCTCTCCGACTGGCAAAAAGTAGCCGGTGATTTTGCTATCACAAGCGGCACAATGACCCAGTCCTATACCGGATGGCCGTCCAATTCAATAAACGGTGATGTCATTTACATCGGAGATACCTCCTGGACAAATTACACACTCACCTTAAAAGCAACCAAAACCGGTGGTGCAGAAGGCTTCTTAATTCCGTTTGCCGTGCAGGATGCACAAAACTGTTACCACTGGAACATCGGCGGCTGGGCAAACACCGTATCCTGTTTGGAAAGCATCATAGACAATGTTAAGAGTGGTCAGACCGATGGTACCGTCAGCGGATTTTCTGTAGAAACCGGACGGACCTATGAGCTTAAAATTGTTGTAAACGGCAGCCACATTGACTGCTACATCGACGGTGTACAGTATATAAACTATGATATTCCGCAGGCAGATTCCCTGTATCAGGTCACAGGTCTTGATGAAGCAGGCAATATCATCATCAAACTGGTCAATGTTACCGAGGAAGCCATTCCTCTTACAATTAATTTAGAAAACTTCGGCGTTATGTCCTACACAGGCGAAGTTACCGTCCTCACCGGAGACTCCCTTGCTGCAGTTAATAACGCAAACTCCACCCGCGTTGCGCCGGTAACAAGTACCATAGAAGTATATGAAAGCTTTGAGTACGAAGTCCCGGCCATCAGCCTGGTGATTATTAAGATTCCAAGAGAATAAAAAGAGTTGAAATAAAATCAAACAGGACTTGGTGAAGATACGTAAGCGATTAATAACATAACGCCTATTAAAAAACACGAGGATAGCGTATAAT
>CAZIQL010000064.1:0-14302 GCA_964541485.1 uncultured Lachnospiraceae bacterium
CCATTTGGTAGTCCCGTAGCATTTTTTATGACTGTTTTTTTACAGCCCCTTTTTCCGTACCATCCTCTTTCGCATACTATCTCCCAGCCTCCCGACCACTGCAAACAGTCGGCTCCCGGTTTTTCTATTCCCACCTGTCCCAAAGAGTCGGAGGGCAGAGCCCTGCGGTATGCCCCTGCATGTTTTTGCGGGTGAAAATGGGCGACAGAAAGGAGCGCCAAATACCGCAACTCCCCGCCAAACCCCATCGGCATGTCGCGAAGCGATGTGCCGATGACCCCTGTTGCGCCGGATAGGCGCACTTTAATTCGGTCCCATTTGTAGATTTGGCCACCTTGCAACCTATCTTTTCATATGATAAAATAAATATAGAAGAGTTCCGGAAGGGAGGCAGCAGCGTTAATATTCTTTCGGATAAGAATGTTACTATTCATGAGGTTGATGGAAGCAAATTTATTTCTATAGAGGTTCCAAGGGCTAATAGAAGTGACAAACCTGTATATATAGATGGTAATCCACTAACCGGTTCCTATCGCAGAAATGGAGAAGGAGACTATAGGTGTACGAAGGAAGAGATTCATGCCATGACTCGTGATGCTTCCGTAAAAACACAAGACATGCTTGTGCTGGAAGAAATGGGTCTTGAAGTTTTGGATTATGATAGTGTTCGGAGATATCGAATTCGAATGAAAAACTATCGTCCGGGTCATGTGTGGGAAGAACTTGAAGATGAAGAGTTTTTATATAGACTCGGGGCATTAGGAAGAACCTCGGATGGCAAAATGCATCCTACCGCAGCAGGACTTTTGATGTTTGGATATGAATATGAAATAGTAAAGGAATATCCGAATTATTTTCTCGATTATCAGGAACGATTTGACGAGGATAATCGATGGACGGATCGAATAGTTTCCTCCTCCGGTGATTGGAGTGGCAATATTTATGATTTCTATTTCCGTGTTTATAATAAACTTGTCCAGGATGTGAAAGTTCCATTCAAGCTTGAAGGCGGTGACAGGATTGATGATACTCCGGTTCATAAAGCACTTCGTGAAGCTCTTGCGAATTGTCTTATTAATGCGGATTACTATGGAAGACAGGGAATTGTGATTATTAAGAGAAAGGATTCCTTCTGTTTTTCAAATCCGGGAGGATTTCGCATTGATGTAGAAACGGCGAAGAGTGGCGGTGTATCTGATCCGAGAAATGCTGCGCTGATTAAAATGTTCAATCTGGTTGATGTTGGTGAACGAGCGGGCAGCGGTATACCGAATATATTTTATGTTTGGAAGAAACAAGGTTGGCTTGCACCAATGATTGAAGAAAGTTTTGAGCCGGAGAGGATTGTATTATCATTGCATATTGGTGAGGGTGATGATAAAAAAGTAGCGATAAAAAGTAGCGATAAAAAAGTAGCGATAAAAAGTAGCGATAAAAAATCATCATTAAAAACCGAAGTAAAAAAGATGGCGATAATCGAATACCTGACGGAAAAAGTTACGGCAAAAACTGCGGAAATTGCCGGATTGGTTGGAGTAAAAGAGGCGCGTGCAAGAAAGTTACTTTCCGAAATGGTGGAAGAAGGTATTATTATCGCAGAAGGTGCAAACAGGAACAGGTGTTATAGATTAAAATAGGAGAAACAGATGGTATATTACGGAGAAGCGAAAAATGCAGAGGATGCAGCAAGCGTAATGGCACAGTTGTCAGAAAGTAAATAGGAATAAATATTGACTCCCGCCGGTTGATAAACAACCGGCGGTTTCTGTATTTAGTGTAAATGTAGGATTGGATTATAAAATGTTCATAAAACGAATTGCATTGTAGGGGGGAATATGGTAATTTTATGATAAGGAACACAGGAGAGGAAAAGAATCATGGGGTATTTGGACGAACTACGGCAGAACAGAATAGAGCTAAGTGAGATGATTTGTGATATCAGACAGCAAAAAGGGATTTCCCAGAAAGAGCTGTACGAAGGAATCTGCACGAAAAAAGCGTATCAGGATTTGGAGAACGGGGAAGGAATCGGGGATGAGTGGATGGCGGAATGTCTGCTTTCCAGACTGCATGTACAATACCGGTTACTGGAGATTTTTTTGTCGGAGAGAGATTTTGAGCGAAAGGAGAGCAGATACCGTATCGGAATACTGCTTCAAAAAGGACAGACAGAGAAGGCAAAGGAAGCGCTGGCGGAATACGAGGCAAAGGCAAAGAAGAGTGTTTTGGACCGTCAGTACATTTTATGGAAGAAGGCAGAACTCTTAAAGGAAACCGAGGCACAGGCGGCAGGACAAATGGCAAAAGAGGCCTTGGAGCTGACACTTCCGGTAAGTGAAGCAGAGGAACGGTTGCGTGGGAAGGTTATCTTGTCTGAAATGGAGCTAGAATTGTATTTATTGTACCGGAAATGTGTGCAGAGATGTTCGCTTGCAGAGTATAAGGAAATTCTTGAGAAGCTGCAACAGGCATTCCTTTCGGAGCAGATTTGTTTAAGGTGCTACTTTGAAACAATGTTTGAGTTTGTAGTTGAACTGTTTCGGATGGAAAACTACGAGGAATGCCGCAAGTGGTGTACACAGACAATAGAAGAACTGAGAAGAGGAAACCGATTTGATTTTATTTCGGAATTTTACTTTATTTCTGCCATTGCCGGATTGCACAGGATGCAATCGGAAGAAGAAAAGAAAGGTCTGCGACAGGAGATAAAGACGGCATATTATACGGCGATGTCGTTTGGCAGAGAGGAGATAGCAAGGCGGATGCGGACGTATTGTGAGGAGGTATACGGATGGCGTATTACAACTTAAGTAAGGTTGTGAAAATGCGGCGAAAGGCGCTGGGGGTAAAACGAGAGGAATTTGATGCAGAGGGACCGACCGGGATGACGGTGTACCGGATTGAAGAAGGAAAGCACAAAACCTCAGAACGGACCTATCGGAGTCTGACGCGGAGTATGGGAATTGAAGAGAGTACGTATCAAGGGATTTTGAAGACGAAAAAGCTGAATGAGCTTCAGATGACATATGAGATTGTGGCGGCAGAATTAGACAATGATGAAGAAAGTGCAGAAAGACTTGTCAAGCAGTTAAAAGAGAAGCTTGATGTCAGTGACGTGCGAAATAATCAATATATCAGATATTTTGAGGGGAGAATACGCTATAACAAAGGGAAGATAACAGCAGAAGAATATGAGAGAGAATTGGAAACCCTTTTGGAATTTCGCACACCAAAAGGATATGAGGTCAATAAGGCTGATTGGCCGTTACATGTTAAAGAGTGTACAATGATGATAACTCTGCATAATGTAGTAAGAAAAGAGAAGAAATATGAACGGCAAAAAGAGATAGCAGAGAGAATAAAAGCCATTTTGGTGCACGCTTATATGAATGATGAGAATAGGAAACTGTATCAAATTGTCAGTTCTATTTGGTTGGCAGATGTGCTTGGAAATATGGGTGAGCATCGGGAAGCAATTAAGATTGATGAAGAAACCTTGAAGCAATGTGAGGAAGAGGCAGAGTTTCGGTATATTGCAGATGTATATTATGATATCTTTTGGAACTATCTTATGTTAAAGCAACAAGAAACATTGTCGGCGGAAGAAGAGGAACGATGCAGACAATGTCTCTTGAAAGCTTATTACATTGATCAGATGCGCGGCGGACGGCATCCGCGATATGGACGAAGACTACAGGAGTGTTATCCGGAAGAACTAGAGAAATAGTTATTTTCTTTTTTCTTCCAAGTCAGCAGTTTCTTCATCCGATGTCGGGATAGCTACCCCAGGATTGACAGACGGGATAACCGATACAGAAAGCACCATGCATAAAGTAAGAATTGTCATCATTTTTTTAAATACGTTTTTCATATAAGAATCTCCTTTGAATGTTTGTTTGATAGTACAAGAATAATAAGGATTTCCTGAAAAGGCTATAACAAAAAGGGAGCCAAAAGTTTTTTTTGAAAATTTGATAGTTGGCTCCTTTTTTGTTATAGATATTGGAAAGAGAAAGGATTAGGATAGAGACACATAATAATTATTGTGTTAGGGTTTAATAAATTCTTTTGTTATGTTGCAACGAGGGAGTCATGACCCCTTATGTTGTAAAATTTTACGAGAGAGGAAAGGAAGATTACAATGGTTCAGAACAAAAAATTAGTAACAGTTATTAAAACGATGCTGGTGTTAGTAGTGGTTTTTACAGTTATCTCGATTACAGGAAAAGCAGACCCTGTTTCGGCAAATGAAGAAGTATCGGAAAACTCAGAGGATATGGGGTCTTGGTGTTTTTTTGAATTGTGTACTTGTCCGGCTGCTCAATATGCGACGATTGTTTCATCCGATGGTTGCAGATGGTATGTCACGGATCAAGGTGATAAGTACATGTATTCTGGTCTGTTTGTTGAGGATGGATTTACTATTTCCAATTCGTTTACTGTAGGATATACCACGAATGTAAGTTATGAGTGTTCGGTTGGAAGTGATGTAGTTGGATTTGAGGAAACTTTAGGATTTTCGATAGGTTTGGAAACCAGTGAAAGTGTAGCGTATTCTTATACGAACACGAAAGGATACAGAATGTATCTTCATGGAGTGGTTGAATATGAAGAACATACACAACATGGATACAACAAATATGCGAGAGTGTATCCGAGCAAATTCAGCGACAAATGTACTTATGTGTATGATGAATGGATTGCAGGAAGTGTTGGGACACAAGCTACGGGTTATGGTTTTAATTGTTTTCCTGAAAAGTATTACGATGACTCCTATATATCTGTAACTTCTGTAACTGATTAAGTGAAGCAAATGAACAGACATATGTCATGGCTTAATCATTTTTTGTATGATATCCCGGGAATACCTGCCATATTCCCGGGATAAGAGGGAGAATAATGAAGAAAAAAATCGTGTTTTTATTTCTTGGAGTAGCGCTACTTATTGCACTTTCTGCTGTGTTTATAATCTCAAATAAAGAAAAAGAGACTACAGAATTGTATTTATATCCGACATACGGGTATGTGTGTCTGGATGAAATCGATCAGTTACTGTCGGTTCCCCTTGTGTATCGGAACGGAACGGATCAATCGGATGAGGAGTTCTTTGCGGGATTTACTTCCTTACGTTTGATAACGGATAACGGCGAAGTCATCTATCCGAAGGAATTCGAAATAAACACATCAAAGAAAAAGGCGATTGAAAACAGTAAATATTCCATAACAAATCTTAATTTTGTCATATCCGAAACAGAGTTTAATTTTGAAGATGAGCAGTGTGTGAAACGAGTGGAAATAGAAAACGAGGCAAACGAAACGGTAACTCTTCTTGAACTTGATGTCGGAGACTTTATACTGAAAAAGCAAGCTTCCGACACCGAAGACTTGGGTGTGACAACTACAATGTTTTTTCAACGAATAGCTCTTCCGTTGCTGAAAAAATATCAGATACTGGTTTCAAACGAAAACGAGATGGAATATAAACTTCTGGAGTTTAATGCCGGAGCACTGTTTACAGCCGGACCGTATGATACGGATGTAGTTCTTCCTGCTAAGGTACAGGGGGAATTTGTCGTTACAACGATTATAACGAATATTTCGGAGGAAAAGGAAAGTGATATGCTGCGAGCTGTTTTTTTACGGCCGGAACTGGTATTTGAAGATGCTGACGGCAACCGGATAAAAAAGATACCGGATAATCTGAGTGTATTTTATTACGGTTTGACAGATGCAGAATCGATTGGGAAAATGGTAGAAGCGAGGAAGGAAAGTAATGATAACAGTAGATAAATTGAAAAAGAGTTTTTACCTTGGAAATAACGAAGTAAAGGCTGTGGATGATATCAGCTACTCCTTTGAAGCTGGGAAATTTTATGCAATCGTAGGTCGTTCCGGGGGCGGTAAGTCCACTTTTCTGAGTCTTGTGGGATTGCTACAAAATCCGGACAGCGGTGAAATACGGATTGATGGTGAAAATGTAAACAGTGCTTCTGTCAGAGAAAAAGCGCGTATCCGAAATAAGGTAGTGGGGTTTGTTTTTCAGGATTTCTGTCTGGAGCCGGAGTATACCTGTGGAGAAAATGTGGTATTGCCGCTTATTCCGGCCAAGGTAAAAGGAACTGCAAGGAAAGAAGCGGTGGAAAGGGCGTTGGCATCTGTTGGGCTTTCTGACCGAATGCACCAAAAAGTTAAGACCTTATCCGGTGGGGAACAGCAGAGAATTGCCATTGCCAGAGCTTTGATTAATGACCCCGGGATAATACTTGCGGATGAGCCTACGGGTAATTTAGACAGTGAAAACGGAAAAAAGATTATGGAGATTCTTAAGAAGATTTCTGCAAGCGGCAAAACGGTCATTATGGTGACGCATAATCAGGAGGATGCCAAAAACGCAGATGTCATATTAACGTATTCTGACGGAAAGATAATCGAAGAGGTTGCAGTATGTTGATGGATTTAATTGTACAATCGCAACGCAATTTGTTGAGGCGACCGGGGAGAACAGCACTTTTGTTTGGTTCGATATGGATAGGTGCACTCATGATGTGCATCATAGTCTGTGCGTCAGGATGTATGGAAACGGTATTATTATCTATGCTCGCAAGATCAACCAACGTTGAAAAGCAGGTTTTCGTATATACAAATGAACAAATCGGGGAGTGGACGGAGCCCGAGGAGTTATATGACGCAGAGAAAATAGCGGATATCAGAATGGAAGTGCTGCTTCCGATTACTGAGACAAGGTTGCTAATCGGAGATATGGAAACGGATGAATTGACTCCGTTTTTTTATGATGGGGAATATTCACTTTTTACAGAAGGCGAAAGCAGAACTTTGCTTGGAAGCGGAGCCGGCCATTATGATAAAGAAGGTGTGATATTAAATCCCTTTGTTCTTGCAGGGCTTGGGCTAAAAGATTATATTCCGAGCGAGGGAGACAAAGTAGAGCTGACTTATATGTTAAAGGACGGCAGTTTCAAAACAATAACGCTCCCTGTTTTGGCTGTTATGAAAGACAATGAGTATGGTGTAATTAACAAAAAGAATCATGCGGATTTATTTGTAAACATTAAAGAACTGCCCGTGGATGATATGATATTTGCCGTTCGAGATTCTGTGCTGCTTGAGTTTGCCACCTATGAGGATGCAAAAGAGGCAGCAGACCGACTGGAAGCAGAAGGAAAAGAGGTAAAGCTGAGTGACGAAAATATATCAATTGTCAGGGCGGATACCATCGTGTATCGTACTATTTGCAGAATTCTTGAAGTAATCATTATGTTTTCGGTTACCGGATGTGTTTTTATCATGTTCACCATGGAATATGAAGAAAAGGAGAGCTTTTGGGGAATTCTTAAAGCAGTAGGATATACGAACGGGATGCTCTTTTTGGTAAGTCTGTTTCAGGTGCTGGCAGTATCCGTGCTGTGCGGAAGTGTGGCGTATTTTATGGTACTTACGGCAGGAAACGGTGTACTCGAGTATTTTATAAAGTCCATTTTGTTCAGCGGAGACGGCAGTTTTGACTTGAGTTTGCATTTTTCGGTGAAAGATTGGTTTTCTGTTGTGGGACTTGTATTTGCTTCGGGCTTTGTAGGAGCGGCGGTTTCTTGTTTTAGGATTCTGAGATTAAATCCTGCCAAAATGATTTCAGAGGGGAGATGAGTAAAATGCTTGCTGATATGCTGTCCTTGTCTTTGAAATCACTGGGCGGAAAGAAATACAGAAGTGTGCTTATTATATGTTTTGTGTTTTTTTCAATATTTCTTATTAATGCGTACAGTATGCTGTCTAACTGTGTAATTGACTTAGAAAAGGGAAAGACGATTGAAAACATAGAATATCGAAGAATAAAAATATATTCGAAAAATGATTCGGAAGCGAGAGAATCGAACGGTATCTGGATTAAGGATAATGCAGATAAAACGGGAATCCGAATTTATGATTTGGCCGACTTAAAGAATATTCCGAATGTTGTGAGTGTGTCTGAAAGTGGAACGTTAGTACCTTCGAATGTTCGTTCAAAAGTTGCTGAAATCAAATTGGGTGATACAAAATTTGTAAGTACAGGACTCACGGTAAATAAAGAAAACGGAGCAAGAGAACATACAGGAGGGTATGTTCCGGGG
Organism: uncultured Lachnospiraceae bacterium; assembly: GCA_964541485.1. GTDB lineage: Bacteria > Bacillota > Clostridia > Lachnospirales > Lachnospiraceae > SIG299. The sequence goes on from CAZIQL010000064.1 coordinate 8,127, forward strand.
GATTTTCAGTTTATAACACTATACGATAAATTCGACCCTTATGATCCAGAGGTGGAAGAATATCTTGCAAAAAAGTTTCCGGGGTATCAGGCTGTTTTGGCCGGAGATTGGCCGAAGGAAGATAATGAAATTATGATACCAAAATCTATTGCTGCCATGTGGTTGCTGTCAACCAGACCAGAACCGGATTTTAGCGAAGCTTGTGGAGCAAAGGTGGAGCTTATATTGGATAGCGGAGAAATTATTAATTGTGTTATCTGTGGGGTTTGCGATGATTATGTATCATATTATAAGTCCGAACTTACAGAACTGGAAGAATATGTAGAACACAGATTGAACTATTTGCCAAAGTACTCCGCAAAGGAGGGCAAGGTAACCGATTCCACACAGTTTGGTACGGTATATATTTCAGAAGGACTTTCGAATCAGATATATGAAAGAACTGACGGATGGTCTTTAGGAAGGAATCCGATACTTGAAAATTATCTGTCAACGGTAGAGGTAACTGTGTCCTCGTTGGATAAGGTTGAAGCTGTGTTGACGGAACTGGAAAAATACGGGTATGAAACGGAGTCCGAGTATGAAAATGCAGTTCACCTTGTGGAGCGTTTCTTCTTCTATAAAAATATTCTGCTTTTGCTTGGGTTATCCCTTGCAATCGTGACGTTTTTTCAGATTGTGAATCTTTTGATTATGATTTTGGACGAAAAAAGACGTTATATGACCATGCTTATGAAGCTTGGCTTTAGCAAATGGATGACAAGCGGTATCATCTCCCTTGAAATGGTATGGGTAGTGGTAATCGGAGGCGTTTTTGGTTTATTTGCCTGTGAACTTCTCGGATATGGATTTTTAGCTTTGATACAGCATCAACTGGCAGATGAAGCACTTTATCGTTCTGTTAATATGAGCGTATCTCCTATGATGGCTCTGGGCACTGTAGTGGGCGGAGGCTTGGTTACCCTGGTGCTCGGACTGATAATTTCGTTACTTACAATCAAAAAATGGGAAAGGAACGGACTATGGAGAGAGCGAGTTTAAAGAGGATTACTGTATTTTTAGTTTCGATATTGCTGATGGGAATTCTGTATGCACTCTTTTGCCACATGGGAAACGAAATATTTGGCTCGACCTTGAGCTATGCGGATGCTATGAAGGGTACAGTGTTATCTGAAATGCTTGTAATGGGTGCGCCGGCATTTTTGTTTTATTTCCTTGCCGAAAAGGAATCAAATCCGCGTAGAGATACGTTTAGATGGAAAAATATCCCGGTTTGTATGGTGATTGTTTGCCTAACATTGTTTTTTATGCATGTTTTTAGAGAACTAGTACCGCTTTTATCCTGGTTTTTTTCAAAAACTGAGCTATATGCAATGTCAGAGGAGACAATTGTTTCCAGAAATATTACCCAAAATATCATAGCAGTCGCTGCGGTTGGAATTGCGACACCGTATCTTGAAGAATTATGGTTCAGAAAGATTTGTGTAGTAGAATTCAGAGATATCCCGGGAATATGTGTTGTTTTTATGTCTGCAATTTATTTTATGGTTATGCATGAGTCTATCCGTCAGTTTGTGTTTATCACACCGCTGGCTTTTGTTCTTGGTGCAGTTGCGTATAGGACCGGAAGGACGAAAGAGACAGTACTTATACATATTTTATGTAACATCGTGGGGATACTGTTTTCGTATGATTATTGTGGTATATTGTCGTATGAATATACGGTAATTTGCAATAATACGATGCTTACTGTAGTGACTCTGCTTTCATTGGGATTGATTTGTGCTATTTTGGCAGTTGTGCTTGGCGAAATTATCAAAAAATTTCTCAATGCTGATATGGAAAATTGCGACACGATGACCAAGAAAAACAAGGGTTTAACTATTTTATATACAGTGGTAATGAGTATAGGGATACTAATTGTTGTTTTTTGCAGAACGTAATTTGTAAAACATGCATTTCGCTTTGGCCGTTACATGTTAAAGAGTGTACAATGATGATAACTCTGCATAGTACAAGAATAATAAGGATTTCCTGAAAAGGTTATAACAAAAAGGGAGCCAAAATATTTTTTGAAAAAATTTATTTGCTCCTTTTTTGTTATAGATATTGGAAAGAGAAAGGATTAGGATAAAGGCACATAATAATTATTGCAAAAACAAATGAATTAAAGGAGAAGAATTGGTATGAAAAGAATAAAGTTTTTGATGGCAATAGTAATGCTTACGATAGTATTTGGTATCGGAGGCAAAAAGGTAATAGCGAATGCAGCTGTGGAGGTTCCAGAAGATGTAGAAGTAAAGAGGGTTGTTGTAAATGAATTAGATTATTTAAATGCACTACTTAATGCAACAGATGAAGAATTACGGGAATTAGGCATGACAGAAACAGAAATAATGGAATTAAGAACTCATGATTATAATGCGGATTTAATGAGATTGACAAATGCTGATGAGGATGCACTCGAGGGTATGGGGTATAATAAGAGGCAAATTAAGAAAATAAAAGCATACGATGGTCATGAAGACGCTGTTTCATATGCAACTACATACGGATTATCTAGTGCAGAATTAGAAGGGGCGTTCTGGGCAATACCGCTGAATGAATACAATAGCGCAAAAATACAATATATTTTCAGATGGAATCATTGTCCGATTTTTGCGATAGATGATAGTATTGCTATAGGGTGGATAGGCAACGACAGGGAATCGCATGTGGCTGTTCTGAAAGTGGTAGAGGAGCAGCATATTGTTAATTGTCATCATGAGTTAACAGATGAGTTTTTGTTTTCAAAAAGTCCGTCTGTTGAAGGAACAAATGCGTATAAAGTAATAGAATTTGCCATGCAAAGCTCACAGGATGCCGCGGAGTATTACTCTAAAAGCATGGAGGGATATATTGTGGTAGAAATTGCAGGCGAAAAAGATGATCTCTATGGTATATCTGTAACAGCAGCATATGCACATACTGTTGTGCAGGTAACATCTGTAGGATTAAGCGTTTCAGTCAGTGATGTAGGGGTTAGTGTGTCATTTGGATTCGGAAGGCAGAAGCTCTTTTATGAAACGAAGTATTTTCCAGCATATGGAGAACTTGCATAGTATATGAATCGAATGGTAGAAAAAGGGGGGAGGATATGAGAAAAAGGTGGTATTTAATCATAGGAACTTTTATATGTCTTTTTGTTTTGCGATGGACAGGACAAACCCCTTTTCCATATTTTGAAGCGAGGATGCAAGCCGGACAGGACATTTTAGGAGAGGCAAAGTGGGAAAGTGGAAATTATAAGACATATATTTTTCTTAAAAAAGATGAATTAGTACTTATAACTTATCAGCGACGTCTATTTTGGCACAATAATGTACGATATAGCTATAGGAGGGAAGATTTAGTAACAATTAATTACTGCGAATATGCAGCTGAGCAATATTCGATTGTATTTGGGTGTCGAAACAGCGAAAGAATTGCTCGAATTGACATTACAGAGAACGACGGAAATGTTGTGCCTGTAGAGTTGAATGAGGAGGGAATTTTTATATCAGAAAGGATGTGGACAAATATAAGAGAAGTATGTGCGTATGATGCAAGTGGAAAGCTAATCTGGCAATCGTTCCCTGGGAATTGATGCTATGCGGATATCTTCATATACCTCAAGGTAATCTTCCAACATATGTCTTGAATGCTTATTGATAGTAAAAGAAAAATAAATATGAGTTTAAACAGACGAGTTCTACGGTATGGGAATTTGAAACGGTGGATGAATTGGTCTACATGCAGCAAAGAAAGGTAGGCATTAATTCAGAACATGAGGAAATTTGGGAAACAACATATGTGCAGGATGAAGCGGAAATAGAGGCCATCCGAGAAGATATTTTGACAAATCCAAGGCATTATTACTAGGCATTTATGGTTTTGAGATGTGCTTTTAACGTATGTGCTTTGCGTTTGCAATAAAACAAATAGAGCATAAAAAAATGCAATTATTGGAGGATGAACTAAATGTCAAAAACAAAACTGTATACAAAATATGGCGTGCTTCTTATGATAAGTATTTTATTGCTATCAGCAGTGGCATGCAGAACTAGTGCCGGCGCGGAAGAAACGGTGCTTAACAGTTACACAGTTGAGATGGGCGAGAACGTCTATATGTTAATAGAGGAGACTGCTTCTGCCAGAACAGCAGAGTGCTACGTCGATGAAAAACTGACACAGCGTTCCGTATACAATTTTGAAACCGGTGAAATTGTCTGTTATGATATGAGTGAAGGGGCAGAAGGCACGGAGAAAAAATATCATATTAATGATTTTCTTGTAACAGAGGAAGAGGTTCTCAATAGTTATACGACCGAATTGGGAGAGAATTCTTATATGCTGACAAAGGAAACTGCGTCTGCGAGAATAGCAGAACTCTATGAGAACGAGAAAATGATACAGCAGGCTGTGTATGATTTTGAAACTGGTGAAATATTGTGCCGGACATGGCATGAGGGTGAAAACGGAGGAACTATTACCCGTTACCACATCAACGACTTCCTTGTAACAGAAGAAAAAGAGAATTAACAGATTCAAACAAAATATCGAAATCAAAAACACCGCCGGTCATACAAACCGGCGGTTCTTCTATTAATAACATTTACAATTATTTATACTGGAAAAACTTATGAAAAATAGGGCTTGACATCTTGACATGGACGTGCTAATATGAAAAATGCACTATTGTGGTATTGTGTGCCCATATACCTTATTATAGCACACTTTCAAGAATTTGAAAAGCCACAAAAGGTAAGATATACAAATTTAGATCAAGGGGTGAAAACGTCAATGGATAAAAACAGAATACGTCCAACAAAAGTCGGCAAAGGCGTAAGAATGAGCTATTCCAAACAGAAAGAAGTTTTGGAGATGCCAAATCTCATTGAAGTTCAGAAGGATTCCTATCGTTGGTTCCTCGAGGAAGGACTTTATGAGGTATTTGAAGATATCTCTCCAATTTCTGACTATTCCAATCACCTGAGTCTGGAGTTCGTAGACTTCCAGCTTTGTGAGGAAGACAAAAAGTACACGATTGAAGAGTGTAAAGAACGTGACGCGACATACGCAGCACCTTTAAAGGTGAAAGTTCGTCTCTATAATAAGGAAGATGACAGCATCAAGGAAAATGACATTTTCATGGGTGACCTGCCGCTTATGACTGAGACCGGTACCTTCGTAATCAATGGCGCAGAACGTGTTATTGTAAGCCAGCTGGTACGTTCCCCTGGTATCTATTATGCAATCGGACATGACAAGATTGGTAAGACTTTGTATTCTTCCACTGTGATTCCGAATAGAGGCGCATGGTTAGAGTATGAAACAGACTCTAACGATGTTTTCTACGTGCGCGTTGACCGTAACAGAAAGGTGCCGATTACTGTACTCATCCGTGCTCTCGGAATTGGTACAAATCAGCAGATTCTTGACCTGTTCGGTGAAGAGCCAAAGATTTTAGCAAGCTTTACAAAGGATCCATCTGAGAATTATCAGGATGGTTTATTAGAGTTATACAAAAAGCTCCGTCCGGGTGAACCATTGTCGGTAGACAGTGCGGAATCCTTAATTAATGGTATGTTTTTTGACCCTAGACGTTATGACCTTGCTAAGGTAGGCCGTTATAAATTCAATAAGAAGCTCGCTCTGAAGAACCGTGTGGTTGGTTTCCGTCTTGCAGAAGATGTGATCGACACCACAACAGGCGAAGTGATTGCTGAAGCTGACACAGAAATCACAGAAGAACTCGCTGACAAGATTCAGAACGCAGCTATCCCATACTTCATGATCCAGACCGAGGAGAGAAATTGCCGAGTTCTTTCTAACTACATGGTAGATCTGAATGCATGGGTAGATTGTGATGCCGCAGAGCTTGGTATTAATGAATTAGTATATTATCCAAAGTTAAGAGAACTCTTAGATACTTATACAGATAAGGAAGAATTATTAGAAGCAATCAAGAAGAACGTGGTTGACTTAATTCCAAAGCACATCACAAAGGAAGATATCTTTGCTTCCATTAACTACAACATGCATCTTGAGTATGGTGTAGGCAGCGATGATGATATTGACCATCTGGGTAACAGACGTATCCGTGCGGTTGGTGAGTTATTACAGAACCAGTACAGAATCGGTCTTTCCAGAATGGA
>CAZIQL010000065.1:0-13846 GCA_964541485.1 uncultured Lachnospiraceae bacterium
TCCGAGGATGAAAAGCTCCTCGTTGCAAGAGCAAGAAGAGTACAGAGATTCTTATCCCAGCCATTCCATGTTGCTGAGCAGTTTACCGGTCTTCCGGGACGTTATGTTCCGATTTCGGAGACCATTCAGGGCTTTAAGGAAATCTTAGAAGGAAAGCATGATGACATTCCGGAAAGCTATTTCTTAAATGCAGGTAACATTGATGACGTTCTTGCCAGAGTAAAGAAGTAAGGGGAAACGCCCGTTTTTTAGAAAGGTAGGGACAGGTTAATGGCTGATAACAGTAAATTTTTCCGCCTTCAGATAATTTCTCCGGACCGCATCTTCTATGACGGGGAAGCGGAGTTGGTTGAGCTTACGACCGTTGAAGGCGAAATGGGTGTCTTAAAGGGACACATTCCTCTGACGGCGATTTTAGTTCCGGGAGTGCTTAAAATTAAAGAAGCAGAAGGTGTCCGCAAGGCGGCATTACATGATGGATTCATGGAAATTTCCAAGGATCACATGACAATCCTTGCCGAAGCCTGTGAATGGCCGGAGGAAATTGATGTAGAACGTGCAGAAGAGGCAAAACAGCGTGCAGAGAAACGTCTTTCCAGTGGGGATACAAACATCAACATTGCAAGGGCAGAGCTGGCGCTTAGAAAGTCGCTGATTCGTATTCAGCTGGCTGAGAAATAAAGAATCCTTCGTTTTTGGAGGGATTAATATGAGGGCTCGGCATCTGTTTTTATTCACGAAAACCCGCTTTCGCTTCGGCGAAAACGCAACGGTACTAGACTCGAGCGAAATGGTATTTCGCTGGACCTCGTCAAGTGCCGGCGGTTTCTAAGAGTTTTCTTTGAATAAAAACAGATGCCGAGCCCTATTTTATTAATCGCTCGAATAAAAACGAAGGATTCTTAATTCTCAGTGTTAAAGGCGGAGAAAACGAGGGATTTTGTTTCTCGGCATGAGATGGTGAGGAAAAGCTTCAATTTTTTAGAAATGGTGGGGAAAAATGTCGGTTTATTTGCAGAAATATATCAAGAAAGAATGATATATTTCTGCAAACAGATTGACATTTTTCTTTTTACAGAGGTATAATGGAGAAAAGAAAGGTAGAAAATGAGAGTGGGAAGGAGGAGAAGCAATGAGATATCCGGAAGGAGGAAGCAAAAGCCATATGATGCTTGTGCGTGATGCGGCAGAGGAATGGGGGCTGACAGAACGCAGGGTGGCAGGACTTTGCAAAGAGGGAAAGATAGAGGGCGCAAAAAAAGAAGGACGCTCCTGGATGATTCCGGCGGATGCCGAGCGGCCGGCGGACAATCGGGTAAAAACGGGCGAATATTTAAAAAAGAAAGAAAGCGGCAGTCTGCCGTTGCCTATCGGGGTGTCGGAGTATTGCCAGGCCTCTTCGGAATATTATTATGTGGATAAAACCTTATTGATTAAGGAGTTCATTGACGAGCGTCCCAAGGTATCACTTTTTACAAGGCCAAGGCGTTTTGGAAAGACGCTGAACATGGATATGCTCCGGGTGTTTTTTGAAAAGAGAGAAGAGGATACCTCAATCTATTTTAAAGGAAAAAAGATTTGGGAATGCGGAAAAAAGTATCGGGAATTCCAAGGGAAATTTCCGGTGATTTTTATTTCATTCAAGGACATAAAAAAAGATACCTGGGAAGAAACCTATAAAAATATCGTGCAGACCATTACGTTGGAATACCGCCGTCACACAGAGCTTGCAGACAGTACACGGATTTCGGATGGAGATTATTATAAACAGGTAGTTGCAGGGAAGGTGGATGAGGCATTGTTTGATTCTTCCTTGTTTTTGTTGTCGAAAATGTTACATGAACACCATGGCGTTCCGGCGATGATTATCATAGATGAATATGATACGCCGATTCAGCAGGGGTACATGTGTGGCTTTTATGATGAAGTCATTTTGTTTATGCGGAATCTGTTTTCGGCATGCTTTAAGGATAACCGGAATCTGTCGTATGGGTTTATGACAGGGATTCTGCGTGTGGCAAAGGAAAGTATCTTTAGTGGTTTGAATAATTTAAAAATCAACTCTGTTCTCGATCATAAATACAGTGAGTATTTTGGATTTACGCCGGAAGAAGTGAAAAAGATGGCACAGTATTATCAGGCAGAGGAAAAATACGGAGAACTGTGCGAATGGTATGACGGATACCGTTTTGGAAGGACGGAAATTTTTAATCCGTGGTCCGTTATTAATTATTTTAACAATGAGTGTATGCCTCGGGCATTCTGGCAGTCGACCGGAAGTAACGATATTATCGGAGAAATTCTTTCGGAAGCGACACCGGAGATTTATGAGCGGTTGCACGCTTTGCTGCGGGGAGAATCGGTTCTGACCTATATTGATACCGGAGTGATTTATCCGCAGATAAAACAGAATCCGGCGTCTGTTTACAGCTTCCTTCTGGTAGCGGGATATTTGAAGGGGGAAAATGCGACGGTTTCTTTTAACGGAGATTTTATGTGTGAGGTGGCATTGCCCAATAAGGAAATTACCTGTGTTTATAACAAAGAAATCCTACAGAAGCTGGGCGATGTGATTCCGCAGTCCTCTGCTGTTTATATTCAGGAGGCGATTTATTCCGGAAACAGTCAGATGCTGCAGGAACAGTTGGGAAAGCTGTTGTTGCAGTCGGCAAGCTATTATGATACGGTAGGAGAAAATTTCTATCACGGGTTGGTGCTGGGGCTTTGTGCAATGCTTGACAACCGGTACTACATTACTTCCAACCGCGAGTCAGGGGATGGTCGGTATGATATTTCGCTTGTTCCGAAGAAGGAGAATCTGCCGGGGATTTTAATTGAGTTAAAGGCGGCAAAAGAAAATGCGGATTTGAAGCGGCTGGCGGAAGCGGCACTGGAGCAGATTACACAAAAGAGCTATGATATGGATATGAGAATCCAAAAGGTCGGAAAAATTTTCCGATATGGCGTGGCATTCCGGGGCAAGGAAGTAGAGATTATGATGAGATAATTTGCAGGAAAAGACTGCATAGGAATAATGGAGGTTAAAGAATATGAATGATGATTTTATTACGATGACGATTGGGAAACAGAAAAATATTGCTTTGATTGCGCATGATGGCAAAAAGGCAGAGATGATTGAGTGGTGCGAAGCCAATAAAGAGATTTTAAAGGGACATTTTTTATCCGGCACAGGTACGACGGCACGGATGATTACAGACAAGACAGGACTTCCGGTGCGTGGCTATAATTCCGGTCCTTTGGGTGGTGACCAGCAGATTGGAGCAAAGATTGTTGAGGGAAAGATTGATTTTGTGGTGTTCTTTTCGGATCCGTTTTCGGCACAGCCGCATGACCCGGATGTAAAAGCACTGCTTCGTATTGCGCAGGTGTATGATATCCCGATGGCAAACAACAAGGCAACCGCTGATTTTATGTTGCATTCAACCTTGATGGATACCGAGTACGACCATAATATCATCAACTTCAACAAGAAAATCAAAGAGCGTGCAGCAACGCTGTAGATAAAGGAGGGAGTGCATGAGATGAATGTTTTATTGGTGGCAGTGAATGCAAAATATGTGCACTCCAACCTGGCGGTGTATTGTCTGAAATCCTATGCGGCATCCAAAGGGTATGAGGTGGAGCTTGCAGAGTACACCATCAACCAGCAGCCGGATGAGGTGTTGCGGGATTTGTATGGGAAAAGGGCAGATGTGGTAGCTTTTTCCTGTTATATCTGGAATATAGAGTTTGTGAAAGCTTTGATTCGGGATTACAGGAAAATCAGTCCCAAGACGGAGCTCTGGCTTGGCGGACCGGAGGTGTCCTATCGGGCAGAAGCCATACTGAAGGAACTCCCGGAGGCGCGTGGTGTGATGTGCGGCGAAGGCGAAGAGACATTCGTAAAGCTGACGGAGTACTATTGCGTGAATCAAAGGAAGTGTGAAGAGAGTCGGAATATTAAGAGCATAGAAATGACTGAGGAGAAAGGCAAGAACCGGAAAGAAGACGGTTTATATGGCATCCCGGGCATTTCCTTCCGGACAGAGGATGGTGGTATCCATATAACAGAACCTGCATTGCCACCGGATTTTTCACGTCTTCCGTTTCCGTACGGAAATGGTGAGATGACAGTAAGTGAACAGACAAAGCTTAATGCATTTGACCATCGGATTATCTATTATGAATCCAGTCGCGGCTGTCCGTATTCCTGCGCGTACTGCCTATCTTCCATAGAGAAAAAGGTACGCTTCCGGGATTTGGAGCTTGTAAAAAAAGAATTGAAATTTTTCATGGAGCAAAAGGTGCCGCAGGTGAAATTCATTGATCGAACCTTTAATGCCAACGGTAAGCGGACGATGGAGGTTCTGACCTTTATAAAAGAAAACGACAATGGAATCACAAACTTCCATTTTGAAGTAGCGGCAGAATTGCTTACAGAGGAACAGATTTCTTTGTTAAGCGGGGTAAGACCCGGACTTATACAGCTGGAAATCGGAGTGCAGTCGGCAAATAAAGAAACACTGGAAGCAGTGCATCGAACGACCGACTTTGAGAAACTGGAACAAACAGTGGCAAAGGTGAGAGAGCCGGGGAATGTTCATATTCATTTGGATTTGATTGCCGGACTTCCAAAGGAAGATAAAGCATCATTTAAAAATTCGTTTAACGAAGTGTACGGTATGCGTCCGCATCAGTTGCAGTTGGGTTTCTTAAAGGTATTGTCCGGTTCTCCGATGGAGAACATGGCAAAGGGAAACGGTACACTGTATCAGAGCCTGCCGCCATACGAGGTGCTCGCGACAAGCTGGCTTTCGTATGAGGACATCATGGAGCTGAAAAAAGTGGAAGAGATGACAGAAGTCTACTATAACAGCGGACAGTTTGTTTATAGTATGCTGTATTTGGAACACTTTTTTGAAACGCCGTATGAGATGTATGCAGAGTTAGCAGAGTATTATGAAAAGAATGTCTTGTCCGGAATTAAAATTTCGAGAGGAAAGCGATATGAGATACTGCTGGAGTTTGCAAAACAGAGATTGGGGGCGGCAGTTGTGTTTGAACAAATCCTGTTCTTTGATTATTGTCTCAGAGAAAAGGTAAAAGGGCGTCCGGAGTTTGGCAGACATTCACACATGGAGAAGAAGGAGTTAAAAGAAGCGTATGAGCTGTTTCGAGTAAACAGGGAGGCAGAAGGTCTGCACGATGTGGAGAAATTTGCATTCCATCCGGTAAAGACAGCAGAGTGCGCAGAGGTGACCGGAGACGCTTGTGTGATACTGTTTTCCTACGAAAAGAGGGAGCCGATTTACGGACAGGCCACCATACAGCAGAGAAAACTATAAATTTATTAAAAGTGCAACTTTGACACTTTACAATATAGTAAAAAATGTGCTACAGAACATGCGCAGAAAGGAAAAATAATGGCAAAAAGAAGACTTTCCAAACAGGAGCAGGAGCGTGTGGCAGAAGTACTTCGGCGCCTGGATGAACAGTATACAACCGAATACCGCTGCTATTTGAATCACGAAACGCCATGGCAGCTTTTGGTGGCAACGATTCTTAGTGCGCAGTGCACGGATGCCAGGGTAAATATTGTAACAGAGGATTTGTTTCAAAAGTATCCGGATGTATATGCATTTGCCAAGGCTGATTTGGCGGAGCTTGAGCAGGACATTCATGCGACAGGCTTCTATCATAACAAGGCAAAAAACATCATTGCATGCGCGCAGAGGGTGATTGCAGAGTTTGGCGGAGAGGTGCCGAGTTCTTTGGAGGATCTGACTTCGCTTGCGGGTGTCGGCAGAAAGACAGCAAACGTCATCCGGGGCAATATTTACAATGAACCGAGTATTGTAGTGGATACGCATGTGAAGCGTATTTCGGGCAAGCTTGGATTTACAAAGGAAGAGGATCCGGAAAAGATTGAATTTGATTTGATGGAGGTTTTACCAAAGGACCATTGGATTTTGTATAATATTCACATCATTACGCTGGGGCGTACGATTTGCACCGCAAGGAGCCCGAAGTGTGAGGAATGTTTTTTGCAGGATGTGTGCAAGGCGGGAGCAAAGTAAGAAGGCATATCCGATAATGGAAGAAAGAGAACGCAGAATAGGACGGACAGAGAAAAAGGAGAAGATACAGCCATGGGAATCATTGCAGTTGACGTGGAAACAACGGGGATTGACCCGGAGTTTGACAGAATCATTGAGATTGGTGCCCTCCGGCCGGAGACAGGAGAGGTGTTCCGGACTTTGATTAGTCCGGGCAGACCATTACCAGCAAGGATTACGGAGCTGACGGGAATTACGGATGAGATGTTGGCGGGGGCGCCGACGGAAGAAGAGGCAATGAGACATTTTCTTGGTTTTTTAGAGGAAGACCGCATTTTGCTTGGGCATAACATTCCGTTTGACCACAGCTTTCTCGTACAGGCAATCCGCCGTTTGGGACTTGAGGAAGTGAAGTTTGAAGGAATTGATACATTAAAGATAGCAAGAGTGCTTTGCGCAGAGCTTCCGAGCAAAAAGCTGGAGGCGTTATGTGAGCATTTCGGTTTGAAGAACGAACGGGCGCATCGTGCCTTTGAGGATGCTGCGGTAACATACCGGCTTTATGAAAAACTGAAAGAAATGGAAAAGGAACCACAACTGTTTGAACCTGTACCGATGCATTTTCAACCGAAAAAACAGGAGCCGATGACAAAAAAACAGCGTTCGTTTCTGAACGCCATTTTATCATTTCATAAATTAGAGGGACAATATGAGACGGAAGGGCTCACAAAGAGTGAGGCATCAAGGCTGATTGACCGGCTCATTCTGACTCACGGCAGAGTCCCTTATAGCCATTAAATTAGCAAGGAGAGCCTTTTTTGTCATGGAAGTAAGGTTTTCTGCTTCGGAAATGACAAAATCAATGCGTTCTTTTGCATTTTCTTCTTTATAAATTTCGGCAAGTAAGGTATAATTAGCACTAACGTCGGATTTAATGGAAAGGCCGTATTCCAGAATGGTTTTGGCCTCTGCCACAAGACCGAGGTCATACAGGTGCTTGCCGTAGCGGTACAGTGTGCGGACCAGTTCCAGATAGTTTTTATCGTACTCCATGAGGAGAGGAAGATTCGGGGCACCGTACATCAGTTTTAATTCGGTATTGGTTAGTCCGGTGAAGTTTACAATCTTCTGTGTGGAAAGATGCAAAATCAGTTTTTGTAAATCTGTGATTTCTTCTTTTCCTGTTTCGGGAAACGCAAGCGCATCCACCGGAATTGTGATATAATCCAGATTAGAGAGGTCCTTTTTACGGGTTAGGTTGGCCCGCTGCTCTCTCTCCCAGAAACGTTCGGACGCTTCTTTGTTCAAGCGGTCGGAACGGCGGCGTCCGGCACCGATCCAGAGAACAATAACTACAAATATCATAAAAAAAACAGGTATCATCGGTATCCTCATTTCTTAACATATTGTTTGGAATCATTCATTCTGCATCCGGCAGAATGTGTAATACAGAAAGGAGCATGTAGTAATGAACAGAAAAAGAAGACAGATGTTTGCAAGTGTTATCGTAATTATCCTTGTATTTGCCATGGTTATTCCGTTGCTCGCTTATGTACTGTAATAGTATTTTAAACGTGATATAACGAAAAGTCAATGTTGCAGAAAAAGGAAGAGTCAAATTGAAAGCAGGGAAAGTTTCAGAGGCCGTATTAAAACGGTCTGTGCTGAAGGCGGTAAATCAGCAGTTAAAACAGAAAAGCGGAAGTAAAGCCGGGGTCGGAACCGATGCCGGTTTGTTTGCTGTTCCGGGAAATAAAGAAGCCATGGCAGTTTCTGATGCCGTAGTTGCAGGAAATAATGAAGGCATGGCGGAACTGGCGGTTTACCGAGCCTGCAATTCCCTGGCTGCCGCGGGCGGGACACCGATTGCCGTGACTGTGCAGCTGATGCTTCCGGAAACGATGGAAGAGACAGGGCTAAAACAGACCATGCAGGAAGTATTGTCTGCCTGTGAAAAGTCGCAGGTTCTTTTGAACCGGGGACATACCCAGGTGAGTCCGCTTGTTTTGGAACGGGTAATTTCCGTGACTGCAGTCGGTACAGCCAAAGGGGAAAAAGTGCTGAATGAAACGGTCGCAGGCAGTGAGCTTGTGATGACAAAGACAGCCGGACTGGCGGGCGCTGTTTTGCTCTCAGAGGCGTATCGCGAAGCACTGCATGAGCGTTATACCTATGCGTTTATTGATAAGGCAAGGGTGCGCAGGAATGAACTTTCCGTTCGGAAAGAAGCAAAGCTTTTAAAGGAGTTGGGAATTGTTCATATGCATGACGTGGCAGAAGGCGGCGTATATGGTGCGGTCTGGGAGTTTGCAGAAAGCTTGCAGGCAGGAGTCGAGATTGATTTAAAAAGGATTCCGATTTTGCAGGAAACGGTAGAGATCAGTGAATACTTTGATGTCAATCCATATCAGTTAAAGGGAGACGGAGCGTTGTTGTTTTTGACCAATGACAGTGCTCTTATCATAGAAAAGTTAGAAGAAGCGGGAATTCCGGCAGCGGTTATCGGACGTATGACCGAAGGAAATGACCGGATTCTTGTGAATGAAGATGAGGTGCGTCATCTCGAACCGAACCGCGTGGAGGAATATGAGCGGGCGGTGCAGATGATGCGGGAAAAGAAATAGCCGGTGCGACGGTGGGAAAGGAAGAATAACAATGAGAGAGAAAATATTAAAAGCGATTAATAAAAACAGTAAATTATCTGCGGAGGATTTAAGCAGGATGCTTGGTATTTCCGAGGAGGAAGTAAAGGGAATCATCAAGGAATTGGAGGATGAAAAAATCATCTGTGGTTACCCGACGCTTATTAACTGGGAAAAGGTTGAGAATGAGGAAAAGGTAGCTGCCATTATTGAAGTAAAGGTGGCACCACAGCGAGGACAGGGCTTTGACCGTATTGCAGAGCGTATTTATAAGTTTGACGAGGTTTCGGATGTGTATCTCGTATCCGGCAGCCACGATTTGACGGTTATCTTAGAAGGAAAGAGTATGAGAGAGGTGGCAAACTTTGTAGCAGAGAAGTTATCTCCGCTGGATGCCGTGCTCAGCATTTCCACGAACTTTGTATTAAAGAAGTACAAAGAGCATGGATTGCCGCTGGTTGGCGAAATGAAAAAGGATGAAAGGATGCTAGTGACCTTATGAGAAACCCGCTAAGTAAAAAAGTAGTAGAGATTAAGCCGTCCGGCATCCGTAAGTTTTTTGATATTGTAAGCGAGATGAAGGATGCGATTTCTTTAGGTGTCGGTGAACCGGATTTTGACACTCCGTGGCACATCAGGGAAGAAGGCATTTACTCTCTGGAAAAGGGGCGCACCTTTTATACGTCCAATGCCGGTCTGGTGGAATTAAAAGAAGAGATTACAAAGTATTTAAAGAGACGCTGTAACTTAGAGTACCGTCCGTCGGATGTTATTGTGACTATCGGTGGCAGTGAAGCCATTGATATCGGTCTGCGTGCCATGCTTGATCCGGGCGATGAAGTGTTAATTCCTCAGCCAAGCTATGTATCGTATCTTCCGTGTGTGACGCTGGCAGACGGTGTCCCGGTGATTATTGAGTTAAAGGCGGAGAATGAGTTCCGTCTGACAAAGCAGGAGCTTTTAGATGCTGTTACAGATAAGACAAAGGTGCTGATTATGCCGTTTCCGAACAATCCGACCGGAAGCATTATGACAAAGGAAGATTTAGAAGAGATTGCTGAAGTTGTCATTGAAAAGGATTTGTTTGTCATTTCCGATGAGATTTATTCGGAATTAACCTATGGACAGGATCACGTTTCCATCGCGTCCCTGCCGGGCATGAAGGAGCGTACCATTGTCATCAACGGATTTTCAAAATCTTATGCGATGACCGGATGGCGTCTTGGATATGCGGCAGGACCAAAGGAAATTATTACCCAGATGATTAAGATTCACCAGTTTGCGATTATGTGTGCACCGACCACCAGCCAGTACGCTGCTGTTGAGGCACTTCGTAACGGTGATGATGATGTGGCAACGATGCGTGAGGCATATGACCAGCGTCGTCGTTACCTTGTAACCAGATTAAACGAGATGGGCTTACCATGCTTTGAGCCGCTGGGTGCGTTTTATGTGTTCCCTTGCATCAAGGAGCTTGGTATGACCTCGGATGAATTTGCAACGACCCTTCTGCAGGAGGAGAAGGTGGCAGTCGTTCCGGGCACCGCATTCGGTGACTGCGGCGAAGGCTTTCTCCGTATTTCCTATGCGTATTCCATCGAGAATTTAAAGATTGCGTTGGATCGCATTGAAAACTTTGTGAAGAGACACAAGAACTAACAAAGAGTGCGAAAACAGAGGAGAATTGCGATGAATATTGTATTGTTGGAGCCGGAGATTCCGGCAAACACAGGAAATATCGGACGTACCTGTGTGGCGACGGGCACAAAGCTGCACCTGATTAAGCCGCTTGGTTTTGATATCAGTGACAAGGCAGTACGTCGTGCAGGTATGGACTATTGGAAGGATTTAGACCTTTCGGTGTATGAGAACTTTGAGGAGTTCCTGGAGAAAAATCCGGGAGCGAGAATTTATATGGCGACCACAAAGGCGGAAAAAACCTATACCGAAGTAAGCTATGGTCCGGAGGACTATATTATGTTCGGCAAGGAGAGCGCGGGCATTCCGGAGGAAATACTTCTTAACTACCGGGAGACATGCGTACGCATTCCGATGATTGGGGAAATTCGTTCGTTAAACCTTGGGAATTCCGTGGCGATTATGCTGTATGAGGCACTTCGCCAGAACAATTTTGAAGGAATGAATCTGGAGGGGCATCTGCACCGCCATGATTGGAGTGAAGCAGATCAGCGATAGTGTGCCGCAAAAGTTTGGGAGAAAAATTAATCATGAATGAGCGAGCATTAAAAACACTGGAATATGACAAAATCATTGAACAGTTAAAGAAATATGCCGGTTCGGAGATGGGCCGGAACCTCTGCGGAAAGTTAGTGCCGCAGACGGATGTGGAATTAATCAAGAAGATGCAGACGGAGACGAGAGATGCACTTATGAGAGTGTACCAGAAGGGTAGCCTGTCCTTTAACGGTGTGCCGGATATCCGGGGCGCAATTAAGTTATTGGAAGTGGGTTCTGCACTTTTGGCAGGCGAGCTTTTGAAATTAAGCTCTGTGCTGACAGCAACATTACGTGTAAAGAATTACGGCGGTAAGGTCAGCGAAGAGCAGCCGGAGGACTCGCTTTCGGAACGCTTCTCGATGTTGGAGCCGTTATCGGTGCTGAACAATGAAATTCAGCGCTGTATCTTATCGGAAGAAGAGATTGCGGACGATGCCAGCCCGGGATTAAAAAGTGTGCGTCGTTCGATGAAAATTACGAGCGACAAAATCCGTGATCAGTTAAACAGCATTGTGAGTTCCCAGGAGACTAAGGGAATGTTGCAGGACAGCTTAGTTACCATGCGTAACGGCAGATACTGCCTGCCGGTAAAGCAGGAGTATAAGGGGCAGTTTAACGGGCTGATTCATGACCAGTCTGCAAAGGGCTCGACCGTGTTTATGGAGCCTGCGGCGGTTGTAAAGTTAAACAATGAGCTGAGTGAACTGATGCTTAAGGAAGCGAAGGAAATTGAAAAGATTTTAGCAGAGCTTTCTGCACAGGCAGCAGTTCACACAGAGGATTTAAAGTATAACATTGACACACTGATTGAACTTGATTTTATCTTTGCCAGAGCGTCCTTAGCTAAGGCAATGAAGGCAACGGAGCCGGTGTTCAATGACAGAGGCTATATCAATATCAAAAAGGGAAGACATCCGCTCATTGACAGCAAGGTGGTTGTACCGATTGATATTTATCTGGGCGATGAGTTTTCACTTCTCGTGATTACAGGTCCAAATACCGGTGGTAAGACAGTGACGTTAAAGACGGTTGGTCTGTTTACCTTAATGGGGCAGGCAGGACTTCATATTCCGGCATTTGACGGTTCGGAGCTTTCGGTATTCAACGAAGTGTTTGCCGACATCGGCGATGAGCAGAGCATTGAGCAGAGCTTAAGTACGTTCTCATCCCATATGACCAACACGGTGAAGATTTTAGAGCAGGCAGATGAGCATTCGCTTTGTCTGTTTGATGAGCTTGGTGCAGGTACGGATCCAACAGAGGGTGCGGCACTTGCAATGGCGATTTTATCAAACCTTCACAGAAGAGGAAGCCGCGTGGTAGCCACAACGCATTACAGTGAGTTAAAGATTTATGCGCTTTCCACACCGGGGGTTTCGAATGCGTGCTGTGAGTTTAGCGTGGAGACATTGCGCCCGACCTACCGCCTCTTAATCGGTATTCCGGGAAAGAGTAACGCGTTTGCGATTTCATCTAAGCTTGGGCTTTCTTCGGACATCATTTCTGAGGCAAAGGAATTCATTGGTTCGAATGACCAGAGCTTTGAGGATGTGATTTCGGGTCTGGAAGAACGTCGCATTGCAATGGAGCGTGAAAAGAGCCAGATTGATGAATATAAGGCAGAGATAGAGACGTTAAAGAAGCGTCTGACCGAAAAATATGACCGTCTTGATACGGCAAGAGAGAGAATCCTGCGTGAAGCCAACGAAGAGGCAAGAGAAATTTTGCAGGAGGCGAAGGATTACGCGGATGAGACGATAAAGAAATTCAATAAGTGGGGCATGTCCGGTAATAACCGTGAGATGGAGTTAGAGCGTGCGGCCCTCCGAGACCGTCTTGGCGAAAAGGATCAGAAGCTGGCGGTGAAAAAGAAAATGAACACCAATCCGGCAACCAATCAGGAGCTGGTGGTTGGCGATACGGTGCTTGTGCTCAGCTTTAACTTAGAGGGCAAGGTGGTAACTGCGCCAAATGCCAAGGGTGATTTGACCGTACAGATGGGTGTCATGCAGACCCAGGTCAACAAAAAGGACATTCAGTTTGTCTCCCATGCGACAAAGGAAGAACCGGAGAGAAAGAACACCCAGAGCGGTAAGATTAAGATGAATAAAGCAATGCACATTAAGACAGAGCTCAACTTAATCGGTATGCGCGTGGATGAAGCACTGCCGGAGCTTGATAAGTATCTGGATGATGCGTATCTTTCCCATCTGCCGCACGTGACGATTATTCACGGACGCGGTACGGGTGCATTAAAGGATGCGGTGCATGCGCACTTAAAGAAAACAAAGTATGTCAAGAGCTATCGCCTCGGTGCGTTCGGTGAGGGCGACCAGGGTGTGACTGTGGTAGAGTTCAGATAGGATGCAGAGCATCCAACGTAAGCTGGCGGTGCTAAACAGCGAGATTGTGAGGAGGATAAATCATGGCAGTAAAACAGAAGATTCTGATTGTGGATGATGATACGAATATTGCGGAGCTGATTTCCCTTTACCTGACCAAGGAATGTTTTGAAACACGGATGGTAGAGGATGGCGAGGAGGCAATTAAGGCATTTGAAGAATTTCAGCCGAATCTGATACTGCTGGATCTGATGCTTCCGGGCATTGACGGATACGAGGTATGCCGTACGGTGAGAAAGACCTCCTCGGTACCGATTATCATGTTATCTGCCAAGGGTGAAATTTTTGATAAGGTATTAGGTTTGGAGCTCGGTGCAGATGACTATATGATTAAGCCGTTTGATTCAAAGGAACTGGTGGCAAGAGTGAAAGCGGTTCTGCGCCGTTTCCAGCCTGTCCAGGAGGCGCCTTCGGTGTCCGCAGCAGGCAATATGCCAAATGCGCAGACCGGTGACTATGTGGAGTATCAGGACCTTTCCATTAACCAGACCAATTATACCGTGGTGTA
>CAZIQL010000066.1:0-13017 GCA_964541485.1 uncultured Lachnospiraceae bacterium
GAAATAATCGTTCCTGATTTGATGGACTTTTCATCCTTGATTGCATAAAACTTATGTACCATCTGCGGAAGTCCCCAGGTTCCAAGGGAAGTCAGCACAATAACGCCAAGCAGATTCGGCAAATCCGGTCCAAAGAACGAAGTAAAGGCTCCCTTTTGTCCCATCGTAAGCGGAATATCACTTTCAATTTCTGCTAACTCCCTGACTGCCTCATAAAAGCCGCCCTGTCCGTTTAATACCGCCACAATGACAGCAATAATTCCGCCAATCATAATGATTCCCTGAACAAAATCATTAATCGCCGTTGCCATATAGCCACCGAGCACCACATAAACACAGGTCAAAGCTGCCATCGCAATCACGCAGACACTATACGGAATATCAAACGCCATTCCAAACAGTCTCGACAACCCATTGTAAACCGACGCCGTATACGGAATCAGGAAAATGAACGAAATTGCCGATGCCGCAATACGCAGCGCATTCGAATCGTATCGCTTTCCAAAGTAATCCGGCATGGTCGAAGCTGCCAGATGCTTACTCATAACTCTGGTTCTTCTGCCGAGGACAATCCACGCAAGCAGCGAACCGATGACTGCATTACCGATTCCAATCCACGTTGCAGAAAGTCCGTACTTATAACCAAACTGTCCCGCATATCCGACAAACACTACCGCCGAAAAATACGACGTACCATAGGCAAACGCCGTCAGCCACGGGCCAACCGTACGTCCCCCAAGGACAAAGTCATTGACGTTGGTTGCATGCTTTCTTGAATACACACCAACCAAAATCATAATTGCAAAAAATACAACTAAAAATGCGATTTTGATAACCATTTGTTATTTCCTCCCCAATCCTTATATTCCGAGCAGACGCTTGGCATTGCCGGATAAAATATTTTCCGTCTCCGACGATGACAGCCCCAGACTCTTAATCCAACCAATTCCCTCTGCCATATCACTCCAAGGAGAATCCGTAGCAAATAAGATTTTACTCTTATCCTGCTTCTCATAAATTCTTAAAAACTGTTCCTTTGAGATATAATCCTGCGTAAATGCCGTATCCAGCCAGACATTCTCCCCTG
Source organism: uncultured Lachnospiraceae bacterium (assembly GCA_964541485.1). Taxonomy (GTDB): domain Bacteria; phylum Bacillota; class Clostridia; order Lachnospirales; family Lachnospiraceae; genus SIG299. Next base: position 1,088 of record CAZIQL010000066.1, read on the forward strand.
CCAGATACTCATACACCTCATCCCACTGCCTCCAGCCGCCATAATGCGCCAGCACCATCTTCTTTGGTTTCACCAAATCAAGTACCCTTCGCATCTTCTCCGGCGGACAGTGCACCGGCTCCGGCATTCCGATATCGACGCCTGCATGCGTCAGAATAATCAACCCTTTTTCGTCCGCATACCGGATGATTCTCACATACCGCTCATCATCAATCATCACGCCCTGATAATCCGGGTGAAGCTTGATGCCGATGAGGCCCATCTCACATATGGTATCGATTTCCTTTTTGTAATCCTCCGTGTCCGGATGAATTCCGCCAAACGAAATCAGCTTTCCCGCATACCGGTCATTCACGCTTTTTGCAAATGCCTGAATGCTTTCAAACTGCGATGGCTTTGTCGCCACCGGAAGAACAACCGACAAATCCACTCCGGACGCTTCCATCGACGCGAGTAATCCATCCAGCGTTCCGTCGGTTGCAGCCTTAAGTCCGCCCTTTGCTTCCAAAAGCGCAATCGTTCTTGCCGCAATTTTCTCCGGAAATATATGTGTGTGAAAATCAATTACCATACTCTCTGCCCTTTCTCACGAATCAGTTCGTCAGATTGGTCTATAATTCATCCGACCGAATCAGCTCCACTCCCGATTTCTCAAGCACTGCTGCCGCTTCTTCCAAATCAGCTGTCTTAATAACAATCGATGCATCGTCATTTCCGGTTGCAAGCGCATACATATATTCAATGTTGATGCCCGCCTTGCAGATTTCTGCAAGAAGCACCTGCAGCTGTCCCACCTTGTGTGACAATTTCACACCGAGTACCGGCGTTAGCATTGCCGAAAAATCCTTTTGCTTTAACACTTCCTTAGCACGCTCCGGCTCCGACACAATCATGCGGAGCAGACCGTAATCACTCGAATCCGCGAGTGACAGGGAAATGATGTTGATGTTTGCTTCCTTTAATGCTTCCAGAACCACATCCAGTCTTCCGGTGCGGTTTTCAATAAAAACAGATACCTGATTGATAAACATAGTGTTGCTCCTTTCCCTGTATTTATACTAATTTTCTCTTATCAATGACACGGACTGCCTTGCCCATACTTCGTTCAATCGTCTTTGGCTCTACCAGCTTTACCTTTACCGAAAGACCGATTGCCTGCTGAATGACATGAGCCACCTTCTTTGTGAGATTCTGAAGCTCACTGATCTGGTCAGAGAAAAACCGTTCGTCTACTTCAATCTGTACTTCCAATGTATCCAAATTGTCCACGCGGTCTACAATGAGCAGATAGTATGGTGTCGTTTCGCCCATTTCAAGAAGTGCTGCCTCTACCTGGGATGGGAATACATTGACTCCGCGAATGATTAACATATCATCGGAACGTCCTTTAAATCTGCTGATTCTGGCAAGTGTTCTGCCGCATTCACACTTATCATAGGAAATGCTCGTCAAGTCCCTGGTACGGTAACGGATGAGCGGAATACCTTCCTTGGTAAGAGTGGTAAATACGAGCTCACCGGTCTCACCCTCTGCCATCGGCAAAAGTGTGGTCGGGTCCACAATTTCCGGAAGGAAATGATCCTCATACACATGAAGTCCCTTGTGATACTGACAGTCACACGCCACACCCGGTCCCATGATTTCGGAAAGACCGTAAATATCAAACGCATTGATGTGAAGCTTTTCTTCAATCTGCAAACGCATCTGCTCCGTCCAAGGCTCTGCGCCGCAAATAGCTGCCTTTAACTTAATCTTGTCAAGGTCACCGTCTGCCTCCAAGGTCTCTGCAATATGCAAAAGATACGATGGCGTACACGCAATTGCCGTCGCACCAAAATCCTTCATCATGGTCGTTAACTTCTTTGTGTTGCCCGTCGACATCGGCACAACCGTCGCACCAAGATACTCTGCACCGTAATGTGCACCCAAGCCTCCGGTAAACAGACCGTATCCGTAAGCCACCTGAATGATATCATCCCTGGTAAGTCCTGCCTGTGCAAACGCTCTTGCCACACATTCTGCCCACACATCAATATCCTTTCTCGTGTAACCCACTACCGTTGCCTTCCCGGTCGTACCACTGGATGCATGGATACGTACAATCTGCGACTGCGGCACCGCAAACAGACCAAACGGATACGTATCTCTCAAATCATTCTTTGTCGTAAACGGAAGCTTGTGTAAATCCTCAATCCCCCTGATATCACCCGGCTCCAAACCGAGCTCCTGCATCTTCTTCCGGTAAAATTCCACATTGTGATACACCCTGTCAACGAGCTTTACCAGACGCTTACTCTGCAACGACTGCAGCTCGTCACGCCCCATACATTCTTTTGCTTCATTCCAAATCATACATCCACCTCAAATCCGTATAAGAAAGCCTTTTTATTAATCTCCACCGTCTTTGGCGGCACAGTCTTTTCAATGACCTCAAGCCATGTCTCCTTATCAAAATCCATGTGCTTTGCAGCCACACCTAAGACAATAATGTTAAATACTTTGGAATTGCCAAGCCGGATTGCCTCCTCCATCGCATTTACCTTAAGTACCTTGTGGTCCTTCTCCAGCGTTTCAATGATTCCGTCCGGATATTCTGCCACACCGGTTACTACCGTAATCGGGTCAATTCTGTGGTCGTTGACCACGATAACGCCGTCTTTCTTTAAAAAGTGTGCATAACGCAATGCTTCCAAACGCTCAAAGGCAATCAACACATCTGCCTGACCTTCTTCCACAATCGGTTCTGCCACCGCATCTCCGTAGCGGACAAACGTAACCACACTGCCTCCACGCTGTGCCATACCATGCACTTCGGACAGCTTGACATCATAGCCTGCTGCCACGGTAATACCGCCGAGAATCCGGCTGGTAAGTAAAGTCCCCTGACCGCCGACCCCGACAATCATAATATTCTTTGTTTCCTTCATCTTCACATTCTCCCATCCGTTTCCCGTTTTATGCTTCTACCTGTTCCATCGCGCCAAACTTACAAAGTCCCATGCAAAGTCCGCAGCCGTTGCACATTGTTGCATCAATTGCCACCGTACCGTCTGCCTTCTTTGTCAGCGCCGGACAGCCCGGGCGCAGGCATGCGCCGCACTTTTTGCACTTATCCGCCAGTGCCACGCACTTCTTTGTAAACTTCTGTCCCTTTAACAACACACATGGGGATTTCGTGATAATCACGGAAACCTCATCCTTTGCAATCTCTTCTTTAATCACCTTTTCTAACTGCACAATATCAAATGCGTTCACTTCCACCACATTTTTTACCCCGATGGCACGGCACAGATTCGGAATGTCAATCGCCGGAACCTCGTCTCCCATCAATGTCTTTCCGGTTGCCGCATGATCCTGATGTCCCGTCATACCGGTCGTGGAATTATCTAAAATCATAACCGTTCCGGTACCCTGGTTATATACCATGTTCATCAGGGAATTGACACCCGTATGCATAAAGGTCGAATCACCAATCACTGCCACCCAGTTTTTGATGTATTCCTTGCCTTTTGCCTTTTCCATACCATGCAGTATCGAAATACTCGCACCCATGCAGACCGTCGTATCCACCACGCTAAGCGGTGCCACGGCACCAAGCGTATAGCATCCGATATCGCCTGCCGCATGAATCTTTAACTTATTTAACACCGAATAAACGCTTCTGTGCGGACAACCCGGACACAGAATCGGCGGTCTTGCCGGCACCTGCACCGGTGCCTTACTTTCTGTCTCCTGCTTTAGCACTGCCTTGCGGATCATGTTTGCACTGTACTCACCCTGTACCGTAAAAATTTCTTTGCCGATACACGGAATCCCCCAGGACTTAATCTGTTCCTCAAACACAGGCTCCAGCTCTTCAAATATGTATAAGGTATCTACCTTCTTTGCAAATTCTTCAATCAGCTTCTTAGGAAGCGGGTGCACCAGACCAAGCTTTAACACACTCGCCGAAGGACATGCCTCCTTGACATACTGATATGCAATACCGCTGGCAATAAAACCGATTTTTGTGTCATTCATCTCCACACGGTTCACAGCCATTTCACAGGCATCTGCCGCCATCGCCTTTAATCTCTGTTCCACAAATACGTGACGTGCCTTTGCATTCCCCGGCATCATAACAAACTTGGCCGGATTTCTCTCATACACCTTATCCTCCGGCTCCACTCTGTCGCACAACGTAACCGGTCCCTGCGAATGGGACAGTCTGGTTGTCGTTCTTACAATCACCGGCGTATCGTACTTTTCAGATAATTCATAAGCAAGCTTTACAAAATCCTTTGCTTCCTGCGAATCTGACGGCTCCAATACCGGCACCTGTGCTGCCCTTGCCACACATCTCGTGTCCTGCTCATTCTGCGAGGAATACAATCCCGGGTCATCTGCTGCCACCAGCACAAGACCCCCGTTTACACCGCCATAGGAAATCGTATACAACGGGTCCGATGCCACATTGACACCGACATGCTTCATGGATGCCATTGCCCTCACGCCGCTGATGGAAGCGCCGATTGCCACTTCCATTGCCACCTTCTCATTCGGTGACCACTCCGCATAGATTTCCGGATACTTTACAATATTCTCACTGATTTCGGTACTCGGTGTGCCCGGATACGCCGCCGAAACCTTCACACCGGCTTCAAACGCACCCCTGGCAATCGCCTCATTCCCTAACATGATTTTTCTGTTTTCCATCTGTTTTCTTTCCTTTTCTTCTATATTATCCCTGACTTTGCTCTGCAATCAACTTTCCGGCACCGTACATCTCACGAAGCTTCGGCTTCTCAATCTTTCCGGTTGGATTTCTCGGAATATCCGCAAAAATCACCTTATGCGGACGCTTGTATCTTGGAAGCTTTAAGCAGAACTCATTGACCTCTTCCTCTGTCATCGTCTCGCCACCCTTGACCTCGATAATCGCTGCCGCAATCTCTCCAAGACGCTTATCCGGCAAACCAATGACTGCAACGTCGTGCACCTTATCATTCGTGCGGATAAAATCTTCAATCTGTACCGGATACAGATTTTCACCACCGCTGATGATGACATCCTTCTTACGGTCAACTAAGAAAATGAAGCCATCCTCATCCTCCTGCGCCATATCACCGGTAAACAGCCAGCCATCCGAAAGTACCTCGTTCGTTGCCTTTTCATCGTGATAGTAACAGGTCATAACACCCGGTCCCTTGACCGCAAGCTCACCGATACCACCTCTTGGTACGGTCTGACGCTTTTCATCCACAATCTTTACTTCCCAGCCATAGCCTGCCTTGCCGATGGCACCTACCTTGTGGATATTCTCCACGCCAAGATGCACACAGCCCGGTCCGATAGACTCCGACAGACCATAGTTTGTATCATACTCATGCTCAGGGAAAATCGTTTTCCATTTCTTAATGAGACTTTGCGGTACCGGCTGTGCTCCGATGTGCATCAGTCTCCACTGCGAAAGCTCATAATCCGATAACTTCACGGCTCCGTTTTCAATTGCCTCTAACATATCCTGTGCCCATGGCACCAAAAGCCAGACAATCGTACACTTTTCCTTAGAAACCGCATCCAGAATGAATTCCGGCTTTGTTCCCTTTAAGAGAATTGCCTTACCGCCGGAAAGCAGACTGCCAAACCAGTGCATCTTTGCACCCGTATGGTACAGTGGCGGGATACAGAGGAACACATCCTCCTTTGTCTGCCCATGGTGCTTCTGCTCCACCTGACACGAATGTACCAGGCTTCTGTGCTTATGTAAAATTGCCTTCGGAAAACCGGTGGTACCCGAAGAAAAATAAATTGCCGCATCTTCATCATCACTGATCGCAATCTGCGGTGACTGGCTCGAACAGTTCGCTGCCAGAGAATGATAATCATCCGCAAAGCTCGGACATTCCTTTCCGACGAAAATTAAAAGTCTTCCCTTACTGATGCGGTCAGCAATCTCTTCCACTCGTCCGATGAACGCATCCCCAAATACCAACACATCCGCTTCGGCAAGCTTGACACAGTACTCAATCTCATCTGAAGAATAACGGAAGTTCAGTGGTACTGCCAACGCACCTGTCTTTAATACACCAAAATAAATCGGAAGCCACTCTAAGCAGTTCATCATCAGAATCGCTACCTTGTCTCCCTTTTTTACGCCACGCTGCAATAAAAGATTAGCAAAACGGTTCGACTTTTCATTAAACACGCTCCACGTAATTTCCCTGCGGTAGCTCGTCTTTGCGCCCGGTTCAATCAGCTCATATTCCTTCCATGTCACTCTTCTATCCTCTTTAATCTCCGGATTGATTTCCACAAGACAAATATCATTTGGAAATACTCTCGCGTTTCTCTCTAAAAATTCTGTAATCGGCATGTCTCTTTCCTTCTCCATTTCTGCAAGCTATTATTTTGCATTTTCATGCTTTAACGCTTTCGCTCGTTAAACCATTGTAGCATTATTTTTGTAGATAGTCAATCAAAAAAAGGCGGAAAAACCATGATTTCCCACAGTTTTTCCGCTTTTCATTTTACTGTTTTCTTAAAACTCTGATTTTCTTGGTCTGACTGCCTACAAAAACAGTTCCTTCACCAAATCCAGTCTCTCTACACACGCATGCAAAAGTGGTCTTGTTGCTTCATCCGGTTCATCCTGATCCGGAATCATCACCGGCACACAGCCTGCCCGATGTGCAGCCAGAATTCCTGCCGGAGAATCCTCTAACACCATGCACTCCGCAGGTTCTACCCCAAGCTTCTTTGCTGCATACAGATAAATATCCGGCTCCGGCTTTCCTTTCTCCACCATGTAACCGCTGACCAGCTCATCAAACGACTCCTTTAAACCAACCTGTGATAAATAAAGCTCCGTCCGTTTCATCGGAGAAGAGGTAGTGATTGCCGTTTTCAGTCCCTGCTCTTTTGCAAAAGCAAGCAGTTCATAAATCCCCGGCTTTAACGTAACCCCTGTTTTCTCAACAAACGCATCCATCAGTTCAATCCGTTTGTTCCGGACCTCATCATAGTCTACGGAATCTCCGAAATAAGACTTAAGCTTTGCCGCACCTGCCCCACGGTTTAAGCTGCGCATACCGAGCGCCTGCTCCTTCGTCATAGAAAAACCAAGTGCTCCTGCTGCTTCCTGCCAAAACCTTGTATAGAGCTTTTCCGTATCCAGAACAAGCCCATCCATATCAAATAAAATTGCTTTCATTTTCATCTTTGTATTCCGGCCCACGTCATTTACTCCGCCATCATCTTTTGAATTGCATCCATTCCGGCTTCGGAGAGTACTTCTATCTTGTGACACTCCACCGACTGGTATGCCCGTTTTCTGCCGGATGCAACCAGAATCGCATACAGCTCATCCTTTAAAAATAACGGCTGTACAATTTCAATCCTCCGTTGTCTCAATTCACGCACCTTCTGTCTGCATGCAATGTCGAGAGATTCAAACTGAAGATCTGCCAGCGCAATACACCGGCGTGTTTCCTTCATATATTTTACAAACGCATTTTCCTGCCGCAACATAAACATCCCATCCGGAAAGCTGTCTGTTACCATGTATACACCGGCATTTTTATCATACACCAGAAGCTCGGCAAAATCCGTTCCCAGCCAGTGTTTTGCCGTTGTGCAAATCATTTCCTCAATATGCGGAATATCCGTGACTTCCCTAAGACTCTTCTGAAACTCTGTCACCTGAAGCACCTGAAGCTCCGACTCACTGATAAACATTTTGTCCATCAGCTTTCTGGTTGCAATATGCATTACAATATAAAATACCAGTGTAAGTGTCGTAACAAGATAAATCCTGTCGGTTGAACTTTCCATCCGGATAAAATTGCTGACAAAATTCTCACAGGTCAACATATACATCAATGACAATGCTGCCGGAATTACAAAGCAGAATACCTCGTTTCTCTTACTTGCCGCTTCTCTGTACTCGCGTATCATCGGACTCATTCCAATCGTCAGCATAATACAAAATGCGTTCGGAATTCCGGATGCCATATCCACGGGAACACCGTCAAATGTCGAAATGGTAATCAGCATATTGCCAATGACCAGTATGGAGTGTCCGATAACAAGCGTAACAAATTCTCTCTTCTGCAAAAACCCGTCCTTGACCCCTTTGTGCATCCGCCAAAAAAGATACACGGTAATCAGGAGAAATCCTATATACGGAATTGCCACCTGCGGTCCCAGATTCTCATATACAAACTGAACGCCGTTTTCTGTCATTACAGAAGTCGGTGCCGATACCAGCCATCCATCTGTCACCAGGTTCACTATATAGGCAACCAGACACACTATGGTAAGAACAATCTGTACTTTGCCAATTTTTTTGTACATATATGCTTCCATGAATACCAGCGTTGCCACCGGAATCAGGAAAATACCTGCCAAAGAAACATGAAACCAGAAATCAAGTGACGGTCCGATACCAAGACGCATGCCAACCGACCCTAACGTCCACATAATATAAACCGACAGACACACCGCAAACAGTTTCCGCATTCCCTTCATGCTTAATGTCAAAACGGACAACAAAATAATCAGATAACATCCCAAGGCCGTTGCCGGAATAAACAAAAACGTATCCATTCTATCGCCTTTCTTTTTTCACAAGATTTCCTTCATTATCTCTCTTTTTTTGAAAAATGTCTAGTCCACGTTTAATTTTGCCTGAATCTCTGTGAATACAAGACCATACTTTTCATAGAACTGCAGTAATTTTCTCGGATAAGTATCACTCCAACTGTAGCCGTTTCGTCTTTCCTCACTAATCTCAGCAATGCTGAATTTCTTAATACCGTCTCTGTCACAGAAAAACGGTTCTCCGGTTTCAATATCATAAAATCGATACCATAAGGTAGAATTCGCATCTTCTACAAAATAAACACCGTTTGGATCGTTCGCAACATAACGGACACCCTTATCCTCTGCTTCATAGAACCATTCCATGGCACAGTTTATGGCGTTCTCCACCTCCGGTGTCTGCTCCTGTGTCAGTAAAAACTTCACAATCGCAACCGATTCCTTACCACTGATGGAAGGCAGTTCATAAGCTCTAGCCCCAACTGCCTCATACGTAACAGGGTCATGCTGTGCGCACCATGCAGTCAGCTTACCGTTTGAGACAATCTGCGCCTTTAAGATATAATCCACCGCCTTATCAATAGCAGCCTCAATCTTTGGCATATATTCATCCGGAATAATATCCGAATCAAACGGATACGCATGATTCTTCATATCATTCAGCATAATCAGCACATTAATCATCGCATCATCATTAAACGTTACGTTGTCTGAATAATTTCCTCTTCTAGGATATACCTGCGCAAATCCACCTGACTCATACTGCAGCTTAAAGATAAAGTTAAGACCTCTTAACACACTGTCCTGATACACTTCATCCGGCACCTCGCGGTACACTGCTGCAATGTGACGCATCTGCGTATATGTAGCATCGTTATCAATTGTTCCAAGCTCTTCCCCATTTTTACCGGACCATCCGGAGAACTTGTTTCGTTTTTCCTTCCCATTCCATGCACTGGCTGCCTGCTCACTAACGCCCTTATCCCAGCCACCGTGGCTCATCTGCCAGGAAACATAGTTATCTGCAATCCGAATTGCCTCCTCCAGATTAGAAAACTTTGTTGTATTCTCTATTGAATAAGTAATCACCGTATAGCCTTCTGCATTCTGCGAAATCACACCGGTTTTTGCATCAAAGGTCAGTGTCTTTTTAGAGAGCGCAGTCCAGTTTACCAGATTCTTTGTTATCGTAATGCTTGTGACATCAATGTCCATATTCATTGTATTCAGCGTAACCGCAACCACATTGTCCCTGATTTCCTCCACTGAAACAATTTCCGTCTTTTCCGGAATCACCGGAGTCGGTGTAGGTGTGTTCGTTGGTGCCGTTGTCGCCGTCGGTGCTGCCGTATTGGTCGGTGCCGTTGTCACCGTCGGTGCTGCCGTATTGGTCGGCGCTGTTGTCGCCGTCGGTGCTGCCGTATTGGTTGGCGCCGTTGTCGCCGTCGGTGCCGTTGTCGCCGTCGGTGCCGCCGTATTAGTTGGTACCACCACTTCGTTATTGTTTCCACAGCCTGCCGCCATTACAAGAGCAGATGCCGCTACTACTAAAAAAATATGCCTTTTTCCCATGATTATATCCTCCTGTCTGCTCTTCATTTTAAACCTTGACATAAGGTAAGAGTCAAGAAAAATCCTATGCATTCCTCTCCCGTTTTCCATTCTCCCGTATTGTCTTTCCGCCACACCATATAAGATACAGGGCAACAATCACCGAACCGATAAAATCAAGGTAAAACGCTGCCTTAGACTCCGGGAACAGTGCCACCGTTCCAAGTGCTACCGTTACACAAATATCTACCATGGATTTTGCCCGATAAAGTCTGCTCTGTACCAGCAGAATCGAATTTCCGCTCTCTTTTCCAAGCTTTGTATACTTCAGCCAGAATAACGTGTTTGCAATCACACCGAGGACAGCAATCACAAGACCCGGAATGACATTCCCCTTCTCTTCGTTTTCCGAGAAAAGCGCAATCAGAATCATTGCCGCACCGCCAAGGCACATCGCTGCCCCGACAAACAGATTGGAATACCGTTCCAGCTTTTCTTTTCTCTGCGTATCCTCATAACCATCTTTATTCGTCACTGTATATACAATGTAAGACACAATAATTGCCAGAAGCTCTGAACTTCTTCGCACAAAGTCCGCAAGCTGCGTCGAACTCTTTCCCATCAAAAGCCCCAGGCCGACCACAATCGGTCCCGGTGAACTCATAAGTACAGACATGAACAGCGTCCGTTTACCTGATTTTTCTTTCATACTCATATTCCTCCAAACAGATGCACCAAAGGAAGCAATACTGCCATTGCTGCCAAAGGACAAGTAATTGTATCAATTCCGTTTAACGTATAAAGCTCCACTATCGCACTGACAGCTGCCGTCACTATGGCAACCGCTCCGCAGGCATACCACTCCATTCCGCCACGAAGCATCAGCACGGTAAATACACTCACAAACGAAACCATGAACATCACCCCTGTGCCTTCCACACTTTTTCGTCCGGCTATGATTTTCCCGCCAATCTTATGCTTTCCGAATCGTTTTCCGATCAGTGCCGCAAAAGCATCTCCAAAACCCCAGGCATAAATACTTGCCAGCGCAAGCATCTTGTCCGAAAACCATCCCCAGCAAATGCTGACCACAACAGCAAACATAAAAAATACAATCAAAAGACTGCTCTTTAACTCACCGCTCTTTCTCTCCGTCACCACCTTGGAATACCCCTTGATGCTCTCCGCTGCCCAAAGCACAGGATACACCAACAGCGCAAACGCCACTGCCGATATTGCCGCCATCCACCAGTTCGGAAATGCTGCCACCCAGACAGACAGTGAACCAAGTAATATCATATGTAACAGCTTGCGGAACACTTCGTCCGGCACCTTGGTGGTCATTCTGAGAATAAAAGCTCCGGAAGCGCAGATGATAAAATAAATTAGAATGTAAACGATTCCCATCAAAAATGCCTGCATGACGCCCTCCTCTTTTTCGTCGTCCTGTAAAAGAATTTGCACGTCCCATATGGACATACGTAATTATTTTATCACATTGACACAGAAAATACCATAGTCGAATGACCGACGTTCAGAGAAAAAGTTACAATTAACGAAGCAAATCGGCAATGCTGAAACGCAAAAAAAATCTGATAGTTTCAGATACTCTCGTATCAAAACAATCAGACTTTTTTACTGCGGATGACAGGACTTGAACCTGCACGCTCGCGCACCAGAACCTAAATCTGGCGTGTCTGCCAATTCCACCACATCCGCGCTTTATTTATTTTTGAAATGAGCTACGCGGGACTCGAACCCGCGACACCTTGATTAAAAGTCAAGTGCTCTACCGCCTG
>CAZIQL010000067.1:0-12518 GCA_964541485.1 uncultured Lachnospiraceae bacterium
CCGGCTGGCACATCGAGTGCTCCTGCATCAGCATGAAGCATCTGGGCGAGTACATGGACATTCACTGCGGCGGCATTGACAATATGTTCCCCCACCACACCAACGAGATCGCACAGAGTGAGGCGTATCTGGGACACAAGTGGTGCAATTACTGGTTCCACGTACATCACTTAACAGAAAAGGGCAATCAGAAGATGAGTAAGTCAAACGGCGAATTTTTGACGGTTTCCTTACTTGAGCAGAAGGGCTACAATCCGCTGGTTTACCGTTTCTTCTGTCTGCAGTCCCATTACCGCAAGCCGCTTGAGTTTTCTTATGACGTGCTTGACAATGTGACCGTAGCATATGATAAGCTTCATAAGAAGGTGCTGGAATTAAAGGATGACGGTGCTGTGGATGATGAAAAGTTTGCTGCGTACCGCGCAAAGTTTGAGGAAGTGCTTGCAAATGATATGAATACCTCCATGGGTATTACGATGATTTATGACGTGCTTCGGGATGATTGTAACGATGCGACAAAGAAGGCGCTCATTCAGAGCTTTGATGAGGTGCTTTCCTTAGACCTTACTGTGGCAGAAGAAGCAGCGTCTGTAGATGCAGAGCTGGAAGCTTTCGTACTTGCAAAGATTGAAGAACGTAAGGCTGCCAAGAAAGAAAAGGATTTTGCAAAGGCAGATGCGATTCGTGCGGAACTCCTGGAAAAGGGAGTTGTGATTAAGGATACCAGAGAGGGTACTGTCTGGGAGCTTGCATAAGAAGGGCTTTCCGGAGGAGCAGACCGGAGAGTGCAGGAGGTTATTTTGGAAAAAGCAATTAAAGATACATTTCAAACAGCAGAAATCAATGCGGACCAGTATTCGCCGCTGACACTTGCTTACATGGGAGATTGTGCGTATGAAATTGTGATTCGTACTCTGCTTGTAAAACAGGGCAACGCACCGGTTGATAAGTTAAACCGCAAGGCAAGTAAACTTGCAAAGGCAGAGACGCAGTCGCAGATCATCCAGGCAATTCAGGAGCAGCTTACGGAAGAGGAACTGGCTATCTATAAGCGTGGCAGGAATGCAAAGTCCTATTCCAGTGCAAAGAATGCAAGCATCAACGATTACCGCAGGGCAACCGGTTTTGAGGCATTGGTTGGGTGGCTCTATTTAAAAGGCGAGTTTGAACGCATGACACAGATTATCCGTATGGGCTTTGAGGCAATCGATGCGGATATCATAAAAACGGCGCCGGAAGCATAGGCGTAATGAGAGAAAGGAAAGTTCCATGGAACATACAGAAAATCAGGTAAACGAATTAAAAATTGAGGGAAGAAACGCGGTCATCGAGGCGTTCCGTTCGGGAAAGCCGATTGATAAGGTGTTTTTGTTGGACGGATGTCAGGACGGACCGATTAAGACGATTTTTAGGGAAGCGAAAAAGGGTGATACCATCATCAATTTTGTGACCAAGGAAAGACTGGATCAGTTATCTGAGACCGGAAAGCATCAGGGAGCCATTGCGTATGCGGCGGCGTATGAGTATTCCGAGGTTTCCGATATGTTAGATCTTGCAAGGGAGAGGGGCGAAACACCGTTTCTGATCCTGCTTGACGGTATTGAAGATCCACACAACTTAGGTGCAATCATTCGTACAGCCAATCAGGCGGGAGCACATGGTGTGATTATTCCAAAGCGCCGTGCCGTAGGACTTACTGCAACGGTGGCAAGAACCTCCGCGGGAGCACTGAATTACACACCGGTTGCCAAGGTAACCAATCTGGTGCAGACGATGGAGGAGCTTAAAAAGGAAGGGCTTTGGTTTGTCTGTGCGGATATGGATGGTGAAGTAATGTACCGCCAGAACCTGACCGGACCAATCGGTCTTGTCATCGGAAATGAAGGAGAAGGCGTCAGCCGTCTTGTTAAGGAAACCTGTGATTTTGTAACGAGCATTCCGATGAAGGGGCAGATTGATTCCCTGAATGCCTCTGTGGCAGCCGGGGTACTTGCTTATGAAATTGTAAGACAACGTATGAAATAAAAGATAAGAGGAGTTTTTCTGCGGGAAATTCCGTGGGAGAAGCAAAAAGGTGTATGAATTTGTTTGAACACAAAACAGATGAAGAGCTGATAGAGGAGACCATGGCGGGCAATTCCGACGCCATGGATTTCCTCATGGAAAAATATAAGAATCTGGTGCGAAGCAAAGCAAAGACGCTTTTTCTGGTCGGTGCGGATAAGGAGGACCTGATACAGGAAGGTATGATTGGCCTTTATAAGGCAATCCGGGATTTCAGAAGAGATAAGGATGCCTCGTTCCGGAGCTTTGCGGAGCTCTGTATCAACAGACAGATGTACACGGCAATTAAAAGCTCCAACACAAAAAAGAACCAGCCTCTTAATAACTATATTTCCTTTGATTCCATTGTAAAAAACGGTGGTGCAGAGGAACCGGTGGAAGATATGCTTGGTGTGGAGGCAGAAAAAATTAGCAATCCGGAACAAATGGTTATTGACAAAGAGAGTGCAAGTGTGTTAGAATATACTCTCGTAGGGCGTTTGAGTAAGATGGAGCGTGAGGTTCTGTTTTACTATTTAAGAGATTATAATTATAATCAGATTGCAGAAGCTCTTTCAAAGGAGCCAAAGGCAGTAGATAACGCACTGCAGAGAATCAAAAAGAAGCTCACACAGATAATTCGGGAATTATCCTGAGCAGATTCGCTTCCGTGGCACAGCTGGTAGCGCGCATCCTTGGTAAGGATGAGGTCGGCGGTTCAAGTCCGCTCGGAAGCTTAGAGGGTACTCATTACGGGTGCCCTTTTTTTTATCTTTTTTGTGGTTTTGGTAGAAATAAGTGACAAGATGTGGTATAATGAAAACCAACTATAAATATTTGTACGGCAGGAGGAGATAGCATGAAGCAACTCAGCAATTTAACAAAAATCATGTTCTGTATTGTTGCCATTCTTTTGGTAATTACCGTGGCTCTTGGTATTGCCACGGCAGTAAAGGACAATAAGGAAAAAGAGAGTCAGCAGGGCCAGGGTACTACGGTAACTCCGATAGCGGATACTACCGGCGGCATCACAAAAGTACCGGATAGCACACCGGGACCTACAGACACACCGACACCGGTGCCTACGGACACACCGACACCGGAACCTACCGAAGCACCAAAGCACGTAGTGGCAATTGACCCGGGTCAGCAGAAGTCTTCCGTATCGGAAAAAGAGCCTATCGGACCGGGTGCAGAGGAAACAAAGGTAAAGATGTCCTCCGGTGCAACCAGTGTTACCACAGGCAAGAAGGAGTATGAGTGGACACTGTTATTCTCCATGAAATTAAAGGCAGAGCTGGAAGCAAGAGGCTACGGTGTTGTTATGACACGTGAAGAGGCAGATGTCAAGATCAGTAATGCAGAGCGAGCTCAGATGGTAAATGCGACAGATGCGGAGATCTATGTAAGTATTCAGGCCGATGCGGTAAGTAACGAAAGCGCAAACGGTATTTATGCACAGATTCCATCGAAGAACAACCCATTTGTTCCACAGCTTTATACACAGAGTAAGGCGCTTGCAAAGGCAATCCAGAGCAGACTGATTCAGGAGACCGGAGCATATGACCGTAGTGTAAGAGAATACGATGACTTGGCAACGATTAACTATTCCGAGATTCCGGTAACGGTACTTCAGCTTGGCTTTATGTCAAATGTAGAAGAGGATACCAATCTCTGGAACGAAGAATACCAGAACAAGATGGTAAAGGCTATCTGTGACGGTATTGATGCATATTTTGAGGGAAATTAGGACATGAGGAACATCCAGTTGATCATGGAATATGACGGTTCCAGATATGACGGGTGGCAAAAGGCAGTGACTGCGGCGAAGACGACAGGCAAGGGCGGTGCCATTCAGGAAAAAATCGAAGAAGTACTTAATAAAATGGAAGGGAAGCCGGTGGAACTGACCGGCGCCCTTCGTACAGAAGCAGGAGTGCATGCGTACAAACAGGTGGCGAACTTTCATACGGAGTCGGAGAAAAAGACGTATGAAATCAAGCAGTACTTAAACCGTTATCTGCCAAGGGATATTGCGGTTTTGGAGGCTCTCGAGGTAAGTGACCGCTTCCATGCAGCATTCAATGCAAAACAGTTTATCTTTGAATACCGTATTACAATAGGCGAGGTTCCGTCCGTGTTTGACAGAAAGTACAATTACTATTGTTTTAAGCGTCCGGACATCGCAAAGATGAAGCAGGCAGCTAAAGAGCTTGTAGGAACACATGATTTTAAAGCATTTTCTGACAATAAGCGAATGAAGAAGTCAACAGTGCGTACCGTTTCTTCCATTGATATTTACGGAGATGAAAAAGAAGTGACGGTGACGGTTTCGGCGGATGATTTCTGGCCGAACATGGCCCGCATCCTGATAGGCACTGTCTTAGACTGCGGACTTGAAGAAATTGACCCGGCTACCATTCCGGATATTTTGGCATCCGGGGATCGGGAACGGGCAGGCAGGGCCGTAGAGCCAAAGGGATTGTTCCTTGCCGACGTGAAATACCAGACTGTTTAAGGCACTTTCAGGAGGCGTAGTGAAGGGAGACTCATCATGGGAAGATACAGAGTAGTTGTAAAAGGGATTATTAATTACGGCAGTGATTATCTTTTATTGAAGAAATGGTACGATGACCGCATTGATGCACCATACCAGTGGGAATTTCCGAGCGGTGAAGTGGAATTTGGCGAAACACCGGAAAGAGCGGTTGAACGTATCGTGATGGAAAGCACCGGACTTACGGCAGAGGCATCCAAGCCTCTCTACACATGGCAGTATACCGTGGGCGAGGTTTGTACCATCGGTATCTGTTATTTGCTCCATGCACACACGGAAGAGCCGATGATTTCGGAAGAGTATTGTGATTCTGTCTGGGTAAACCGGTTTGATTTTGCGGAATACATTACAGATTCCAGAATATTGGCAGATATTGAAAGAGCTGACTTGTAACAGAGGACAACTTTAAAAGGTAAGCGAGGACAGAAATGATGGATTTATTGATAAAGGGCGGTCATCTGGTGGACCCGGTGGCAGGAAAAGATGGTCTTTATGACATCTTGGTCTGTGACGGTGTGGTTGCGCAGGTGGCAGAGCACATAGAAGCTGAGGCGGCTCAGGTGATTGATGCGGCAGGAAAGTATGTGATGCCGGGATTTATCGATTTGCATGTGCATTTAAGAGAACCGGGCCTTGAGTACAAAGAAACGATAGCTACCGGTTCGATGGCAGCAGCGGCAGGAGGCTTTACGAGTATCTGTCCGATGCCAAATACAAAGCCATCCACAGATACACCGGAAAAAATTACGGCATTACTTGAGAAGGCAAAAACAGATTCGAAGATACACATCCTTCCGATTGGTGCGATTTCCATCGGCCAGGAGGGAAAAGAGCTGGCAGACATCGCAGGTATGGCAAAAGCCGGTGCGGTGGCAGTCAGCGAGGATGGAAAATCCGTGATGAATTCTGCTCTTTATGCAGAAGGCATGAAAATGGCAGCAGGGGCTGGCATTCCGGTGTTTGCACACTGTGAGGATATTGATTTAGTAAGAGGCGGCGTTATGAATGCCGGAAAAAGAGCAGAAGAACTGGGACTTCCGGGTATTACAAACGCAGTAGAAGATATTATTACGGCAAGAGACATTTTCCTTGCAAGGGAGACCGGTGTACAGCTTCATCTGTGCCACTGTTCCACAAAGGACAGTGTAAAGATGATTGCACTTGCAAAGGAAGAGGGACTTCCGGTGTCTGGCGAGACAGGTCCTCATTATTTCACGATGATTGATGAAGAAATCCCGGAGGATTTCGGCAATTACAAGATGAACCCGCCACTTCGCGGAAAAGAGGACAAGGAAGCGCTGATTCAGGCATTACAGGACAATGTGCTGGAGGCAATTGCCACAGATCATGCGCCGCATTCCAAGGAGGAAAAAGAGCAGTCTATGTTAAAATCTCCGTTTGGAATTGTCGGTTCGGAAACGGCATTTGCACTGACAGTGACAGAGCTTGTGCGTAGGGGCAAGCTTTCCATGGCAGAGCTTGTAGAGCGTATGAGTGCCCAGCCGGCGAAGATTCTTGGCATTAACAAGGGTTCGTTAAGTGTTGGCATGCCGGGGGATATTACGATTGCCGATGCGGATGCGTCCTATGTGATTGACCCGGAGAAGTTTTATTCCAAGGGCAAAAATACTCCGTTTGCAGGCAAGGAAGTTTACGGTGTCATCTGCTACACAATAGTAGATGGCAAAATCGTATATAGAAATGAGAAATAAAAATTAATTATAAAAATACCATAGGAGAGTTACGAAAATGATTGATAAGTTAATTGCAAAAATCAAAGCAACAGATGCACCGATTGTGGTAGGACTTGACCCAATGCTTGGCTACATCCCAAGTCACATTAAGGAAGCGGCATTTAAGGAGTTTGGTGAAACCTTAGAGGGTGCGGCAGAAGCCGTATGGCAGTATAACAAGGGTCTTGTGGATGCTATTTGTGATTTGGTTCCTGCGGTAAAGCCACAGGTAGCTATGTATGAGCAGTTTGGTATTCCGGGTTTGGTAGCTTTTGATAAGACCGTAAAGTATTGTAAGGAAAAGGGCCTGATTGTAATCGGTGATGTAAAGCGTGGTGATATCGGTTCCACATCCGCAGCGTATGCTACCGGCCATATCGGTAAGGTAACCATTGGTGCCAATACATTCGAACCATTTAATGAAGATTTCATTACCGTAAACCCATATCTTGGTACCGACGGTATCAAGCCTTTCGTAGATGTATGTAAGGAAAACGACAGGGGGTTATTTATTCTCGTTAAGACCTCCAACCCATCCAGCGGTGAGTTCCAGGACAGACTGATTGATGGAAGACCGCTGTATGAGCACGTGGGTGAAAAGGTAGCCGCATGGGGCGCTGACTGCATGAGCGGAGAGTACAGCAACATTGGTGCGGTAGTTGGAGCAACTTATCCGGAGCAGGGTAAAATCTTAAGAAAGATTATGCCAAAGACCTTCATTTTAGTACCGGGCTACGGTGCACAGGGCGGTAAGGGTTCTGATCTTGCCCACTTCTTCAATGAAGATGGACTTGGTGCCATCATCAACTCCTCCAGAGGTATTATTGCAGCATATAAGCAGGAAGCATATGCTAAGTTTGGCGAGGCAGGCTATGCAGATGCAGCAAGACAGGCTGTGCTTGATATGAAGGCAGACATCAACGGAGCAATCCACTAAGCTTCAAGATGTCAAGGCGTGCCTTAATATGAATCTGATAATGAAACAGTTATTTTTGTGCAGGGGTGTCTTTCGTTTTCCAGTGACCCTTGCGCATCCAGAATACGAGTAAGAGGACAACGGCGGTAAATACGAGGAGCATTTTGTATTCTTCGTAGTACCGCTGTACTTCATTCCAATTACTCTGAAACAGATAACCAAGGCCAATCAGTACGCAGTTCCAGACCGTGATGCCAAGGAGCGAGTAGGTGAGATACTGCGGAAGAGGTTGTTTGACGCTGCCGGCTATAAAGGCAATATAGGTGCGGCAAAGAGGAATGATGCGGCCAAAACAGACGGCAAAGGAACCGTAGTGTTCCAGCTTTTCTTCGGAGGCTTCGATGCCCTTTCTGGTTTTTGGAAAGCGTGTTTTAAGGAAGGTAAGGACACGGGAGCCGCCAATGCGTCCGATAAAATAACAAACCGTTGTACCGAGGAGTCCGGATAAGATGCTTGCCGGAATCAGGTAAAAGAAAGAAATGTCGCAGGTCTTTGCAAAGGCACCGCAAAACGGCAGTACGATTTCGCTGGAAATCGGAAAACAGGCATATTCTAAAAAAATCATCATGCAAAGGCCAAGCAGACCATATTTATGTAACAGAGTCGTAAGAAGTTCCATGGGAGCCTCCGGAAAAGTTTTCTGTTTCAGTATATTCTAAGTAGGAAATAAAGTATGTGCGGAATATACGGTAAAGGCATGGAATGCCGGAGAAAAGTGGAGAAAGGGGAAAAGAAATGCACAATCAGTTAACCGAAAGTGATATTCAGAAGATGAGGGAAGAAATTGAATATCGCAAGCTTGTTGTTCGGAAAGAAGCCATCGAAGCGGTAAAGGAAGCAAGAGCGCAGGGGGATTTGAGCGAAAACTTTGAGTACTATGCCGCAAAGAGGGATAAGAATAAAAACGAAAGCCGCATCCGTTATTTAGAGAGAATGATTAAGACAGCGGATGTGTTGAAGGATACTTCTGCCGAAGACGAGGTCGGCATGAACAATACAGTGGAAGTTTACTTTGAAGAGGATGATGAAGTGGAAACTTACCGTATTGTAACAACGGTAAGAGAAAATTCCCTTGCCGGTATGATTAGTGTGGAATCGCCTATCGGAAAAGCGATTTATGGCAAGAAGGTCGGAGACCGTGTGAAGGTAAAAGTGAATGAAAACTATGAGTATTATGTTGTGATTCGTTCCATTGCAAAGACCGTGGATGATTCACAGGATAAAATAAGAAGCTTTTAAGGAAAAGGAAAAATGTTTCAGATTTCTGAGACATTTTTTTATTATACTAACTTTTACTAAATTTGCTTAATTTTTATTTGTTTTTTCAAATATTATGTTTTTTTTTTCGTGTATATAGGTGAAAGGCTAGAAAGGAGGGACTATGGAAGATAAGAGCATAATTGATTTGTTTTGGCAACGTAGCGAAAAAGCCATAGAGGAGACTGAAAAAAAGTATGGATCCTATTGCTATGCAATATCCTATAGGGTTTTAAAAAACGAAGCCGATGTGCAAGAGTGTGTTAATGATACATATCTTAGAGCGTGGTATGCAATGCCACCTAAAAAACCTAATAATCTTAGAACCTTTTTAGGGCGGATTATTAGAAATCTTTCGTTGGATAAATGTCAGTACTATTTTGCAAAGAAAAGAAAAGGAGATTTGATAGAAATTCCGTTACAAGAATTAGAAGAATGTATTGCTGCTGGAAATTCGATAGAACAAGAACTAGAGATAGTGGAACTAGGAAGAGAGATAAACAAGTTTCTTGAGACACTAGAGAAACAGCAACAGATAATTTTTGTCCAGCGATATTGGTATTTTTTTTCAAACAAGGAAATTGCTATGAAATTGAAGATGTCTGAGAAGAAAGTGAGCTATAGTTTATTTCAGATGAGAAAAAAACTAAAAGCATATTTAGAGGAGAGGGGGTATCAAATATGACAGTAATACAACTTGCCAAGGCTATAGGAGAGATTGATGATTATTATATCGAGTTGCCGTTAGGTTGTGAGAAAAAGGAAAGAATTCGGCATTTTCTGAAAATAGGTGTAATGACAGCGGCTGGAATTGCTATTGTGTGTTTAGGATTATTCTATTATGTATTCCTACAAAAGGAGAAGGGAGTAGAGGAACCTAATAAGGCGATTTTATTTGAGGAGATTGGGTGGAGAGAACGTGAGATTTTTGGACAATATGAGAATGCTTCTTTGAATGAAAAAGAGTATATTTCATATTGCGAGAATAATGTTTATTTGCTTTTAGACGAGAGTGTGTTAGGGGATGAGATTGGAGAAATAATTCTTTATGGATATCAGAAAATGAATGATGGGAAAGTGCCAGTAAGATTAGAAAAGAAGGGTCGGTGCTATGAAATAAAAGGTGTGTCTAAAGAAGTTGCAATAGCAGTCTCCTTTGATGAGAATGAGTATTGTGTTTATGTGTGCAAAGAATATGAAAAAGAATGGAGAGAGGCAGTAGGGAGGGGGTTAAGTATCAGTGATTAGTATATAGGATTGAAGAGTATGCTTGTGAACATGGTGTAGAAAGGAGTTAGGAAAATGAAGAAAAGACTACTAAGTTTACTTTTAGCTTTAACAATGTTGACTATTTCGGGTGAAATATATGCGAGTGCGTCAGAAAATGAAGAGGTAACAATATTAAAGAAATATGATCTGGTGAACGGTACAACTGAGTTAATATCAATAGGGACAAATTCTGCGGTGCAAAGAGGAAGTGCTAGACCTCATAGAAGCACTTCATATTTTCCAACAGAGAATATTGAAGAAATCGAAGAAGCCTCGACTCGAGCGATAATCGGAACAGACACTAGAGTGCAAATTCATTCTACGACAGTCAGACCGTATTATGCAGTAGCGCAGTTGAAAATGGAGTACGAAAACGGAAGATCGGGTTGGGGAACTGGTTATATGATTTCTAGTAATGTTATGCTGACGGCAGGCCACTGTTGCATGAGTAAATCAAATTCACCAGCGACATCAATTACTGTATATTTAGGAAAGAATGGAGATTATGAGCCATTGACAACATATGTAACAAGTTATTATGTTTGTGCTAATTTTGATTCATATAATGATCCCGCAAGAGACGATTATGCGATTTTGATACTTAATAGCGATGTTGGAAATACTACAGGTTGGTTTGGAATTAGTTACGAGGATGATGAATTCTTTGATGACAGTAGTAAATATTTTACGATAGCAGGTTACCCTGGCGATGGAGACAAACTTGGAACTATGTGGATGAGTCGTGGGCAAATAACGAATTATGATACATATACAATTGATTATAATATTGATATGTATGGAGGCCAGAGTGGTGCCCCTGTTTATTGTAATTTGGGCTCAAATGATTATGTGGCATATGGAATCAATGTAGAAGAGTACACGACATACAACAGGGGAAGACGAATGACACAGGAATTGTTTGATTGGTTATATGATAATGAATTTGTGCAGTAATACGAATATGTAGCCATTATACAGGTTCACAGGCATGAAAAAAGAGGTTTCGGCTAATAAGCTGGAACCTCTTTTGTGAAGCAACATAGATTTAGTTTAGCATCACGAAAAATTCACCGCCCTGTCCGGAGGAAATCAGAACACCCTCCGGTGTGTTTTCCATCATGACACCACCGGATACCGATACGCCTTCTTCGTTTACTAAAAGGACGGAGAAAGGCTTTTTCGCATCTACAGAAACCTTGATTTCGTTGCCGCTTCTTGTGATGGTTGCAGTCAAATCAAGATTTGCCTTTGTATCATAAATGCTTGTGGAAGTGGTCACTCCGTTAAGAAGTGCATAAGCCTTCAAGGTAACACCATCAGCAAAATCATAATCTGCTACGGCAGCATTCTCGTTCACTGCCAAGATAGTGTTTTCCTTTACCATCAGAGGAATTTCAAGATATGGACAGTGTTCGGTGTACCAGCTGCCGCCTGTGTATTCCTTTCCGGTAAAGTAATTGGTCCATCTGCCGTTTGGTAAGTAGAATTCGGCAATGCTTTCCTCATTAAAGATTGGAGCAACCAAAAGGGAATCACCGAGGAAGTACTGCTTATCTAAGTAAGCACAATTCTTATCGGAGGTATATTCCAGTACCATGCTGCGCATCATCGGAACACCGGTCCTTGCGGTTTCGATGGCATTGCGGTACAGATACGGCATCAGGGAAGCCTTTAACCTTGTGAAGGCACGAACAACATCGACAGCCTCATCATCATATGCCCATGGCACACGGTAAGAGGAACTGCCGTGAAGTCTGGAGTGGGAGGAGAGAAGACCAAACGCTGCCCATCTCTTATAGACATCTGCGGTCGAAGTATGTTCAAAGCCGCCGATGTCATGGCTCCAGTAACCAAAGCCCGAGGAGGTTAAGGAAAGACCGCCACGTAAGGATTCTTCCATGGATTCATAATCAGACCAGCAGTCGCCGCCCCAGTGAACCGGGAACTTCTGACCGCCAACGGTTGCAGAACGTGCAAACAGTACCGCATCGTTTTTACCGCGCTTTCTCTCCAGCAAATCAAAGACACACTTATTATAAAGATAAGTGTAGTAATTATGCATTTTTTTAGGGTCGGAACCATCATAGTAAACCACGTCGGTCGGGATTCTTTCACCAAAGTCAGTCTTAAAGCAGTCAACGCCCATATCCATGAGGGCTTCTAACTTATCCTGGAACCACTTGCAGGCCGCAGGATTTGTAAAGTCTACAAGTGCCATGCCAGGCTGCCACATATCCCACTGCCATACATCGCCATTCGGACGCTTTACAAAATAGCCGTTTTCCACACCTTCTGCAAACAGTGCGGATTCCTGGCCGATATAGGAGTTAATCCAGACACAGATATTTAAGCCCTTTGCTTTGATGCGCGAGAGCATGCCCTCAGGATCCGGAAATACTCTGTCATCCCACAGGAAATCCGACCAGTGGAATTCCTTCATCCAGAAGCAGTCAAAGTGGAAGACTCTGAGCGGAATACCGCGGTCCAACATGCCGTCCACAAAGCTCATAACGGTCTTTTCATCATAGTTCGTCGTAAACGAAGTGGAGAGCCATAAACCAAAGGTCCATGCCGCAGGCAGGGATGGCTTTCCGGTCAGGTCTGTATAGCGGGTCAGAACTTCCTTCATGGACGGACCATTGATTAAGAAGTAATCAAGGTAACCGCCTTCTACGGAAAATTC
>CAZIQL010000068.1:0-12202 GCA_964541485.1 uncultured Lachnospiraceae bacterium
TTACCATTTGGTAGTCCCGTAGCATTTTTTATGACTGTTTTTTTACAGCCCCTTTCCCTGCAAGCCAAATTCCAAAGGGGCTATCAACACACCCTCAACCTCAAACAAATAGCCAAAATCCGCAAAAGTATCCATTACGTTAAGAACGTAAGCCTTGGAGCCGCCGGGAAAATGCTACATGTCTGATGTCAGAAATCTTTCGCAAAACGTGGGAAGTTCGGCAAGGGAGGGGGCAAGGAGTAAAGTTCTAGCTATGTTTCTGTTTCCTGAGGGAAGAAAATGTGTTATGATGTATATAGGTGCAAATTTGAAGTGGATTGTTTTATATGTTTTTTTGTTGAAAAGTATCTATATGAAAAAAGTTGTAATGTAGATACAAAAATAGAGCAGAAGTTATTCTATTTGAGGCATATATTCATCAGTTTGTATCTATAGAAAAAAATTATTCTTATAGATACGTAAAATACAAAAATAAAGTATCTCGGAGCTGTATTTTTCGCTATAGATACAAAACATGCTAAAATCTGCTCTCATTTCAAGGAAATCGAATGATTTTTGTATCTTTTTGAAGAAAAATTATGTATAGATACAAATGCTGGCAAAATCATGTGGTTACAGAGGATTTTGCGAAGGACGGAATTGGCTGTAAACACATAGCGGATGTCAGATTCCAGCTTTCCGAACAGGGGATTATTCTTCCTACAGTGAGGATGAGGGACTTGAAAGAACTGAAATCTCGAGAATTTGTTATTCTAAATTATGATAATATTATGTATCAGGAAGACATTCCGAATGAAAAAGAAATATCCTCAAAATATCTGATTGAGAAGCTGGAAGAGGCTTTCAGATTAAACTACAATGAGTTTTTAAATGTGTGAGTGAACGTAGAGACAGGAGGTAATTATTATGAAAATTGTTTTAGGTATTATTTGTTTTATTTTAGTAATTACAGCTGTGGTGGCAATTCCTATTGCTCTGGAACAAAGCACTCATACATTTGTATGCCATAATTGAGGAAAAGAGTTTAAACCTAAATGGACACAATTAATTTTTGAAGCTCACGTATTTGATGAACATCAAATAAGATGTCCGTATTGCAATGTGAAAGATTTTTGTAAAGATAAAGGGAAAAAATAACAGCTTATTGAAAATATAAATCTCAATTTGTAGAGATTGCTATATTTTAAGTTTCAAAGGAGATTAGCGTAATGGCGCAGCGAACAATACACATGCTGTTCGGTACTCTGCTGGCAGATAAGATTGAATTATTTGATAAAAACAGATTTCTGATGGGAAGTATTTTACCGGATGCATACAGCAATCCGACCAATAGGAAGGTTGCTCATTTCATCAAACATACATCGGATGAAAGCTGTTTATATTTTGATTTTCAGGATTTCTTTGAAAAGTTTCAAAAACAAATTATGACGGATGATTTGTATCTGGGATATTACGCACACTTGGTGGAAGATGCGTTTTATAGATACTTCTTATATTACGAAAAGCGTTTCATGGAAAAGATAGGGCGTTATGAACTGGATATATTACATAATGATTATCATATCCTTAATTCGTACATCGTGAGAAAATATGCACTGCCAAGCCATTTGGAAGAGCCAACGGCTTTTGAAAACGAATTGTTAAATGGAATAACCGAATTTGATATTGAAAAAATAGTCAGTGATTACGAAAATGATGTTGTTGAATCATCGGATGAAAAACCAATGTTGTTGACAGAGGCTATGGTAGAAGAATTTGTATTAAAGTACATTGATATATTAGCTGATGAATTGCACAGTGTAAGGAATGGGCACTCCAAACTTAATGTGTTGGATTATAAATGGGAAAACAAAAGGTAATAGATAATAGAAAGAGGAAGTAAGACATGGCAGCTTCAAGTGACAAAAAATTAGGAACGGAACCGCTGGGACGGTTGATATTTAAATTGGCATTACCGGGCATTGCGGCACAGCTGATTAATGTGCTTTATAACATGGTAGACCGCATGTATATCGGTCATATTCCTAAGGTGGGGGCGACAGCACTGACGGGACTTGGTGTGTGTCTGCCGATTATTGTTTTGGTGTCTGCATTCAGTGCGTTTGCCGGGATGGGCGGGGCGCCGCTTGCGGCAATCCAGCTGGGAAAAGGAAATAAGGAACAGGCGGAGCGGATTTTAGGTAATGCGGCGACAATGCTGTTTTTCTGCTCGATGGTTCTTACGATAGTATTTATGCTCTTTAAGGAACCGATTTTATATGCATTCGGTGCCAGTGATGAGACGATTGTGTATGCACTGGATTACATTAATATTTATCTCGTCGGTACGATTTTTGTGCAATTTGCGCTCGGATTAAATACGTACATCAGTTGTCAGGGAAATGCAAAAATTGCAATGCTTTCCGTGCTGATTGGTGCGGTCTTAAATATTATTCTTGACCCGATTTTTATCTTCACGATGGATATGGGAGTGAAGGGGGCAGCGCTTGCAACGATCATTTCACAGGCGGTCAGTGCTGTGTGGGTAGTGAGCTTTTTGGTTTCAAAGAAATCGGTCATCCGGATTAAGAAGGAGAATTTGAGACCGGAGTTAAAGATTGTCGGCATGATTTGTGCACTGGGTGTTTCACCGTTTGTGATGCAGTCGACGGAGGCTTTAGTTACGATTGTTTTAAACAGCGGTCTTCAGGAATACGGCGGGGATTTGTACGTTGGTTCTCTGACAATTTTACAAAGTGTGATGCAGCTGACCATTGTCCCGGTGAACGGAGTGACACAGGGGGTACAGCCGGTCATCAGCTATAATTATGGTGCGGGAAATTTTGACAGAGTGAAAAAGACATTTAAGATAGTTCTGATTGCAAACCTTTCTGTAACGGTGATTGCATGCTTGCTGACGCAGTTTATTCCGGGCGTGTTTGCTTCGATTTTTACAACGGAGGCGGAACTCATTGCGCTGGTAGAAAAGGTGATGCCTGTGTTCTTTGCGGGGATTTGGATTTTTGGTGTGCAGATGGCGTGCCAGAGTACGTTTATGGGAATGGGACAGGCAAAGGTTTCGTTGTTCCTTGCGCTCCTTCGTAAAGTGATTTTACTGATTCCGTTAGCGCTGATTTTGCCAAGGTTCTTTGGGGTACATGGCATTTACTATGCAGAACCGGTGGCGGACATTGTGGCGGCGGTGACGACCGGAACGGTATTTATGGTGATGATAAAGAAACTACTGAAAAAGGAAGATATAACAAAAGAAGAAGCTGTTTAGGTTTCTTCTTTTGCTGTATATGCGTATAATAAAGCACTTATAAAAGCAGTTAACGGAACCGTCAAAATAACACCGATCGAACTGGATAAGCTACTCACAAGCTCCAGTGCCAGATATGGCGAGGTAAGGAACTGGCGGAGCGGAAGGTTCAAAGAGGCAATGTACATGATTAACATCATGCCGCTTCCGATGATGGCAAGAATTAACGTATTTGTCATGGTACCAACCATATCGCGTCCGATGTTCATACCGCTGACGAAAAGCTGACGGAAGGTCATTTTATCACCAACTAAGGAAAGCTCGCGGGTTGCAGAGGAAATACTCATGGCAACGTCCATAACAGCACCCAGGGCACTGATCATAACTCCGGCTACCAAAAGATAACGGATGCCAAGCAGGCTTTCTCCGGTCTGACGAAGCTGCAGAAGAGCCTCAGCGTATTCCTCGCGGTAACCGTCAATGCGGAGCAGTTTCTGTGCAAGCAGTGCGAATAAAGTGGCAAACAGCATGCCGGAAACGGTTCCGAGAATAGCACAGAATGTTTTTTTGTCCCAACCGGAGAGGATAAGAAACACGATACAGGTAATCCAGCTACATACAAGCAGTGTTGTTGGAAGTGTCGGCCAGCCCATAAACAGAAGCGGTAGTAAGATGAGCAGCAATGCAACAATCGTGATTACAAGACCGATTAAGGACTTTGCGCCGGTTTTTCCGCCGACCAAAACGGTAACCAGGAAAAACAGACCGATTAAGAGGAAAATAGCAGGAGTACGATTATATTCATACACTACAGCACGTACGGAACCGTCTTCATAGGCAGAAAGTGCAATGGTAAAGGAGTCTCCGACATTTAATTGTTTCCCGTAAATCGGACCGATGGTGTTGTTGATTAAATAAGTTTCTCCGGCAAAGGCACCACTTTTTACCAGAGCACAGAGGACCTGGGTGCCGCGCAGGGTGCCTTCTGCGGTGGTGTCCGGTGTGCAGGAATCGGAAATAATTTCGGTGACTACGGCAGTTTCATAAGTAAGGGAGTAACCGGAAGAGGTTTCCGCTGCAGGCTCGGATGGATGTGCAACCAGATAAAAATAAATGCCAAGGAGCAGTAAAAAAAAGAGAGATAATATTGCAGGTAACTGCATTTTGATATATGATGTAGCGGAGTGTGTTTTTTTCATATGACGATTCCTTTTGAAGTGTTTTTATTACTTCAAGGATAGCAACCAAAAACAGACATGTCAAGAACAAGAGAGGCAGAGAAATGAAACAGAAAAAACAAAACAAAATTTTAATGGCGCTTTTTGCGGTGGCTATTGTAGGTGTGACTGTGCTGATTGGTACGGAGCTTTTAAAAAGAGGAGAATCCTCCGGAAATTTGGTAACGCCGACGGCAACACAAACGCCGATTTTGACACCAACACAGGCTCCACAGGAGACACAGGTGCCGACAAGTGAGCCGACACAGGTGCCGACACAAGCTCCGTTGGTATCCGAGGATGTCATACCTGCGGTGGAGCTTACGAAAGAGGAGCTGACAGAAGGAACTCATGTCTTTTTATACAGTGTCGGTGCAAATGGAGTTTTGGCATCACCTACAGAGAACAATCGTATTAATCCGGCAAATGCATCGGTAGAAAATGGTGTATTTTCTACAGGAAATGGTGCGAGAGTGTTTGTGATTGAGAAAAACGGAGAATATTTCCGGCTCTATAATGAAATAGATGGTTATCTGTGTGCAACAGGCACGGGAAACAATGCCTTTTATTCCAAAACGGCGACAGAGGAAGCTGACTGGACACTGGTGGAGGGAAACGGTGGATTTTATCTTGAAAATCGTGTGGCAAAGTATAGAGATACTTATCCGCAGTATTTAGAGTATTATTCCGGTCTGATTACGACCTATAGCATGAATAATCCAAACGATTATAATATCTACACGTTCCGTTTCTATTCAGCGGGAGATTTGACCGGAGCGGTTAACAAGCCGATGATTTCTTACAGCAGACTTGCTACAGCAGAAAAAGGCGTGGACTATGAATTTAAGTTCCAGATTGAAGCACTGTACGGAGTGAAGGAGCTTTCTGTATCTCTTTCGGGAACCGCGCTTGTTTATACCATGGATGGTGATGTGTGCCGTGTACGGATTCCGGCAGAGGATGTAAAGGGTGGACAGTTAAAGGTTGAAATCCAAGGCGTTGACTATGACAATACGACATTTGGCGGTGAGATTCTGATAGCAGTGGATGACATTCCGGTATTTACAAATCAGACACCGGGAAAGACGGAGCAGACCGGAGAGCAGAAAACGCCGGAAATCTCTGTAGAGGTAATCAATGCAGGTGAAAATCCAACTGTCGTGATGACCGTCGCAGGAAAACAGGTCAATGCAATATACAAAGACGGTAAGATTACCTATACGCCGGATACGGCGCTTACGGATGGCCGTACCGAAGTAACTGTACAGGTAATCCGGCAGGAAGATAATGTTGCTTCGGAAACTTCTTGGAAGTTTACAGTCGGAGCTCCGGATTATAACCTGTATTTCGGGCAATTGCATTCCCATACAGAGTATTCGGATGGTTCCGGTACACTTGAGAGTGCCCTGGATTACATTTACAATCTTCCGGAAGAGGCAAATGTAGATTTTGTGGCATTTACCGATCATTCCAACTATTTTGATAAAAACGGAGGAACCAATCCGGAAGAGGCTTTGTACGATTTGGATCTGGCAACAGAGACCAGCCGCAATCTGTGGTTGGAGTATACTGAAACAATCGATGAGTTTAATGCAAAGCAGGATAAAGTACTTGCTATTGGCGGTTTTGAGATGACATGGTCGAGTGGTCCGGGACACATAAATACATTTAATACTGAGGGTATCGTCTCCCGTAATAACTCAACATTGAATAATAAGACCGGAAATGCCGGTATTCAGGCATATTATGACCTGCTTTCTGAGGATGCGGGCGAAGGCAGTATCTCGCAGTTTAATCATCCGGGGTGGATGTTTGGTACCTTTGTTGACTTTGCGTACTGGGATAAAAAGATAGATGAAAGAGTACAGCTGATTGAAGTGTCGAACGGTTCCGGTCAGGTAGGTGCAAGTGGTTATTACCCAAGCTATGAGTACTATAACATGGCGCTGGACAAGGGCTGGCATCTGGCGCCGACGATGAATCAGGATAACCATGGCGGCAGATGGGGAAATGCCAATGAAGCAAGATGTGTTGTTCTTGCAGAAGATTTGACGGAAGAAACTATTTATGATGCGATTTATAACCGCCGTGCATATGCAACAGAGGATAGAAATTTAGAGGTTTACTATACAGTGAACGATAGACTTCTTGGTTCCATCATTACAGAGCTGCCAAAGGAGTTAAATGTGCGGGTGCAGTTCGCTGACCCGGATGCGACAGATGAAATCACCAAGGTAGAAGTCGTAGTAAATTCCGGTAAGACGGCATATGAGTGGACGGATGCGGCTGATCTTGCAGATGGTGTGGTGACAGCAACTCTGGCACCAACCTATACTTATTATTATATCCGTATCACCCAGGCAGACGGTGACCTTGCTTTTACGGCACCGGTATGGGTAGAAGCAGAAGGAGTCAGTACTACAGCTTTTGAATGCGTGACAGCGACGCCGGCGGTGAATGAAGAAACAGTGCTTAAGCTTTCACTCTATAATAATGAATACGAAGACGCAACGGTAAAGAGCATTGTCCTGACACAGGGCGGTGATAGTGTAGTTGCTGTGGATACAACCGGGTATAAGGTATACGGCGGCGAGACTACAGAAGTAGAATTAAAATATACACCAAAAGCAAAAGGAACTGTAACGTTAACTGCAACTATTGTAGTCGAGCAGAACGGAACAGAGTACACAATTACAACGGATGTCGAATTTGAGGTACAGTAAGTAATTTCATTTTCTGTGTAAATTTACTTGCAAATGTTGCCATTTTGTGAGAAAATATCATGGTGTGTGACGTGAGGCAAAAAACGACGGAACACATCCTACAACGCAAATTTCGAAAGGAATGGTATAAATCATGAGCAAAAAGCCAACAGTATTAATGATTTTAGACGGTTATGGATTAAATGAAAAGACACAGGCAAATGCAGTAGCAGAAGCAAAGACTCCTGTGATGGATAAATTGATGGCAGAGTATCCTTTTGTTGAGGGTAATGCCTCCGGTATGGCAGTAGGTCTTCCGGACGGACAGATGGGGAACTCTGAGGTTGGTCACTTAAATATGGGTGCCGGTCGTATTGTATATCAGGAATTAACAAGAATTACAAAGGAAATCCAGGATGGAGATTTCTTTGAAAATAAGGAACTTCTTGCTGCGGTAGAAAATTGTAAGTTAAACGGCAGTGCACTTCATGCCTTCGGTCTGTTGTCCGATGGTGGTGTACACAGCCATATTACACACTTATTTGGATTACTCGAGCTTGCAAAGAGAGCAGGTCTTGAAAAGGTATTTGTACATGCGTTCTTAGACGGCAGAGATACCGCTCCGACCTCCGGTAAGGGCTTCTTAATCGACTTACAGAACAAGATGGAAGAACTTGGCGTTGGTAAGATTGCCTCTATCCACGGCAGATACTATGCAATGGACAGAGATAACCGTTGGGACCGTGTAGAGAAGGCATATGCAGCACTTGTTTACGGTGAGGGAAACAAGGCAGACTGCGCAATCTGTGCAATTACAAAGTCCTATAAAGAAGAAGTAACGGATGAATTCGTAGTTCCGACCATCACTTGTGAAGATGGCACCATTAAGGAAAACGACTCCATCGTATTCTTTAACTTCCGTCCGGACCGTGCCAGAGAAATCACCAGAGCATTCTGTGCAGATGATTTTGACGGTTTTGAAAGAAGATTTGGCAGATTTAACGTAAAGTTTGTCTGCTTCTCTGAATATGATGTAACCATTCCAAACAAGACGGTTGCATTTGAAAAGATTGCAATTACGAATACCTTCGGTGAATTCCTTGCGGCTCACAACATGACTCAGGCAAGAATCGCTGAAACAGAAAAGTATGCACACGTAACCTTCTTCTTTAACGGCGGTGTAGAAGCACCAAACGCAGGAGAAGACAGAATCTTAGTAAACTCTCCAAAGGTGGCTACCTATGATTTACAGCCTGAGATGAGCGCTTACGAAGTAGCAGACAAGTTAGTAGAGGCAATCAAGTCCGGTAAGTACGATGTCATCATCACAAACTTTGCAAATCCTGACATGGTTGGTCATACCGGTATTGAAAACGCAGCCATCAAGGCAGTAGAAGCAGTAGATGAGTGCGTAGGAAAGGCTTATGAAGCACTTCTTTCCGTAGACGGCCAGATGTTCATCTGTGCTGACCACGGTAATGCAGAGCAGTTATTGGACTATGAGACAGGTGCTCCGTTCACCGCTCATACCACAAATCCGGTTCCTTTCATCTTAGTAAACTATGATAAGGACTACACATTAAGAGAGGGCGGATGCCTGGCAGACATCGTTCCTACCATGATTGAGATGATGGGTATGGAGCAACCGAAAGAAATGACCGGAAAATCCTTACTTGTTAGAAAATAATGCTTTACAAAAGCAGAAAAATTTTATATAATGAACTTTGGTTAATTAATCCTGAGGTTTAGGAGGTGTGATAAGTGGAAATTTTAAGAGGAATTGTAACAGTTTTATATGTTCTTATTTGTATAGCTTTAGTTGTTATCGTATTGTTCCAGGAAAGCAAGTCGCAGGGACTTTCCGGTTCCATCAACGGAATCGCTGAAACATACTGGGGTAAGAATAAGGGACGTTCTATGGAAGGTGCATTAGAAAAGGGCACAAAGCTCCTTGCAGTACTCTTCATCGTATTATCCGTTGTTCTTAACTTAAACTGGTAATATAAAATATGAATGTAGAAAGCGTGTTTCAATTCGTTGGGACACGCTTTCCTTGCGTTTTAGGGGAAATAGGAGAGGTATATGAAGTTTATCAGTAAAAAGAAGAAAACAGAAAAGCCGTTAAAGCAGGCTGTGGTGGAGGTAAAGAAGGGGATTTTTGCCGGAACTACCAGAGGCTTTGGTTTTTGTACGATAGAAGGAGAAGAGGACGTTTTTATCCCGGAACGTGATACGAAGGGTGCTATGCACGGGGATGAAATCGAAATTGAAATCACCTCCGGCGGAACTGAGGGAAAGCGTCGCGAAGGCAAGGTTTTAAAGGTAACAAAGCGTGATACGGTCTATGTGGTCGGTACGTTTGAGAAGAGCAAAAGCTTTGGCTTTGTCATTCCGGACAATTTAAAGCTTGGCAGTGATATTTACATTGCAAAAGAGCATACAAAAGGTGCAGTCAACGGACACAAGGTTTATGTAAAGATTACCGACTACGGCAGTGCCAAGAGAAGTCCGGAGGGCAGAGTGGTAGAAATTCTCGGTCACATCAATGATCCGGCGGCGGATGTAAAGACGGTCTTAAAGACATATGGGTTAGATACGGAATTCCCGGAAAGCGTGATGCAGGAAGCAGAGAGTATGCCGGAGGAAATCCGTGAGGAGGAAACGGCTGACAGACTTGATTTGCGCGGAGAACTTACTGTGACGATTGATGGGGAAGATGCCAAGGATCTGGACGATGCGATTACGATTAGCAAGGAGAACGGAATTTATCGGCTGGGAGTGCATATTGCAGATGTGACACACTATGTGAAGGAGCATTCGGCATTGGATGAGTGTGCGCTTTCCCGTGGGACCAGCGTGTACCTGGTGGACCGTGTGATTCCGATGCTGCCGCACCGGTTATCCAATGGTATTTGTTCGTTGAATGCGGGCGTGGACCGGTTAGCACTCAGCTGTATTATGGAGATTGATGAGAGCGGAACTATCTTAGGACATCAGATTGCAGAAACTGTGATTCGTGTGACGAGACGTATGAGTTATACAGAGGTGTATCATATTCTGAAGACTATGGGTAAGGTAACTGTGACGGAAGAAGATGAGTCTACAGGAGTAGAGCACTCTGTTGAAGCAAAATCAGAAGATACATCAGAAAATCTGGCGGCTGAATATGGAGACTTGCTCCCGCAGTTCCTTTTAATGAAGGAGCTATCGGATATTTTAAGAAACAAGCGCCATCAGCGCGGGGCAGTGGACTTTGACTTCCCGGAGAGCAAGATTACACTTGCTGAAAACGGCAGACCGATTGAAATTAAGCCGTATGAGAGAAATGATGCGACGAAGCTGATTGAAGACTTTATGCTTGCGGCAAATGAAACCGTGGCAGAGGACTTTTTCTGGCAGGAAGCACCGTTTGTCTATCGTACGCATGAAAACCCGGATCCGGAGAAGATTAAGAAGTTAGGTGTATTTATACGGAACTTTGGTTTGCACATCAAAGAGGGCAAGGATGGCATTCATCCGAAGGAGTTGCAGAAGCTTTTGGATTCCTTGGAGGGAAAGGAAGAGGGTCCTTTGATTTCGCGTCTGACACTTCGTTCCTTAAAGCAGGCAAAGTATTCCACGGATTGTGACGGTCACTTTGGGCTGGCGGCAAAGTACTACTGCCATTTTACATCACCAATCCGCCGTTATCCGGATTTGCAGATTCACCGCATTATCAAGGATAATTTAAACGGCAGGCTGACGGAGGAGAAGAAGGAGCATTACTTTGAAATCCTCTCTGATGTGGCGGCGCAGGCAAGTAAGACAGAACGTACAGCAGAAGAGGCAGAGCGCGAAGTAGAGAAGATGAAAAAGGTGGAATACATGGAACGCCGCATCGGTGAGGTGTATGACGGTGTCATTTCCGGCGTGACGAACTGGGGCATCTATGTGGAGCTTCCGAACACGGTCGAGGGTATTATCCGTCTGGAAAATATTCAAGATGATTTCTACCGTTTTGATGCGGAGAAGTATCAGCTGGTGGGCGAAAAACACCGTCAGGTGTATCGTCTCGGACAGCACATTACAATTATGGTATTGGCAGTGGATAAAGTGCTAAAAACCATTGACTTTCTGCCATACAATAAGGTAGAGTAATAATAAGAAAATAAAGCGGAAAGCATTCATGAATTGTAGCTTCATGCAGTGCTTTCCGGGTTATAAAAGGTCAGATACATAGACTTGGAAAAGAGGTATTTCATGGCAGGTTCAAAAGAGAGTATCAAGCTGGTTGCCAATAACAAAAAGGCATACTATGATTACTTTATTGAGGATAAATATGAGGCCGGTGTGGCACTGCACGGAACGGAGGTAAAGTCCATCCGCATGGGCAAGTGCAGCATCAAGGAGTCCTACATTAAGATTGAGAACGGCGAAGTTTATATCTATGGTATGCACATCAGTCCGTATGAAAAGGGAAACATTTTCAATAAGGATCCGATGCGTATCAAAAAGCTTTTGATGCACAAGTACGAAATCAACAAAATTGCCGGAAAGATGCAGCAAAAGGGCTTTACACTGGTTCCGCTTCAGGTATATTTAAAGGGCAGCCTGGTCAAGGTGGAAGTAGGCGTAGCAAAGGGTAAGAAGCTTTACGATAAGAGAGAGAGTATTGCTAAGAAGGATATGAAGCGTGAGGCAGAGAAGGAGTTTAAAATCCGGAATCTGGGATAGAGGGGCTATAATGACAATGCAAGGGCGGCAGGAATAAAATGCCGCCTTGACGCATATAATATTTTATGGTATAGTTACCTTCGCGGTAACGAAAACGTACCGAGGTGACTTGGACAGTCACTAAAATAAACCAGGGCTTGTACTGGTTTCGACGGGGGTTTTGAAGTTACGGAAGCCATTGGTGGTTGGGGACCACCTTAAAACCTCAAATTAAAAATAAACGCTAACGATAATTTAGCAATCGCTGCCTAATATGGCAGCTGTCAGACCTAGTGCACCTACACGTTAGGACCCTGGCATCGACTATGTAGGAAACGATGCACCCAAAG
>CAZIQL010000069.1:0-12163 GCA_964541485.1 uncultured Lachnospiraceae bacterium
AAACCTTTCTTTTGTACTAAATTCCTTTGACAATTCCCTCATTTTTTGCTACCATTTCCGTATTATTGGGGATTTTTGATGAAATTCTCGCTTTGCGAGAGTGAATTTTCGGTTTCGTGGGTGTATTTCTCACTACCAAATTCGTAGAATAAGCTTGCAAGGAACAAACACAGCCGGCAAAAATCTCCTTGCAAAAAGAGGAATTGAATTATGGAAAAGAAAACCATTGGTCAGTTTATTGCCATCTTAAGAAAAGCAAACGGCATGACCCAGAAAGACTTAGCAGAAAAATTGAATGTATCAGATAAAGCAGTAAGCCGTTGGGAACGTGATGAATGCGCTCCTGACTTGAGTCTGATTCCTGTGATTGCAGAGATCTTTGATGTGACCGCGGATGAGCTTTTACGTGGCGAGCGAAAAAATACCGAACAGACCGCTGATATTACAGAAGAAAAAATCAGCGTAAAAAGCACCAAGCAGGTAGAGCGCCTTCTTGCCAAAAGTAAAACCGGCATGACCATCGGAAGCATCATTTCCCTTGGCATCGCTGTCGTAGGGCTTTTGGTTGCGTTACTTTGCAATTTTGCCTTCAACCGTTCCTACCTGGGCTTCTTTATTGGTTGCGTCTTTTTTTTAGGTGCAGTGGCCTGTCTCATCATTTTTCACCTTCTTGCCCGTACCTCCATTCAGGGCGGTGAAATAGAAGGCATGGAAAACGCATTTGCAGAAACAAAGCAGTTCTTTTTTGAAACTACCGCAAAGACAGCCATGGGAATTCTTCTTATGTTCGCCGCGACTCTTCCGCTTTTCACGGAGGGCGATGCTTATTGGGGACTGACCGGCGAATATTACTTTAAACATGCCGGACTTATTGTCGGCATACTCCTCGTTTGCTGTCTTGTTCTGCTTATTCTCTATAAAAGAAAATGCGACAAAGAACGCTTTCCAAAAATGAGCGAACGCGAACAGACTGTTTACACCAACAATCGGTCCCTGCAAAACAAGACCTTCAAAAGAGTCCTTGCCTGCGTTTTGATTACTTTTGTTTTGCAGGCTGTATTTCAGGTAGTTCCATTAAAATGGCTTACCTTTACAAAACCGACCATATTTACTTCCACCGAAGAATTTGTTGCACACATGGAACAATATGTGGAATTTTATTCCATTGGATACGATGGATATGGGTATCACTACGAAGAGTCAGTAAAGCCATCTTCGAATGTTATCTCTAACGGAAAAGTAGACATCTACATCAAAGAAGATCTCACTGCTACAGAACCTATTGACCCAGAAGAGACCGATATGTATTATGAAAAAGACAAATATGTCATCTATACCGCTGAAGACGGCACCATTCAACACGCGCTTAGTATGATAGATACCGATACTGCCTATACCGAAGAGGATATTATTGCTACCTATACCCTAAAGAATCAGGCTGTTTACGAGTGGTACGCGGAATATGTCGATGGAGAACCTGTCTATTATGTTACTGATGCGAGTGCCATTTGGAGAGCAAACCGCCTCTTCCATCTCATCAACACAGGTCTTTATGTCCTGTACGGCATCTACGCAGTTTCCGGTATTATCTATTATTTTTCTAAAAAAGAACGCGTATAACACCAAAACCCGCCCACAACTGCGTGAGCGGGTTTTCTACCTACTTCCCAAAATTATTTATTTCACTTTATCAGCTCCGGACTTTCCAAAGTACATTAACTCCCATACTGCCGATGGTTCCGTAACGGATTCTACCACTGCCCCGTTTTCCAGACGTTCTACGGTAGCACTTCCTTCAAACCGCAGGTACGAACCTTCAAAACCGATGAGTCTTGCGCCAATCTTTACGATTCCCGGCAACAAATCAATAAAATTCTGCCTGGAAATATCGCCTTTACGGTCATAAGTAATGCGGTAATACTCTCCTTTAGGAGTTTCGTATTCATAAATTACTTTCCCATATACCGGTTTTCCGGTATAGTCATCCATATATTCCTCCGTCGGCAGGAATTTTAATGTATGATTGCTGTTATCACCTAAAATCTTGTCTCCTTTGGCCAGCATAAACACATCAAAATCCTTATAACCATACTTCTTTTCTCCGGTAATCCAGGAGGAAATCACTTTATAATCACCAATCTTTGCCCTGCCCCAGTACCAGTGGTGCATGAGTTTTAACATGGAAACATTGCCCCAGTTGTGATCATGATAGCCACTGCCTTCCAGATGCAATTCCTTTCCCTCGCAGGTCACATCCGCCACTACTCTTCCTTCCGGAATTGCAGGCAGCCAGGCAAAATAATACTCCTCCTGATTTCCAAAGAAAATGCTTCCGGACTGGGAACGCCATGCAGGAATGGTTCCATCCAGTGCCACCTTCGCCTGTACCTTTTTCCCGGAAAATGTAATATCATAATGCTTTAAATCCCCGCAAAAACGGCTGTCGCCTATTTTGACATCGCACTTATCTTTTGCATAGGAACTTTCTTCCATCTTCGCCTGTATCTGGTCGCTGTACTTCGTACCGTCCGGCAGGGTCAGTTCAATCGTAGCCTGTGGGACAATCGGACCGTCCACGGCAATCGGTGACTTGGAATAGAAAATGATTACCATAATGGTGCCGTCCGGAAAATGGGAATCGTAATACCACCACTCATAGGTTCCCTTGCTGCCGTCCGTTCTCATACCGTCTTCCCAGACTTCAATCACATTGCGGGTCAGCCCCATGCTCGCATAATGTGCATCATCGTCCGGATGAATTGCGTTTAAAATTTTTCTCATACGAATCCTCCTTTGTTATCCAGCTATCTTGTTACAAAAATTATAGCACAAACATGCTGTTTCGAAAAGAAAAAATCTGCGTTTAGGACGTATACTGCTTTCTGATGCATATGATAGGATGACAAAAGTTTTTAGGGGTATTCTATGCCAATATCCAATTATTTAACCTATTTTGCTTCTTTTGTAACCCAGACACCTTCGGCGTATGCCATCGTCAGAGGAAGTTCTGCTAATCCGAATATTTACGGTGAAGTCCGATTTTTTCAGACCATCTACGGTACATTAGTCAGTGCGGAGTTTTTCGGGCTTCCTACCGGAAGCAGTCCTTGTACCACACCTGTTTTCGGATTTCACATTCACAGCGGCACACAATGTACCGGAAACTACAGCGACCCTTTCGCAGATGCCTTGACACACTACAATCCGTACACCTGCGCCCATCCGCATCATGCCGGTGATTTGCCTCCATTGTTTGGCAACAACGGCTATGCTTTCTCCATGTTTTTAACCAACCGCTTTTCTGTTACTGAACTCATTGGCAGAACCGTTATCGTGCACTCCGCACCGGATGATTTCACCTCACAGCCTTCTGGAAATTCCGGTAGTAAAATTGCATGTGGAGTCATTGTGGCCGGGTAAACGTTTTAAAAATTAAATAGGCTCACGGGGCAACCTCGCGAGCCTATTTTCTACTTCAGCTTAAGTCCGTCTTTAAACGCATTTCCAACCTTTTCTCCAAGCACCAGATAAGCATGATTCATCGAATCATACGTAATCGGCTGCAGCTTTTTCACATCTACTTTTCCGTCTTCCGTAAGCACTCTCTCATCCACGCTGACATTTACAATCTCACCGACCAGACGGCAGGATTCTTCATCATAACTGATGAGCTTACATTCCACTGCCATCGGAAGCTCTTCAAAAAGCGGTGCATCCACAAGCTCTGACTTCACTGCATGAAAGCCTGCCCTTGCCACCTTATCCGGCACGTCATTTGCCGACACTACTCCCACATAATCGCACTCCACTACATGTGCGGCATCCGCCATGCTTACCGTGAAGGCTTTCCTTAGCAGGATATTTTTCATGGTCTTGTGCTCGGAATCCACACAGATGCTGATTTCTGTACTTTCACTGATACCGCCCCATGCCGCATTCATTGCATCCGGCACTCCGTTCTCATCGAAGCTTCCGATAATGAACACCGGTTGCGGGTACAAACATGGTTTTGCTCCAAAATTCTTTCTCATTTCACGTCTTCCTTTCTTGTTTTCTTTTTACATGCCGGCTTTTACCTACTAAATAAGTTTTTTCTGCAACCAGATGGTAAAACCCCGGATTACTCCTTCGTTTTTTCCTATCCTACATCACTTCATAACTCATCATTTCATACTTAAGCCGTGTACCCTCACTTACCTCCGGCAAAAGAGCCCTTGCCACACACTTTAAATCATCGTCC
The DNA here is from genome assembly GCA_964541485.1 of uncultured Lachnospiraceae bacterium. Taxonomy (GTDB): domain Bacteria; phylum Bacillota; class Clostridia; order Lachnospirales; family Lachnospiraceae; genus SIG299. The sequence goes on from CAZIQL010000069.1 coordinate 4,241, forward strand.
GGACTATTCAAATTTCTCAAATAGGCATAATCCCCGTCCAAACGCTCCACGATATATTGTTGTTCTGAAAAAATATCCATTAATCCTCCTTGTTTTCCGAAGGAAAATGCGAGCCTGCTTGTGCGAGCAGAGGATTTTCCTCCCACGGAAACGGCTTTCCCGTCAACACATTCTTTTTTATGTAAGCAAATGTCTCCTGCTCACCCCTCTCTGTCAGCATCCGCAAAATATACTCCATCTCCCGATGTGTCTTTGGGTGAATCAGCTTACTTTCGGCATGACTCAAGAAATAATTCAGCGCAGAATCCGGTTTATAATCCTTTTTCATATAAACCATCGATGCTGCACGCCGGTCCATGATACTCTCCACCAGATACTTTCTTGGCATTGGCTTGGCTTCATACTGACCCGTTTCCGGATTCCAGTCTGTCCAATATTCGAAGTGGTGCGGATTACGCCCCTTATGGTGCATCCAAACCTCAGAATACCCTTTTTCTGTACGCTCCGCAAAAATCGGGCTGCGGGTCCCCTGATAAAACCTTGCACTCGTCCAAAACTCTATCCTCGAGTACTTCGATAAATCATGCATCAGCCCCTGCCGGATCAAGCCCACCCGAAAGCAGCCGTCCATTACCAAAAGCTTGTGCTTTGTAATTGTCATCAAGTGTTTCCAAAACTTCATGCTAATTTCCTTACTCTCTTACGTACTTCATCACATCTTCATAAATCGCGCGGTAGCCGCTCTCATAAATGTGCATGCCCTCTATCGTATGCTCTGCTTTCAGTCTGCCCTGCTCATCCTTTAAATTTGCATTCACATCTATGTACTTTTGCCCATGTCGCTTTGCAAGCTTTTCCACCTCAGCATTTGCCGCATTGATTTTCTCATTCGTGCGGATTCTAAGACACGGCTTTAATTCTTCACTTGCCGCTTCATAATTGACCGGATAGTATGCCATCAGATAAATCCGCACGCCCGGAAGTGTCTCTTCTATTTTAGAAATTATCTTATCATAATTGGCAATCACATCAGCAATCGGAATGCTGGACCAGCTAAGGTCGTTTGTCCCGATGTTAATGAACACCTTTCTCGGCTTCAAATCCGTCACACAAACGTCCAAAACATCCATAAGTTCCCAGGTAACAAACCCACCGATTCCTCTGTTATAGATGATGGTATCATCCCCATACTCCTTCAGTAATTTGTTGATTGGGAACATCTCCATCAGGGAAGAACCGGCAAATACCACCTGCCCAGGTTGTACCGACTTGTTTTCCTCACGATATTTTGCCACCTTCATTTCCTTATCCGTCATGACTACCTCCTCCGTTATCCGAGCATCATTCTCTCTCGTTCCTCGACCTTCCGCTGATAGCGTTGCCTTGCATTCACAAGCTTATCTTCCAGCTTATTAAGAACCGAAACAATTTCATTTCTGGTATTCTTTACTGTGCCGATCGACTCTTCAATCTCATCCATCACCGCCCAGTTTGCGAAAAGACCGTCAAAGAAGAAATCCGCAAATTTTAAACATTCCTCAATCTGCACTTGAATATCCGCATGAACCTTTACATCGGCAAGCTCCGTTTTAAAGACTCTGAGTTCCATCTGCAAAGTATTGATTTTTGCCTGTGCCTCATCCAAATGGTCATGCTTTATGATATCCGTCAGAAGACCACCTCCGCCAAAGGTATCCCATGTTGCCCAACTGTCCGCACTGTCCAGACTGTCAAGAACATCTTCCACTGTACTGAGGGCCTTCTTTCCGGCAGCAACCGCCTCCTGAATCTCTCTCATTTCTGCTTGAATCTGATACATTGTCTCTTCTAACTGCAAAAGAGCCTCTGTCTCTTCTGTTCCCTCCACACGCACCTTACGGAGTTTTTCCTCGAATGCGCTTGCATATCGTTCCTCACAACCCGACAACTCACGCAATTTCCCTTCGCGCAAAGAAATTTCTCGCTCTACCATTGCAAGTTCTTCCCTCGCCGTCTCATATTTCAACGCCGCCACGCGGGCCTCCTGCTCCTCCTTAGAGATTTTCTCTTCCTTTTTTCCTATCATCTCATAGAAGAATGCTGCCAGGCTACCACGTTCCAGACGCTCCACATCTTTCTCTTCCTTTGTTTTGACCTTCTCAAGTCCCGACAATTTCTGTTCCAATAAGCGCTTCTGTAACTTTAAATCACTTAATTCCGTTTCCGCTTTCTTTTTCTGAATCGTCTGTTCCTTCAACACCTTCAAATCCTCATTAAAGTATCCCATGTGTTTTCTCCTTTTCTCCCTTTTTATAATAATGTAAATCTATTCTTCTCAAATGTCAGTAATCCCTCATCCCGCATTTTGCAAAGTTCATTTGACATTGCACTCCGGTCCACAGACAAAAAGTCCGCCAGTTGCTGTCGGTTAAACGGGATGGTCACCGCTGCGCTGTTCTGTTTCTTTGCCTCCTCTGATAAATAGGAAATCAGTTTTTCCCTTGTCGTCCGTTTTGACATATGACCAAGCTTTTGCAGCAGCTTCCGGTTCTTTTCCGAAATGGCAAAGAATAAATTTTGAACGAGCATGGTATGAAACCGGCAGGCAGACGAACAGGTCGTAAGAATCCGCTTCACATCAAAGAAAATGACGGTGCTGTCCGCATCCGCAACCACATCATTTAAAATCGCACCGCTCTCCGGCGCTACATACGCTTCCCCAAACATCTCGCCGACATCAACTATGTTAATAATACTGCGGTTTCCCCAATAATCATCCCTCTGCACGTGAAGCTTTCCTTCCACCAGAAGCATGATGTGGTTTAAATGCTCTCCCTGACGAAACACATATTCGCCCTTCTTAAAAGTATAGAGTTTTGCCTGTAGGCAGTCAAGCATCGTGGCAATCTCATCCTCACTGACACCGGCAAACAAGCTTGTTCTTTTTAAAATGGAAATATATTCTCTCATCAAAACCTCTTTTCGTTGTAAATACAACAGACTTGTTTTCATTATTATACTATACTGTGACTGCAAACACAAGAAAGGAGCTGCGAAAATGCTTAGAAAAATCATTAAAATTGAGGAAGAAAAATGTAACGGCTGTGGTGCCTGTGCGACTGCATGTCATGAAGGTGCCATTGAGATGATAAACGGGAAAGCGAAACTCACCAGAGAAGATTACTGCGACGGACTTGGTGACTGTCTGCCGGCTTGCCCTATGGATGCGATTTCCTTTGAGGAACGGGAAGCCCCTGCGTATAATGAAGCAGCTGTTCTTGCTTCCAAGCAAAAGAGCTCCCTTTCCCAGTGGCCGGTACAGATTAAGCTGGTGGCTGTGAATGCACCGTTTTTTGATGAAGCGGATTTACTGATTGCCGCTGACTGTACCGCATTTGCCTATGCAAACTTTCATAATGAATTTATACGTAACCGCATCACGCTGGTCGGCTGTCCAAAGCTGGATGCCATTGACTATGCCGAGAAACTGACGGAAATTTTTGCAAACAACAACATAAGAAATATTACGGTTACCCGTATGCAGGTACCTTGCTGCGGCGGAATTGAATTTGCCGTAAAACGTGCCCTTTTGGCAAGTGGAAAAACCATCCCATGGAAGGTTGTAACAATTTCCACTGATGGAAAAATTTTAGCATCATAGGAGGACTTCAAATGGATAATAACAAAATGTTTTGCTTTCAGTGCGAACAGACCGCAGGCTGCAGTGCCTGCACAGGAAATGCCGGTGTCTGCGGCAAAAAATCTGACACAGCGGGGCTTCAGGATAAATTGACCGGAGCACTTATCGGCCTTGCCCGTGCAACCGACGGTAACGAACCATTGGTTACCGCTTCCACCGACCAAGTGGTACTGGAGGGGCTCTTCACCACCATTACCAATGTAAGCTTTAACAACGAAACACTTCTTACACTCATTGACCGCGTCGAAGAGGAAAAGAAAAAGCTGGTGCCAAACTGCTATTCCTGTACTTCCTCCTGCGGAAGAAACGAAAATTACGATATGGAAGAGATGTGGAATGCCGATGAAGATATCCGTTCCTTAAAATCCCTGATTCTGTTTGGTATCCGCGGTATGGCGGCATATGCTTACCATGCAGCAGTGCTTGGTTATACCGATAAAGATGTAAACCGTTTCTTCTATAAAGCACTTTTTGCTCTTGGACTTGACTGCAAGATGGATTACCTGCTTCCTATCGTAATGGAAGTCGGTGAAGTCAATTTAAAGTGCATGGCTCTGCTGGATAAGGCCAACACAGAAACCTACGGAACTCCGGTACCGACAGAAGTAACCCTGACCGTGGATGAGGGACCGTTCATCGTCATTACCGGTCATGATTTATACGACTTAAAGAAACTCTTGGAGCAGACCGAAGGGAAGGGAATCAACATCTATACCCACGGCGAGATGTTACCGGCACATGCGTATCCGGAACTTAAGAAGTATCCGCACCTGAAGGGCAACTTCGGTACCGCATGGCAGAATCAGCAGAAGGAATTTGCAGAGATTCCTGCACCGGTTCTCTTTACCAGTAACTGCCTGATGCCGCCAAAGGAGGGGTATGCCGACCGCGTATTCACAACCGAGGTGGTGTCCTATCCGGAGATGGTTCACATCGGGGAAGAGAAAGACTTTACTCCTGTCATCGAAAAGGCATTGGAACTTGGCGGCTATGCTGAAACCAAGCACTTTACCGGCATCAACGGCGGCAATAAGGTAATGACCGGCTTTGGCCATGGCACCGTTTTGTCTGTTGCCGATAAAGTAATTGAAGCGGTCAAGGCAGGCGACATTAAGCACTTCTTCCTCGTGGGCGGCTGTGACGGTGCAAAGCCGGGACGTAACTACTACACCGAATTTGTAAAGCAAACACCGGAAGACAGCGTTATTTTAACCCTTGCCTGCGGAAAGTTCCGTTTCAACGACCTCGACCTTGGAACGATTGGCGGACTTCCGCGCATCCTGGATATGGGCCAGTGTAACGATGCGTACAGTGCCATCAAGGTTGCCATAGCACTTTCCGAAGCCTTTAAGTGCGGTGTCAACGACCTGCCGCTTTCCATGGTGCTTTCGTGGTATGAGCAGAAGGCAGTCTGTGTTCTTTTGACACTGTTGCACCTTGGTATCAAAAACATTTTACTCGGACCATCCCTTCCGGCATTTGTATCGCCGAATGTGCTTAATTTCCTTGTGGAAAATTATAGTATCGCGCCGATTACCACGCCGGAACATGATTTAAAGAAAATCCTTGGATAATAGAACCCTCTGAAATAACGCAGCGGCAGGAGCTATAAAAGTTTCCTGCCGCTTTTTGTTCTTAATACCGATGCATGTGAAAGTTACATCTCTTTCCATGTCACTTATCTGAGAAAATAAACAGATAACCTGCCTCCAATGTAATTAAAATAGCCTTTTGGTATACCTTTATCGAAACCGCCACTACTAGTAATGATAACACAAAAAGCTTTATAATCCGAATGTTATCTTTTGTGCCGCCACATAATGCTCACTGGCAGCTTCATCCCACATCCTTGCTTTCTCATATTTCATATGATTTATTTGTATCATTTTGTGATATATTTGTATCACATGTGATAAATGTGTCACATCACATTCTCTTTGTCAACAAGAAAAAGCGAAGTTTTTCACTCCGCTTTTCTGCATACTGCTTATTCAAATAAATCTGCATGCGTGCCCGTATCAACCAACGTCAAAACAAGCACATCGTCCTCTACATAATATACTAATAACCAATCAGGCTGTATATGACATTCCCTGAAGCCCTTGTACTTTCCTTGTAATTCATGGTCTTTATACCTTTTCTCTAAAGGAATTCGTCTTCTAAGCTTATCAATGATTTCCTCCAGCAATTTAACATCCATACCGCGTTTTTTCGCTAACTTATAGTTCTTTTTAAACTTGCTGGAATATTTTACTTTATATATCATTCATCCAGCTCCTTAAATAATTCCGACAAATCCGTATAGCCTTTCACATTCGAATCCTTGCTTACCCTCTTTGCCTCCTCCATTGCCTCTAAAACTTCCGGCTTATACTTTGGTAACTCCACCATAAACGGCAGTCCTCCTTTCAATACACACTGTTTCAAAAAAATGTTGATTGCTCCTGACATATCCATGCCAAGCTGTTCGAATAATTCTACGGCTTCCTCTTTCAATTCCCTCTCAATTCTAACCTGTACAGGCACTGTCGCCATGTGTGTCACCTCCTTCGTCCATATTTAGTTTCCATCTCTCCAATACTTATTCTAATACAAATGCATTATATTGTCAATCATTTGTATTACTTTCTATACTCAAACAACCGCTTCGCCACAAATCTCGATAGATTAAACTTCCGCACAGAGTCCGCATCCTCCTCATACCAAAGCCGTTTTGCCTCTTCCTCATCCATATACGGTTTCAGCACGGTTGCAGCATCTGCACAGAGACCACTGTAATAGCTGTGTTCCGTCGCCGTAATCTCCTCAAGCTTTGCCACATTATACTTGGCAATCAGATAATCCGGGTGTGAAAATGACAACACCAGATAGAAAACGGTCACAACCACCATACTGTAACGGAACAGGGAAAACTGCTCCCGGTACATCTGAATCATCACTCCAATAAATAAAACCGTCAAAACTGCCAGCCCCCAAAGCACCAGAATTCTAAGAAATGTCAAATGATACTGTCTGATATACATCACCATTCGCATCGCACTGGAAGCAATCATGATAAAGGTACAACCGGACATCAGCGTGAGTAAAACCTTCAGTGCACGGCTCTTCTTAAAGAAATACATACCCGCAAGCACCAAAATCAGATTTAAAATGCTGACTGCCAAAAGCTGAAAGAAGCCTTCTCTTGCATATCTTGCATAGGTGTACCCCTCCGGCAAAGCCATTTTCCCAAGGAACAGTCCCAAAATCTGAACCACACTAAACACCAGATAAAGCGCGGTCAAGATTCCTGCCATCGGAATGGCAAGCACCGGATTGCCCTGCTTCATTGCTACATTTTCTTCTTTAATAGTACGTTTTGCAAGATAAGACAGCACTCCATAGACAAAGAAGAACAAAAGCGCCACCCGGAATAAAACACCGAACAAATTATCAAAATTCAAATAGGAAATCGCATGTTCAGCCATATTGCCAAACACCGCATCCGCGCTCATCAAAAGATGTAACACAATCGCAAACACCGGCACCGCAAGAACAACACCCAAAGCAGCATACAATATGGTTTTTCCTTTGTTTCCGAGCTTGTTCCTGCAATAATACACCGCGTCAAAAACCGGCTGAAACAATTCCCCGACTGCCATAAATGCACTCTGTAAAATAGTAAGCACATATTTGGTAAAGCCCCATTCCTTTGTCTCAAACAACTGAGACAACACCATGGTTACCATCAAAAGAAACACACCCGTTTTGTTAAAGAAAATGATTCTTGCATCATCGGTACAAAACGTGGAAATTCCAAGTAGCACCATACTCACCACATAAAAAAGACTTCCCTTTTTCTCCGTAAGCTCCAGATGCTTCATGCAGAATTTCACATAAAAAATTCCTGCGATTACAAAAAGCAGATACGCAATTCCGGCATCGTTTTTGTACATACAAAACGCATAAATGAAAGCATATACCAAGGTTGCCAGACCGAAAATGTGGAAATTCTCACGAATTTTCTTTGCTTCCGCAGTCATGACAGGCTCCGTTTCCTCCACCCTTCTTTCCGCAATTCTTTCCGCTTTGTTCTCCTGTACTATATTTTCCTGAACTAACTTATTCTCCTGTTCTCCCATTGCATCTGCCTCCTAATTTTCTCCCTGCTCTTCCATGCCCGGCACATACTCTAAAATATCCCCCGGCTGGCACTCTAACACTTCACATATCTTATTTAACGTCTCTAACTTAATCGCTTTTGC
>CAZIQL010000070.1:0-12035 GCA_964541485.1 uncultured Lachnospiraceae bacterium
TTGAATTTGACGGAGGGTATATCAGTGAATACGGGAGTTTATTTATTACCCATGACAGCAGAAATGTACCATGAGTATTTTAAGGAATATCAAAATGACTTAGATTTATATATTGATAAGGGTGCATATACTCCCTATACTTACGAGGAAGAAAAAGTAAATCGGTATATACAACGACAAGTTGACCTCAAGCGAAAAGTCTTTGCCATCATGTTTAATGATGAAATGGTCGGAGAGCTGATAATCAAGAATATTGTGGAGCATGAATGTGCGACATTGGGTCTTGCTGTGAAAAATACAAAATATAAAGATAGAGGTTTTGGAACGAAAGCCGAACAACTGGCAATTCAGTATGTATTCAATGAACTGGATATTCCTGTTCTATATGCGGACTCCATCTTGTCAAATACGAGAAGCCAGCATGTTCTGGAAAAGGTCGGTTTTAAATTCATAAAAGAAGATGGAGATTTTAAATACTATCGTATTGACAGATAAATTCCAATTTGTAAATAAGAATTTGATAAAGGAGGTTATTTGTATGAAAAAAATAGTTGCTTTTGTTATGGTGTTGATATTGTTTGTTTCTATATGTGCTTGCAATAACGCACAGCTACCCATCAATGACAACAAGCAATCGCAAAGCCAAGAAAATCAGCAAACACCAAGCAATGATGAGCCTGCTGACACAAAATATAAGCTGACCGTCATTGACTATTGGGGTTATCTTGTCAAGCCTCTGAATGAATATTATAAAGCAGGCGAAGAGGTTGAAGTTACTCTTGCGTTTTTATCAGGTCCTTCGGTTGGAATTGAGTTGAACGGTGAGTATATCGGTGAAAATGCCGATACTAAATATGACGGTGTTTATCCTATTATCACCTTTACTATGCCTGCAAAGGATAGTGTTCTTTATACAACTATGAACGGGAATATTGGATTTAAATCTACATTTTCACGTGCGGGCTGGGGAATACCGAATATTTATGATAACGCATTAAACGCAAGCAAGCTGAATGACAGCAATCCTTATAATCTTCCGATATATAAATTTGATACTTTATCCGACCTTGAAAAATTCAAGAGTGATTTTGGTGGAGAAAATGGCTTTAATTACGGTTGGGATGAAGTTCCGTCATTAAACGATGCAACAAAAAACTATAATGAAGATTTCTTTGAACGATATACGCTTATGCTTGTTTATATAGATGCAGGCAGCGGCTCTTACAGATTTGGATTTAAAGATGTAACTATTGACGGTAATTATTTCTGTATTCACGTAGAACAGACCAATAATCCGCAGAGCTTTACCGATGATATGGCAGGTTGGTTCATTACGGTTGCCGTACCCGACAGTATGATTGCTGATATCACCGAGTTTGATGCGGAGATGGTTTCAAATATGAATTGTTTAGTTGATCTCGATGATTTTTCCTTCGCTCTTACGTGGAACGTTTTTGGCATTAGCTCGTATGACAGTCATACGGGAAAATTAGTAAAGACCACCGATGCGACAAATCCCGAGGATTATATAACGTATTGTCAGCTTACAGATAGACAAAAGAGATATATCTACAGTTGGATCTATGCGTTGGACGTGTATTCTTATCCCGACGTATATGATCTCCAAACCCCTCCTTCAGATCCGGATGCCACGCTTATTTTGACCGTCCGTGTCGATGACGAAGAAAAAACAATTAAAGCTGAACACGTTTCGCTTTTCTTTGATTCAGGGGATGAAAAGGAACAGCTGTTCTTTGACACCTGCAACGCTATAAGCGATCTGCTTGAGGCAACCGACGAATGGAAGGCTTTGCCTGATTATGAAACCTTGTATGAGTAAGTAGATTAGCCAATTCAAATTTGAAGGAGATTGCCATGAAACTAAATCATTCAATAAGCGGAGCTGTTAGACAGTTTTCATATTGGATTGCAAACGGAACGGTTGGTTATCCGTTGTTAGAAGGAATTGATTATTTTGACGAGTTTAGAGAAAGTCCAAGTTTGCTCGAAACAGTTTATGCTATTTTCATTAACAATCTTGAGGTTGATGAAAATGGAGAAGTACTAAATGCAAAATATGCCGAGCAAAGAGCTGCACAATATATAAAGCAGTGGTGTGTTAAAGACTACAAAGCGGAACCTACTTTTGATGGTTCAGAAGAAGTTGAACTATACTGACAACTTCCAATAGGTCGAACAGTTAGGAAAACTTGAATTGGTCGAAGAGATAAACTTGAACTTTGGAGATGATAATATGCTGATAGAAAACAGAGAAATAACGATATCCAATGGAAAAAGAATAATCATAAGAAGTGCAACTGATGAAGATGCAAAGTCTTTATGTCAGCATAGATATGTTACGTCAGGAGAAACTTACTTTATGGCGAGATATCCAGAAGAATGTTCTTTTGACATTGCAGATGTGGGGCAAAAATTATTACATACTCAAAACAGTGCTTGTGATTTTATGGTTACTGCATTTTTTGATAATGAAGTTATTGGGGATTTGGGGGTAACGCAACTACGAAATCTTACCAAATATAGCCACAGAGCGTATATGGGTATTTCTATTCAAAAGGAGTACTGCAATATGGGCTTAGGGAGTATAATGATTGAATGTGCTGTGAAGCAAGCAAAAGAGAATGGTTTTGAACAACTAGAATTAGGTGTTTTTGAAGATAATGCTGAGGCAATTCATTTATATGAAAAGTTTGGATTTCAAAAATATGGTATTCAGCCAAGGGCTTTTAAACTGAAAGATGGTACATATAGAGATGAACTAATTATGGTAAAAATGCTATAGATGTCCGTCAAATTCCAATATGTCGAACAGTTGAAAAAATCGAAACATGTAGGTGAACAGATAATAAAACATATCTGTGGTTTAAGTGATATGATAGATGGTACTATCGCAAGAAAGACAAACATCGTCAGCGAATTCGGACCCAAACTTGGAGGAATAAACAATGAGAGATGTACATGTGCATTTTTTACACGGAAATCCTATCGGTTATAATGTTGATTTTTTTGAACGGTTCCTTCGTGCCTCGCAAGAGGCAGGACTTGATGAAATCTATTTGCTTGAGCATACCCATCAGTTCACGGAGTTTGAGAGAGTATACGAGCCAATAAAAGCCTATAACGATTTTCAAAATGACTGGATTAGAAAAAGGATGAACGGGTCGATAGATGAGTACATTGGTTTTATCAACAAAGTAAAAGACATCGGTTATCCCGTAAAAGTGAAGTTCGGTCTTGAGGTGTGTTATATTCCTGAAACTGCAGACGTCTTGGCGGATATTCTTGGTAACTATGAGTTTGATTTCCTTACAGGAGCTGTACATTGGATTGACGGTTGGGGATTTGATCATCCGGGACAAAAAGAGCTTTGGGAAAGCAAGAACATAAATGAAGTATATAAAAGATATTATGAAATTATGTTCCGGTTATGTGAAAGTGGTTTATTCCATGGGCTTGCGCATCCTGACTCAATCAAGTGTTTTGGATATAAACCGGACATTGATTTGACGGAATATTATAACAAGTTGGCGGTATTGTTAAACAAGCATGGTATGTATGCTGAGAACAGTGGAGGACTTCGGTTAAATTATAGTCCGGATATGGAATTGGGATTGAATTCTCAGTTGTTATCTATTTTAAGAAAAAACCATGTACAGATTGAGACGGCTTCTGATGCACACAAACAAAATGATGTTGGTGCAAATATTTTGGAGCTTGAAAATATGCTGAAGGATATCAAAAGCTTGGATATGTAAAGGATGATTTTGGGATTTGTTTAATGAAAAATAGTGTAAAATAGTGAAAAAATAATGGAATTCGAATTTGGCGAAGTTCAATTGTATGGGAGAAATTTAGGACTAATAATTCTCATTTGAGGAGGCAGATATAATGAAAATAGAAATACATCCGGATGGAATTTGGTATCATGGTTCTAATAAGATTTTTTCGGAGTTAAGAACAAATAGTACTGTTACGCAGTGGAGAGAACTTGCAGAAGCATTTTCGCATCAGCCAAGTGGCTTGGGATATGACGATAATGGAGTAATCAGTCACAATGGAACAGAAAAAGGATATTTGTATATCATTGATGAACCTATTACAGTAGGAACAGATATATACCAACATCCAAGGACAACGATGGATAAAAATGCAGAATTTTTAACAAAGAGACCTTTAAAGGTAAAAATGATTTGTGAATTACCACTTCCAATTTGATGCAGTAATTTGCCGCTGCCATTGGAAAATTGAAATCGCAATACCGGTCAAGGAGGACGAAAATGAGATACTTAAACTTCATATGCACAAAAGATACTTTCAGCGGAATACTTGATAAGTCTGTAGAGTCATTTGATGCATACGAAAACTATGAACAGATTACCGCATTTTATGATAGCTGCCCGGAGTGTCAATCGTTCCCTAAGGAAGAATATTTTGAGGTTGGTTTATTTGGATAATAGCATGGAGAATTGTCATTTATGAATATAGCAGAAATAAGAGACGATTTAGAAAAAAAGAAGATTACAAGAGACATACTGGAAGCGTTACCTGAGTGGTTTGGTCTTTCGGAATCCCGGGAAGAATACATACAGGATAGTGGAGGGAAACTGTTTTTCTGTGCATATAGTAACGAAGAACCTGTAGGATTTTTATATCTTAAGGAAACCGGAAAAGATACTGTGGAACTTGCCGTTATGGGAGTATTGAAGGAATACCATCGGAAAGGAATTGGTAAAGCGTTATTTGACTGCGCAAAAAAAACGAGTTGCGAAAAAGGATATTCGTTTATTCAAGTGAAAACTGTGCAAATGGGCAAATATGAGGAGTATGACAGAACAAACAGATTTTATCTTTCTCTGGGCTTTAAAGAATTTGAGGTATTACCAACGTTATGGGATGAATGGAACCCTTGTCAAATATATGTAATGGCAATATAGCATTTCAGGAGGTAAGCTTATGTTAGGGAAATTAAGAAATATGACAGCCATTTACTTGCACTGGAATACCAGAAGGAGGAAATAGAAATGAGTGAAGTCAGATTATTAAAACCGGAGGAACTAGGACTTACAAAAGAGATTCAGGTATTTGAGGACGGATTGCGGACGGAAGAGGCATCCGGAAACTATGAGTGGTGGTATTTTGATTCCAAATATGCAGACGGTTCAAGCCTTGTGATTATTTTTTATACAAAGCCGGTCACATCCTTTGGAAAGGCGTTTGTGCCGCATGTGACGTTAAATTATATTAATCCAAACGGAAAAGAAATCCGCACTAAGGTGGAAGCGGGTGATTTCTCTTTTGCAAAGGACAAGTGTGACGTCAGAATTGGGGAGTGTTATATCAAAGGTGACTTAGAGCAGTATGAAATCTATTTCAAAAATGAAGAGGCAGAGTGCCGGCTTACGATAGAAAGAAGTGTACCTTCCTGGAGACCGGAATCCGGACATATTTATTTTGGCAAAAAGGATTTCTTTGCATGGCTTCCTTCTGTTCCGGAGGGAGTCGTAAAGGGCACATTAACGGCAGGCGGTGAGAGCATTGCACTGTCCGGCACCGGCTATCATGACCACAACTGGGGCAATAAGCTGATGATTCTGCTTATGAATGATTGGTACTGGGGCAGGGCAAAAATCGGTGATTATGTGGTAGTTTCCTCTTACATATATGCAAATAAAAAGGACGGATACAAGGCTACACCGATTTTTATGCTCGCAAAGGACGGAAAGATTTTGACAGACGATGCGGCGAAATACTTGCATTACGAAGAGAAGGATTTCATCAAGGATTCTTATACCAAACGCCACGTGGCAAGAACATTGGTGTATGATTATGAGGATACAGAGCACGACTTACATTACCGTGTTACCTATAAAAAGGGCGAGGAAGATGTGGAGCGGCAGACCATGAGGGACATTGTAGGCAAACCTTTGGCTGTGATGTTTTATCTGCTCGGCTTCCGTGGGTCTTATCATCGCATGGGCGGTACAGCCATCTTAGAGAAATTTGAAAACGGAGAGATTGTGGAACGCGTTGAAGCACCTGCCATGTGGGAGCAGATGTGCTTTAAGCCGGATAGAATTAAAGGGTAAGGAGGTTTTGTGTTGATGAAACAAGAACTATTGTTTGATAACAAATATGAATATACGGAGTCTGTTGTTTCTGAGATCAAAGGGCTATTGAATGAGTCCAGAAATAGAATTGCAGTACAGGTAAATAATGAATTGCTTGCAACTTACTGGAAAATTGGCGAAATAATTGTAAAGTATGAGCAAAACGAGCAGATAAGAGCTGCCTATGGAGAAAAGACATTGGTTCAATTGTCGAAGTGCCTTACAAAGGAACTAGGAAGGGGTTTTTCGCGGTCTAATTTGCAAAATATGAGACTTTTTTATTTGCAGTATCCAATTTGCCAGACACTGTCTGGCAAATTGTCGTGGTCACATTATTGTGAACTATTATCAGTTTCTGACATGGATAAAAGGCACTTTTATGAAAAAGAGTGTGTGAACTCAGGATGGTCTGTGCGTGAACTTAAAAGGCAAATCGAAAGTTCTCTCTTTGAAAGATTGTTGTTATCAAAAGGGGATGCAAATAAGGAAAAGATTTTGGAGTTGGCAAAAAGAGGGATTGAGTACACAAAACCGGAGGATATAATAAAGGATCCGTACGTATTTGAGTTTTTAGGCATTCCAGAAGATAAGCCGATGTTAGAAAGTGATTTGGAGTTGGCACTTGTAAGACAGATTGAAGATTTTTTACTTGAATTGGGAAAAGGATTTATGTTTGTTGGTACCCAACAACGAGTTCCGGTGGGAAATGTTAAAAGATATGTTGATATGGTATTTTATAATAAAATACTGCGGGCGTATGTTTTGATAGAATTAAAAACTGTTCCATTTTCGCCGGAGGCAGCGGGACAGTTGAATATGTATTTAAATTATTATGCGACAGAGGTTAATGATGATGATGATAATCCGCCGATTGGTATTATTATGTGTACGGACAAAAACAGTATTGACGTAGAATATGCATTGGGAGGATTATCAAATAAAATTTTTGCGTCAAAGTATGTATTATATATGCCAGATAAACAGCAACTGATTTCACAGGTAGAAAAAGTATTGGAGAAATGGGATAATAAGGCCGAAAATTCAAAGGTTGCGAGGCTTTATTAATGTTATTGAGGTTTTTGATAGTCAATATCGACGTAATGGAATTGGTAGTCTTATGGTGAAAATGGTTTTTCCATATCTCTGGTAAAAATGGAAATATTTCAGGGGGCGAATGTTACTTATAAATTATAAAAAATTAAAACTGGTAATTCCCAATTCGCGGAGGAAGCATTATGCAGAACACAATGAGTGTTAATGAAACAGAGTACAATATTATTAAACTGTTGGGACATGGTAAAGGCGGATATTCCTATTTGGCAGAAAAAGATGGAAAGCAATATGTGCTAAAGCAGATACATCATGAGCCCTGTGCGTATTATTCCTTTGGCAATAAAATAGAAGCAGAGAGGAATGATTACAGCAGATTGGTACAAACAGGGATTAGACTTCCCAAAATGTTGGATATTGACATTCCAAAGGAAAGAATACTCAAAGAATATATGGATGGTCCAACCATATATGACCTTGTAAAAGACGACGCAATGAAAGAACTGTATTTATGTCAGATGCGGGAAATGGCGCAGAAAGTATATTCCGCCGGATTAAATATTGATTATTTTTCCACAAATTTTGTTGTGCAGGATGAACTAATCTATTACATTGACTGTGAATGTAATAATTATATGGAAGAGTGGAATTTTGAAAACTGGGGAATAAAATATTGGTCCAAGTTTTATGAAAAAAACGGGTTTCAGTTATCCAAGGGAACGATATGCATGTATTGCGAATAACAGAAAGGAGATTTTATGGAAAAACATATTGATATTTTAAATGAAAGATTTGGAAAGGATTCTTTAATCGCATTGGCGACTGTGGATGAAAAAGGAATTCCGTGGGTCAGAACCATTGATGCTATTTTTTACGAAGACAGTTTCTATACCATTACATATGCGTTATCAAAGAAGATGGAACATATAAAAAATAGTGCAAATGTTGCAATTAGCGGAGAATGGTTTTCCGGACATGCCCTTGCCGAAAATTTAGGGCATATAAAGTTTGAGAAAAATAAAGAGATGGCGGACAGATTAAGAGCTGCGTTTGCTTCATGGTATGACAACGGACATACAAATGAAGATGATCCGAATACGATTATCTTGAAAATGAAGGTAACAGATGGCATCTTATTTCACCATGGAACAAAATATGAATTTTAGTTTCCATTTCTCGAAAGCGGAGGCACTTTATGAACGAGAAAATTAAGATAAAAGAAGAGCGGATTTCATCAGAAGAATATATCGACTTTTTAAAAAGAACAGACTTAGGTTCCCAGTATCCCAAGGAGCGGTTTGAAGAGAGAATAGCAACGCTCGTGAACACCGTTTCGTTAAGCCTTGTGGCTCAAAACGAAGACGGAAGGATTGTCGGAGCTTTGTTCGGACTAACGGATTACGCTTATTGGCTGTATGTGACAGACTTGGGTGTTGACAGGGACTATGAGGGCAGGGGAATCGGAAGGCAGTTAATGAAAATGGCGCATGAGAAAGCCGGTGGGGAAAAAGACATAGCAGTGTATCTGGTGGCAAACGAGAATGCCGTTCCCTTTTATGAAAAATTAGGAATGAAAAAAGCGGAAGATGTCATGCAGTATAATAAAATTGAGTGGACTTCTTTTGAAGTGAAATAGAAAAAAGGGAGGATGGAACATGAGCGCAATTGATATTATCAACAAAAGACACAGTTATCGTGGAGATTATAAAGAAATTCCGGTGCCTAGAGAAGACATGGTAAAGATTCTGGAGGCAGGACTTGCGGCACCATCCGGCTGTAACAAGCAGACCACCAGCCTGATTGCAGTGGATGACCCGGAAGTGATGAAAAAGTTATATGAAATAATCAAACCATCGGTAAAGACACCTGCACCGGCAATGATTTGTGTTCTGACGCAGAGGATTATTGCATATGCGGACCGTTGCTATGCCGTGCATGATTACTCTGCTGCAATCGAAAATATGCTGCTTGCGATTGTGGAACTGGGGTATGAAAGCTGCTGGTATGAGGGAAAGGCAACCGGAGACGACAGAATCGGTTACCGGATGGCACAGGTGTTAGGTGTGCCGGATGACTATGAATTGATTTGTTTCTTGCCGGTTGGTGTGGCAGAAAACGCGCCGGTGGAACCAAAGAAGAAGGCATTTGACGAGCGGGCTTGGTTTAATAAGTTTCAGGGAGAATAATAGAACAATCTTAGTTTGTGAACAAGGAAACTTTTGGAGGCATCATATGAAATATGAAGAGTTATCCCCAGCCTGGCAGAGAGTGTTTGCTTTGGCATGGGAGTCATTGTTACAGGGAAGCAAGGCGATTGCAGCGGTCATTGTATCGGAAAACGGAGAAATCATATCAGAAGGCCGCAACCGGATTTCAGAAAATGTCTATCCGAATTACCGGATTGCGCATGCGGAAACTGAGGCAGTTGCGAATCTGGATGTAAAAAAGTATCCAAATGCAGAGGGCTATACCTTATATGCCGGATTGGAACCATGTGTGATGTGTTTTGGCACGATTGTCATGGGACATGTAAAGAAAATTGTGATTGCGGCAAGAGACGGCTACGGCGGCGCAATGGAGCTTACGACTGCCACAGAATTTTTAAGAAAGCATCCGATACAAATGGAATATGCAGACCCGATGTTAGGGTATGTGCAGCGGACAATGCAGGCATTCCGTGAGTTAATCAAGAATGATGATGTCAAAAAACGTGACCACACCTTGCAGGCAATCAGCATGGTGCATCCGGAGTCGGTCGAGGTGGCGAAAAAGATGGTGGAGAACGGTTATATTCAGCAGGCAATTGACAGCGGGGAAGAGTATGCAGCCATATTCAACAAGGTTGTGGAAGAATTGGAGAAAATGGTATGAAAATCGAAAATAATATCCTAAAGCATTACCTGCGGAATGTGTATTTTATTACCGGTACAGCGTATGCAGGAAAATCTACCATGGTGAAAATGCTGTCAGAAAAGTATGACATGGTGTTCTGCGGTGAAAA
Organism: uncultured Lachnospiraceae bacterium; assembly: GCA_964541485.1. Classification (GTDB taxonomy): domain Bacteria; phylum Bacillota; class Clostridia; order Lachnospirales; family Lachnospiraceae; genus SIG299. The sequence continues at coordinate 10,180 of CAZIQL010000070.1, forward strand.
TTACCATACAGAAATAACAGACATTGTGGCGGATCCGGAGATTCAGCCGGATTTGTGTTACATAAAGCAATTGAAGGATTTTAAGGATTTTGTAACTCGTACGCCGGAAGAATACGCGCGTTGGATTTTTAGTGTGGGAAAAGAAGCGGCAGGTTTTGAAATCGCGGAGCTGATTTCTCTCTCCAGAGATAAAAAGGTCATTGTGGATACCAATATTCCGTTGGATGTTTTAAAAGAGATATCGGACTACCATCATGTGGCTGTTATGCTTTCTCCGCAGGCGATGAGCGTGGAGCGCTTTTTTGACCGGAGTGACCCGGAGAAACAGTTTATCCTTAGCGTCATTGACAGTTGTGACAATCCGGAGGCGGTTATGGAGAATTACCGTAAGGGACTTGCTCTAATCAATAGCCCGGAGCATTACAACGAGTTTTTAAACAGCGGATTCTTTACTTTGGTGCGTGAAGATGACGGGAAGGATACCCGTGAGGAAGTTTGTGCTAAGATTGCGAGGCATTTTGGGCTGAGTGGAGAATAAGAATCAGAAATTTACCATTGATAAAGTTGTTTGATATGCTCGGATGGTAAAATAATCTATTGGAATGGAAATTTTACCATCTGTAAAGGCGCGGTCATCAGTTTGAATGGTAAAATGTTATGAAAAAGGCGGCATTTTACCATCTGGCAAAGCATTTTTCTTGTTCCAATGGTAAAATGCACCATAAAAGAGGTATTTTTACCATTTACGCTATAAATTAGTTACACTGGATGGTAAATTGAGAAAGTCAGGGGCTATGAGCCACAATTCATCTCACAAAACCAACAGAAAGGATCCAAAATGACACCGGAAACCATAAAAACCTACTGCCAAATGAAACATAAAGCTTGTGAAACCTATCCATTCGGGGATGTTCCGATATGTTATAAGCTGAATGGGAAAATCTTTGCCCAGCTATATCCATATGAATATGATTATAAGATTACATTGAAATGCACGGCAGAGGCCGGAGAGTTTTACCGGATGGTGTATCCGGGGAAGGTGGTCAGGGGATATCACTGTCCGCCGGTGCAGCAGCCGTATTGGAACACGGTCTATTTAGACGACTTCCCGGATGAGGAATTACTAAACATGATTGACCTGGCATACGATACGGTATTTCAGAGCTTCAGTAAAAAGGTGCAGAAAGAGATTTTAGAAGATGAGTAAATTTATGCGATAGAAAGAGGTTTTGGAAGATGAGTAAGTATTACACAGTGGAGAAGAAAAAAATACAGTCCACAGGCAGAGATATCAAGGTGTTGATTCTGAAACCGAAAAGAAACGCAAAGTCAAAGGAACAGACGCCCGGAATCTTGTGGATTCATGGAGGAGGATATGCAACCGGCATGGCGGAAATGGTGTACATGTCCCGTGCACTCAATCTGGTAAAGAAATATGGTGCGGTCGTGATTGCACCAGCATACCGTTTATCAATAGAAGCACCATATCCTGCAGCATTGGAGGACTGCTATGCAACACTAAAATATCTGAAGGAGCATGTGGAGGAGCTTGGTATAAACGACAACCAACTGATGGTAGGTGGTGAGAGTGCCGGAGGAGGACTGACCGCGGCACTTTGCATGTATGCAAGGGACAAAGGGGAAGTAAACATTGCCTTTCAGATGCCGCTTTATCCAATGATTGATAATCTGGATACGGAGTCTTCCCGTGACAACCATGCACCGGTCTGGAATACAAAGAGAAACCACAGTGCATGGAAGCTGTACCTGAAAGGGTACGAGGGAAAAGAAGTGCCATCCTATGCGGCGGCGGCGCGCCGGAAGGATTATACAAATTTGCCACCGGCGTATACATT
>CAZIQL010000071.1:0-11549 GCA_964541485.1 uncultured Lachnospiraceae bacterium
CCTAAAAGGTGTACCTGCAAACTGCTTTAAAAATTTAATAAATAAAAACTTAGACAGAACAATATGCGAGCGGTTAAAAATCAATCCTGCATCTTTTCCTCCGGTCAGCTCCGTAACATCATAAATTTCAAGAAGAAAGTCAATAATTGCTTTTGCATTATGATCAAATGCACTTTCTCCGGCTATATAGCGGAATTCTTTTCCCAAAATAATGTTTTCCCGCTGGATATAATCCTCCAGAAACTTTTTCAGGTTCTGAATTTTATATAGCTTGGTGCTTCCTGCACGCAGTGAAATATATGCCTTCCCGGCATTATTCCGCAGCATGGCCGGAAGTGTAATAATCGGCTCAATTCGGAATACTTCGCCGGTCATTGTTACATTTTCCTGGGTATCAAAATATTCCAATACACGATAAGCTCTCTTTTCTTCCTGATTCTTTGGCAATGTTCCTTCGGAACGTTCCTGATGCTTCAGTAACATGAAAAGAGCAGCCACAACATGCTTACAGGCACCTTTCTCCTTAATGGAACTGGAGCAATTGCAGCTTGACAAAAAGGAACCGTCTTCCTGTTCCTCAATCGCAACCGTATAATTATAATTTCCCTTTACGATAATTTTATATCGTTTTCCGGTCTTTGAATAAGATGCGTTCTGAATTCTTCCACTCTGAAAATATTGCATTCCTCGCATAAATGCCTTATCGCCGGAAGCCAGATTACGTATCATACTTTTTGTCAGTTGAATCATATCATTTCATCCTCCGAAAGATATCTTCGCCATTATATATCAAGCTTTAACTGGATTTCCTCTTCTGCTTCCAATTTAAAGTCTTCCACCTTTTCCGGCTTAACAATCGGAAGATCGTCTAAGGATACCAGTCCAAAGCTACGCAAAAAGTCCTCTGTCGTTCCAAAAATAATCGGACGTCCCGGTGAATCCATACGACCAACTTCCGTAATCAGTCGGTATTCCACAAGTTTATTAATGGCATGATCGCAACTCACACCACGAATCGCTTCAATCTCTGCTCTTGTAATCGGCTGCTTATATGCCACAATAGAAAGCGTTTCCAGCAAAACATCTGTTAAAACATGTTTCTTCGGCACATGTGCAATCTTTATCAACGCTTCATACATATTCTGTTTCGTTGACATTTGGAAAGAATCATTCAGTTCAATAATCTGAATTCCCCTATCCGCCGAATCATAGCGGTCCATCATATTTCTGACAACCCTTCTTACCGTATCCACATCATGCTCGAGTGCCTGGGCAATCCGCTCTGCTTCGACGGCTTCCCCCATCGTAAATAATATTGCTTCAATCTGTGCCTCTAATTCCTGTAATTCCTTGTTCATGTATAATCCTTTCTACCACTTTATAACTGTGTTTCATCTATTTCGATTACATCTGTAGCCATATATTCAATCAGAATATCATCAAATATTTCTTCCTGTACAATACTGACACGTCCCATTTTCATGAGCTCCAAAATGCAAAGAAATGTCACAATGATATCCATTTTGTCCGGCTGTGCTTCTAACAACTTACGGAAGCTAAACTTCTTGTTTTCCAAACCATATGTCTGTACATAAAACATCTTCTCGGAAAAATTGACTTCTTCTTTTTCAATTTTTCCGAATTTACTGCGGACAGGGTCAATCTTGTCCACCTGTTTTTTCATAACAGAGCGAAAGATATCATTTAACTTGCTAAGTGTAAGGTCAGACAAAAGTTCTTCCAACGGAACCTCTTCTTTAAAATCCGCAACCTCCGGAGGCAGCGTGCTCTTTTTAAAGAACATCTTGTCCGCATCCAGGTGACGGTCCTTTAGCTCAAGCGATGCATATTTGTACATCTTGTATTCTAACAGTCTCTCTACCAGCTCCTGTCTTGGGTCTTCTATCTCTTCATCCTCCGTCGCTTCCTGTGGAAGCAGCATTCTGGATTTGATTTTTAAAAGAGTAGCTGCCATGACAAGAAACTCACTCATATTGTCTAAATCCTGTTTTTCCATTTCATTTAAATATTCCATATACTGCTCCGTAATCAGCGCAATCGGAATATCATAAATATCTATCTTATTTTTCTCAATCAAATGAAGCAGAAGATCCAACGGACCTTCAAACGCTTCTAATTTCACCGGAATCGCCATTGTTAATTTTCTCCGTCCTTTTTTCTGTTTTTTTCATCTAAAATAATAAAACTAATTTCTACCCTGTTAAAAAAACGTAGGGGGATGGTATGGGAACCAAGTCCACGGGTAATGAAAAGTTTTCCGAAGGAATAGTCAAAACTGCCGGCATCCTCTCTCGGTATCCTAAGTCTCGGGGAAATGACTCCTCCAAGAATCGGCAGGCGCAGCAAGCCTCCGTGTAAATGTCCCGAAACCACAAAATCCGGCTGATATTTTTTGTACCAGTCTGCATACTCCGGATGATGTGCGAGTAAAATATGAAAGCCTTCCGGAGTCCCGGACAACTCCGGAAGCTTCTCTTTCTTTTCACATAATTTTCCTTTACAGTAAAACTCTTCCGGCAGAGAAAGCCCTGAAAGACTCACTTTCTTTCCACGGATATATTCTACTGCTGAAGTATTATCCAACAAATGAATTGCCCGTGGCAGGCTGTCAACATACTCTTCCCATAAAACTTTCTTTTGGGAACGCAGCCTTTCTTCATGGTTTCCGAGCGAATAATAGACCGGAGCAATCTTCTGGATTTCTTTCAAAAACTCAATGGCATTTGTTTGTATTCTGCTATGCTTGTTCACCAAATCTCCCGAAAGCAGAATCAAGTCCGGTTGGAATTCCTGTATCCTTGTACTGATTTTTTTCCAGTCTTTTTTATTGTTATGCAAATCCGCAATCAGGCAAAGCCGAATGGCTCCTGTTTGTTTTAGGTCTTGGTATTCTACTACTGTAGAGTTATACTCTATCATTGCGTGTTCTGTCCATTCATAAATAAGCCATATCAAAATCGCCACCAGTAGAATACCAACATATGTCATAGCTATTTCCTATCTTTATTTCGCCTTCCGTTATTTTTGCATCTCCTATTACTATACCTTTTTCCGGTTTTTATGTCAATAATTTAAGTAGTTCTTTTACGTAATCTATATACTTTGCCCTTACAATTTCTTCCTTTGAAACCAAAGGGACTCTTCCTATTTCTTCTCCATTTATTTTATAGATAATCATTCCAAGTTCGTCGTCTTTTTCAATTGGTGCAACAATACTTTCGTAAAGATATACTTCTTCTGTAATCTTTGACAGGTCTTCATTTCCAATGGAAATATAGGTAAATACATCTTTTGGCACCAGTTCTGTTTTATTTTGCATGCTCTTCTCAACCTCAACGATTACCGGTTCCATATCTTCATGTGTATCTACATAGGATTTACATTTGGAAAAGCCGTAACTGAGAAGTGTAGATGCCTCTTTAAATCTTGTTTTTGTATCCGGTGCAGCAAGAATTACTGCAATCATATCTATATTATTTCTTGTTGCTGTTGCCGAAAGACAATACAGGGCTTTTGATGTTGAGCCTGTTTTCAGACCTGTAATTCCTTCATACTGTCTGATTAGCTTATTAGTATTGGTAAGCCCAAACTCTGTCGAACCGTTTTTAGTCACATGCGTCATGGAATCCACCCAGGTCAGTGTATATTTTGTAATTTCAGGGAAACGGTTCATCAACTCTCTTGACATGATTGCAATATCATACGCACTGGATACATGTCCGTCAGCATCCAGCCCACAACAGTTCACAAAATTCGTATCATTCATTCCCAGTTCTTTGGCACGTGCATTCATTTTTTCTACAAATGCCTCTTCTGTTCCTGCCAGATGTTCTGCCATTGCCACACAGGCATCATTTGCGCTGGAAATACAGATGCACTTAATCAGTGTTTCTACCGACTGCTGCTCACCTGCTTCTAAATAGACCTGGGAACCACCCATATTTGCCGCATGCTCGCTTGTTGTAACTACGGTATCCATAGTAATATCGCCTGTCTCTATCGCCTCATAAATCAGTAGAAGTGTCATAACTTTTGTAATGGAAGCAGGTGGTAATACCTCATGTGCATCCTTTTCATAAATTACTGTGCCGGTAGATGCCTCCATTACAATACCGGACCTGGATAAAAGTTCCGGCTCTTCGGCACGGCAAATTACAGTTTTACTGTAAAACAAAGAACTGAACAAACAAAAAAGCATACAAAAACAACTGAACCTTTTATAAAATTTCATACTTCCTCCGCGAAAGCAAATCCTCAGAAAATATATATTGGTTCCTGTTCTTCATTATGCACAAAAAAACAACCATCCGACAGATTGTCAGATGATTGCTCTTTTTATTTAAAATCTGGTAACTCCATCCTTTGTCACAATACCCATGACATGCTTTGGCGCCTCAACACGCTCTTTGCTGAGTTTATAGGCATTCATGAGTCTTGGAGCAGCTGCCTTCAATTTCGACACATCATTTCCGTATAATCTTGCCAACGATTCGCCTTTTCTGACATAATCGCCAACCTTCTTCCAAATCTTTAGGCCAACGCTGTAGTCAATCTCGCTTTCTTTGGTCTCTCTTCCGCCACCAAGAATTAAGGACGTCATACCAATCTCATCTGTTAAAATTTCAGAAACATAACCATCCTCAGGAGAAATCATCTCTTCAATAAATTCGGTTCTTGGAAACTTCTCAGGATTCCATACATAAGAAGCATCTCCACCTTGTGCTTCCACAAACTCTGCAAGCTTATTCAGTGCGCTGCCGTCAGCAATTGTGCCTTCTAACAGTTTTTCAGCTTCTTCTACAGTCGTTGCTCTTCCGGCTCCAAGAAGCATATAGGTCGCAAGGCTGATGGATGCTTCCAGCAAATCCTCCGGTCCGTCTCCCTTTAAAGTAGCAATCGCCTCCTGCACCTCAAGAGAATTTCCGACATATCTGCCAAGTGGCTGTCCCATATCAGACAATACGGCATAGGTGTCCCTTCCAACACCGGTACCAATCTGTACCATTACCTTTGCAAGCTCCTCTGCTTCCTCCAATGTCTTCATAAATGCACCACTGCCAACTTTCACATCAAGCACAATAACATCAGAACCTGCGGCAATCTTTTTACTCATAATACTGGATGCAATCAGCGAATAGTTATTTACTGTTGCTGTTACATCTCGTAATGCATACATCTTTTTATCGGCAGGAGCAAGGTTTGCTGTCTGTCCGATAATTGCAAGCTTCATGCGGTTTACATTATCAAAAAACTCCTGTTCTGACAAAGAAACCGAAAATCCCGGAAAGCTTTCTAATTTATCAATGGTACCGCCGGTATGTCCCAGCCCCCTTCCTGACATCTTGGCAACCGGAACCCCCAGTGAAGCCACCATCGGTCCAACAATTAAGGATGTCTTGTCTCCAACACCTCCGGTACTGTGCTTATCCGCTTTCTTTCCCGCAATCGGTGATAAATCCAGCACATCACCGCTATGTACCATCGCCATGGTAAGATCAATGGTTTCCTCCAGATTCATTCCCTTTAAACAGACTGCCATCAAAAAAGCAGACATCTGATAATCCGGAATTTCTCCGTTTGTAAACCCATTGACAATAAACGTGATTTCTTCCTTTGTCAACGCATCCCCATTTTTCTTTTTTGTAATCAAATCATACATTCTCATTGTTTTTTGCTCCATTTACCCGTTATTTGAACTAATCATTTTTTTAAGTGCAGAAAAAACGGAATGACCGGCATTCAAATTAAATTTAAACATATACTCACTGTACTTCAACTCAAATAACCACCTTTTTATACCTACTGTACACCAAGCAATCCGCTATCGACAACGCGACGCTTCTTTTTTTTCTGTTATTTATTATTATAATAAATATTGCGGCAAATGTACAGAGAATTGTAACAAAAAATGCATCCGACAAATGTATCGGTGTCAATTTTTAAAATTTTTTTCTATTGACTTATTTATTATTTTTTACTATCATTATTTATTATTACTTTTATTTCTGTACTGCTTTAAATCAAAGAAGTAACATAGTACGAAAGGATGGAAAAATTTATGAGTTTTCAATATGTAAAAGAGCTGATTTCTCCGGAAGAATTAAAAGAACGCTATCCTTTAAGCGAATCCATGAAACAGGCAAAGGCAAAACGTGACCAGGAAATCCGAAATATTTTTGAAGGTAACGATTCACGTTTTATTGCAATTATCGGTCCGTGCTCCGCAGACAATGAAGACGCTGTTTGTGAATATATCAACCGTTTGGCGAAAGTCCAGGAAAAAATTGCAGATAAGGTATTAATTATTCCACGTATTTATACAAACAAACCACGTACCACAGGTGAAGGATATATGGGTCTGGTCCATCAGCCGGATCCACATAAAAAAACAAATTTTCAAGAGGGCTTACATGCCGTAAGAAAAATGCATCTTCGTGCTATTTCCGAAACAGGACTGACTGCTGCAGATGAGATGCTGTATCCTGAAAACTTCCCGTATGTGGACGATCTCCTCTCCTATGTTGCGGTAGGGGCGCGTTCTGTTGAAGACCAGCAGCACCGCCTAACAGTATCCGGAATGGATGTCCCGGTTGGCATGAAAAATCCAACCAGTGGCGATTTTTCTGTCATGTTAAATTCCTGCGTTGCTGCGCAGATACCTCACACCTTTCTCTATCGTCAGTGGGAAGTTGACACCCCGGGAAACCCTCTGACACATACCATTTTACGTGGTGCTGTCAATAAGCACGGTCAATCTCTTCCTAACTACCATTACGAAGATTTGATGCGTCTTCTCTCTATGTACGAAGAACGCCCGCTGTTAAAGAATCCTGCTGTAATCGTAGATGCAAATCATTCCAATTCCAGCAAAAAATTTGATGAGCAGCCAAGAATTGTAAGTGAAGTTCTTCACAGCAGACGAATGAATCCTTCCTTAGAAAAATTAGTCAAAGGTGTCATGGTAGAAAGCTATCTGGTTGAAGGCACCCAGAAGCTTTCCGAAGGAACTTACGGAAAATCCATCACAGACCCATGTCTTGGTTGGGAGGATACAGAAAAACTCTTATATACAATGGCTGAACGCGTATAAATAAAAAAACACCGGAACTATCCTGGGGGACGCTACCTTCATAACTGTCTTCCTCCGATATAGTTCCGGTGTTTTTCACTTTCTTCTGTATCATGTTCAGCGATTCACTTTATTTCCTGTTAATATACTTCTCCTTATAGGCAAGGATTGCTGCAATCGTCTTGGAGTCTGTAATTTCACCGGAAAAGATACGCGCAATCAACTCTTCCACATCATATTTCTTCACTTCAAGAAATTCATCCTCATCGAGATGCTGTTCTGTCTTTACCAAATCTGTAGCACAGTAGATTTCAATATACTCATCACAATATGCAAATGCGGAATGAAACTTAATCAAAAGTTCGATATTTCCACATTTATATCCGATTTCTTCTTCACACTCTCTGGCAGCAGCTGTTTTTCTGTCCTCTCCTGCATTTAAACAGCCTGCCGGTATTTCCAGTGAAAGTTTATCAACACCGGACCTATATTGACTTACCATAAAAATTTTTCCATCCGAGTCTACCGGCACAACCGCTGCAGCTCCATTGTGATGCAAGTAATCCCACGCCATTGTTTTTCCATCCGGTGTCTGCATGGTATCCTCATAAAAATCTAAAATTTTACCTTGGTGCTTTAATTCTCTATGTATTCTTTTTATCTGTCCGCTCAACATAATCTCTCCTTATTTTTTCATTTGAAGTGCTCTCTCATAACAAGCATCACATGCCTTTAATACGGCATTACGGAACCCGTTTTCTTCCAGTGCAGCAACACCTGCTATCGTTGTCCCGCCCGGTGAACATACATTATCCTTTAATTTGCCCGGATGTTCTTTCGTTTCAAGAAGCATTTTTCCTGCCCCAATCATTGTCTGTGCCACCATATCATACGCCTGTTGTCTTGGAATTCCGTATTTAACCGCACCATCTGCCAATGCCTCCATAAAAAGGTACATAAATGCCGGAGAACTTCCGCTTGCCACAACAGACGCATCCATCAGTCGCTCCGGAAGAATCACTACCTTTCCTACTTCCTCAAACAACGCTACAATGCTTTCCTTGAAATCTTCTTTTGTATCCTGCTCTCCAAAACAAACTGCAGTCATTCCTTCTAAGACCATTGCCGGTGTATTTGGCATTGTACGTACCACACCCGCTCTGTTTCCCGCAGCATTACGTAAATATTCTATAGTAACTCCGGGTGCCAGGGAAATAATCGCCTTGCTTTCGTTTAATTCTTCTTTTATTTCCGCAAGGATCTCATCAAAAAACTGAGGTTTTACAGCTAAAACAAGAATCTGTGACTCCTTAGCCAAAGCCTTCAGTGACTCTGCCGGAGAAACTCCAAGTTCATTTTTTATCTTATCATTTTTTTCCTCATGTGCGCAGCGGAATATTACCTGTTCCTTTCCAAACAGCCTCACCGCTCCGCAAAGAAGCGGATATCCCATATTTCCCGCACCGATAAACCCAATCTTTTTCATGATTTAATCCTCCTTATTTTCCTCCTTGTTTTTCTTCTTATATCCATTGGTTAAATTTTGATTCACATTTTAGTATATTTAGTTCTTTTTTGCAATATATAACAATGAAAAAAAGGATGTAACAGCCAATACCATATGTACGACTATTACATCCCAAATTTTTTCTTACTTATTTTGCGTAATCAATTGCTCTTGATTCGCGGATAACATTGACTTTAATCTGTCCCGGATATTCTAACTCCGCTTCAATCTTCTTTGATAATTCTCTTGCCATCAGTACCATATCGTCATCCGATACCTGTTCCGGTACAACCATAACACGTACCTCACGACCTGCCTGGATAGCAAAGGATTTATCCACTCCTTTAAAGCTGTTGGTAATATCTTCTAACTGCTTCAGTCGGTTTGTGTAAGCTTCCAGAGTCTCTCTTCTAGCACCCGGTCTTGCAGCAGAAATTGTGTCAGCAGCCTGTACAATACATGCAATTAACGACTGGAATTCCACATCACCATGGTGAGCTTCTACAGCATTGATGACAATTGGAGATTCCTTATACTTGCGGCATAAGTCAACACCAATCTGTACATGTGTGCCTTCCATTTCACGGTCTATCGATTTTCCGATGTCATGTAATAAACCTGCACGCTTTGCAAGTCTGACATCAACACCAATCTCAGCAGCTAATAAACCGGAAAGGATGGAAACTTCTACAGAATGCTTTAATGCATTCTGTCCATAGCTTGTACGGAATTTCATTCTACCAAGAAGTTTGATAAGCTCCGGATGAATACCATGAACGCCAACCTCTAAGGCTGCCGATTCACCTTCTTCACGGATCATGGTCTCAACTTCCTTCTGGGCCTTTTCCACCATTTCTTCAATTCTGGCCGGATGAATACGTCCGTCTACAATCAGTTTTTCAAGTGCAATACGGGCAACCTCACGACGAATCGGATCAAATCCGGAAAGGATAACTGCTTCCGGTGTATCATCAATAATGAGTTCAACGCCGGTCATTGTCTCAAGAGTTCTGATGTTTCGTCCCTCTCTACCAATAATTCTACCCTTCATTTCGTCATTTGGAAGCTGTACTACGGAAATTGTAGTCTCTGCCACATGATCTGCCGCACAACGCTGAATGGCCGATACGATATATTCCTTCGCTTTCTTATCAGCTTCTTCCTTTGCATTGTTCTCAAGTTCCTTAATCAGAACCGCAGTCTCATGCTTTACTTCATCTTCCACAGACTTAATAAGATATTCCTTAGCTTGTTCGGAGGTTAATCCCGAGATTTTCTCAAGCTCCTGCACCTGATGCTTGTGGAATTCTTCCACTTCGCCGCGCAAACGGTCGAGTTCAGCTTCCTTTGCATTCAGCTTGGATTCCCGTTTTTCCAATGTTTCCGCCTTTTTGTCAATCGCTTCTTCTTTAGAAAGAACTCTCTTTTCATAGCGCTGAATTTCAGCTCTACGCTCCTTGGATTCTCTCTCAAGCTCATTCTTAGTCTTAATCGACTCTTCCTTTGCTTCGAGCAACGCTTCACGTTTCTTTGTCTCTGCAGTCTTTAAAGCCTCATCAATAATTTCTCTGGCCTTCACTTCTGCTGTACCAACTTTAGCCTCATAGACTTTCTTACGGTAAGCAATTGCAACAAACCAAACGACGAGTCCTACCACAACCGCAACTGCCAATAACGCGATGACAAACACGATCGGATCGTTCACAGGAACACCTCCTTATTCAGTTTTTATTGTACTATTTTAAAATCCTACTAAGGTCAATTTTAAAACAAATTACAACATATAAATATTATACTTTTTTTAGTAGTCTGTCAAGTATTGCCACACAATTTCTTGGGTTTAATTTTTTAATATACCATATTAGCACTCATTATTGCACGATTTCTCCAATATAATAAAATCCTTTGCACTCTTTCAGGTGTACATTAACAAAGCTACCAATCAAAGAAACATCCCCCGGAAAATGCACCAAAAGATTGTTGCTTAATCTTCCGGTCAGCATTCCTTCTCCCTGGGAATTTTCTTCTTCTACCAGAACCTCCATTATTTTTCCTTCATAACGGTTTGCCTGCGCCTCCGAAACAACCTTAATCTCATCCAACAAAAGATCAAACCATTCCTTGACCTGTTCTTCCGGAACCTGGTTTTCCATTTTTGCTGCCACGGTTCCGCTACGCTTTGAATAAATAAAGGTATATGCCGAATCAAAACCGACTTTTCTTACAACATCCACTGTTTCCATGAAATCTTCCTTTGTTTCCCCCGGAAAACCTACAATAATATCTGTTGTCAAAGAAATCTCCGGCATTGCCGTTTTTATCTTCTCCACAAGGGTAAGGTAATCTTCTTTTGTATACTTACGGTTCATTTCTTTTAAGATTCTTGTGCTTCCTGACTGCATCGGCAAATGCAGATGCGTGCAAATCTTGTTTGAGTTTTTCATCACTTCAATCAGTTCATCCGACAAATCCTTTGGATGTGATGTCATAAAACGAATCCGACGGATGCCTTCTACCTTTTCCACTTCGCGTAAAAGTTCTGCAAACGTCATCGGCACGTCCAATGTTTTTCCGTAAGAATTAACATTCTGCCCCAGCAGCATGATTTCTACAATTCCTTCCGCTGCAAGCTTTTTAACTTCATTGATAATATCCTCCGGCTTGCGGCTTCTTTCCCTGCCTCGCACATATGGTACAATACAGTAGCTGCAAAAGTTATTGCAGCCGTACATAATATTTACACCTGCCTTAAAGACATATTTATGTTCACTTGGCAAGTCCTCAACAATCTGGTCGGTACCTTCCCAGACATCCACGACCATCTTATTCTTTAAGATGTCCTCGTATAAAAGCTCCGCCAGCTTAAAAATATTGTGCGTTCCGAAAATAATATCTACAAACCGGTAGCTCTTACGGATTTTTTCCACAACATGCGCTTCCTGCATCATACAG
>CAZIQL010000072.1:0-11461 GCA_964541485.1 uncultured Lachnospiraceae bacterium
AAACTGACCTCCAAAAAATTAGATTTTTTAGGTCTAACTTTTTGGGGTCAGTTCACGGCTGTCTGAAGCGGAACGGGGTTCTTCTGTTTATAAATGCCGATATAGAGTCGGGCTGGAAGCAAGTCTTCGTATGGTGACTACGTTTTTGAGGGAACCCTCCCGTAGCCTACCTCTTGTACATTGGAAACTGTGCATAGAACTCCTTCTTGTCTTTATACATGTTGTCCTCCGCCTCATTCATCATCTCACCGATGTACTTTGCCTTTTCCCGATAGCAATAGCCGATGGCTGCCAGCGGAACCTCCCCTTCGTTGCTTATCGTACGAAGCATGCGGACCTTCTTTAAAAAGTCCGTTTCCTCTGCATCCAGCACAATGACAAGGAACTCATCGCCACTCATGCGGCAACGCATGTCATCCGGAAACACTCGCTTTAGATTGTCCGCAAAGCCGCAAATGAGACCATCCCCGGCCGAATGCCCAAAATTGTCATTGACATATTTCAGACGGTTCAAATCGCAGAATACCACTCCGACGTCCTTTTCTTCACCATGTGCATATTCTGTACAATATTCAATCATGTAATGACGATTATACAGTCCCGTCATCATATCCGAATAAGCAAGCTTGTTTGCATGTTCCACCTGCTTGTTCAGCTCTGCCATCGTATCCTTAAGCGTTGCCGCAAGCAGTCCTGTTTCATCATCCGAATCACAATTAATTTTAGTGTTCCAGTCCCCCTGTGCAATCTTCCTTGCCGCCTCTGTCAGTTCCGTCAGCGGCTTTGTAATCTTTTCTGCCAGCCTGGTACTAAACGAGATGGCAATTGTCATTACAATCAGGAATACCGTAATCAGCTGCCAGACAAGGGCATTTCTGGTCATGTTAATTTCATATGTCGGAGCAGAAATTGCCAGATACATTCCATTCATCAGACGATGGAACACCAGACGCTCATTCTTTCCGTTCCAATGATAGGAATACATCTTGCCCTCAACACCGTTTGGTCCTACCATGTTTGTCAACATTTCCACCTGTTCCTGTAAGATTTCCGTGTCTGTATCGCTCTGGTAATCCTTGTGATAAATCATGCATCCTTCTGCCGAAACCAAAAAGGCATGCCCCTTTTCATACACGGTAACTTCGCTGATAATCTCCCGAAGGACTCCAAGTTCTATATCCATACCAACGACTCCGACACAGTACTCCTTATAAAAAATAGGAATAATGTAGGAAGTCATGTAGGCATCTACATTATCATCCCAATATGGCTCCAGCCAGGTCGGACCACCGTTTGCAACCGGAATATAATACCAGCCGAGTTTGTCAATCGTCTCCGGGCTTTCGGCAGAAATCGTGGTCATCTCATGCTCCACAAGTTCTCCGTTCTCATCCCTCGTCAGGTAAACACCCTTTTGCATACCAAGCAAATCGGGGTTAATGCGCAAATACACCGACATCGCACTGTCCGTGCTGTCTGCCGCATTTTTTAACACCTCATATACTCTGTTACAGTAATAATCAATATATACCTCTGTTCTAAGAAGCACATCGCTTCCTGCCAGCTGTTCCTTCGCATAGTGATACACCGAGTCCACAGATAACTTCACCGTCAGCAGCTGTGCATTAATCTCCTGTACCTTTTCCTCACACATCAAATTCATAATCTGGGCAGAGTCATTCTGAACAACCGTACTCGCATTTATAATACCGATGGTTCCGATTAAAACAGATGCCACAAGAATACTTCCTACAAGTAAACGCAAAATTTTTGTCTGTAATAAATTCTTTTTGATATCTGTCACCCCGCATTCTAAAATATAGGTCATTTGTACTACTTGTACACATTATACGATACAATTCGGCAAATTGCAATGACAATACCAAATTTCCTGAGAGCAAAAAAAGAACGGATTTTGCACAAATCCGTTCATAAATCCGTTCTTTTCCTTTTTACTCATCCTTCTGTACGGAAGGACAATTTCCTGTACATCCCGAACAGTTTCGGCCACAAGTTTTGCTGTCCGGACATCCGATGCACTTTGCACCATTCTTTTTTTCTTTTCTAATATAAAATACTGCTGCTCCAATCACCGCCAGGAGAATCACTGCAATCAAAATGTCTGTCAACGTCATATTGCTGCCTTTCTAAAACTATTTTAACTTATATTCTTCGCTAAACTTCTTGTTTGTGTTGTTGATTAAAAGGATTACGATTACAACCATCACTGCTACTGCAATCAGACCAGGTAAAAAGCCTGCACCAAGCTTACCCGTAGTAATGAGTGTACCAATCTGGTAAATCAGGAATGCCACCGTATAACCGGTACCCATCTGAAGTGCTACGCCGCCCCAGAACCACTTCTTATCTGCGATTTCGGAGTTCATTGCACCAAGTGCTGCAAAACAAGGTGGTGTGTAAAGGTTAAACATTAAATATGCAAGTGCAGCAACCTTAGTAAGTGCCAATGCGGTCGCTACCACATTACCGTCACCAACCAGTTCCAGTTCTTCTGTATCAATTACTGCAGAAAGACCATAGCAGACTGCCAGTGTACCTACTACGTTTTCCTTTGCAATGAAACCTGTCACCGCTGCCGCTGCAAGCTGCCATGCTGCCACACCTACGATTGGCACTAAGAGCACTGCAATCGGAGAAGCGATGGTTGCAAGGATGGAAGTATTTGCTGCTTCCTCTTCTACTATCTGGAAACTCCAGTTGAAGGTCTGCATGATATGTACTACTGCGTTACATACAAGGATGATAGTACCTGCCTTGATGATGTATGCCTTACCACGGTCAAGCATGGAAAGTGCTGCTCTCTTTAAGCTTGGAACCTTGTACTCCGGAAGCTCAATGATGAAGAAGGACTTTCTGTACTTCTGACCGGAAATCTTCTTTACCAATAATGCGCCAAGCAAGATTAAAATAATACCGGAAAAATACATAAGCGGTGCTACCCACCATGCATTGCCAAAAAACGCCCCTGCAAACAGGGAAATTACCGGAAGCTTTGCACCACATGGCATAAATGGTGTTAACATAGCAGTTGCTCTGCGTTCTCTTTCATTACGGATGGTACGACAAGACATAATGCCAGGGATAGCACAGCCAACGCCGATGATCATTGGAATAACGGACTTACCGGAAAGACCAACTCTCTTAAAGATAGGGTCAAGCACAACCGTTGCACGAGCCATATAACCGCAGTCCTCAAGGAGTGCTATAAGGAAATACATTACCATAACGAGCGGAAGGAAGCCAACAACGGCAATTACACCACCGATGATACCATCCACAAGTAAGGACTGTAAGAACGGATTTGCATTTTCCACCATTCCTGCTACTGCTTCCTGACCTGCCTCGAGTACTCCTACCAGCCAGTCAGCAATCCATGTACCGACTGTTGTCTGGGAAATATAAAATACAAGGAACATGATAACCGCAAATAACGGAATACCAAACCAAGGATTTGTCAGAACCTCGTCAATTTTATCCTGACTGTTCTTGTTCTTTGTCAGAACCTTACGCTTTTCTACTGCCTTTACCACGCCGTTTACGAAGTCAAAGCGCTTTCTGTCTTCTGCTTCTACTGCAGCCTTATCCTGCAAATCAATCTCTGCCTGCCGGTAAGGTGCTTTCTGCCCCTGACCCTTTAAGGATACTGCCGTCTCTACTACTTCCTTCAACCCATTGTCACCGTTTACTGTAGAAACAGTCTCAACTACAGGACAGCCAAGCTTTTCAGATAACAGCTCTACATTGATTTCGGTATCCTTCTTTTCGTTGATATCACTCTTGTTGAGTGCAACTACGACCGGAATGCCAAGCTCTAATAACTGAGTTGTAAAGAATAAGCTTCTGCTTAAGTTGGTTGCATCCACGATGTTAATGATAGCATCCGGATTTTCATTCTTTACATAGCTGCTTGTGATACTTTCCTCCGATGTAAACGGAGACATGGAATAAGCGCCCGGCAAGTCGACTGCAACCAATTCCTCTGCACCACTGTAAAAGTTCTTCTTAATCGGGCTTTCTTTTCTTTCTACCGTAACACCGGCCCAGTTACCTACTTTTTCGTTTCTGCCGGTTAAGGCATTGTACATTGTGGTTTTTCCGCTGTTCGGATTACCTGTTAATGCGATTCTCATTTTCATCCTCCTACTTTTGTTTTGCTCTTATAACCAAAGTTAGAATTAACTAACCGTTTGTCATAAAAAATAGTGACTTACATCACTATTATATTTTATATTGAAATAGCTCTCGCTAATTCATTATCGATGTTATATCTTGCGTCCTTGATGGAAACAACCAGGTTGCTCTTTTTGTGGTCGATTACCGTAATTGGCTCTCCACTGTAGCAGCCAAGTGAAAAAAGGAACGCATTCAAATCTTCATCGTCTGTCTCAATTGCCTTAATGATATACTCTTTTTCAACTTCTGCGTCTAAAAGATTCATGGTTTTCCTCCTCTGACATTTGTTAGGTCTTCCTAACCATAGGCTACTTTACCATTCTCTGGAACTGTTGTCAAGCGATTTTTTTAAAATTTGACAATATTTATTGAGAAAATTTCATCCTCAAAAATTTGAAAAAATGTTTTTCATATGTTATACTATATATTAATGAATCTTTGAAAACAGACTTCTTTTTTTCAAAGTCATGATTATGATAACTTGGGGTTGAAGAAATGAATATAAACGAATCTGCAGAAAATTATTTAGAAACTATCTTGGTACTTAGCAAAAAGCTTCCGGTTGTGCGTTCCGTTGACATTGCAAACGAACTTGGCTTTAAAAAGTCCAGTGTCAGCATCGCCATGAAAAATTTGCGCGAACAGGAACACATCGTTGTATCCGACGCCGGCTTTATCACATTGACCGAATCCGGACGTGCGATTGCTGAGATGATTTTTGAACGCCACGAGCTCATTTCCGGCTGGCTGATTAAGCTTGGTGTACCGGAGGAAATCGCACTGGAAGACGCGTGCAAGGTAGAGCACGTTCTTAGTCCGGAGAGCTTCGATGCGATTAAAAAGTATATTACGAAGTAGGATATTAAAAACATGAGCCAATTTCCCATTCTGATGGGCAAAAACGCATATTTTTGTTATGCATTGCCCACCACAATTGGAAATTGGCTCTTTTTTTGACTCTATTTGAGGCTCTTTGGGCAAGCACAATCTTTTTCGCTCCTTCTTGCCCAATATTCTATGAAATTACTTCTTTGCCAGTCTCTTAAACTCCGTAATCGCCTCATCATAGGAATGCAGGCTCATCAGCCAGAACTCCTTCTTTGTTAAGTCAATGTCACAAATCTTTGCCACATCTTCCACACTTCTTACCGGGGTTTCCTTCAGCATCAGATTGTATTTCTCAAGGAAGCCTTCGCCCTCCTTCTTATACTTCTCATACAGTCCGCGTGCAAACAGTCCACCAAACGCATACGGGAAGTTATAAAAACCAAGGCCGGCACTATAATAGTGACCCTTGCATGCCCACATATACGGATGCAATACGCTATGGTCAAGACCATCGCCGTACGCTTCTTTCTGCGCCTCTAACATAATGTTACAGAGTTCATCCGCAAACATGAAATTCTCGGCACGGTTCTCAATCACTCTGGACTCAAACAAGAATCTGGAATAAATGTCACAAATAATCTGTGTCGCATCACTTAACTGCCCTTCAAGAAGAGCAAGTTTTTCATCATCCGTAGTCGCATTTGCAATCGCATGGTTTGTCACCACATTTTCATTAAAGGTCGATGCGGTTTCTGCCACCGGCATGGAATAGTTTGTATTTAACGGGCGATTGTCAAAAATCATGAAATCGTGATAGCCATGTCCAAGTTCATGCGCAAGCGTGACAACATCACTGAACGAACCGTCAAAGTTTGTGAGCACACGGAACTGCTTTTCGCCCTCTAAGGCTGCGCAGAACGCACCGCCCACCTTGCCTGCTCTTGGGAAGAAATCAATCCAGTTCTCCTCATACGCACGGTCAATAATTTCTGCCATCTTCGGATTAAACTGTTCAAACACATTCATCAAATATGCCTTCGACTCTTCCACCGTGTACTTCTTTGTATTGTTGCCCATCGGTGCAAACAAATCATACCAAGGAAGTCCGTTTTCATGACCGAGGCTCTCTGCCTTTGCACGAAGGTAGTCATGGAAATTCGGCATGTATTCCTTCATTGCCTCAAGCAATGCATCGAGTGTCGCGCGCTCCATTCTGGAATTGTAAAGCACCTTATCAAGCGGCGACTGATGTCCGCGCATCTTTGTCACCGTAATATCCTGAAGTTTAATGCTGTTTAAGGAATACGCAATGGAATCCTTAATCTTTTCATATGCTGCAAGCTCTGCCTCGTAAGCTTCCTTACGCACAGATGCATCAGCATCGTATGCCATGTTACGGATTGCAGAAAGTGTTACCTTCTCCCCCTTGTAATCCACTTCTACGGAGGAGGTCAAAAAGCCCTGCAAATCGCTCCAAGCGCTTCCGCCGCAGACATCCATTCTGGCAAGTGCTTCTTCTACATCCTCAGAAAGGCTGTACTTTGCGCTCTTCTTAATCTGATGTAAACGGTCAGAATATGCCACAAGGAGCTCGTCATCCCCAATCACCGCATCCAAATCGTCAATCCTTGCGATGTACTTTTCTACGATGGTACCTGCCTTTGTCACATCACCCATCTTCTGCATCAGACGTCCCATGTAAGAAACGCTGTCTGTGTCAGAAGTATTGACCGACTGGCTTAAAGAACAGAAGCTGAACAGTCTGTTTGCCACTTCCGTAAACTCTTCTTCTGTAAGAAGTGCTTTCTTTACATTCTCTCTTACATCGCCCTCTGTCAGGCTCTCTGCCATCTTCTGATAAGCCAGAATCAGTTCATCAAACTTTTCCAAATCCTTCTTAAACTTCTCATCTTCAAAACCGGAGTACAAAACCTCCAGCGACCATCTGTCATACATAACTCTTTTCCTCGCTTTTCTTTTATTTCCCGGTCCGGCAATACGCCACCGGAACGCTACCTTTTATTTAACACCACGAGTCCGAAACCGTCAAGTGTTCCGTCAAATTCTTCTCCGGTCAGAAGGTCTTTTCCCTTCATATCCACTGTTACCGGAGTCTCATTATGATTGAGCAGATAACTGCCTTCTTCCTTTTCAACCAGTTCCACATTGTCCGGCAAATCATACGTAGCAATTCCATGCTTTTCAGAAATCAGGCGCACCAGATCCTTCATCGCCTCATCGTCAAGGTCACAGCCGACATAGTACACACAACCTTTTCCCACATAGCATGCCGTAATAGCCGCCTTCCCTGCATAATGCTCTCCGGCATACGCACTCACAATGCTTGCCTCCTGCGGCTCAATAATGTCACACCAGAGCTTTGCCGTTCCGTTTACCAGACCCTTCACCGGCACTTCCCTGGTCGGAGTATCAAATTCTGTCACTTCCGCACAGGCAAGCTCTGCAAATACACCCGGCATCTTCATCGGACGGACATTGTTAAACTCATCCCTGAGTCCGCTGCGGAAGGTAAATACAGCAACGCCACCATCCATCACATACTTTTTGATTTCCTCAGCCTGCGCATCGCTTACCACATTTGCCGCCGGAAAATATACTATCTTATAGTCGTTTAAATTCCGGTTGGAAACCACCGGAGTCATACCAATTCTCTGGTTTGCCTTAAAGTACGAATACAGCAACACTTCATAATCAAATCCGTTATGATGGCTCTTAATCTGGTGACTCCAGATATCATCAAAGGTACGGTAAATC
This sequence comes from uncultured Lachnospiraceae bacterium, assembly GCA_964541485.1. Classification (GTDB taxonomy): domain Bacteria; phylum Bacillota; class Clostridia; order Lachnospirales; family Lachnospiraceae; genus SIG299. Next base: position 7,798 of record CAZIQL010000072.1, read on the forward strand.
ATAACCTCCTGCTTCTTCTTTCCGCAGGTCACCTTATCACCAAGTAACGCCAGCTCTTTTCCGGTCTTCCGGATTTCATAGAAACGACGTCTTGGCACCCCGTCATGGTCAAGCACTCCATGCCAGTACTGCTCCATTCCAAACAGCGCCGTGCGGAACCTAAAATACACAATGCCTTCCGCACCGTGTGCCACCGCCTGATGCGTCCAAAGTCTTAATTGTCCCGGCTTTGGCGTATCGCCCATGCGGTCCCAGCCGCAAGGTCCGGCCTGTTCCTCCATCACCACAAAATTCTTCTGCTTGACTCCGTACATAATCTCGTGTGCCATCGCAACCCACGGCACATCCGGGCTGCCCCACTGGTCACGCGGATAATTATCCCACGATACATAATCGAGATTTTCACCCAGACGGTAATAATCGATATCCGATGCATGTCCCATCATATTGTGCGTTACCGGTGCATCTGTATATTCCTTAATAATATCCATCTGCATCTGCTGGTAATTTACCCAGGACTCCGACATAAACCGGCGATACTCCAAGTCAAGTGACGGATTGTGTGCCGGGTTCGCCCAGGTCTCACCCTCGCATGCATTATAGCCCGGCAAAATGATATCCTCAAAGGAGTCAAAATCCAGTCCCCAGAACACGGTTCCCCAGGTCTTGTTTAAGTTTTCAATCGTACCATACTTTTCTTTTAGCCATCCGGCAAACTTCTGTCTGCAACCCTCACAATAGCATCTCGTTGTCCCGTGACAACCGAATTCATTGTCAATCTGCCAGCCGATGACGTTTTTATTGTCCTTATAATGCTCCGCCATCCTGCGCACTATTTTCTTTGACAGTTCCTGATAGTCGGCACTGTTTGCACAGTATTCCCTTCTGGACCCCCAGTTACGCTTCCTGCCATAGCGGTCACGGAGCAACACATCATAGTTATTTACCAGCCACTTTGGCGGTGCCGCGGTGGGCGTACCAAGAATGACCTTGATGTCCCTTTTTTCCAAAATTCCAATTGCCTCATCTAAAAAAGAAAAATCGTACTCGCCTTCTCTCGGCTCAAACAGCTTCCAGGCAAACTCACCCATGCGGACCGTATTAAATCCGCCTTCTTTCATTAAATCCGCCTGATGCTCCCATTCCGTCTTATCCCAGTGTTCCGGATAATAGTCCACTCCAAAAATCATAGTATTCTTCTCCTGCCTTTCTCCTGCAGCCTTTTAACCGACTGCTTTCTTTTTCCAGCCGCCCTGTACATACCTTCCGACGGAAAAGACAAGTGAAAAAATCCATCCGATGGCAAACGCCCACCAGATAATGTCTACCCCAAACGTTCCTGCAAGCCCTACTGTTAAAATCAGACGGACTACAAAGCTGAGAAGCGTTACAAAAATGAACCAGAACATGTCACCGGCGCCCTTAAATGTTGCCTTTGTTAGCATCATCACAGAAAACAGTGTAAGGAACGCTCCGACCACCCGGATGTATTCTGCTCCGACTTCAACTACCTGCATCAAATCCGCATCCGTTTCCGACACAAACATCCTGACAATCGGCTCGGCAAAAATTTCAAAAATCACGGTAATGACAAGCGAAATACCGCCGCAACAAAGGATAGAAGAAAACAATCCCGGACGAATCCGCTCCATCTTCCGTGCTCCGACATTCTGCCCGACATACGAAGCATACGCATTTGCATAGTTAATCGGAATCGCCGACGCAAGGTTAATCACCTTGGCAGCTGCCGCACTTCCTGCAATCACTGCGGAGCCAAAGCTATTAATCGTTGCCTGCACCACCACGGAGCCAACCGAAATAATCGACTGCTGAAGTGCGGATGGCAGAGCAAACTTAAGCATTGTAATCAAAAGCTTCCCATCAAACACCACCGCTTTTTCCGGCTTTTCAAAACCATTTAAAAGCTTCGGCACATCAAGGAGTGCGAGCACCATGGCAAGCACCTGTGAAATTGCCGTCGCTGCTGCCGCTCCTGCCACACCCCAATGGAAATTAATAATAAACACTAAATCAAGCACGACATTGACAACCGATGAAACAATCAGAAACTTAAGCGGAGTCTTGGAATTTCCAAGCGCATTATACACACTGGAAAGCGCATTATATACAAAAATCGGCACAGAACCAAGGAAATAAAAACGCAGATAATCTACACCCATTCCCACGATTTCTTCGGGTGTATTCGTCATAAGCAAAATCGGCTCTGCCCAAATCCATATAATAATGGTGGAAACCAGTCCGACCACTCCTGAAAAGATTGCTGACGTGCTGGCACAGCTTCTGATTTTATCGGTCTTTCCCGCACCAAAATACTGCGACACCACAATCGATGCGCCTATCGCAAGCCCCATCGCAAGCTGCACAAATACCGCAGTAATGCTGCTGGCACTGCCTACTGCCGCCAGTGCATCCTTTCCCAGCTGATTTCCGACAATCAGCGTGTCGATAACATTATAAAACTGCTGGAATAAGTTTGATAAAATCATCGGCATCGCAAACACAAATATGGTTTTAAACGGATTTCCTTCCGTCATTTTTTTCGTCTTCATGTCATTCCTCCTTTTGAAGAATCACAACTATTTTCTCCTGTTTTCCCTTATATATTTATGAAATGCCACAGGACACATGATGCATCCTGTGGCTTTTCTCTCTGCAAATCCCAAAACAAGGACTTACTTATTCTCTTCAGTTACCTCAATTTTTCTGATTTCCTTCGTACGGATTTCCTTGCAAATCTCATCGATAAATGTTGCAAGTGGCTTCTGGCCTTCATCGCCAAGGAAACGGCTTCTTACGGAAACCAGGCCGTCAGCCTGCTCCTTTTCACCCACTACAAGCATGTAAGGAACGCGGTCGAGTCTGGAAGCACGGATTCTGTAACCAATCTTTTCAGAACGGTTATCTACTGTAGCAAGCACGCCGTTCTTCTTTAATTCCTTCTGTACGCTTTCCGCATAGTCGTTGTACTTTTCAGAAATCGGAAGCACGCGAACCTGCTCCGGACATAACCATGTTGGGAACAGACCTGCATACTTTTCTGTGAGCCATGCCAGTGTTCTTTCATAGCAACCCATTGCTGTTCTGTGAATGATGTAAGGACGAACCTTGTCACCGTTCTGGTCGATATAGTACATATCAAATCTCTCAGCTAAAAGGGCATCCCACTGGATGGTAATCATCGTATCTTCCTTACCGTATACGTTCTTTGCCTGGATATCTACCTTTGGTCCGTAGAAGGCAGCTTCGCCAACACCCTCGTAGAACTTGATATCAAGCTCGTTTAAGATGTCACGGATATGCTGCTGTGTTTCTTCCCAAACCTCTGCCGTGCCTTCGTACTTCTCAGAGTTTTCCGGATCCCACTTGGACAAACGGTAAGTTACGTCTTCTTCTACACCAAGTGTCTGCAAGCAGTGCTTTGCAAGCGCAAGACAGCCCTTGAATTCTTCTACCATCTGGTCCGGACGGACAATCAGATGACCTTCGGAAATCGTAAACTGACGAACTCTTGTCAGACCATGCATTTCACCGGAATCCTCGTTACGGAACAGTGTCGATGTTTCACCGTAACGGAGCGGAAGATCCTTGTAGGACTTCTGGCTTGCCTTATATACATAGTACTGGAATGGGCAGGTCATCGGAC
>CAZIQL010000073.1:0-11279 GCA_964541485.1 uncultured Lachnospiraceae bacterium
GCATCGGTCATAATAATAATCTTATGGTAACGAAGCTTTGTAATATCAAAGTCTTCACCGATACCGGTACCAAATGCCGTAATCATGGAACGAATTTCGTTGTTGCCTAAAATTCGGTCAAGTCTTGCTTTTTCTACGTTTAAAATTTTACCACGCAGCGGCAGGATTGCCTGTGTTGCACGGGAACGTGCCGTCTTTGCAGAACCACCCGCGGAATCTCCCTCTACGATGTAAATTTCACAGTTTTTCGGATCCTTATCGGAACAGTCTGCTAATTTACCAGGTAAACTCATGCCATCCAGCGCAGATTTTCTTCTGGTTAAATCTCTTGCCTTTCTTGCAGCATCTCTTGCACGCTGGGCAAGTACAGCCTTTTCACAGGTCACCTTTGCTACATTTGGATTCTGCTCCAAAAAGTAACGGAGTTTCTTTCCTACGATTTCTTCTACAGCACCTCTGGCCTCGCTGTTCCCAAGCTTCTGCTTTGTCTGTCCTTCAAACTGAGGCTCAGAAATCTTAATGCTGATAATCGCTGTCAGACCTTCTCTGATATCTTCACCGGATAAATTCTGCTCATTGTCTTTTAAGAACTTCTTTTCTCTTGCATAATCATTAAAGATTTTTGTGAGAGCATTCTTAAATCCGACTAAATGAGTACCACCCTCCGGTGTCGTAATATTGTTAACGAAGCTGTAGCAGCCTTCGTTGTATCCATCATTGTGCTGCATAGCAACTTCTACATAAACATCATTCTTTGTACCTTCGCAATAAATGATGTCACCATACAATGCAGTCTTACCCTTATTTAAATATTCTACGTATTCCTTAATACCGCCTTCGTAATGGAACACTTCTTCGCGCTCCTGACCCTCTCTTAAATCACGGAAAATAATCTTAACGCCCTTAGTTAAGAATGCCATTTCACGTAAACGCTGCTTTAAGGTATCATAATCAAATACAGTTTCTTCAAAAATTGTATCATCCGGCATAAATGTAACAGTAGAACCGGTTCTCTCAGAAGTACCAACAACATCAAGTGTAGTTACCGGTTTTCCCTTTTCATAACGCTGCTTATACATTTTGCCGTTCATTTCAACGACTACTTCCAGCCAGTTGGAAAGTGCATTAACAACAGATGCACCTACACCGTGAAGACCACCGGATACCTTATATCCCCCACCGCCAAATTTACCACCGGCATGTAATATGGTAAATACAACTTCTACGGTAGAGATACCTTTTTTCTTATTGATTTCAACCGGAATACCACGTCCATTATCAATTACTGTAACCGAATTATCTGCATTAATAGAAACATCAATCGTATCACAATATCCTGCCAATGCTTCATCAATCGCATTGTCTACAATTTCATAAACGAGATGATGGAGACCTCTTAAGGATGTACTACCAATATACATACCCGGTCTTTTTCTTACGGCTTCCAGACCTTCCAAAATCTGAATTTGTTCTGCTCCGTATTCGTTGCTCATAGTGGATTTTCCTCCGTTTCATTTACCATTCCATTTTCTACATGGAAGATGTGATTAAATTTCTGTCTGTCCCCCACGAATTCTTCCAAACCGGTACAGGTAATCATTGTCTGAATCCCTTCCATGCAGTTTAAAAGGTGGTGCTGTCTTTTTCGGTCTAACTCCGATAAAACATCATCTAATAAAAGAACAGGATTTTCTCCTATCTTTCGTTTTACTAACTCAAGCTCCGCAAGCTTTAAAGATAAAGCCGCCGTACGCTGCTGTCCCTGGGAACCGAAAAGCTTGATATTTTCTTCTCCGATAAAGAAACTGATATCATCCCGGTGAGGACCGTAATGAGTCATTTTTCTGTAAATATCCTGTTCCCTGGACTTTTTTAGTTTTATGGCAAATTCTTCTGCCGACGTACTTGGCTCATAAAATATCTTCAGCCTTTCCTTTCCGCCGGAAAGTGTTGCGTGAACCTCTTCGACGATTTCATTCATTTCTTTTATAAAACTTTCTCTGCTTTCAATCATCCTGCTGCCAAACTCGATTAACTCGGCATCCCAGATATCCAAAGTATCAGCAAGCGATGACTGATAGCCGATTTGCTTTAACAGATTATTTCTTTGTACCAGAATCTTATTGTAATTGGATAAGTGATACAAATACAGTTTATTTAACTGGCACAATTCCAAATCCATAAAACGCCTTCTCTCTGCAGGACCGTTTTTTATCATACTCAGATCCTCCGGAGAGAAAAATACGACATTCATCAGTCCAAAAAGTTCCGAAGACTTCCGGATTGGAATACCATCAATGGCAACGCCCTTTGTCTTATTTTTTTTCAGGTGCATGTCAATGCGGTGCGGCACTCCTTTTTTTTCAAGGGTCATACGGATATGGGCTTCTTCTTCCCCTATCTTTATCATATCCCGGTCTTTGCTGCCTTTATGGGACTTTGTAGTACTGCATACATAAATAGATTCCAAAATATTGGTCTTTCCCTGCGCATTGTCCCCATAAAAAATATTGACCTGGTCTGATAAAGGTAAACTTAATCCCTTGTAATTTCTGAAATTGTGCAGTTCAATCTGTCTTACTATCATTGCTTAATTAAGATTTCTTCGCCCCTGAAGGAAACTACATCTCCGTCATAGAGCTTTTTTCCTCTCTGATATTCCACTTCGCCGTTTACCAAAACTTCTCCTTCGGTAATGACAATTTTTGCTTCCACGCCGGATTCTACCAAACCCGCTGCTTTTAATGCCTGACCAAGCTTGATAAATTCATCTCTTAAAATAATCTCTTCCATATTGCTGCCTTTCTGTAATTACTTTACTGCATTGAAATTAACCGGCAGAATCAGATAAATATAGCTTTCCTCTGCATTCTTAATAAAGCAAGGTGCCTTTGGATTTGTCATGAAGATAGTAACCTCTTCATCATCAATGACACGAAGTGCTTCCATTAAAAACTTTGGATTAAAGCCAATTAAAATATTCTTACCTTCTTTTACAATATCCATTTCTTCGTTCATGGAACCAAGTGTGGAATTTACACGAAGCTCCATTGCACTTTCCGTAATACCGAGAATGATAGGTTTCTTTTCAGACTCTTTGATTAACAACGTTGCTCTGTCGATACAATCTAAAAATACCTTGCGGTTAATGGTAAGCTTTGTTTCATAGTCACCGGAAAGCATCTGATTAATCTTATAGTACTCTCCTTCAATGAGTCTGGATAATACAATGGTGTTATCAAACTCAAATAATACATGCTTATCCGTAAAGAAAATACGTACTTCATCTTCCATTTCACCGGATAAAATCTTGCTGATTTCGTTTAATGTCTTACCAGGTACAATTACCTTTGTAAAAGCAAATTCATTCTTTAATGTAATCTTACGGATGGAAATTCTGTGACCATCCAGGGAAACTACTTTAAATTCATTTCCGTTAATCTCAAACAATTCACCGGTCATAATCTTATTACTCTCATTATCAGAAATAGAGAATACCGTCTGACGGATAATTTCCTTTAAGGAATACTGGGAAAGTACCAGAGGTTCTTTCTTTTCAATGACAGGAAGTGCCGGAAATTCATCGCTGCTCTTACCTGCAATGGTAAATACAGATTTTTCACAGCTGATGGTAGTCATGTAATTGTCATCTGTTTCAATCACTACATCACTGTCAGGAAGCTTACGGATAATATCGGAAAAGATTTTTGCATTAATCGCAACACTTCCTGTATTTGTAATAAGACCGTTTACTACGGTTTCTATACCAAGCTCCATATCATTGGTAATAAATTTAATCATGCTGTCTGTAACATGGATGATAATGCATTCCAAAATAGGCATAGTCGTTTTTGCAGGTACCGCCTTCAATGAAATATTAACACTATTTAAGATTTCTGATTTTTTACATGTAATTTTCATGTGAGTTTCTCCCTTCCGGTTCTAAAATATATATTAATTAAAATTAATTATAGTAATAGTATTAGGTGTATGTGAATATGTGAATAACGATAAAAAAGTGTTTCATTAAGCCGATTTTCAAGCTTTTGTTTTTGTGAAATCAGCGTGGGATGAATTGTGTTTTAATGTGAAAAAATAAAGGGCTAAAAGACAGTACTTTTTATTTATCCACAAAAATCCACAAGCTATTCACAAGGATAATTCACATTCTGTGATTAAAAGTAATGGAGTTTCTTCTATATTAATATACCTGTGATTAAGAAATTACTGAGGATTGATTTTCTTTGTCAGAACATCAATCGTATTCTGCAGGGAAATATCCTCCTGTAAATCCTCTTCGATCAGCTTGCAGGCATGGATGACAGTGGAGTGGTCCTTGTCACCGATGGACTTACCGATGTCAACAAAAGACATGGATAAGAATTTTCTGCAAAGGTACATTGCAATCTGTCTTGGATAAGCAACTTTTTTACTACGGTTCTTAGAATAGATTTCCTGTGATGTGATGCCATAGTGATCTGCTACGATATCTACGATATAGGAATATGTAACCGTATGGAGATTATCTGTGTTAATGTAATCCTGAATTGCTTCCGTTACAAGGTTCATATTGATTTCCTGTTTCTTTAAACGGGAAAGAGCAATGATTTTATTTAAGCTTCCTTCCAGTTCACGGATATTGGATTTGATATTCGTTGCAATGAACTCCAGTATGGATGGCTCAATAAAAATATTGTCATTTTCAATCTTTTTATTTAAGATAGCCATTCTGGTTTCATAATCCGGACTCTGGATATCTGCAATGAGACCCATTTCAAAACGGGAACGGAGTCTGGCCTCTAATGTCTGGATATCCTTTGGTGGACGGTCACTGGAGATGATAATCTGTTTCTTTGCTCCATGCAGTGCATTAAAGGTATGGAAAAATTCCTCCTGTGTACTTTCCTTTCCGCTGATAAACTGGATATCGTCAATGAGCAAAACGTCAATATTGCGATATTTGTCTCTGAAATCCATCGTGGTTTTATTACGGATGGACTGGATCATTTCGTTTGTGAAGCTTTCACAGGTAACGTACATGACTTTGGATTCCGGATTCTGCTCTAAAATAAAATGAGCAATGGAATGCATCAGATGTGTTTTTCCAAGTCCGACACCTCCGTAAATAAAGAGCGGGTTATAGCCACCGCCCGGATCCTCTGCTACTGCTAAGGATGCTGCATGGGCAAACTGGTTATTGCTTCCGATAACGAAAGTATCAAATGTATATTTTGGATTCAAATTGCTATAGCTTTCGCTTTTTATTTTTGATTTAGGCACAGAAGCAGGAGCGTTACTTAAAAGGATATAATGGACATCAAACTCTTTATTTAATACTTCTGCAATTGCAGTTTTTAAAAATACACCATATTTATTACGAACAAATTCAAGACTGAGTGCACCGGTCTTAGAATCGTCTACGGAAATGATGATGGTATCATTTTCTACAGAGTGAACGGATAAAGGCAACAGCCATGTTTTGTATGCCACTTCGGTAATGTTATACTCTGTTTTCATAAATTCCAAAATAGTGTTCCATTTTTCTCTAATTATTTTTTCCATAGAGACCTCCATTTTCTAAATAGCATACCTAATTTATTATAACAAAAAAAAGAACAAAATGCAAACAAATAGATGCATATTATATAAGGAAGAGATTACTACCAAGTTATCCACAATTTGTATCTAAAAAACGAGGTACAACAAGATATTGTGTACCTCGAAAATGTGCAAAAATTTGCTTGACGAGAGGGGATTTTTAAACTATAATAACTGATGTTATTGTATAAAATAGACGTAATGTGCGTTTATATAATACCTATGAAGGAGGTGTAGTAACATGGCAAAGATGACATTCCAGCCTAAGAAGAGACAGAGATCTAAGGTTCACGGTTTCCGCTCCAGAATGAGCACTGCGAACGGCAGAAAGGTATTATCTGCAAGAAGAGCAAAGGGCAGACATAAATTATCCGCATAGGTCGCAGATACTGTGACCTATTCTTCTCTTTCAATGACGACAGAGACATTGTGTTTTTTGTTGTACATGACAACAGAGACTTTGTTCTCTGTTGTATATAAAGAGTGAAGGAGATACTTAGCATTGGTAGAGTCAATTAAAAAGAATGACGAATTTAAAACAGTATACGAATGTGGTAAATCTTATGCGAACAAGTATCTGGTAATGTATATTCATGAGAATAATATGGATAGGAACCGACTCGGTATTTCCGTGAGTAAGAAAGTCGGTAACAGCGTAGTAAGACACAGAATTGCCAGGCTGTTAAGAGAAAGTTTTCGGTTGAATGATGAGAAGTTCCATAGTGGTTGGGACATTGTTGTTATTGCACGAGCGGGTGCAAAAGGGAAGAATTACAGTGATATAGAAAGTGCATATCTGCATCTTGCCGGTCTGCACGGTATTTATGAAAAATGAAAATTGTATTTATAAAGCTTATAGAAATATATCAGAAGTATATATCTCCTTTAAAAGGAAGGCCAACATGCATTTATGTGCCTACCTGTTCTCAGTATGCAATCGAGGCATTACAAAAATATGGCGTGGTGAAAGGTTCTTATCTTGCCGTGAGAAGGATACTCCGTTGTCATCCTTTTCATAAGGGCGGGTATGACCCGGTACCGTAGCCATTTTTTTTATAGTATGGAACACATACTATAAAGTAAATCAGGAGGATGGAATAGTGAATTTAGTTGTATTAACGCAGGTTAGTGGCTGGTTAAAATGGCCGGCAGCAATTTTTGGACAGGTTTTTGAATGGTTATATGAATTACTCAGTTTATTAGGAATTGAAAATGTAGCAGTTACCGTAGTTTTATTTACGATTGTAACAAAGCTTTTAATGACACCGCTGACAATCAAGCAGCAGAAATTTTCCAGACTTTCCAATAAGATGAATCCGGAGCTTACCGCGATTCAGGAAAAGTATAAGGGAAAGAAAGATGAGAAATCTATGCGTCTGCAGCAGATGGAAACGCAGGCAGTGTATGAGAAGTACGGAACCAATCCGTCATCCGGATGTCTTCCGATGCTTATTACATTACCGATTATGTTTGCGTTGTATCGCGTGATTTATGCAATTCCTGCTTATGTAGATGATATTTATGTACTTTATAATTCTATTGCAGAAGGATTAAAGTCTTTGGATTATTTCCAGTATATGAGTGATGTAGCAGCTACGGTTGGTGTTGCAACAAGTAAGTGGACGGAAATTTCTGAAAGTGTTATGACAAATGATCACCTCATTGACATCATGACAAAGTTTGGTACAGAGGAATGGACAGCACTTGCAGCACAGTTCCCATCCATTGAAAGTATTATTACTGAAAATGTGACACAGATTACTGCAATTCATTCGGTTGGAAAATTTAATATTCTGGACAATCCTTGGGATTATAAGTTTAGCCTTGCATTGTTAATTCCGGTGCTTGCAACGGTGACACAGTTAATCAGTTCCAAGCTTTCCATGGCAGGAACTAAGAAGAGAGATAATAGTGATAATCCGATGGCACAGAGTATGAACAGTATGATGTATACAATGCCGTTTATGTCCGGTATTATGTGCTTTATGTTCCCTATCTGCATCGGTATTTATTGGATTGCAAGTACAGTGGTTACTACAGTTTCTCAGGTGATTATCAATAAATACATCGATAAGATGGATTTGAATGAGATGATTCAGAAGAACGTGGAAAAGCAGAATAAGAAGAAAGAAAAGCTTGGTATTGAATATGGTTCTAAGATGGCAGAGCTTGCCAAGACACAGACAAAGAATATTAATACAGAAGCAACTATGACAAAAGAAAAGGGAACAGCATCTTCTTATGCAAATGCAACCGGTAAGAATTACAGTACAGAGACTGCCGGAGAAACAAAGGCAAATGTAGAATCAAAGAGTATTTCCGGTTATGCAAACATGTTAAAGAGGGATTAGGAGAAAAGAGGTAAATCAAAATGAGAGAATGGATTGAAGTTACAGGTAAGACTGTAGATGACGCAGTGACAGAAGCATTAATTCAGTTAGGTACAGTAAGAGATAATGTAGAAATCGAAGTAATTGAAAAAGAAAGTAATGGATTTTTAGGATTAAACAAAAAGCCTGCAAAGGTTAAAGTTGCGCTGAAGGCTACTTTAGAGGATAAGGCAGTCGATTTCTTAAACAGCATCTTTGAATTGATGGAAATTAAGTCTGAAATCAGTGTAAATTTTGATGAAGAAGAAAAGACCATGAATATCAATATTATCGGTGAAGACATGGGTGTGTTAATCGGTAAGAGAGGTCAGACACTGGATTCCCTTCAGTATTTAGTAAGTCTTGTTGTAAATAAGGAAAGTGATGATTATATCAAGATTAAGCTGGATACAGAAAACTACAGAGAAAGAAGAAAAGAAACTCTGGAAAATCTTGCGAAGAATATTGCATATAAGGTTAAGAAGACCAGAAGAAGCGTTTCTTTAGAGCCAATGAATCCGTATGAAAGAAGAATTATTCACTCTGCTCTTCAAAATGATAAGTTTGTAGAGACACACAGTGAAGGTGATGAACCGTATCGTAAGATTGTTGTTACGTTAAAGAAGGGTGTTAAGGATTACAACAGAGGTTATGGTTACAACAGAAACGGTTACCGCAAGGGCGGATACAACAAGTCCGGTTACCGCAAGCCTTATCAGTATGGAAATATGGATGAAACAGAAACTCCGGTAGAGAAGACGGAAGAATAAGAAGTAAAAAGGTGTCTTGGCCGATGAGGGCGAGGCACCTTTTTTTAAGAAAAGAGGTTTAGTATGAAAAACCAGGATACCATTGCGGCAATTGCAACAGGAACAACGAATGCAGGAATCAGTATTATACGTATCAGCGGAAATACTGCTTTTTCTGTTGCTGATGCTGTGTTTGTTTCAAAAAAGAATAATAAGAAATTAGCGGAACAAAAAAGCCATACGATGCATTATGGAATGATTGTGGAAAACGGAATCCCGGTGGATGAGGTTTTGGTGTCAGTGATGAAGGCACCAAATACGTATACAACGGAAGATATTGTAGAAATCAATTGTCATGGTGGTATTATTGTTACAAAGAAAATATTGGAGCTGGTTTTAATGGCCGGTGCAAGAATTGCAGAGCCGGGTGAATTTACAAAGAGGGCATTTTTAAACGGAAGGATTGATTTATCCCAGGCAGAAGCAGTGATTGATCTGATTCATGCAACAAACGAACAGGCAGTAAAAAACTCTGTCCGTCAGTTAAACGGTAATCTGTGCAGAAAAATAAAAGAAATCAGGGATGTGGTACTTCGGGATACTGCATTTATTGAAGCGGCACTGGATGATCCGGAGCATATCAGTTTAGATGGATTTACAGATACGCTTTTGGAGCATACAGAGAAAAATTTAAAGGAAATCAAAGAACTTTTAAAGCATGCAGAGAATGGAAAGATTATCAAGGAAGGTATCCGTACGGTAATTCTTGGTAAGCCGAATGCAGGTAAATCTACTTTGATGAATGTTCTGGTTGGGGAAGAACGTGCCATTGTTACGGATATTCCGGGAACAACAAGAGATACACTCGAAGAACTTATTCAGTTAAAGGGAATAGTACTTCGTGTGATTGATACTGCCGGTATCAGAAAAACTTTTGATACGGTAGAAAAAATTGGTGTGGAAAAAGCAAAAGCAGCAGCGGAGGATGCGGATTTTGTGATTTATGTTGCAGATGCATCCAGGGAGCTTGATGAGAATGATGAAGCAGTCATTTCGATGATTCAGGAGAAAAAAGCAGTTGTTTTATTAAATAAATCTGACCTTCAGATGAAGGTGACAAAGGAAGAACTGGAAGATAAGACAAAGAAACAGGTATTTATGATTTCTGCAAAGGAAGAACAGGGCATGGATGCTTTTGCAGAAGCTGTAGAAGCTATGTTTTATCAAGGTCTGATTGATAAAAAGGAAGATGTATTTATAACAAATCTCAGACATAAAGAGGCACTTTTGGAAGCACAGGCAAGTCTTAATAAAGTAATGGAAAGTCTGGAGCTTCAGATGCCGGAGGATTTTTATTCAATAGATTTAATGAATGCTTATCAGGTGCTTGGAGAAATTATTGGTGAAGCAGTAGATGAGGATTTGGTAGATACGATTTTCAGGGAATTTTGTATGGGTAAATAATGTGTGGTTTCTTTATAAACAGGAAGGAAAGTACAATGGAAGAAAAGAAACTTTATTATTATGAAAGTTATGATGTGGCAGTAATTGGTGCGGGACATGCAGGTTGTGAAGCTGCTCTTGCTTGTGCAAGGCTTGGTATGAAGACAATCATGTTTACCGTCAGCATGGATTCGATTGCGCTGATGCCATGTAATCCGAATATCGGTGGTACGTCAAAGGGACATCTGGTAAGAGAAATTGATGCTCTTGGCGGTGAAATGGGTAAAAATATTGACAAAACATATATCCAGTCAAAAATGTTAAATGTATCCAAGGGTCCTGCGGTACATTCTCTTCGTGCGCAGGCAGATAAGCAGCATTATACACAGGAAATGCGAAAAATTGTGGAAAACCAGCCGAATTTATGTGTAAAACAGGGTGAAATCTGTGAAATCCTTGTGGATAACATGTGTGTAACCGGTGTAAGAACGTATTCTGATGCGGTTTATCCGTGTAAGGCAGCTATTATTTGTACCGGAACCTATTTAAAAGCAAGATGTATTTACGGAGATGTCAGTACGTATACCGGTCCAAACGGACTTCCGGCAGCAAATCATCTGACAGAGTGTCTTAAAAATCTCGGTATTGAGATGTATCGTTTTAAGACAGGTACTCCGGCCAGAATTGATAAGCGTTCCATTGATTTTACAAAAATGGAAGAACAGTTTGGTGATGAAAAGGTAGTTCCGTTCTCGTTTGAAACAGACAGAGATTCCATGACAAAGGAACAGGTATCCTGTTGGCTTACGTATACGAATGAAGAAACGCATGATATTATCCGTGAAAATATTGACCGTTCTCCGTTATATTCGGGGGCCATTGAGGGAACAGGTCCAAGATATTGCCCTTCCATTGAAGATAAGGTAATGAAGTTCCCGGATAAGGAGCGTCATCAGGTATTTATTGAACCGGAAGGAAATTATACAAATGAGATGTATATTTCCGGAATGTCAAGTTCCCTGCCGGAGGATGTCCAGTACCGGATGTACCGTTCGGTACCGGGACTTGAAAATGCAAAGATTGTAAGAAATGCGTATGCCATTGAATATGATTGTATCAA
>CAZIQL010000074.1:0-11250 GCA_964541485.1 uncultured Lachnospiraceae bacterium
ATTCGAACCCCCGACCCACGGCTTAGAAGGCCGTTGCTCTATCCAACTGAGCTACTGACACACATTACCAAACAGCTAGTGTTTAGCAAAAGCGGGTGATGGGAATCGAACCCACGTATCTAGCTTGGAAGGCTAGTGTTCTACCATTGAACTACACCCGCATATCAAAATAATTATGAAATTAAAAAATCGGGGTGACAGGATTCGAACCTGCGACCTCCTGATCCCAAATCAGGCACTCTAGCCAAACTGAGCCACACCCCGTTTTCTACGGTCGCATCACCTGGATTTTTGACCTCCTCTTTGTGACGCAAGATGTATTATATATGATGGTCAAATAAAAGTCAACACCTTTTTTAAATTTTTTTAATTTTTTTAACTGAATATATAATTCTGTCAATTTCTGTTCCTTTTTGTCCGGATTTGCGTCAGTTTTCCACCCGGTGCAGTTCTACTTCTACCTTTCCGCCTTCTGAAACATACAGTATCATATAGGTCGGATTATGGTCTTCCTGACGAGGAAGAGAAAGACTTCCCGGATTCAGCACAAGCACTCCTTCTATCTCCTCATAAAAAGGCACATGCGTATGACCAAACAAAGCCACCGACGCTCCCTTTTCCTTTGCCACCTTTGCTACAAGCGACTTATATGCATTCACATAATAATTATGTCCATGCGTCATAAAAAACCGCGTATCCTCTATTTTGGGCAACCGTTCCGCCGGCAAATCGGAATAAAAATCATTGTTTCCTGCCACAAAAACACATGGGCATTCTGCAATCACCTCGATATAATCCGCATCCCTGCCTACATCACCCAGATGAAACAGGTAATCCATCGGCTGCACCTTCGGCAAAATCTTCTCCAGATTCTTTGTCCGCCCATGCGTATCACTAATTACAAGTATTTTTTTCATTCTGCCTCCAAGTATCCCGCCACCAAAGCGTATCGGTCTACTCCTCCATTCCAAGCAATACTTCCTTCATCGCACGAAGTGCCTTTGCACGATGACTGATTTTATTTTTTTCTTCGATGGAAAGTTCCGCCGTTGTCTTTCCAAACTCAGGCACCATAAAAATCGGGTCATAACCAAATCCGTTTGCACCGCGCTCCTCATAACCGATATATCCTTCAATGGTTGCACGTCTTGTCACTGCTGTGCCATCCGGCTTTACAAGCGCAATTGCACAGACGAAGCGTGCACTCCTCTTTTCCACCGGCACCCCTTCCAGCTTCTCTATAATATAGTTGTTCTTCACCGTATAATCCGTATCTTCTCCAAGGAATCTTGCCGAATAAACTCCCGGTGACTTATCCAGATAATCCACCTCAAGTCCCGAGTCGTCTGCCAGCACCAGTTCCCCTGTCAGCTTTGCAATCTCCGTCGCCTTAATGATGGCATTTTCTTCAAATGTACTTCCGTTTTCCTCAATATCTGTCTTTACTCCAGCTTCCTTAAGCGACAATACCTCAAACCCGGAATCCTCCATAATCAAGCGGATTTCCCGCATTTTTCCCTCATTTGATGTTGCAAAAATAATACGCTTCATTCTTCTTCTCCCATCAGCTCATAGGCTTCTAAAATTGCCTCATAAATTCCTGCAGCAATCGCCTTTAAATTTTCTTCTTCTTTTAATTTAGCCAAATCATTCTCATTCGACAGATATGCCGTCTCCAAAAGCACCACAGGCATCGTTGCCCTTCTTACAATATGCAAATCCTGCCGGTCCGCAATACCGCCGCGCTTTGTTCCAAGCGCATTCACAAGCTTTGTCAGACACAGACTGGCAAATGATTTTGAATTAAACGCATCATCCACACCCTGCAGATTGTTATAGAGCACCTCCGAACCGTTTCGGCTCTTTGACTCCGAAGCATTACAATGAAAGCTGATAAACAAATCAGCCTCCGTACCAAGCGCCAGCTCCACGCGCTGATATAGCTCTAACTTCACATCCTCGGTTCTTGTACAAAGCACTTTAATATCCGTATTTTCCTCTAACATCTCCTTTAAATAAAGAAGCATTTTCAGTGCCAGCACCGACTCCTTCACCTTATAATTTTCCGCGCCGGCACCCGGATCCTTGCCACCATGTCCTGCATCCAGCACAACAATCTTCTCATATACATCCTTATACTTTAACAGCTTTATGATGTAGTAATCCTCTTTCTCCATCACCTGCTGCACATAATAACCGTCCGGCAAAAAAGAAAACTCCGTTACCTTACGTCCGTTTTCCTCCATATTCAGCACGCCAAATTCTGTCAGGAACTCTCCTTCTGCTACCGTTCCGTAATAAAATTCTCCTTCATAAACACGCAGCACCGATGCCGCCTGCAAAAAATCCTCCGAACTGACGACACGGAACGTAAACTTATGATTGATTAAATCATCCAGAATTTCATACTCGCACTGCTCCGCCGGCTTTTTGATCAGAATGCAGCGTTCAGACAACTCCGGTTCCAATTCCTCCATACTGGCATACGCAAGAAACTGCCAAAGCTCCCAGACCTTAGACTCTTCTGCATGCCCACCCTGTGCCACCGCTTCTACATTTGGCGGTGTCGGTGTCGGCGATGGTAATTCCACCAAATCCGTTCCTTCCGACATAAGAATCTCTTTTTCTATTTCTTCCGGGTCCGGCTCCTGCTCCACCCGATGTCTAAGTGCTACCACAAAACAAATCATCACTGCCATAATTGCAAACATGTACAGTGCCATTCGTTTTAATGTCTTATCTTCACTCACAATAAACCCCATCCGTTTCTTAATAATAAAAAACATTAACATATTTAGTATATACGAACCTCTTTCATTTCACAACAAAAATTTACTTTTTATCTTCACTCAGTCGTGATATACTTAACTACAGAAAACAGAGAGGGGGTTACTTATGGTATCCAATGTTATTACTATTACACAGTCTGATGGTTATCAGACCAAACTCTATCCGCACCTGACAGAAAAAGAGGTGCTTGGCAGCATTCTCATACTGCACGGCATGGCAGAATACCATGTCCGCTACGAAGCCTTTGCTGATGCTTTAAACGAAGAAGGCTTTGATGTCTACTTATATGACCACCGCGGCCACGGTGATACCTGTGCTCCGGAAGACCTTGGTTTTTTTGCAGAAAAAAACGGAGCTGAACTCGTCATCAACGATGCCATCACACTATGCCGTCACGTCAAAGAAAACGGCCGGAGCAAAAAGCTTGCTGTTTTCGGACACAGTATGGGTTCCTTGATTTTGCGTAACGTCATCCAACGCTATGACGAAATGGACTGTGCTGTCATCTGCGGTTCCACCATGCCTTCCGCCGCCATTGCCGGTGCAGGTGCTTTTATTGCAAATCTCCTTTGCCATATCCGGGGGCCAAAAAAACGCTCCGAATTTTTAAACAATATGATGTTTGGCAATAACTTTTACAAAGAAATTTGCACCCGCACTCCGTCCGACTGGCTGACCAGAGATGAAGCTATCGTTGACTGGTACCGCGAGAGTCCTTACTGCGGCTTTATCTGCACCACCAGTATGTACCGCGATATGATGTTGTTTGTTAAAAATTCCGGCAACAAGAAAAACATCGAGAAAACGCGTCGTGACCTTCCGCTTTACTTTGTGGTAGGCGAAAAGGACCCTGTCAGCTCTTGTTCGACAGAAGTTGAGCAGCTTTTCTCTGTCTTTGAATCCCTTGGTTTCACGGATATCGCACTCACCGTCTATCCGGAGGCACGGCACGAGATTTTAAACGAACTCAACAAAGAAGATGTCATCGATGATCTGGTGAGCTTCTTCCATGCACAGCTCGGTTAATCTTCTCAAAGCTTTCCATTCAGTGAAACATAACACAGCCCGGCAGGAAAGACAATGGAACCTATCACAACTTTTCCATTGCCTTTCCTGCCGGGCTGATCTTTGTTTTCTATGACTTCTTTCTTTTCTCTACTTCTCTTCGCGGTTTTCTATCGGTTTCTTTGGTGGTCTCGGACCCATAAACTGATACAGATAGGTCTTCAACATACCATTGTAAATCTTACGGTTCTTGTCTGCCTTTCTTCCGATATGCGTCTGCGCATCCTCATAGCTTGTAATCACGTAAAAGGACCAGGTATCAAGACGACGAAACGCCTCTCCGATTTCACGGTACAAAGCAGGCATTGCTGCCTTTTCCTCCAGACGCTCACCATACGGTGGATTTGTAATGATAAATCCGTACTTTTTCGGATGATTCAGCTGGCTGACCGGACGCTGCTGGAAATGGATGTACTGGTCCACTCCTGCCATTCTGGCATTCTGTCTGGCCGCCTTAACAATCTCGCCATCCAGATCATACCCCTGAATGCTCAACTCCACATCCGTGCGAATTTTGGACTTTGCCTCCTCTATTGCCGCAGGCCACATTTTCTTTGGAATATTATCCCATGTCTGCGCCAGAAACTCACGGTTCATCCCCGGCGCAATATTGGCTCCAATCATTGCCGCTTCAATCGGAATCGTTCCGCTGCCGCAAAACGGGTCCACCAGAATACGGTCTTTATTCCAAGGGGACAATAAAATCAATGCCGCCGCCAAAGTCTCCGTAATCGGTGCCTTGCTTGTCAGCTTACGGTATCCTCTCTTATGAAGAGACTCTCCCGAAGTATCAATACCAACGGTCACTTCATCCTTGATAATCGAAACTCTCACCGGATAATGTGCTCCCGTTTCCGGAAACCAGTCTGCTTTATAATGCTGCTTCATGCGCTCTACCATGGCCTTCTTCATGATAGACTGAATGTCAGACGGGCTGAACAGCTTACTCTTTACCGAATTTGCTTTGGTCACCCAGAATTTACCGTCTGCCGGCACAATAGTCTCCCACGGAATTGCCTTTGTATTCTGGAAGAGTTCCTCAAAGGTTTCTGCCCTAAAACTGCCCACCTTCCAAAGTACACGCTCCGTTGTACGCAAAAACACATTTGCCCTCGCAAATGCCGTCACATCCCCGGCAAATGTCACCTTGCCATCCTCTACCTGCACAATTTCATATCCTAAATCTAAAATTTCCTGTTTCAACACTGCCTCTAATCCAAAGTGACAAGGGCAGACAAATTCGTATCGTTCCATTCCGTTCTCCGTTTCGTCATGTATTCTACATTATTTTACCGACTTTTTCTCCTTCCGTCAACGGGAAGTTGCTGCAAGACCTTCGCTATTTCTTCCTTCTGCTCCGGTTTCACCAATGGTCCCCTGTATCCGCTCAATCCTCCATACACATTCTTCACCGCAAAACCCATCCGATACAAATCCCTCGCTGCCCGCAGACTCGTATTCCCATGGTCACAATATAAAATAAGAAAAGCTGACCCTTCACCCTTTCGTGAATCTGTCAGCTGTCTTATCTCTTCTATCCTGTTTTGTATCTCTTCATAAGGAATATTCACGGCTTCCGGAATATGCCCCGACAAAAATTCCTCGTTAGTTCTCACGTCAATGAGTATACCCTTCCCGTTTCCACGGTACCGAAAGATATCCTCAGGCCGAATCGACTCAAGGCACATAACAATTCCTCCCGCTGCTTTATCCTATCAATAGTATATTCACGGAAGGAGTTAAAGGTACATATGATATCTGCAATAAAGCAGTTATTTTTACGGTGTATAGGGCCCGCTACACCTAGATACGAAGTCGAATGTTAATGAACTGTTCTATTAACAACTATATAGTACCACGTTGTTTTCGTTTTGTCAGTGACGTTTTACGAAAATTTATTTCCTTTTTTCTCCTTTTTCGTCTTTTTTCCTCCATAAAATTTTCATGTGGCGTCACAGACTTTTTGCCCTTCCTTCCCTACAATTATAGTAGCTCCTAAAAAATATTGACGTATTTTTTTAGAGAAGCTTTTAATTCAGGAAAGGAAGGAAAAAGTTATGAAAAAGTTTGTAGCTCTTTTATTATGTGCGTCTATGATTTTCGCATTTGCAACACCTGCTGTAAAGGCTGTAGAGGAGGAAAGCATTAGCGTATGCGACTTAATCTTCGATGAGATTGATGAGGTTTATGGTCTAAACAAAAAAGGCTGATCTGTATATTTCTTTTCAATGTGTTTCCTAACATTTTCGCACTGCTTTTCAAGTTCGAAAAACTTAAGTACATGATAACTCGAAGCTAAACATGGAAACGCTAACATAAGCTCTGCCTGTGTTTGTGATTCTTCATAAGCACAGGCAATATTAGCAATAAAGAGTGCAAGAAAATCTCCTCTTCCATACTTCAACATCAATTTGATTCCAATATAGGCAATTTTCTTTGCCTCTGCAATATCTCCTTTTGAATACAAAGCCGCAAAATAATTCAAGTACAATAACATCATCACATGTGTATGATGCTCTGGTCTCACTTTGCTTGCCTGATACTTTTGCAAGATTTCCTCATACAAAGCAATTGCCTCGTCTTTTCTTCCGGCTAATTTAAGAGATAGTGCAATTCGATTCAAAATGATAAATTCTTCTCTGCTCGGAATCCTAAACAGCTTTCCCTTATACTCCGGCATCGTATATCGCAAAAGTTCCGTCAGCTTTTCAATTGCCTCATCCCAACCAATTTCTCTTTTCCTAATCCGATCCCTTAATCTTGCCGTTTCAACAAATTGCTTATTCTCCGGACGAGACATATCTATCCTTGTTTCGATTTCCTCAAGAATCTCTAATGCATCCTCTTGATTTTCCTCAAAACAATTTCTTTTATAATTCCATACCAACTCATACGCATCCCAGTCTTCTGTAATCACATAACCGAAATATCTTTCTCTCTCAACCTTCAGCCTACGCAAAATTTCCTGCAAATTTCTTCTGCTCGCTGTGCTCCCGTTTTCGATTCTGGCATATGTTTCCCTTGCACAGATTCCATCACTTGCCTGTTCCTGTGTCATGCCTTGTGCCGCTCTCATCTCAAGTAACAATTCATTGTTCAACGTCACCTCTTCACAAATGCCACTGAACAAAAGCCGCACAACAAACGCATCCGACATCTTATATTCTGCCAGCTCATACGCAAACCGAATTGCCTGAATCTGCGCCTCCCGTTCCTTATCAAATCTGCATTTCTGCTGAATTCCAAGCAAATCTTCCATGAACGTCAGATATCTTGTCTTTATCAAATTCTGAATGCCCTTCTCCGCAATTTCATACGCCTCATCTTTCTCGCCCGCCTCAAGATATGCCTTGGAAAGCAGATAACAACACTTTGGATACACCTGAACCTTCGAAACCTCCGAGGTGTAGGCTACATCAATGCAATCATGAAGCTTTCTTAACATTTCGAGCGCTTTTCTTGTCTCGCCTGTTTCCAGTTCCAGATACGCAATCAGCAAAAGCAGATGTACTTCCTGAATACAGAAACAATAGCAAGACCAATCACTCCGCCCCTCATCGCTAAAGGTCAATGCCATAGCTTCCTTCAGACATTCCAGACATTCTTTTTTATCTTCACCTTTTAAATAACGCAGCATTGTCCGAATCAGCCCAACGTACTGTATATGCAGCTTTTTATCCTTTTCCATGGAATCCTCATATTCCTCCAGCAGTTCCACAGTCCGGTCATAATCACTGCTTTCCATACTTTCCTGTATAAAAGCCCGCAACAAAATCAGCTGATATTCATCGTTTGATACAGTCATTTCAAATTGGTCCATAGACTTGCCCAGACGCTGAAACAACGCTGTCATCAAAAAGCTGTCGCCTTCTTTTTCGCCATGCTCAATCCTCGACAATTCAGAGTCGCTAATCAGTCCCCGCCCTAACTTTTCCTGCGATACAGCCAGCTTCTTACGTAGCTGACTGACCATGCTTCCAATCTCTTGTATCATGTGTACCTCTCCCTTGACCCAAGTTTTGTTAATATTTTCATTATAACAGATTCCTTTCCCAGGCACAATAAAGAGAAACCTATTCTTTACAATTGTGGGTAAAAATGATATAATCGCACAGGATAAAAAACTGCAACGAGCTTATCTTGGCTCTATTTTTTTGCATAAGAAGAAAGAGGAACCCTATGAGTATTTTGAATGTAACCAATCTTTCCCATGGTTTTGGCGACCGCATGATTTACCATGATGTCTCCTTCCGTCTTTTAAAGGGCGAGCACATCGGTTTTATCGGTGCCAATGGTGAAGGAAAGTCCACCTTTTTTAATATTATTACCGGTCAGCTGATGCCGGATGAAGGCACCATCGAATGGAATAAAAATGTCCGTGTCGGCTACCTTGACCAGCATTCTGTGCTTACTGCCGGCATGACCATCCGTGACGTTTTAAAGTCTGCCTTCAATTTCCTTTATGAAATCGAAGAAAAGATTAACGAGATTTACTGCTCCATGGGCGATGTCGATGAGACAAAGATGGCAGAGCTCATGGAAGAAGTCGGTACATTACAGGATTTACTTGAGTCCCACGACTTCTATAACATTGACCCAAAGGTAGACGAAATCGGCCGTGCCTTAGGTCTGGAAGAAATCGGTCTGGACAAGGATGTTACCGAATTATCCGGTGGCCAGCGTACCAAAGTATTGCTTGCAAAGCTCCTTTTAGAAAAACCGGACATCTTACTCCTTGATGAGCCGACCAACTACTTGGATACCGTGCACATTGAATGGTTAAAACGTTATCTCCAGAACTATGACAACGCATTCATTCTGATTTCCCACGATATCCCATTTTTAAACAGCGTCGTCAACTTAATTTACCACGTAGAAAACGGTGAAATTACCCGCTACGTCGGCGATTATGACAAGTTCATGGAAGTATACGAAATGCGCCGTGCGCAGCTGGAAGCAGCATATAAACGCCAGCAGCAGGAAATCAGCGAATTAAAAGATTTTGTTGCCCGAAACAAAGCAAGGGTTGCCACCAGAAACATGGCAATGTCCCGTCAGAAAAAATTAGATAAAATGGAAATGATTGAGTTGGCACCGGAGCGCATCAAGCCGGAATTTAACTTCAAGGAAGCCCGTGCTGCCGGCAGATACATCTTCCAGACGGAAGACCTTGTAATTGGTTATGATGACCCACTCTCCACTCCAATCAATTTTGCAATGGAGCGCGGCGATAAAATCGTCTTTAAGGGTGCCAATGGTATCGGAAAGACCACGTTGCTAAAAAGCATTCTCGGTCTGATTCCTTCCATTTCCGGAAAGGTTACTTTGGGAGATTACCTCTACACCGGATACTTTGAACAGGAAATGACCGGTGCCAAGAACAACACCTGTATCGAAGAGCTTTGGCAGGACTTCCCGTCCTTTACCCAATATGAGGTACGTTCTGCCCTTGCAAAGTGTGGTCTTACCACAAAGCACATCGAGAGTCAGGTACGTGTCCTCTCCGGTGGCGAGCAGGCAAAGGTCCGCTTATGTAAGCTGATTAACAAAGAAACCAACGTCCTGCTCCTCGACGAGCCGACCAACCACTTAGACGTGGATGCAAAAGACGAATTAAAGCGTGCTCTCACCGAATACAAAGGCAGCATCGTTTTAATCTGCCACGAACCGGAGTTTTACGAAAGCTTTGCAACCAAAGTCATCGACTGCTCCCAGTGGTCCACGAAATTATAAACAATGACATTATCGTACAAAAAGCCACGATTGTATTCAACACTCGTGGCTTTTATATATCAATTCACCTTAAAATAGCTTTGAGCAAAGGCAATTCTCTGGCGTACCAAAATTCCACACCATTAAAAAAATTTACGGCTGATTCACCACACCAACAAACAGCGGAAGTCCATCATCACCCGTAATCGCAAACAGGAACGGACGGTTCAATACAAAATCCACTTCCTCTTCCGGTGGCATTGCTGCACCACACGCCACAATTACAGTATACGCCGCTGCTTCACAGCCTTCTTCATCAATTTTCACACGTGCCGCATGTTCCACCTGAGACACGAAAATTCCTTCCATATCCTTCGTCAGCGGTGAAAAATCCGATACATCCCTATCAAACACATCGGTCACGCCGAGTTCCTTCAACTGTTCTATCAAGGACATATCAGAAACCACATCAAACTTCGGAATCGACTGATTGATTGTCAAATACTTTTTATCTTCCCAGTTCACATAGTTTTTCAAAAGATCTAATACCTTCTCATCTTCCAGCAATTCCTCTACCGTGACGTCCTCATCCGGCAAAAAGAAAAACATCCCGCCACCCGCTTCAAAGGTTTTCCTGATTGCCGCGAAGTTTTCACTCCAGTAATAAAATCCACTGTCACTGTCATTCATAAACTCACATGTCACATTCCCATTCGGTGCAAAAAAAGTATCTTCTTTTGTCTGTTTCTCGCTAAACCGGTTATCCCACTTTGCCTGAAAATACAGCGTCGTTGCCAATGCAAGTATTGCTTCCGGCTCTAATTCTATCTGCGATGCCTGGTCCTTCAAAAGACCTCCTGTCTGCTCGTTCAGCCAGTTCTGTAACGCCGCATTCATCTCAGCTGTTCCCATCTGCCCCTGATAAGAAGAGGCGCGATACACATCTGCTATCTGCTTTAACGTCTCCGGAACATAGTTCACATTCGTATCTAACCAAATGGACGCCCCCAGCCTGCTTGTCAATCTGCCATCGTCACAATAATTCTCCAGAAAAAGATCCGAAGCTCTCTGCCGAAGTGTCTCTATATCATCCGCATGCAAAAGCTCCAGCACTTGATTTCTGCTCTCTCCGTCTGTCACTTCCGCGAGCATACCAAGCGCCAGATAAATGTTCACCGGAGAGTATATTTTATTTCCACCTCCCGTTTCTTTTAAAAACATGGCCATCGTGTCCTCCGAAAACGCCCAGACCCCCGATAAATATTCATCCGAGCTTGCCTTCATCTGATTCCGCGTCTCAGCCCACGCTTTAAATTCCTTCTCATCATACTCAAACCCATCCGTCTCCGGATACGGATTCATTTTCGGATACTCTGCCGCATAGACGACAAGCTCACCATCAACGTTCTCCATACCGTTGTTTCCCATGCCATCTGCGCATCCGGTCATGCCAATCAACATCATGCTCACCAGAGCCATTGCCACACTACGCTTTAAAAGACTTTGTTTTCTCATACCAATACCCTCCTTTATTTCTTACTTTTATCATTTAGACACAGATTATACCAAAAAAGTTTCCAAATAACAAAAAAAACCTCAAAGTTTTTCTACTTTGAGGTCAATAAAACGTACGTGAGAAGATTCGAACTCCCGACACCTTGGTCCGTAGCCAAGTGCTCTATC
>CAZIQL010000075.1:0-6869 GCA_964541485.1 uncultured Lachnospiraceae bacterium
ATCTACTATGCAAGAGAGTCCTGGTACATCAAGGAAACCGCAGTAAAGGATGATTTAATCCGCAACAACAATACCGTAAACTGGATTCCGGAATCCATCGGTAAGGGCCGTTTCGGTAACTGGCTTGAGAACATTCAGGATTGGGCAATTTCCAGAAACCGTTATTGGGGAACTCCTCTTAACATCTGGGAATGTGAATGCGGACACAGACACTGTGTAGGCAGCCGTGAAGAGCTCGTTCAGATGAGCGGCAATGAAAAGGCAAAGACCGTGGAATTCCACCGTCCGTATATTGATGAAATTACTCTCACCTGTCCGGAATGCGGAGGGCAGATGGTGCGTGTTCCTGAAGTGCTTGACTGTTGGTTTGACTCCGGTGCGATGCCGTTTGCACAGCATCATTATCCGTTTGAAAATAAGGAATTGTTTGAGCAGCAGTTCCCGGCTCAGTTTATTTCTGAGGCAGTTGACCAGACCAGAGGGTGGTTTCACTCCCTGATGGCAGAGTCGACCTTATTATTTAACAAGGCTCCATACGAAAACGTTATCGTTCTTGGTCACGTACAGGACGAAAACGGACAGAAGATGAGTAAGAGTAAGGGAAATGCAGTAGATCCGTTTGATGCACTGGAAACCTACGGTGCAGATGCCATCCGCTGGTACTTCTACATCAACTCCGCTCCTTGGCTTCCAAACCGATTCCACGGCAAGGCAGTACAGGAGGGTCAGAGAAAGTTCATGGGTACCCTTTGGAACACCTACGCATTCTTCGTACTTTATGCGAATATTGACAGCTTTGATGCGACAAAATATACCTTGGAATATGATAAGTTATCCGTGATGGATAAGTGGTTATTATCAAGACTTCACTCTACCGTAAAGGCAGTGGATGACAACCTTGACAATTACCGTATTCCGGAAGCTGCAAGAGCATTGCAGGATTTTGTGGATGAAATGAGTAACTGGTATGTCCGCAGAGGCAGAGAACGTTTCTGGGCAAAGGGCATGGAGCAGGATAAAATCAATGCTTACATGACGCTGTATACCGCACTTGTTACCATCGCAAAGACAGCAGCTCCGATGATTCCGTTTATGACAGAAGACATCTACCGCAACTTAGTTTGCAGCTTAGATCCATCCGCACCGGAAAGCGTACATTTATGCGACTTCCCTGTGGCAGATGAGAAAATGATTGACAAGAAGTTAGAAGAAGACATGGATGAAGTTCTTCAGATTGTAGTGCTTGGCCGTGCGTGCAGAAACACAGCAAACTTAAAGCAGCGTCAGCCGCTTGCCCATATGTATGTTAAGGCAGAGAAGGAGCTTCCTGAATTCTTCCGCGATATCGTTGCGGATGAACTTAACGTAAAGGAAGTAGAATTTACTTCCGATGTACGCTCTTTCACATCCTACACCTTCAAGCCGCAGCTTAAGACCCTCGGTAGAAGATTCGGCAGCAGATTAAACGCACTGAAAGAGACATTAAATACTCTGGATGGCAATGCAGCTATGGATTCCTTAAACGAAACCGGTAAGGTAACCGTGCTTGTGGATGGCGTAGAAGAAGAACTTGCAACCGAAGATTTACTCATCGAGTCCGCACAGAAGGAAGGTTATGTATCCGATGCCGACCACGGTATTACCGTAGTCATCGATACCAACCTGACCGAAGAGCTGATTGAGGAAGGCTTTGTAAGAGAGCTGATTTCCAAGGTGCAGACCATGAGAAAGGATGCAGATTTTGAGGTAATGGACCACATCGTGGTTTATGTGTCCGGCAATGCAAAGATGGAAGCATTGATGGCAAAGAACGAAGCAGAAATCCGTTCCGTTGTTCTGGCAGATGAAGTAGTTGTCGGTCAGATGGATGGCATTGCAAAGGAATGGAACTTAAACGGCGAAGATGTGACCATCGGTGTAAAGAGAGTCTAACAAAGGAAAATCTAATCCGGAGGGATTGCAAGGAGCAATCCTTCCGGTGGGTTATAAACATTTTAGAATGGAGAGACAAATGGAGATAACAAAAAAAGAATTAAAGCAGAAAATTGTTGCTAATATGAAGATGTTATATCGTAAGGATATTGAGGAGGCTTCGAAGCAGCAGTTATTCCAGGCAGTGTCCTATGCACTGAAGGATTATATTATCGACATGTGGATGGATACCCACAAGACCTATGAAAAGGAAGATGTAAAGACAGTTTACTATCTTTCCATGGAGTTCTTAATGGGTCGTGCACTCGGTAATAACATCATCAATATGAAGGCACAGCCGGTAGTAAAGGAAGTGCTTGAGGAGCTTGGCTTAGACCTTGATGTGATTGAGGACCAGGAGCCGGATGCAGCACTTGGTAACGGTGGTCTTGGCCGTCTGGCAGCATGTTTCCTGGATTCCTTATCCTCCCTTGGCTACCCGGCATACGGCTGTGGTATCCGTTATAAGTACGGTATGTTCAAGCAGGCAATTAAGGATGGTTTCCAGGTGGAAAAGCCGGATAACTGGTTAAAGCATGGTAACCCGTTCGAAGTTAAGCGTGCAGAGTATGCCGTAGAGGTTAAGTTCGGCGGTTATGTAAAAATGGTGCGCGGCGAGGATGGCAGAGACCATTTCGTGCAGGAAAATTACAGCTCTGTTATGGCGGTTCCGTATGACCTGCCGGTCATCGGTTACGGCAACGGTATTGTAAATACCCTTCGTATCTGGGATGCAGAAGCCATCAATGACTTTAACTTAGAGCATTTTGATAAGGGTGACTACATCAAGTCCGTAGAGCAGGAAAACCTTGCAAGAACCATCTGTGAAGTACTTTATCCGAACGACAATCACTATGCAGGTAAGGAGCTTCGTTTAAAGCAGCAGTACTTCTTCGTATCCGCAAGTATTCAGCGTGCGGTGGCTAAGTACATGGAAAATCATGATGATATCCGCAAGCTGCACGAGAAGGTTTGCTTCCAGTTAAACGATACGCATCCGACCGTTACGGTTGCTGAGCTTATGAGAATTCTCTTAGATGAGTACTATCTCACATGGGATGAGGCATGGGAAGTGACAAACAAGTGTTGTGCATATACAAACCACACCATCATGTCCGAAGCATTGGAAAAATGGCCGCTTGAGCTGTTCTCCAGACTCCTTCCTAGAATTTATCAGATCGTGGAAGAGATTAACCGTCGTTTCCTTATCTTATTACAGGAAAAGTATCCGAACGATTACAGCAAGGTACAGAAGATGGCAATCGTTTATAACGGACAGGTGCGCATGGCAAATCTTGCTATCGTTGCCGGTTTCTCCGTAAACGGTGTAGCAGCGCTTCATACGGAGATTTTAAAGAAGGAACAGTTAAAGGAATTCTACGAGCTGTGGCCGGAGAAGTTTAACAACAAGACAAACGGTATCACACAGAGAAGATTCTTATTACATGGTAACCCACTCTTAGCAAACTGGATTACCGACAAGATTGGTGATGACTGGATTACCAACCTTTCTCACTTAGAGAAGCTGATGGTATTTGTAAACGATGAAAAGTCCTTACATGAAATCCAGAACATCAAGTACCAGAACAAGGTAAGACTGGCAAAGTATATCAAGGAGCACAACGGCATTGAAGTAGACCCACGTTCTATCTTCGATGTACAGGTAAAGCGTCTCCACGAGTATAAGAGACAGTTCTTAAATATTTTGCACATCATGTATTTATATAATGAAATCAAGAGAAATCCGGATATGCCGTTCTACCCAAGAACCTTTATCTTTGGTGCAAAGGCATCCGCAGGTTACCGCCGTGCCAAGGCTATCATTAAGCTGATTAACAGCGTGGCTGATGTGGTAAACAACGACGCTTCCATCAAGGGTAAGATTAAGGTAGTCTTCATCGAAAACTACCGCGTATCGAACGCAGAGCTGATCTTTGCGGCAGCAGATGTTTCCGAGCAGATTTCCACAGCAAGTAAGGAAGCTTCCGGTACCGGTAACATGAAGTTCATGTTAAACGGTGCGATTACTCTTGGTACGATGGACGGTGCAAACGTAGAAATCGTGGAAGAAGCCGGCATTGAAAACGAAGTCATCTTCGGTCTTTCGGCTGATGAGGTTATCGCTTACGAGCACAACGGCGAGTACCATCCAAGAGAAATCTACAACACCAATACCGATATCCGTATGGCAATGACACAGTTGATTGACGGTACGTATTCTCCTGAGGATACGGAACTCTTCCGTGAATTATACGAGTCCTTGTTACACCGTAACGGTAACGAGCCTTCCGACCAGTACTTCATTTTAAAGGATTTCGTATCCTATGCTGATGCACACAAGCGCATTGAAGAGAAGTACCGCGATGAAATGGGCTGGGCAAAGTCCGCACTCATCAACATCGCAAAGAGCGGAAAGTTCTCCTCTGACCGTACGATTGAAGAGTATGTACAGGATATCTGGCATCTTGAAAAAGTAACATTAAAGAAGTAATTTTTTGAATCAATGAGGTTTTACATGATTATTGGAATCCCTCGTCTGATAATGAAAATTGAATAAAGCAATAAGCCTCCCATCTGAATTTTATCCACCAGAACCCGCTCTCGCTTCGGCGAAAACGCAGTGGTACTAAACTCGAAAAGACCTCGTTAAGTACCAGCGTTTTCTAAGAGTTCTGTTAGGATGAAATTCAGATGGGAGGCTTTTGCTTTTAGAATATCAGACGAGGGATTGCGAAAAATAGGAGAAAATGATTGCTAAAAAATTAGTTCTTGAATGTGGAGTGTGTTTGGGCGGAGGGAGAAAGAAATTTTATAAACAGTGTAATGCTAAGGCAATCATCCCGGTGTATTAGGGTGAAGGGACCTGCGCAGGAAACTTTAGTCATCAGGTGCTCATTTGGATACGTCTTGATGACCATCAGGAGAGAAAGGAGGAAAGGCAATGGAGGACAATAGGATTATCGAGCTTTATATGGAGCGCTCCGAAAAAGCTATCGAAGAGACAGCAAAGAAGTACGGACGGTATTGTCATTACATTTCGTTTGGAATTCTTGGGAGCGATGAGGATGCCAAGGAATGCGTAAATGATACGTATCTTCGGACATGGAATGCGATTCCTCCGGCAAGGCCAAATCTCCTGAAGACGTTCCTTGGGAAGATTGTGAGGAATCTTTCGTTAAACCGTTATGAAAAGATGACGGCAGAAAAGCGTGGCGGCGGGCAGGTGCCGCTGGTGCTTTCTGAGCTGGAAGAATGTATTCCGGCAGGAAATGACACCGAGCAGATAGTGACGGATCTGGTACTTAAAAATGTTTTGAATGAATTTTTGAAAAACTTACCGCAGGACACACGCAGGCTGTTTGTGCGCCGTTATTTTTACCTGAGTCCGATAAAGGAAATCGCAGCAGATTTTCAGATGTCGGAAAATCAGGTTACGGTGCGATTGTTCCGAACCAGGGAAAAACTGAGAGTATTGCTTGAGAAAGAAGGGATTACACTATGAAAGAGAATCGGTTATTGCATATGATGGGTGAAATTGAAGATGGTTATATTGAGGAAGCAGGAGCGGAGGCTGTGAGTGGTGGGAAAACAAAATGTGATAATAGAAATCATCATGTCACATTCCGATGGAAGAAGTGGTGCACGGTTGCGGCAAGTTTGGCTGTGGTTGCAGGACTCATAATTGCGGCAATGCAGAGCGGAGTGTTGGGCGGAAAGAATCACGAGGTGGTATTGGAAAACGGAGACAAAATCACATTTGTAAAAGCGGAAGATTTCATAATGGCAGATCAGAAAATTGCAGGAACTGGCCGTAAGATAACTGAAGAAGAGGCAGCACAACTGTTTTCCGGAATTTCTGTAACCACCGGATTTGTTTGGTTTGATCTTGATGAGGGCAACTTCATGGGAATCGAGGGAGAAATCGGTGACATCGATTTATTCGTGGCAAAGAAGGGAATGATGATTGACGATACCATTGTGATGGGCGAAGAAACAATTTCAATGGTAAATGATATTGAAGTCACTGCCGGTTATTTCCTGATGCGTCCGAACAGCAAAGGGGAGCGCAGAATTATTTATTATGCAAATTTTGAAATTGGTAACACTACCTTTGGCCTTGAATATGCCGGGGCAGAGGCAGAGGCTGAGAAGCTTTGCACAGAACTTGCCGATGTGATCGAAAAGCTTATTCAAAACGGAGAACCGGACTTTAGTGATTTAGAAAAGTAGAGGTGTTCACCTTCCTCGCACGTATGACTAGATTTCTCCGGTTTTGGTGAAGGCTTATTATTACTATGTTTTTATAACGTAAAGTAAGGAATTAGGAAGTTTCATATCTATATCTAAAATATCTTTGTTTCTTTTGTAGACTGCTACTTGCGAAGGTAAAAGAAACTTCCTAATTCCTTCGATACATATATAAAAACATTCCGTATAAAAGTCTCAAAACCGGAGAAACTAGGAATAGCACTAAAAGGAGACAAAGAAAGGCGGGGTTAATGTGAATAAGTTAAGCGATTTATTCAGAAAACGTGCACTGTTAGGTGTGGGTGTTTTCTGTGTGGCGGCAATTGTGACAGTGGGTGCATTAAGCATAGGAGGAAATGACAGTGAGGAGAATCCGGATCAGCTGGTGGATTTGAATGAGCAGAATTCGGATGGAGAAGACAAACAGATGGCGGATGGTACCGGAAATGAAGACGATGGAAAGAAGCCGGGAGAATCGGATGATAAGCAGGTAGCAGACGGCACAGACACACCGGGAACAACCGGAGATGATAAACAGGTGGCAGATGGTACCGGAAATGAAGATGATGGAAAGACACCCGGAGAATCGGATGACAAGCAGGTAGCAGACGGCACAGACACACCGGGAACAACCGGAGATGATAAACAGG
>CAZIQL010000075.1:6969-11249 GCA_964541485.1 uncultured Lachnospiraceae bacterium
AAGCAGGTAGCAGACGGCACAGACACACCGGGAACAACCGGAGATGATAAACAGGTGGCAGATGGTACCGGAAATAAGAGTGATGGAAAGACACCGGAAGAATCCGATGACAAGCAGGTGGCAGATGGCACAGACAAATCCGGACAGACCGGTGGAAATCAGCAGGTAGCAGAGAATCCCGGAAAAACAGACGGAGAGCAGGGGGCGGAAGTATTAAGCCCACAGGTGATTGCATCGCAGCTGACCTATAGCAAAGCAAATGGATTGCAGTGGCCGATTCAAGGAAACATTTTGATCCCGTACAGTCCTGATCATGGTGTTTATTATACAACGCTTGACCAATTTGCAACCAGTGATGCCGTGGTTATTGCTTCTGCAATCGGAGCGGAGGTATTGGCAGCAGCGAAGGGTGTGGTTGTCTCTATTGAAGAGAATGTCCGTACCGGAATGACTGTGACCATGGCGCTTGGAAACAATACGCAGCTGGTCTACGGACAGTTGGATACGGGAAGTCTGAAAGTGGGAGATGTGCTTGAGGAAGGAGAATGTATCGGCACGGTTGCTGCGCCTACCAGATATTACGTGATGGAGGGCGCAAATTTATATTTTCAGGTGCTCGAGAATGGGCAGAGCATAGACCCGACTGAATTGCTCAGATAGGGAGCAGAGCACAGTTCTGACAGGGATGCTCAGATAGCGCGAATTGAGACGGAGAAGAATGGAAATCCGGTAGAAATAAATATATGGAAAAGCGGTCGGGATAGCCGGTACATTATAAATTGCCGTTATGAAATTTCATGCGGCGATGGAGGAACTATTGGTAAAAAGAAACCGACCGCTTAATTTTATGTACCAACTACACTAATAAGATATGCAAAATGCGCGAGAATGTGCCATGACATTCTCACGCATTTTTTAAAGAGTGATACCCTTACAATCAATGATTTTACTGAAATACAGTGCTCGTTCCAATCAGCTGATACATAACAATAAAGTGGCACAAGCTTCCGGCAAGAACGAACAGATGAAATACCTCATGGGAACCGAAATTTTTGTGGAGCTGATTAAAAATCGGAAATTTGCAGGCATATATTATGCCACCGATGGTGTAAATAATACCGCCCGCGAGCAACCATGCAAAGGCGCCGGTTGGCATGAAGGCGATGATATCAGGGAAAGAAAACACGCACAGCCAACCCATTGTAATATATAAAACAGAAGAAACCCACTTAGGGCAGTTGACAAAGAAAATACACTGCACGATACCAAGAAGGGCAACGCCCCACACGAGAAGAAACAGGAAAGAACCGCTGCTTCCCCATAGGGTAATCAGGCAGACCGGTGTATAGGTACCGGCAATCAGTACATAAATCATGATATGATCGAGCTTCTTCAGATATTTATTTACCTTTGGAGATAAATTGAAGGTGTGGTAAATGGTGCTGGCAGAGTAGAGTAAAAGCATACTGACAGCAAAGATTCCGAGTGAGACCAGATAAATCGGATGTTCGCCTTGGGCAGCCCGCACAAGAAGCGGGATGGCAGCCAGAAAAACAAGGACAATACCGATGCCATGTGTGAGTGCACTGCCCGGATCCTTCGGGTGTTTGATGTTCTGCTGGAAAGTTTCTTTTGACATAATAAAATCCCCTTTCTGAAATTCGGATAAAGTGATATGTAGTATGCACGCATGCGCAGACATAAGGCTGCACTTCGTATTCGAGAACCAAAAGTAAAGTTTCGAAAAACTCTCAATGTAGTAATGAAAACCACATCATGTAAATTATATTACAACATCGAAGCGAAAAATGCAAGAAAAACTTTCATATTGCTGTTCCATCGGGGAAGAAGAAAGGATTTTACTTGCATTTTCAAAAAACCGACCGTATGATAGAAACAGAGGAAACGGATGGGTGTCACAAGGTGTGCCCGTCAGGAAAAGATGTGGAGGGATTTGCGATGGATATTCAGTTGGGAGATGTTTTGACATTAAAGAAGGAGCATCCGTGTGGCAGCAGGGATTGGGAGGTGCTTCGTGTCGGTATGGATTTTCGTTTGAAATGCCGGGGCTGTGAGCATCAGGTTATGATTCCGCGCAAACAACTGGAAAAGAACGTGAAAAAGATTACGCCGGGAGCAGTGGCAGAATGAAGAACGAAGACTGGAGATTTTGTAAGAAGTGTCTGATTCGGGATTTTGATGAAGGAGAGCTGTTTCAGACAATGCAGGATTATATTGCCCGGATTGATGAGGAGATAAAGACACCACCGGAGGAATATGAGCACCGGCTGGCAGTCTGCACGGCGTGTGAAAAACTGTTCGGTGGAATGTGCGGTGTCTGTGGCTGTTACGTGGAAATGCGTGCGGCAGTGAAGACGCATTACTGCCCGGATGTGAGAAAACGGTGGTAAGATAGCTATGTCCCTATTTTAGCAGGCTCTACGTAACGTAGAGTCTGTTCTGCGCTTCGGGTGTTGTGCTTTTCCGGGGTGCGGCCTTATGTTTATATTACGTTCACAGGAAATGTGTTGTGTGGGATAATATAAAAGGAGGCAGACGATGCGAAAGAGAAATATGATTGCAACAACCGGTTTTTGGATGATGTTTGTTGCGATTGTTTTCGGAATTGCAACAAATGGCGGGCTGAAGACAATAGTGAACTTTATCCACGTGCCGTCGATGATTGTAACCTTCGGAGGTGCACTTTTGCAGTTATGGCGACAGCGGATTCGCTGGCGGATTACCTGGATGGATTGAGAAGTATTTTCGAGGCGTTTCTTAAAGTGCCTGCAGAAACCGAGGAGATGTCAAAAAAATTCTGCTGTTATCAGACATGGCAAGGAAAGAAGGACTTCTGAGTCTGGAAGAGAACCGGGATGATATACAGGAGGATTTTTTGGGGAAAGGAATCCGGCTGATTGTCGACGGGACTGACCCGGAGCTTGTCAGAGACATATTGGAAAATGAGCTTTTACATAAGGAAGAAAGAGATAAGAAACGAATTCGTTTCTGGCAGGATATGGGCTCTTACGGTCCGGCGTGGGGAATGCTGGGAACCTTGCTTGGGCTGATTAATATGATGCGTGCCATGGGAACGGATGCCGGTGCTATCGGTGAGGGTATGGCACTTGCGCTGATTACCACCTTGTATGGCTCCGTTCTTGCAAACTGGATATGCCTTCCAACGGCAAGAAAGCTGGAAAAGAGCAGTGCACAGGAATGTCTGGCAATGGAAATCGTAATAGAAGGAGTTCTTTCAATACAGGCAGGAGAGAATTCAAGAATTATCAAGGAGAAAATCAAGTCTATTATGGATTTGGAAGAACGTGAGGCAGCGTGAGAAAGGAAAAATAATTATGAATCAGAAGAAGATAGGGGAATTTATTGCACAGCTTCGGAAGGAGCAGGGGTTAACACAGAAGGAGTTGGCAGAAAGAGTGAACGTCAGCGACAAGACGATTTCCAAATGGGAATGCGGTAACGGTCTGCCGGAGATGTCCAGTATTCCGGTGCTGTGTCAGGTCCTTGGAATCAGTATCAATGAACTTTTGTCAGGAGAACGGCTGGAGCAGGAGGGTTACACGGAAAAAGCAGAGGAAAACATCATGACACTGATGCAGGAGTCTGCAGAACATAAGAAAAAGGACCGCAGTTCTTTTGTAACGGTGTTGTTGAGTTTATTTGGTGTCGTGCTGACCATCAGTGTTACGACATGGTTTTCCGGAAACTTGTCATTAGTTTCCTTTTTTGATTTACCGACCTTAATACCGATGCTGCTCGTAACAGGGATTGTGCTCGTAGCAGGAGGAAAGTGGAAGGCGTTTTGCCGGGCATTTGTCATTTTAAGAAAAGGAATACAGGAATTTACGGAGCATCAGGTTGCGGAAGCGCGGGAAGCGCTGGGGCTGGCAGGAAAAACAATGCTGGTAACCGGATGCCTGCTCAGTATCTCAACGATGATTTATCTTGGCGCTTATTTGCAGGTGGATTCACTGGAAGTAATCGATCAATTAATAAAAAATCTTTCCGTGGCATTTTTAGGAATGCTGTATGGTGTGGCAGGCTATTTGTTCTTTCAGCCGATTCGTAGCCGGCTAATGATTAAGGAAGAATAAAGTAAAAAAGTGGTTGACAAGCTACTTTCCATATGGTAAAATTTGATTTCGTGACGAGTAAATTTTTCCTTGCTCTTTTCTATGGAAGAGGGCCAGAGACCAAAAGGAGGTGCAACACAACTATGAATAAGTATGAATTAGCATTAGTTGTAAATGCAAAAGTTG
>CAZIQL010000076.1:0-10858 GCA_964541485.1 uncultured Lachnospiraceae bacterium
CAAAAGCTTGCAATTTCCTCATCCTCTCCCGGTGCCTGATTCGCAAACTGATTACATGGAAAATCCAGAATTTCAAGCCCCTGCTCCTGATACTTCTCATACAAATCCTGCAAACCGGCATACTGCGGTGTAAATCCACATCCTGTTGCCGTATTCACAATCAGCAACACCTTTCCCCGGTACTCTGCCATACTCTTCTTCTCGCCGTTCATCGTCTTTACTTCATAATCATAAATACTCATTTTTCTTCTCCTTTTAAATTGTTTTAAATTTGATTGTATGCAATCTTTCTTTGTCGTGATTTAGATTGTACACAATTTAATTTTATTTGTCAACACTTTTTTTACTGTTCCGCCGGGTTCCTTTTTGCCCGGTAGAAGGGGCCGAAAAAACATGCAGCGGTGTGCCGCAGGACTCTGCCGGTGTGCTCTTTTCTGTACGGCATGAATAGAAGAATCCGGAGCCGTTTGTCCGAACCGGTCGGGAGACCATAAACAAAAAAAAGATGTCACGAAAAAAAATGCGCCAGCACTTTTATGAAAAGGCGGTAGAGACCTCTGGAAAATCGGTTTTCCAAGGACCTCTATCGCCTTTTCTAAAACCGCGTCCTACGGACGCTTTTCGTGACATCCCTATATTAAATTTCATCCTCCCGACCGATGAGTTACGGGACGGAGTCTTCTGTTTATGAGTGCCGTTAAAAGAGCTCACCGGCAGCAAGCCCTGCGAGTGTACCGGCTGCGTTTTTTCGGCCCCTTCTCCCGGGCTTTTTAAAGGGAACCCGAGGAAAGCCACTCCCTCACTTCATGAAGGTTGTCCAATATCTTCCCCGCAAGCTCCTGCATCTCTGCATCCGGTGCCACCATGTCCGGCACCATCACCGGAAACATTCCGGCACGATGCGCCGCCCGGATTCCATTGAAGGAATCCTCTATCGCAATCGCTTCTTCCGGTGCGACCGAAAGAGCCTCACAGGCCTTTATAAAGATTTCCGGGTTTGGTTTGCTGACCGTTACCATATCGCCACAAATCAGACTTTCAAAATAGGGCAGAATTCCTGCATCACGGATTTCCTGATGGACCACCTCATATCTTGTTGAGGAAGCCACTGCCACTGCAAAGCCATGCTCGCGTAAAAATTCCAACAGTTCAACCACTCCCGGTTTCATCGGCAGTCTGCCATCGTCATATCTGGAATGGTAAAGTATCGACGCTTCCTTACGGAACTCCTCATATGCAAAGTCCGGTCCATAATAATTCATGGTGATTTCCTTGGTCTGCGCCCTGTTTGTCCCGATACATTTGTAAAACACCTTGTCGATGTCCTTAATTCCGTACCTTTCTGCCGCTTCCTTCCAGCATTCCAATACCAGTCTCTCAGAATCAAAAATCACACCATCCATATCGAACACGACAGCCTTATATTTCATCGCCCAAAACCTCTTTTTCGTTATTCTTTACTTACAAAGATGAATCCAAACGCATTTGGTCCCCAATGGCAGGCAATTGCCGGATCCAGATTATCAAACACCCGCATATATGGTTTCCATTCATCTCCCGCCATCTCAATGACTTCGTCCAGATTTTCTCTGCTATAGGTATAAGAAGCAATAATCCCATACTCTTTATCGCAATTCATTTCCGTTAATGACTTTGCCAAGGTCTGCATTGCCGACTTCAACCCTCGTTTTTTTCTAATAACATCTACCTTGCCGTCCGTGAATCCGATAATCGGCTTAATGGAAAGCAGGCTTCCAAGCATCCAGCTTGCCTTGGACAAACGACCACCACGAAGCAGATAGTCTAACGTCTCCGGAATTGCCATTGTCTTGACACGCGGAATCAGTGCGTTAACCTTTGCTTCCACAAAATCAAGTGACTCATTCTGATACTTCATCGCCTCTTCCAGAAGCAGCCGCATTCCGCCAACTGCCATCTTACAGTCAATTACTCTGACCTTCGGATTGTCAGCAAACAGCATCCGCATCGTATTCCATGTACCGGAAATTTCAGAAGAAATCGTAAAAATCATAACCTCCTCACCGGCTTCGGTATATCCATTCACCAGCTTCTGTGCCTCCTCCAGCGGTGGCAGGGAGGTCTTTGGAAATTTCTTTTCGTCAATCAGTTTATGATAGAACTCTTCCATAGACAAATCTATTCCATCCAGATACTCCTTATCGTCAAACAACAGCTTTAACGGCAGAATATCAACACCATACTGCTCCTTTTCCTCTTGTTTAATACTGCTTCCCGAATCCAAAATAAAACGCATCAATACATCCTCCACATCTTCTGATTTTTATTTCTTTTTCACCGTATATCCAAACGTTCCGATTGGCTCACCCAGCTCTCTGTATGCACCATGCGAATACGCAATCAGCCCGGCATCGTTTAAATGAAACTTCCCCGCCTCATCCATATACTTATCGTCCACCTGTACATTTACCACTTCCGCAATAAACATGGAATGACTGCCAAGCTCCTTAATCTCCGTCACCTTGCATTCAACATTGACAGGACTTTCTGCGATGCCCGGTGCCGCTACCACCCGGGACGGCTGCTCTGTCAGATGAGCCTCCTTAAATTTATCCACATCACGTCCTGACTTTACACCGCACAAATCCGTGGCATATGCCAGATCCTTTGTTGTCAGATTGATGACATATTCTCCTGTCTCCTTGATAATATCGTACGAATATCTTTCCTTACGAATGGAAACCGATACCATCGGAGGTGTAGAACACACCGTAGCAGCCCACGCAATGGTAATAATATTCGGTTTTTCTCCCGGTCTTTGACAGCTTACCATCAATGCCGGCAGCGGATACACCATGTTCCCCGGTTTAAATGTCTGTTTTGCCATATAAAGCACCCTTCCCTTTCTTCTCTCATTTCGTTTTCCAAATCTGTGCACTGTACGGTGGAAGCTCTCTTCCTCCCGCAAATGTATGTACCTCACCTGAAATCAGTTCTTTTGCATTGACACAGCCCGCTTCAAACCGGGCAAAAAACGGATCACCAGCCAGATTAATTGCCACCAGAACGGTTTCTTCGTCGCTCGCGCGCTCAAACACGCACTGCTCATTTGTCAGCACTACCGACCGGAAACCACCATAATTGAGCGCCTTACTCTCTTTCTTTATTCTACTCAGTTTTGCAATCAGGTCCGTCAGGTCATTCCTTTCCGGTGCTGCAAAGCATGGACGCAGTTCGGTGTCATTGTAATTTTTATTGCCCTTTGCACCCCATTCGCTGCCATAATAAACGCACGGAATCCCCGGCATTCCAAATGCCAACGCATAGATTAACGGCAGGTGCTTTTCATTGCCAAGTACACTTGCCACCCGCACCACATCGTGATTGTCCACAAAAGTCAGAAGATGCTTTCCCTTATATAACGTCCAATTTTCCGGTCCAAACTGCCTGAGCAGGGAATGATTGATTTCAAACATATTCTTGCAGTTAAAGCTTGAATACAAACCCTTGTAGCACTCGTAATTCGTTGCCGAATGCAACATTTCATCATTCACCAATGTCTTATAGTCTCCGTGAAGCATCTCTCCCACAAGGAAGAACTCCTCCTTCAGGCTGTCACAATGACGCCTCAACCGTTTCACAAAATCGTGATTCAGGCAATATGCCACATCCAGTCTGAGCCCGTCTATCCCAAACTCCTGCACCCAGAAGGTCACAGAATCCAATAGATACTGCACCACTTCCTCATTGCAAAGATTTAATTTCACCAAATCATAATTCCCTTCCCAGCCTTCATACCAAAGACCGTCATTGTAGGAGGAATTTCCGTTAAAATCAAGGTGAAACCAGCTTACATACCGGGAATTTTCACGATTTTTAAGTACATCCTGAAAACCAAAGAAACCTCGTCCCACATGGTTAAAGACTCCGTCCAAAACAATTTTTATTCCTGCCTCATGAAGTTTCGCACAAACCTCTTTGAAGTCCTCGTTTGTCCCAAGTCGCACATCCAATGTTCTGTAGTCTCTTGTATTATACCCATGGGTATCCGATTCAAACAACGGAGAAAAATAAATTGCATTAATCCCAAGCTCCCGCATATGCGGAATCCATTCTTCCACTTTCCTAATCCGCGAGGTCAATACCCCGTCATTTTCAAACGGTGCCCCGCAAAATCCTAACGGATAAATCTGATAAAATACACTTTCATATGCCCACATCTTTTGCCATCCCCTGTTGCTGCTCTCTTTTTTTCATTCTTTTACTACCTCAATTTTGTTCAGATGATAGTATTTTAACAGTTCTACTATTGTCGAATCAAGTCGTTCTCCCGGTACAACAACCGGAATTGCAGGTGGACAGCTTGCTATCGGTCTGCGACAGATTCTGCCCTCTGCCTCCTCTACACCAAGCACCTCTCCGCTGGAAAAATACGCATCCCGTATCGGCATAACATACTCTGCCCTGCCAAAAACCGGATACTCCTTTTCCGCATAAGAACTCTTATTTTCTCCCACTGCCTTCACCAGACGAATCAAATCCTCCGGTGAATTTTCCGCTGTCACCATCAGTACCACAAAATCTGCATCTGCATATTCACATTCGATTCCACGCATACGCAGACTTTCTGCCAGTTCTTGTCCCGAAACATCACCCGGTGCCTTTATTGTAAGCCTTAGCGGTTCTCCGTATTCACAATGCCAGCCTGCGGCTGCCAACTGTTGTTTTGTATCTGAGACTCTTGCAACCATTTTCTCCAGACGTTCCCGGAATCCGTTTACCAGATACCGGTTACACAAATCAAGTGACTGCAAAATCAAATACGACGGACTCGTGGATCCAAACAGCTCCATTGCCTGCTTTGCATTCTCTGCAAACTCCTTCGGTGCAGTCTTGCTGATATGTAAATACGCGCCTCCTGTGAGCACCGGCAATGTCTTATGCGCAGAATCACAACAGATATCCGCTCCGAGATCCATCGGATGACACGGTGTTGCCAAGAAATGCTGATATGCCCCATGCGCATTGTCCACGGCAAGCACTGTTCCGTATTTATGACAAACCTCAGCAAAAGCAGCGATGTCTGCCTGGCCTCCAAGATAATCCGGGCTCGTAATATAAACTGCTGCCACCGTTTTCTCTTTATGGCATGTCCTGATTTCCTCCAGCGTCCTCTCCAATTTCTCCGCACTCACCTGACAGCTGCACAGCGATTCCGTCTCATCCGGCCAAAGCCAGATTACTTCTACATCAAGGAGCACTGCCGCATACAAAAATGCCTTGTGCGCATTTCTTGCCGCCACAATAACAGGCCGTTCTCCTGCCTGTCTGTGCATCGTCACCAGATGAAGCATCGCCCGGATACACTGGCTGGAACCCTCCGTGGAAAAAACTGTCCGTCCGGTGCCAAACAGCTCGGTTGCATTGCGCTCACTCTCTGAAATAATGCCCTCTGCATCGTAAAGCTCATCTGCCCCTTTGATTTCTGTGATATCCCGCACTTCCGGGCCAAGAAAGGCTGCGCCTTTGTGCCCCGGCATGTGAAACCGTACCATATCTGACTCCGCATATTTACTTACAAAATCGTAAATCGGTGTATTCATTCGCCTTAATCTTCCTTCATGGCATCCTCTGCCGCCTTCATCATAATCGCGCATTCAATACGCTTCTTAAACAGCTCACAGCCAGGCTCGTAAATACCGCGGATAGAGCCGCTCGCGTGATATGCATTTGCCGCACAACCACCGGAGCAGTATAGCTTTGCCCAGCAATCCTTACAATCCGGTCTTGCATACGCATTACAGCTGCGGAAATCCTCACGCAGCGCATCATTGGTGACTCCATTCCAGATGTCACCAAGCTTGTATGCCTCATCACCCACAAACTGATGACATGGATACAAATCTCCCCAAGGTGTCACTGCCATGTACTCCGTCCCCGAACCACAGCCGGAAATTCTCTTGTACACACAAGGTCCCTCCGTCAAATCAAGCATATAGTGATAGAAGGTAAAACCTCTGCCCTCTTTCTTTCTCTGAATCATTTCTTTTGCAAGGATTTCGTAATGCTCCTTGACAATCTCAATATCCTCCGGTGTCAGTGCTGCAGGGTCATCCGCCGAGCTCACCACCGGCTCCATGCTAAGCTCTGTAAAGCCAAGATCTGCCATATGGAATACGTCTTTTGTAAAGTCAGGGTTCGCATGCGTAAACGTACCACGCATATAATAGCCCTTACCGCCTCTGCTCTTTACTAACTCCTGGAACTTTGGCACGATGCGGTCATAGCTTCCGTTCCCCGCATAGTCCACACGCTTTAAGTCATTAATTTCCTTACGTCCGTCAAGACTTAACACCACATTGCTCATCTCTTTATTTGCAAATTCAATCACATCTTCATCAATCAGAATACCGTTTGTGGTAAGTGTAAAACGGAAATTTTTATTGTGCTCCTTTTCCACACTCCTTGCATACTGAACGAGCTGCTTTACCACATCCCAGTTCATTAAAGGCTCTCCGCCAAAGAAATCGACCTCCAGATTTCTTCTCTTGCCCGAATTTTCAATCAGGAAATCCAGCGCACGCTTACCCACTTCAAAACTCATCAGCGCACGGTCGCCATGGTATTTTCCCTGGCTGGCAAAGCAATAAGAACAGTTTAGGTTACAGGTATGCGCCACATGCAGGCAAAGCGCCTTTACCACATTACCGGAGCGTTCCTTAAACTTGCCTGCCATCTCTTCAAAGGTGTCCGGTGTATAAAGCTTGCCCATCCGGACCAAAGCCCGGATATCTTCCATGCAAAGGAGAAGCTCTTCCTCCGTCACATCCTCACGGTCACCATACTTTGCAAGCATATCCGCAACAATTTCCTCTTCACTTTTTTCCTTAAATGCGGCAATCATATCATACGCCACTTCATCTAC
Organism: uncultured Lachnospiraceae bacterium; assembly: GCA_964541485.1. GTDB lineage: Bacteria > Bacillota > Clostridia > Lachnospirales > Lachnospiraceae > SIG299. The sequence goes on from CAZIQL010000076.1 coordinate 6,905, forward strand.
CACGTGCACCGCACCCGAACAGGTGTCAAGTACGATATTGTATCCGTTTAATTTATACTGGTGTACCATTGTAATCCTCCTATGCACGAAAAAAATGCCGCCATTACAGCAGCATTTTCACTCATGAATTAAATTATTCTTCTGTGTTTTCACACTGCTGGTTTGCTACGCCACAGCTGGTCTTACAAGCAGACTGGCAAGATGTCTGGCATTCGCCGCATCCACCGTTCTTTGCGCTTTCGCACAGATCACGAGTTTCAAGAGTCTTAATTCTTTCCATAACATGCTCTCCATTCTCATTCGATTGATAATGATACGAATATCATTTTTGATAGTATATCACAAAGACAAATGAGCGTCAAGATTGCGTTCTAAAATTCGTCCTGTTCCTCTTCATCCTCATACCGCTCATTGTCCGGTCGCACCTGCATCAGATTTGGAATGCTGGCACAGGTCGGGCACGCCTCGTCAAGTCCGTCAGAAAACGCTTTCACTTCCTGTGCATCCACCATTTTACCATCCTCAAACTTTGGCTTCACGGCACCACCGCCACCACCCATGTGACTATCCAGAAACGCAATGAGATCCGCTTCATTTAACACTTTATTTTTATCGTCCATAGCTCTTTCCTTTCCGTTTTTTTATATTGTTCTTATCTTTTTTGCAATTATACATAACAACACTTATTTTCTATGCGCCCCAGCGTTGTTTCAGCCTCTTTCTCAAAACAACAAATGTAACCACGTGCGCTGTAAATGTCAGAATCCAGCTCACCGGATAAGAAAAGTATACCGTTTCAATTGTATGAAACCGGTCAACCTGGAAAATTGTCGCAATCCAAACCAGACGAAACACGCATGCACCCAAAAGTGACACAATCATCGGAGCAATGGAATAGCCAAGTCCACGCAGGGCACCTACCATAACATCCATCAAACCGCATAACGCATACAAGGTCCCGATAATACGTAGTCTGACCATACCGGCCTCTACTACCACTGCACTGTCTGTATACAAGGAAAGCAGCGGTCTTCCCAAACCCACCACCAGATTTCCAAGAAACAGTCCGATGCCAAGAACACATCCGAGTGCACAATACAAAATCTTGTTCACACGCTCATATTTCCCTGCTCCGACATTCTGCCCCATAAACGAGATAGCCGCCTGATAAAACGCATTCATTCCAACGTACACAAAGCCTTCAATGTTGCCTGCTGCAGAATTTCCTGCTACCACCGTTGCTCCAAAAGAGTTCACCGAGGACTGAATCACTACATTGGACAAGGAAAACAACATTCCCTGAAAACCTGCCGGAAGACCAATCTGCATAATCTGCAGTAATATTTTCTTATTGATGTGCAGCTTCTTTAAATCCAAGTGAATACTGCTTTGCTCTCTCACCAGGCAACGCAATACCAACGCAGCAGAAAGTACCTGCGAAATCACCGTTGCAAGACCGACACCAAATACACCCCACCGGAATACAATAACAAAAACCAGATTCAATGTCACATTGAGTGCCCCCGCAGCAGTCAGATAATACAGTGGTCTTTTCGTATCGCCTACCGCGCGGAGAATGGACGCACCAAAGTTGTATGCCATTGTTGCCGTCATGCCCGCAAAATAAACACGAAGATATGTTGTGGATAACGGAAGCACCTCTGCCGGCGTCTTCATCCAGGTAAGAATCACCGGAGCTCCCACCATGCCGATAACAGTCAGAAGAATTCCGCTGATGAAGCTGACTGTCATTGCCGTATGCACGGTATCGCTCAGCTCATTGTCTCTTTTTGCCCCAAAGAATTTTGCTACCAGAACATTAGCACCGATAGATAGTCCGATAAACAAATTCGTCAGCAGGTTAATTAAGGATGAAGTTGCACCGACTGCTGCCAGCGAGTCATCTCCCGCAAACTTTCCGACTACCACAATGTCTGCCGCATTAAAAAGTAACTGCAAAATACTTGAAAACATTAACGGTACCGCAAATAACAGCATTTTCTTAAGAATCGGTCCGTTGCACATATCTATTTCATATTTTTTTGTCCCAGCCATACTCAAGTCCCCCTGTTTTCGGAGCAAAAACGAGCCGCCCTGTGCGGCAGGATATTTGCTCTCTTTCTGATGCCAAATCACTAACTTTCCTTGTGAAATCCATTAGATTATGTTATCATAAATGAGTTAGAAAAGCAATGTGTGCAATCTTCAATAAAATAAAATTACACACAGGAAAGAGTAGGTATTCTTATGGACGAAGAATTGACAATGAAAGATTTTGAGCGCGAATTGGAGAGCTCTTTTAAGACCATCCGTCCGGGTGACATCGTAACCGGAACGGTCATCGGTGTATCCGATACGGAAGTAACCATTGACTTAAACTACTTTACCGAAGGTATTATTCCTCTTGAAGAACTGAGCAACGATCCTCGTTTTTCCATCAAGGCTGACATCCAGCCGGGCGAGACTGTTTCCGCTGTCGTTGTCCGCGAAAACAAAGAAGGGGTTCTGATTTTATCAAAGAAGCAGGCAGACAACGTTCTCGCCTGGGATAAGTTAAAGGAGCTCATGAACGAAAAGACTCCGGTCACCGTTAAAATTGCCGAGAGTACCAATGCCGGCGTTATCACCTATTTACACGGCATCCGTGCCTTTATCCCTGCATCAAAGCTTGCTCTCACCTACGTGGAGGACACCTCTTCCTATGTCGGTCAGACCGTGCAGGCTATCGTATTAAACGTGGATGAAAATGACGAAAAGCTCGTTCTTTCCGTAAAAGACATTTTAAGAGAAAAAGAAGTGGAAGCCCGTAACAGCCGCATCGCAAGACTCCCGGTCGGCACTGTTGTTACCGGAACCGTAGAACGCATTGCCCCTTATGGCGCATTCGTTGCCATTGGTGATGATTTATCCGGCCTTGTCCACATCTCCCAGATGTGTGCAAAGCGCATCAAGTCCCCTTACGAGGTAATGAAGGAAGGCGACGAAGTCACCGTAAAGATTACCGATGTAAAAGACGGCAAAATCAGTCTCAGCATGACCGCAGTTGAAGAAGATGCTAAGGCAGAGGACTCCGTCGAAGAAGTCGAAGCAGAGCACTTTGTCTTCGAGGATAAGACAGCGAATACTACGATGGCATCGTTATTTGCAAACATTAAGCTGTAAAATAAAACACTGCGTAGCAATCGAAACATTGCTACGCAGTTTCTTTTTCTTACTCCTCAATCGATGTCTTTCTGTGCACCACAACGGTCTCATCAAGACACTCAAAGCACTCATCCACCTTCTCCTTCTTCATCTTCGGAGTCACAAGGCTTACCAACGGAACGACAATAAGTCCCGCAACCATTGCGATTGCGCCCGCATTAATTGGAGATGCGATAAACTTAAAGAACATATTTGCCACCGTAATGCCAACACCACATGCAAAGCTTGCCCAGACAGAGGCTTTGGTAACGCCCTTCCAGTAAAGCCCGTACATAAACGGTGCCAAAAACGCACCCGCCAGCGCGCCCCAGGAAATACCCATCAGCTGCGCAATAAAGGTCGGCGGATCCATCGCAATCACAACACTGATTACGATAAAGAATACCAGCATAATTCTCATGCAGAGAAGCTGCTTCTTCTCATCCATGTTCTTTATGATATTTCCCTTAATAAAATCCAGTGTCAGCGTTGAGCTTGACGTCAGAACAAGCGAAGACAGCGTAGACATGGACGCAGACAATACCAAAACGACTACAATACCGACCAGCAAATCCGATAACGTTGACAGCATGTTTGGTACAATCGCGTCATACATAATGCTGCCGTTCTCCGCATAAATTGCTTCCGTATCAAACAGTCGTCCAAAGCCGCCGAGAAAATAACAGCCGCCCGATACCACAATCGCAAAAAATGTAGAAATAATCGTTCCTGATTTGATGGACTTTTCATCCTTGATTGCATAAAACTTAT
>CAZIQL010000077.1:0-10626 GCA_964541485.1 uncultured Lachnospiraceae bacterium
GCTTATATGCAGAAATGATTGAGAACCGCTCGTTTGAGTTTTTGAAGACAACGGGTGTGAATAACGCTTACACGCCGGAATATGACGGAGGCTACGGCTGGACTAAGTATCCAAAGAATTGTCCGTTTATTGCAATGGAATACCAGACCTTTCATGCGTTGACGGAAGAGAATCCGCACTATCTGCATGTGCGTGCGATGCGTCCGAATTGTGGTTTTACAAATAAGGCATACGATGGTATTTTCTTAAAGAAGGATATGGAATATCATGTGAGCTTCTACATGAATACGCTTTCTTATACCGGCGGAATCAAAGTGCTTGTAGAAAAGGATGGCGACATCTTTTTGCAGGAAGTGATTGAGATTGCGGAGGAAGATGAGGGTTGGAAGAACTATTCGCTTACAATGAAAGCATCGGCGTCTGTGGATGCGGCAAGCTTCCATATCATCCTCACCAATGCCGGTGAAGTGGATTTTGATTGTATTTCAATGATGCCGGGGGATGCGGTATATGGCGTGTTCCGGAAGGATCTGGCAGATCTCTTAAAAGAGATGCAACCGGGATTTTTACGTTTCCCTGGCGGCTGTATCATTGAAGGAAATGATTTAAAGAACCGCTACCAGTGGAAAAAGAGCGTTGGACATATCACAAAGAGAAAAGCAAACTGGAATCGTTGGTCGACACACGGAAACAGCGAAAAGAACAATTTTACAAGTGAATATACACATTACAACCAGACACTTGGTATCGGATATTTCGAGTACTTCCTGCTCTGTGAGTACATCGGTGCAAAGGCAGTGCCTGTGGTGAATGTGGGTCTTGCGTGTCAGTACCAGTCGGAAGAGCTGGTAAAGACAGACGATCCAAAGTTCCGGGAATTCATTCAGGATGCGCTTGATTTAGTTGAATTTGCAAATGGTGATACAACTACCACCTGGGGAGCCCTGCGTGCCGAAATGGGTCATGCAGAGCCGTTTGGACTGGAATTTATCGGTATCGGTAATGAACAGTGGGAAACAGAAAAGGTGGATTTCTTCCACAGATACACGTTATTTGAAGAGGCAATTCATGCGAAGTATCCGGACATGAAGCTGATTGGTTCGGCGGGACCGGATGTACATACCGAGCGTTACAATGCCGCATGGAAGTTTTATCATGAAGCAAGCAAAGGCAGAGAGAACTTTACTTATGCAGTGGATGAGCATTACTACATGCCACCGGAATGGTTCCTTGCCAATACACATTTCTATGACGAATATCCAAGAGATGTGAAGGTGTTCTCCGGCGAATATGCGGCACATCCAAAGCGTACCGGCGGTGTGAAGTCCGGTAATACATTGGAAGGTGCGTTATCGGAAGCGGCATTTTTAACCGGAGTTGAGAGAAACGCGGACGTTGTTATCATGGCATCCTATGCGCCTCTTCTTGCCAGAGTCGGTTATGTGCAGTGGGCACCGGATATGATCTGGTTTGATGCAAAGACCGCTTACGGCAGCCCAAGCTACCACGTGCAGAAGATGTATGCATGTAACATGGGCGATTATACGCTTGAGATAAATGCTGACATGGCAGCGCTGGAAGAAAAGAAGATTTTTGCGAATGCTTCTTATGAGGAAGCAACCGGAGAAATCATTTTAAAGATTGTGAATGCAGGCGATGAGGCTGTAACGCTTATGCTTTTATTTGAAGGAGAAGTAACCTCCGGTAAGGTGATTACGCTTTCCGGACCTGACCTCAAGGCATACAACACAATGGAAGAGCCGGATAAGGTAAGCACAACAGAAGCCGTGCTTTCCGCAGAGCAGTGCAAGAACCTTACACTGCCGGCATGTACTTTCTCGGTATACAGATTTTAAGAAGATATCTAACCCCATCGGTCAGTAATGGTCGGTGGGGATTTTTTATACAGAACGAAACAAGCCCTGTCTGGCAGGGCGTTTAATATAACAAAAACCCCCGGCCATTTGACCGGGGGTTAAAATCTTCACTATGTATTATGGAAGAACGATGATGTCGCCTCTGTGGATTAAATCTGGATTCTCAATCTTGTTGAGGTTCATAAGATCTTCAACGGTGCAACCGTTAGCCTTGGCAATCTGGCTAAGAGTATCGCCCTTAACAACGATATGTCTCTTAACTTCAACCTTAGGGATGATTAATGTAGTACCCTTGCGGATTAAGTTAGGATTTTCAATCTTGTTAGCTTCAACGAGGTCATTAACAGTAAGGCCACAAGCCTTAGCAATCTTGGAAAGAGTATCACCCTTCTGAACTACATATTCATCACCTTCGATAACTGGTTCGTCCGGAGTTACAACAGGCTTTGTCCAGAACTTCTCAGGCTTTTCTGTTGTAAGGTAAGTATCTGCGATAACATCCCAAGTAGCACCCATTACATCGTAGTCACCAACTAAGTAGAATTCTGTACCTACAGTTGCCTTTTCAAGGAAGTAGTTGAATGTATCAGCATCTGTATCCTTGAAACCATCGTGGAACATGAATGCAAGCTTGCCATAACCAAGAGTTGCAGTTTCGATAGCGTTTACGCCGTCCATTACAGTATCAGCAACAGTAACAACAAATGTACCGTTATCTTCATTGTATTCAAGAACGAATGCATACCACCAAGCGAAAGTACCAACCGGCTGGCCGAGAATTGTGCTTGCTGTAGCAGTTTCATCAGAAGATACGAAAGAGAATACTGCGTTTGCGTGGCCGTTTGCGCCCCAGTCATAGCTGTTTACTCTGCCAAGAATACCCTTCTGAGGAGCAACAACTGCCTTTTCGTAGGAAACTAATGTGCAGCCGTTGAATTCGTAGGTGTCCTTATAGTTCTTAAGAGGACCTGTTACTGTGATTGTGTCACCAACTTCAACCTTGTCAATGCCTTCACCACCGAGCTTGTAGCATACAACAGGCTTGTCTGTCATATCGCCAACAACGATAGTAAGCTGGATTGTGGAGTAGCTTGGGCTGTATGTGTACTTGAATTCCTTGATAACACCGGTTAATGTGTATTCGCCTTCTAAGGACTGATCGTCTTCAAGAGCGTATAAAGCATTAACGATTTCTTCCGGAGTTGTAGGAACCTTTGGAGTTTCAGCCGCCTGCTTTAATGTGTACTTCACAGCGTAAATGTTAGGAGTCTTAACAGAGCTGTTATCATAATCAGATGGAGTAGTGATAACGATGTCATGCTCGCCTGCGGTTAAATTTACTCTGAACTTAGCTTCAGATTTGGTTTCCCAATCTGCGTTACATGTTAAGTTGAGAGCCTGGCTGAGTGTATCATCAATATAAACGTCACACTTACGAGCGGAATCACCGGTCTTAGCTGCATAAGCAACAACGATTTCATAAAGACCAGCAGTTTCAACGTCAACGCTGAAGTAAATCTTAGCATCGCCAAGAGTGTCATCAGCAGGCTTTAAGCCGTAGTAACCTGTGGTTTCTTCATAGAGACCCTGGTTTTCCATGTAACCGTCTTTTACGTTTTCAGCGATAACCTTATCTGTATCGTTAGCGTAAACAGTCACAGTTTCAACAACCGGCTCAGCTGCCTTCTTTAATGTGTACTTTACAGCGTAGATGTTAGGAGTCTTAACAGAGCTGTTATCATAATCGGATGGAGTAGTGATAACGATGTCATGCTCACCTGCTGTTAAATCAATTCTGAACTTAGCTTCAGACTTGGTTTCCCAATCTGCGTTACATGTTAAGTTGAGAGCCTGGCTGAGAGTTTCGTCAACATAAACATCACACTTACGAGCGGAATCACCGGTCTTAGCTGCATAAGCAACAACGATTTCGTACTGACCGGCAGTTTCAACGTCAACGCTGAAGTAAATCTTAGCATCGCCAAGAGTATCATCAGCAGGCTTTAAGCCATAGTAACCTGTGGTTTCTTCATAGAGACCCTGGTTTTCCATGTAACCGTCTTTTACGTTTTCAGCGATAACCTTGTCTGTATCGTTAGCGTAAACAGTTACTGTTTCTTCTGCAGCGGAAGCAGTTGTAGGAACTGCAAGACCGAACAGAAGAGCAAGTGTTAATAAAGCACTAATAAATTTCTTCATAAAGGTACTCCCTTCTTTGATAAAGATTTGTACAATTATTATATAGTAAAATTTACTAAACTTCAAGAACTAATTTGTTAAATCTTTGGTAAGTTTACTCAATTTTAACGGATTCTTTGCTTGATGTTTATATTTCTTTTGTCAGAACAGGCTAAGAAGAGTAGTTTTTGTACCAAACACCACATCCGACATAGCAGCACCGGAAAACAGGAAACTGTAAGACTAACAAGGGGTATAGTAAGGGAAAAACGTGGAAATAATAACCATATCAAAGGTAAGAAAGGAACATGGTATGGAAAAGATAAGAGAACAAATAAAAAAAATGGTGCTGCCAAAGCACGCTTTGTTGTGGATATTGATTGCTGCCGTATGGATTTTTGTGATATTGCAATTGGTGGCGGGGGTGTTGTTTAAGAAAAATACCAGCCTGGTTTCTGCTTTTTCTGTGACAAATCCGGGTTTTTTGGAGGCTACGGTAGAGGTGACCGCGCGTTTTCCGGAGGAGTATTTAGACTCTTTTGACAAACAGCAGATGATCAGGCAGATGGCAAAGGGGATTCAGCTTACCATCACGGAAGAACCGGTGATTGAGACGACAGAAAGCAGACAGGAGCTTGCGTACCGGAAGAGTGCCCGCGCAGCAGATACCGAGCTGCGGATTATCAGTCTCAGGGAGGAAAATGGAGAGGGGGAGGAAATAAAGCACTATCTTTATGCAAAAATTACGCTGAAGGAATCGGTGGAAACCATCCTTACCTATAAGAAACTATTGGAGGAGACGATGGCATCGTTAAAAGGAACGGATATCAGTGCAACGATTCAGTTGATGGGAGAATACAGCGGTTATCTGACCCTGGAGAGGAAAAACACGGTGACAGACCGGATACTCTCTGCGCTGAATGCCGAGGTGGTATATGACCATAGGGAGGAGGATTTGTATACGGTATATGCGTATACGGCAGCACTTGAAAATTATATTGTGGTAGAAAATAAAAAAATCAACCTGCATATTGCCATGAGCCGGGATGAGGAGAATTACCGGACGGTTCTTTATCTGGCAACACCGATTCTGCCCGACACATGGTGAGAAAAGAAATGGTTGTAGTTTTGTCTAAAAAGCGGTAAAATAATTCTATCTGTGGATATGGAAAGGAATTATGAAAGATACATGAAATACTTGGTGAAAATTGCAGTTTTATTTTCGGTCTTCCTTGGTGCGATTCTGTTTTTTGGGAGCAACATGGATGAAGTGATGTTTCAGATAGAAAAAGACGTTACGATGTCAGAGTCCTCATTGCCCACGATTGCAACCAGGGCAGACGGTGCGGTTGTAAACCGTTTGTATGGATATACATCGCCACTGGATGAGTTTTCTGTCAGGGAAAACATTGTCTCTGTGGAGGAGGAAAAGGTCATTGAGCTGCTGATTGATGAGAACAACACGGATGTGCGGAAGGTTTATTATGAAATCAGTGACGTAGTGACAAGAGAAGAGATTGCTTCCGGAACGATTCTTGCGCTGGAAAAAGAGGGTGAGCTGAAGCGGGCCCGTATTAAGCTTACAGCTGAGATGGAAAGCGGAAGAGAATACGTTGCCACCGTTATACTGGTGGATTCGGATAGCCGTCGTATTTATTATTATTTCAGGATAAAATATTATGAGAATACCTGCTTTGCGGAAAAGGTGTCTTTTATCACGGAGTTTACAGAGAATGCGCTTGCAAAGAATTATAATGCAGTCATTCCTTATCTGGAAAGTACGTATCGTGATGAAGGTTCCACGTATTCCTATATTAATATTAAAGACAGCTTTTACATGGTATGCTGGGGAAATCTTCAGCCAAAGCTTTTGACGGAGCCGGTGCTGCAGCTTTCGGAGGTGTATTCCAATATTGCTGTCGGCACGGTGACTTATATGGTGGAGCTTGAGACGGATACCGGCGTTGAGCAGTATTACGTGACGGAAAAGTACCGTATTATAGTGACTGACACGGCAAAGCATCTGCTCAATTATGAAAGAACAATGGAAGCGGTGTTTGATGTGTCGCTTGCCAGTGTGTCGCAGAACCAGTTTAAGCTGGGAGTATCCAACGAAACGGACCTTGAATTCTTTACGAACTCAGACAGCAGTATGCTCGCTTTTGTAAGAAACAAAGAGCTGTGGCATTATAATATGGCGGAAAATCAGGTTTCTCTGGTGTTTACTCTCCGTAATGATAACGAAGCGGAGGAGGGGCGTTCCTGCGAGTCGTATGATGTCCGTATTCTGAATCTGTATGAAAACGGTGATATCAGCTTTATGGTATACGGTTACATGGGCAGGGGTGCTTATGAGGGAAAGACCGGTATTTTGCTGTACCGTTATTACCGAGGAGAAGACCGTATTGAGGAGCAGTTATATCTTCCGGTCAGTGCAACATATCAGAAAATTCATCAGGAGCTGGGCAGCTTCAGCTATATGAATGAGTTTGATGTCTTTTATTTTATGGCATACAGCACCTTGTATTCTTATGATTTGATTACAGAAACACTGACGGTTCTTTCGGATACGGCAAAAGAGGAAAGTGTGGTATTTTGTAAAGAGGCTGCCTTTGTGGCATGGCAGGAAGATGCGGATGACACGGCACAGCTTTTGTTTCTGGAAACAGGAGAAAGAAAAGAAATTTCGGCACCGGAAGGAGAATTCATCCGTGTGCTTGGTCTGATTGATGAAAATCTGATTTATGGCTACGGACGGCTTTCGGATGTGATGCCGGGAGGTGACGGAGTTCTTCTTTATCCGGCGTATCAGGTGAAAATTACGGATAAGGACGGAAATGTAAAGAAGACCTATGAAAAGCAGGGCTTTTATGTGGTGGATGCGGAGACATCCGGAAATTCCATCTGCTTTAGCCGGGTAAAACAGGGGACTGCCGGCTATGAGGTGGCAGAGGATGACTACATTATAAACAGTATGGAAGCACAGAAAAAAACGGTTACATTAGAAACGCGTATTACGGAGTTAATGTTTGTCGAGTACTATATTGATTTGCCATCGGCTTATAAAATGGAAGAGGCACCGAAGGCAGAGAAGGTACCGAACACAGTGATTTCTAAGGACACGACCGTGCGAATCGAAGCACTTAGTGAAGTGCGGGAACAGTACATGGTATGGTCCTTTGGGGATATTATTTTGCTGACAGAGGATTGCGCTGAGGCAATTACATTGGCGGACCGGTCAGACGTAGTCGGAACCGTGATGAACGAAGCAGGACGCGTGGTTTGGGAGAGAGGTGTCAAATTCTCGGCAGACCTTGTAGCGTCGATTGCAGGTGTGTCCTGTAAGGAAACCGGGCTGACCAGTCGTCAGGCGGTGGTACAGATGATGGCAGCCGGCGTGGGTGTCCAGCTTTCGGGAGCAACGTTTACGGAGGACCGGAGTGTAAAAGACTTTTTGGAAGCAGAAACCGGAATGCGGGTTCTGGAAATCAGTGGAATTACGCTGGATGAGGCGCTTTACTATGTGTATAAGGGAGTTCCTGTGTTTGCGATGGTAGATGGCAGGGATGCTGTGCTGATTACACAGTATAGTGCAACAACGGTGGTTGTGTACAATCCAAAGGAGGGAAAGAAGGAGACGCTTTCCCTCAGTGAGGCAGAAGAGATGTTTTTGGATGCAGGAAATGTTTTTGTAAGTTTTCTTCCATAGGAGGAAACAGGGAGAATCAGGAGAATAAAAGAAAAGGAGTGATTTCAGATGAAATTATTGTCGGTTGCCATTCCATGCTACAATTCTGAGAACTATATGCGGCACGCAGTGGAGACACTGCTTGCCGGTGGCGATGAAATGGAAATTATTATTGTGGATGACGGGTCTACGGACCGTACATACGAAATCGGGCAGGAACTGGAAGCAGCACATCCGGGAATTGTCCGCGTGGTACATCAGGAAAACGGTGGGCACGGCAGTGCGGTAAATACAGGACTCCGTGAGGCGACGGGACTTTATTTTAAAGTAGTAGACAGTGATGACTGGGTAAAGGAAGAGGCGCTGGTTGAGGTGCTGAATACGTTAAAGGAGCTGGTTGTCGACGGAACAAACCTGGATATGTTTATTTGCAACTACGTGTATGAAAAGGTCGGAGAAAAGCGCAAGAAGGTGGTACACTACCGGAATGCCATGCCGCAGGACTGCGTGTTTACATGGGATGATGTGGCACATTTCAGGCAGGGGCAGTTTATTCTGATGCATTCGGTGATTTACCGTACGAAGCTGTTAAAGGATTGTGGACTGGAGCTTCCAAAGCACACCTTTTATGTGGATAACATTTACGTTTACCAGCCATTGCCGATGGTAAAGACGATGTATTATAAGGACTTGAATCTGTATCGGTATTTCATCGGAAGAGAGGACCAGTCGGTCAACGAAAATAACATGATGAAGCGGATTGATCAGCAGCTTCTGGTAACAAAGACCATGATTGATTTGCATGACCTGACAAAGCTTCGTAACCGTCCGCTCCGTTCCTATATGACAAAGTACCTTGGTATCATGATGACAATTTCTTCGGTATTTTTGATTAAGATTGGGACAGAGGAAAGTTTAGATAAGAAGGACGAACTGTGGGCATATCTTGAGAATGCGAATAAGAGACTTTACAAAATCATCAGCAGATCGATGCTTGGTTATTTTAACAAAATGAAAAACCGACCTGCACAGAAGATTGTGAAGGTCGGCTATGAAATCGCAAGAAAGATGTTCCAGTTTAACTAATGGCGCAATCGTCATTGGCAATCCGGTTCCGGATACGCTCAAATTTCGGACGATAGGAAATCAGATATAACGGAATGGCTAAGGCCATGGCAGCAAAGACATCAATGATGGAATGCTGTTTTAATAACACGGTGGAGAGACAGATGGCGATGGTAAGCAAAAGGGCGCTGACGCGTACGAGCTTACCATACTTCTGTTCTTTCAGTGTGTTGGAATGGAAAAAGGCAATACATGCACCGATGGAGTTTAAGGTATGGATACTCGGACATACATTGGTACAGGTATCTGCGGTATAAAGTCTGCTAAGAAGACGGATAAAAATATTATCCCGGCCAATAGTGGTCAAATCAGGGCGCAGGGTGTGTCCATTCGGCCAGATGGCATAAATAATGAGACAAAGTGTCATACCGGTGAACATAAACAGACAAAGACGGAAAAAATCATGTCTGTCTGCAAAGAAGAAATACAAAAAGGTAAGCGCAATATAGGCAAACCATAAATAATACGGAATAATGAACACTTCACAGAACGGAATCAAGGCATCCAGCCCGCATTCAATCAGTGTGTATTCGCTGTCTTCGCTGACCATCTTTTCCAAAGCAAAGAAGGAAACCAAGTAAAGCGGCAGATATAAAAGTGCTAAAGCATGTTTGTATTTATGTATAAATTGTTTCATCATAACATCCTTTCTGATTAAGCAGAACAAAACAAAACTGAGAAAGAGTATACCACGGATTATTTCAGATGGCAATGAAGAAAACATAAAATTTTAGGAGGAGAACTTATGGCAAAGAGAGTCTTTTTAATTGTACTGGACAGTGTCGGCATCGGAGAGATGCCTGACTCTGCAGAATATGGAGATGCAGGCAGCAATACCATGCGTGCGGCAGCAACCAGTCCGTATTTTTCCATGCCGAATATGGAGTCATATGGGTTGTTTGATTTAGAGGGTATCCGCGAACTGAAGAAGACGGATGCACAGGCAAAGGGAGCCGTTATGCGTATGGCAGAAGCGTCTAAGGGTAAGGATACTACCATCGGTCATTGGGAAATTGCGGGAATTGAATCTTCGGAGCCGCTTCCGGTGTTTCCGGACGGATTTCCGGAAGACCTGATTCGGGCGTTTGAAGAGCGTACCGGACGCAGGGTCATCTGCAATAAGCCGTATTCAGGTACAGAGGTCATTAAGGATTACGGGCAGGAGAGCGTGGATACAGGAGCGCTGATTGTGTATACATCCGCGGACAGTGTATTTCAGATTGCAGCGCATGAGGCTGTGGTGCCTATTCAGGAATTGTACCGTTATTGTGAGATTGCAAGAGAACTTTGCACCGGAACGTACGGAGTGGGCCGTATCATTGCAAGGCCGTTTGAGGGGGAATACCCGTTTAAGAGAACGTCCCGTCGTCATGATTATTCGCTGGTTCCGCCAAAGAAGACGATGTTAAATTACCTTAAAGAGAGTGGAAAGGAAGTCCGTGCGGTAGGTAAAATTAATGATATTTTTGCCGGAAGCGGAATTACCAAAACCGTGCGTACGGCAAACAATGCGGAGGGCATTGAGCGTACATTGGAATGGATGGAGGAGGACTTTGAAGGACTCTGTTTTACCAATCTGGTGGATTTTGATATGGTATACGGACACAGGAACGATGTAGAGGGCTATGCAAAGGCACTGACTTATTTTGATGAGAAGCTGCCGTTGCTGGTGGAAGGACTCCGTGCTGATGATTTGCTTTTGATTACGGCAGACCATGGCTGTGATCCGTCTACGCCATCTACCGACCATTCAAGAGA
>CAZIQL010000078.1:0-10249 GCA_964541485.1 uncultured Lachnospiraceae bacterium
AGGCTACAAGAGTTGGCTTTAAGACCGTTGAAGACAAGAAGGGCACAAAGAAGGTTCGTGTTGCTAAGGCAACTGGCGAAGTTATCGACTAATTCTAAGAGAGGAGGTCATAAAACGTGGCAAGATTAAAAGAAACATACAACAACGAGATCGCAGCTGCAATGCAGAAGAAGTTCGGTTACAAGAACGTAATGGAAATTCCGAAGCTTGACAAGATCGTTATCAATATGGGTGTCGGCGAAGCAAAGGAAAACGCTAAGGCACTCGAGTCTGCTGTAAAGGATATGGAAATCATCTCCGGTCAGAAGGCTGTTATTACAAAGGCAAAGAAGTCCGTTGCAAACTTCAAGATTAGAGAGGGTCTTGCAATCGGATGTAAGGTTACATTAAGAGGCGATAAGATGTATGAGTTCGCTGATCGTTTAATTAACCTTGCGTTACCTCGAGTTCGTGACTTCAGAGGTGTTAATCCAAACGCATTCGATGGTAGAGGTAACTACGCACTTGGTATCAAGGAGCAGTTAATCTTCCCTGAAATCGAATACGATAAGGTTGATAAGGTTAGAGGTATGGACATTATCTTCGTTACTACCGCTAAGACCGATGAAGAAGCTCGTGAACTGTTAACATTATTTGGTATGCCATTTAGCAAATAATTTAAGGAGGGAATACCATGGCAAAGACTTCTATGAAGTTAAAACAGCAGCGTAAGGCAAAGTTTTCCACTCAGGAATACAATCGTTGCAGAATTTGTGGTCGTCCACATGCTTATTTAAGAAAGTACGGAATTTGCAGAATTTGCTTCCGTGAATTAGCATACAAGGGCGAAATTCCAGGCGTAAAGAAAGCATCCTGGTAATAAGAAGGGTTCTTTAAAGGACCGGTAGTTACGCCGCTGTTCGGGAGCGGCGAGGTTTGATACTTTACATGCGAAGTTACGATAGATTGACTTGCTTGTAAAGCAAGCAATTTTGCGTAGCAAAATTTGTTGACATGTATAAAGTCAGATTTAATAAGGAGGAATATCCAAATGACAGATCCAATTGCAGATATGCTCACAAGAATTCGTAATGCAAACACTGCAAAGCACGATACAGTAGATGTACCGGCTTCCAAGATGAAGATTGCAATCGCAGACATCCTTGTGAAGGAAGGTTACATCAAGGGCTACGAAATCGTTGAAGATGGCGTAGCAAAGAATCTCCATATCACACTTAAGTATGGTAAGGATAAGAACGTGAAGATTATCACAGGCTTAAAGAGAATCTCCAAGCCGGGTCTTCGTGTTTACGCAAGCAAGGATGAGCTTCCAAGAGTACTTGGCGGTCTCGGTATTGCTATCATCTCCACAAACAAGGGTATCTTAACCGATAAGGAAGCAAGAGCTCTTAACGTTGGTGGCGAAGTATTAGCATTCATCTGGTAATTACCGGTTGGATATAGTTTACGCAGCACGGGAAAAAAGTCAATTTGCAAAAGCAAAATTTGAAACTATTCCTACGGGGACAGAAAGCATTCTGTCAATACGACAGAAAATTAAAAAACAAATTTTCTGTGGTCTTATATCATTATAGGAGGTACGGGCATGTCACGTATAGGTAAAATGCCAATCGCCATTCCAGCAGGAGTTACTGTTAGTGTGGCAGAAAATAATAAGGTTACCGTTAAGGGACCTAAGGGAACACTTGAGAGAGTGTTAGCACCGGAAATGGAAATCAAGGTAGAAGGTTCTGAAGTTATTGTAACAAGACCAAATGATTTAAAGAGAATGAAGTCTTTACATGGTCTTACAAGAACTTTAATCAACAACATGGTTGTTGGTGTAACTAACGGTTATGAAAAGGTTCTTGAAATCAACGGTGTTGGTTACAGAGCAGCAAAGGCTGGTAAGGAGCTTACATTAACTCTCGGATATTCTCATCCGGTAGTTATGATTGATCCGGAAGGCGTTGAAACTGTATTAGAAGGTCAGAACAAGATTACCGTTAAGGGTATTGATAAAGAAAAAGTTGGCCAGTATGCAGCAGAAATCAGAGACAAGAGAAGACCTGAACCATATAAGGGTAAGGGTATTAAGTATTCTGATGAAGTTATCAGACGTAAAGTCGGTAAGACAGGTAAGAAATAAGGGAGGAGTGAATTAAAATGGTAAGCAAAGAATCTAGAAGCAAAATTCGTGTTAAGAAGCACATGAAGATCCGTAATCGTTTCTCCGGTACACCTGAAAGACCACGTTTAGCTGTATTCAGAAGTAACAACCACATGTATGCACAGATTATTGATGATACAGTTGGCAACACATTAGTTGCAGCATCCACATTAGAGAAGGATGTTAAGGCTGAGCTCGAGCATACAAACGATGTTGCAGCTGCAGCTTACTTAGGAACTGTAATTGCCAAGAAAGCATTAGACAAGGGCATCAAGACTGTTGTATTTGACAGAGGCGGTTTTGTATACCAGGGTAAGATTAAGGCATTAGCAGAGGCAGCAAGAGAAGCTGGTCTCGAATTCTAAGTAAGGAGGAGAAACAATGAAACATTCTATCATTGACGCTAGCAAGTTAGAGTTAGAAGATAAGGTAGTCAATATCAAGCGTGTATCCAAGACTGTTAAGGGTGGACGTAAGATGAGATTTGCCGCATTAGTAGTAGTTGGTGACAAAAATGGTCATGTAGGCGCAGGTCTTGGAAAGGCAGCCGAAGTTCCGGAAGCTATCCGCAAGGCTAAGGAAGACGCTACAAAGAAGTTAATCAATGTGCCACTTGATGAAAACGGAAGCGTACCACATGACTTCATCGGTAAGTTCGGCAGCGCAAACGTATTATTAAAGAGAAGCCCAGAAGGTACCGGTATCATCGCAGGTGGTCCGGCTCGTATGGTTCTCGAGTTAGCTGGTTTTAAGAACATCCGTACAAAGTCTCTTGGTTCTAACAACAAGCAGAACGTAGTTCTTGCAACAATCAACGGTTTAGGCCAGTTAAAGACTCCTGAGGAAGTAGCTGCACTTCGCGGTATTCCTGTAGAGCAGTTAGGCTAATTGAAAGGGGTAAGAAAAAATGGCAGAAAATTTAAAAATTACTTTAGTTAAGTCTACAATCGGTGCTATTCCAAAGCACAAGGCTACTGTAGCAGCATTAGGTCTTAAGAAGATCGGCCAGTCCGTAGAAAAGAAGAACAACGATGCTACTAAGGGAATGCTCCAGCAGGTTAGACACTTAGTAAAAGTTGAAGAAATTTAATAAAGTAGCAAGGAGGTGCGCACGATGAATTTATCTGAATTAAGACCAGCAGATGGCTCCAAGCAGAGTCAGAACTTTAGAAGAGGCCGTGGTCACGGTTCGGGAAACGGAAAGACCGCTGGTAAGGGTCATAAGGGTCAGAAGGCTCGTTCCGGTGCTCCAAGAATCGGTTTCGAAGGTGGTCAGATGCCTTTATACAGAAGACTTCCTAAGAGAGGCTTCCATAACAGAAACACAAAGACAATCGTAACAATTAATCTTGATATACTGAATAGATTTGAGGATGGTGCTGAGGTTACCGTTGCATCCCTGATTGAAAAAGGAATCATCAAGAACCCACAGGACGGTGTTAAGGTTCTTGGAAACGGCGAACTTACCAAGAAGCTTGATGTTAAGTTGAATGCATTCAGTGCGGGTGCAGTTGAAAAGATTCAGGCACTTGGTGGAAATGCAGAGGTGATCTAATGTTTAAGACATTTGCAAACGCCCTTAAGATTAAGGATATCAGAACAAAGTTATTGTTTACATTGCTTTGTTTACTCATTGTAAGAATTGGCTGTCAGCTTCCGGTACCGGGAGTTGACAGAACATACTTTGCATACTGGATGGCTACACAGACAGGATTAGGATTCTTAAATACCTTAACCGGTGGTTCCTTCTCCCAGATGTCCATCTTTGCACTTAATATTTCTCCATACATCACATCTTCCATTATCATTCAGCTTTTGACGATTGCGATTCCGAAGTTAGAAGAAATGCAGAAGGATGGCGAAACAGGAAGAAAGAAAATTGCAGAGTATACCAGATACGTAACAATCGGTCTTGCTGTATTTGAATCCGTGATGATGACCATCGGTTTCAACAATAGCGGTCTGTTAACAGGCGATTCCCTGTTTGTTAATATCTTAGTTATCACAGCATCTTTCACAGCAGGTTCCGCATTCCTTATGTGGCTGGGTGAACAGATTACAGAAAAGGGTATCGGTAACGGTATTTCTGTAATTCTCTTAATTAACATTGTAGCAAATCTTCCAAGTGATTTTTCCGGTCTTTACAGCCAGTTTATCGCTGGAGCTGACAATGTATTAAAGGCTGTGATTGCAGCAGTGATCATCGTTGTAGTAGTAATTGCATTAGTTGTGTTAATTATCTTATTGCAGGATGCTCAGAGAAAGATCAGCGTTCAGTACGCTAAGAAGATGCAGGGTAGAAAGATGGTAGGCGGTCAGTCCTCCCATATTCCGTTAAAGGTAAACACCGCAGGTGTTATCCCTGTAATTTTTGCAAGCTCCTTGATGCAGACACCGATTATTATCTCCTCTTTATTCGGAGTAACCGGTTCTACAACCGGAAATGCTTGGCAGAAGATTCTTTATCTTTTGAACCAGAGCAATTGGTGTGATTTCAATGAGTTTGTATATACATTCGGTTTGGTTATTTATCTTGCACTTTTAGTGTTTTTTGCATACTTCTACACATCGGTTACATTCAATCCGATGGAAGTTGCAAACAACTTAAAGAAGCAGGGTGGATTTGTTCCTGGTATTCGTCCGGGCAGACCGACAACTGAATATTTAACAAAGGTATTAAACTACATCATCCTGATTGGTGCAGCTGGCCTTGCGATTGTTTCTATTATTCCGATTTTCTTTGCAGGTGCATTCAATGCAAATGTAAGCTTCGGTGGAACATCCATCATCATCGTAGTGGGTGTTATTCTTGAAATGATCAGACAGGTTGAGACCATGATGAGAGAACGTCATTATAAGGGATTCTTATCGAACGAATAGTTGTATACTGAAAAACTAATAAGGGTGGAGAAAGTTTACTCCACCCTTATGTTTACCGTAAAGAGAAAGGAGCCTTCCAATGAAAATCATTATGTTAGGTGCACCGGGTGCAGGTAAGGGAACCCAGGCAAAGAGAATTGCTGCAAAGTATGGTATTCCTCATATCTCCACCGGGGATATTTTTAGAGCAAATTTAAAGAATGAAACAGAGCTTGGCAAGAAGGCAAAAGAGTATATGGATCAGGGACTGCTGGTTCCGGATGAACTGACATTGGAGCTCGTTATGGACCGTTTTACACAGGATGATTGTAAAAACGGCTATGTTCTGGATGGTTTTCCAAGAACGATTCCTCAGGCAGAAGCTCTGACAAAGGCACTTGCAGATAAGCAGGATGCCGTAGATTATGCAGTGAATGTAGATGTACCGGATGAGGCAATTGTAAGCAGAATGTCCGGAAGAAGAGCGTGCTTAAATTGTGGCGGCACATATCATGTGGAATTTAATCCGACCAAGGTAGAGGGCATTTGTGATGCCTGCGGCGGTCAGCTCGTATTAAGAGACGACGACAAGCCGGAGACTGTTCTTAAGAGATTACATGTATATCATGAACAGACACAGCCACTGATTGATTATTACAATGGACAGAATATTTTGAGAGAGGTGGACGGAACACAGGATATGGAAGATGTTTTCCGCGCCATCATTGAAATTTTAGAGGCTTAAATTATGTCAGTAACGATTAAATCTGAAAAAGAAATTGAATTGATGCGTGAGGCAGGAAGAATTCTTGCCATTGTACATGAAGAGTTAAAGGAGTTTGTACGTCCGGGAATTTCCACTCTGGATATCGATAAAAAAGGATATGAGATTATTAAGAGCTATGGCTGTATTCCTTCCTTTTTAAATTACAACGGATATCCGGCTTCTATTTGTGTTTCGGTAAATGACGAAGTGGTACATGGAATTCCAAATAAAAAGCGAATTCTTAAGGATGGCGATATTGTCAGTCTGGATGCGGGCGTGATTTACAAAGGATATCATTCGGACGCTGCCAGAACATGGGCAGTCGGTGAAGTGAGTAAGGAAGCAAAGCGTTTGATGGAAGTGACAGAACAGAGCTTCTATGAGGGAATTAAGTTTGCAAAGGCGGGGTGCCATTTACATGACATTTCGGCTGCCATTGAAGATTATGTCGTTGCAAACGGATTTTCCTGTGTCAGAGACCTGGTTGGTCACGGCATCGGAAGAGAACTTCATGAGGACCCACAGATTCCGAATTTCCATCAGAGAAGAAGAGGACCAAAGCTGATGCCGGGTATGACACTGGCAATTGAACCGATGGTAAACATCGGACGTCCTGATGTATGCTGGCTGGATGATGACTGGACTGTGGTGACAGAGGATGAAACACTTTCCGCACATTATGAGAACACAATACTGATTACGGATGGAGAACCGGAAATTTTATCTATCCGCAAGAAATAGAATTAGGAGGATTTTATGTCGAAGGCAGATGTAGTAGAAATCGAAGGAACCGTAATAGAAAAGCTTCCAAATGCAATGTTCCAGGTAGAACTGGAGAACGGCCATAAGGTACTGGCTCACATCAGTGGTAAGCTTCGTATGAACTTTATCAAGATCGTTCCTGGCGATAAGGTTACATTAGAGTTATCTCCGTATGACTTAACAAAGGGTCGTATTATCTGGAGAGATAAGTAAGAGTTTTATTTACTATATTAAATAAGGACCGGATTTCATATTTTTTCTACGCAGACGCGCTTGCGTTTGGGTGAAAACGTAACGGACGCTAAGCTCGAAAAGACCTTGCTAAGCGCCGACGTTTTCTAAGAGTCTGCTTAAGAAAAAATATGAAATTCGGTCCTTGCTTTATGTAGAAAAAATGTTCATTATCTTGACATATTACAGAATAGATGTATAATTCTAGTGTACGGACTTAAAAAGACTGAAAAAAGGACAGAGTAGCGTACACAATTTATGTTGGGGTAAAAAGTACAAGAGAAAAAGGAGATAGGGTATGTTAAAGAAGGTAATGAAATTAAGACTGAGTAAAAGGCTGTTGGCGAGTTCTATTATTACTGCTGCGATTATGCTGGTTGGTTCCGTTTTGGGCATAGGAGCAATTATTTATTCCTCCGGTCAGTACAGTCATGTATTAACGTATTACGCTTTCCCGCAGGGGGATATCGGCCATGCGATGGCAGCGCTTGCAGATGTGCGAAGTGCAACAAGAGGTGCTATCGGATACGAAGAGCAGACATTGATTGACCGAATGGTAACACAGCATGATGAAAGCAAAGCAATCGTAGAGCAGTATGTGGATATCATTGCGGATACTATCGTAACAGATATCGGAAGAGAAAGCTTTAGCGCAATTACAAGTTCCATTGATGCATATTTTGAAATAGATGCCGAAGTTTTAGCACTTGGAGCCACGGAGGATGTGGAACTGAGCAAACAGGCGCAGGAATTGGCAGTGGCAGAAATGGCACCGGCATATGAGGAAGCATATGCCGCACTTGAGAGTTTGATGGCAGCCAATATTTCTTTGGGTGATGAGACAAAGGCGAGAATGGATACCACGGTAAATATTCTTGTGTTTTCCATTATTTTGGTTGTTGTGGTTGCGGGATTGGCAGCTACAAAATTGAGCAGTACCATTTCAAACAGCATCACGGCACCTTTAGATGCTTTAATTGGCAGAATGAAGACATTTTCTGAAGGAGATATTACGACTCCGTTCCCACAGCATGATACGGATGACGAAATAGCAGATATGTTAAAGGCAGTAGGAGAGGCAACAGCAAGACTTCGGATGATTATTGTTGATATGGTTGAGCTTCTTGGCAAGATGGCAAATGGAAAGTTCAACATCAAGACCTCCTGCGAAGAGGTATATGTAGGAGAATTTCGTGATTTGCTTCTGGCAATCCGGCAGATGAACCGTCAGATGGATGGAACACTTCGCGATGTAAAGGGAGCAGCAGATACGGTGGCTTATGGTGCAACAAATCTTGCGGAGGCATCTCAGGCATTGGCAGAAGGTGCAACGGACCAGGCGGCTTCCGTGGAAGAAATGCAGGCAACAATTGATGAGATTACATCTTCCCTTGAGAAGGCGGCAGAAGAGGTGAACGGTGCTTACTTAAGAGCAGAAGAGTGTGCAAATGAGGCGGAGAGAAGCCGCGTTGAAATGGAAGCGATGATTGAAGCGATGAACCGGATCAGCGAAACTTCCTTAAAGATTGGTGATATTATTGCTGAGTTGGAAGATATTGCGAGTCAGACCAACTTGCTTTCCCTGAATGCATCTATTGAGGCAGCAAGAGCTGGCGAGGCAGGACGTGGTTTTGCGGTTGTGGCAGATCAGATTCGTAATCTGGCAGAACAGAGTGCGCAGTCGGCTGTGAACACAAGACACCTGATTGAAGGCTCTATTCAGGAAGTAGAAGCCGGTAATAAGGCTGCATTAAAGACATCGGAGGTTCTTGCCAGTGTGGTAGATTCGATTCATCAGATTGCAGCAACATCAAAGATGATCAACGAAGTTACGATTCGGCAGACCGAAGCAATGGAACAGGCGGACATCGGTATCGAAAGAATTTCCGAAGTGGTTCAGGCAAACTCTGCAACAGCAGAGGAAGCTTCCGCTACCAGCGAAGAGTTGTCTGCACAGGCAATCAGCATGGAAGAACTTGTGAATCGGTTTGAATTGAGAGAAGAAAAGTAAGAGTTTTCTTAAAAGACTCTTACTTAGCTGTGATGTCGTCCGGCGTTAAGGCGGAGAGAGCATCCTGCGGATGCAGTTATATGTAGCACCAAATGAGATTTAGGCAGGCAAGAACTTTTTATATCTTTTCTATATGGCTTTTTCATTCTATTATGGAGAGCAGGAAGTATGGAATTATCTTTAAGCGGACCGTTAGAAAACGCCGGCACTTAGCGAGGTTTTTTCGAGCTTAGTACCGTTGCGTTTTCGCCCGTAGCGAAAGCGAGTCCGCGTAAGATAATTCCATACTTCCTGCTCCATTAATATAGAAGAAAAAAACTTTAAAAAAGACAAAAAAAGTTCTTGCCAAATAATTCATTTGGTGCTACAATAACAAATGGACTTTTTTGCGAAAGGAGTGAAAGGTAATGAAGGTTAGATCTTCTGTAAAACCAATTTGTGAAAAGTGCAAAATCATTAAGAGAAAGGGTAGCATCAGAGTTATCTGTGAAAACCCAAAACACAAGCAGAGACAGGGCTAATACCGATGTTCGGATAATAAAAATCCGAAGAGTCGTTTCATAAGGCGTCAGATGCGGCGCTCATATAGAAACTGGTTCTTGCTTTCTGTGTTACAATGTTCTGTCCGCGTTACAGGACAGATGCCCGGAAAAGTCCGGGAGAGATTGTGATATCGTGGGTACCGGAGTGCGCGAAACAAGTATGTAACCATGTGTGGTTATGTATCTAATACTTGCGGGATGATGCCTGACAAGCCTATTGTCGGGAAAGAGCGCTTTGGGTATTTTAGAATCCGAAATCCGGGTTCTTTCGGGTCAGCGAAATGAGACTGGCCGGTCACGGTTTAAAGCGGCTGGAGTCCACGGGTGGACATAGTGTCGCCACGATGGACAGCGTGATTGACAGCAATCGCGTAAAACTTATTATTTTACTATTTTAATGGAGGTGCAATACACATGGCTCGTATTAGTGGTGTAGACTTACCAAGAGAGAAACGTGTAGAAATCGGACTTACTTACATCTATGGTATCGGTAGAGTAACGTCCAATCGTATTCTTGCAGAGGCAAACGTTAATCCTGACACACGTGTTAGAGATTTAACTGACGAAGAAGTAGCAAGAATTCGTGATGTAATTGATGAAACTGTAACTGTAGAAGGTGATTTAAGAAGAGAAATCGCTTTGAACATTAAGAGACTTCAGGAAATCGGTTGCTACCGTGGTATCCGTCATCGTAAGGGTCTCCCTGTTCGTGGTCAGAAGACTAAGACAAACGCTAGAACACGTAAGGGACCGAAGAGAACGGTTGCTAACAAGAAGAAATAATAAATAGGAGGTTTCGAAATGGCTAAGAAAGTTGCAGCAAAGAAAACAACTAAGAAGCATGTGAAGAAGAATGTCGGCCATGGACAGGCACACATTCAGTCTTCTTTCAATAATACAATTGTAACACTGACAGACGCCGAAGGTAA
>CAZIQL010000079.1:0-9721 GCA_964541485.1 uncultured Lachnospiraceae bacterium
CACAGTCCATATGCTGCTTCTCTATGTCATATCCTTTTGCTTTCAATAAATCAATCAGAATTTCCGAACCTACCTGCCCCAAATCACCGGTAATTATTTTGTCGTAATGCTCAGGCAATATGCCCAGATCTTTTAAATGCGTGTCAATGGTAGAAGCTGCTGCCGGTGCCATACAAGCCCCCATGTTAAACTTATCCGTAATACCATAGTCCACAATCTTTCCCGGTGTAGCAGCCACCACATAGACTCCCTGACTTAATGTTTCCGAGCATTCCAGCACCACTGCTCCGCTACCTGTCACAGTCCACGTAGTACACGGTGGTCTCTGGCTCCCATAGCTTAACGGAAAACGGAACTCCTTCTCAGCCGTTGCAAAATGACTGGATGTTGCCGCCACTGTACACTTTGCAAGTCCCGCTTCCATAAGAACCGAAGCAAGCAGCAAAGACTCTCCCATCGTAGAACATGCCCCATATACACCAAATACCGGTATATTTAACGTTTTAACGCCAAAAGAACTTGCCGTCATCTGGCGCAATAAATCTCCGCAAAATAGGAATTCCACATCACCGGAGTGCTTATCGGCCTTCTGAAGTGCCGTTTCTATCGTTCGCTTTAGCATCTTGCTCTCCGACTCTTCCCAGTTGTCACTTTGAAATTTTGCCGTCTCATCATACGCATCCAGATAACTCCCGAGCGGTCCCTGTTGCTCCATCGCTCCGCCGATACAGGCACTTGCAACAATTCGTATCGGCTGCTCAAATAAAAAGCTCTGTCTGCCTTTTCGTTTCTTTTCTTTCTGCATACCGCTTTGCTTCCTTTCTTTTTCCTTTAGTATCTTCCCAAAGCTCTGCCTTTATGCAAAAAAGAAACCATGTGACCGCTCACATGGTTTCTTTTCATTTACTCTTCTATTTCACTTTCTTCAATAAATCTAAGGAACTCCGGCACTGGCATCGGTTTTGCATAATAATACCCCTGCGCATAACTGCATCCGGCATCTGTCAACAGTTTTACCTGTTCCTCTGTCTCCACACCTTCTGCCAGCACCTTAAAGCCGAGCTTTTTAATCATATTTACAAGAAGCTGCAAAAATTCTGCGGTAAAATTCCCCTGCTCCATCTCTACATCCAGGATGAACTGGCGATCCAGTTTTATGCTGTCTGCCTTTACCCTGGAGAGCACATTCAAGGAAGAATAGCCGGCTCCAAAGTCATCAATGGAAATGGAAATCCCACGCTTTTTCAGTTGTTCGATACTCTTTGCAAGCGGTGCCAAGTCGTACATAAACACCGACTCCGTAATCTCAATTTCCAGCGATTTTGTCGGTACCTCATATTTTGCAAGCATCTCATCCAGTCGCTTGATATAGTTTGGATTTTCCTGATGCTTTCTTGAGAAATTCACAGAAATCGGAACAATCGGCTTTCCAAGCTTTAATTGTCCGCTCTGCATTTCCAGCACCTGTCTTAGCATTTCAAAATCCAGCTGTGTGATAAAGCCGTTTTTCTCAAAGATAGGAACAAAATCCCCGGGAGATACTATCGTTCCGTCTGATTTAATCCACCGCACCAATGCTTCCGCCCCAACAACGTGCTTGTTAATCATGTTCACCTTCGGCTGCACGTAAAGCACAAACTCTCCTGCTTTTAATGCATCCGACATATTCGTTACAATTTCCATCTGCCGTTGCAATTCCTCACGGAGCTCCTGCGTATAAACAAGAACCGGCTCATTCAACTCCTGTTTTGCAATTTTTCTTGCCACATTTGCATTGTCGACATTTCCGGCAAAGCTGTCAAGATTTCTGTCAATCTCCGCAATACCACCCACAAAACCAAGCTTACACTGCTCATACTGCTTGTTTATTCTCTCACAGAACTCTTCATTAAATGCGATAATTTTCTTCTGCACTCCGACAATATCCGAAAGCTCAAACAAGGTTACAAAACGGTCCGCCGTCACTCTGGCGTGGAAAATACCGGTACCATCTGAAATCAGCTCCGCATATTCCCTTAAAATCGTATCGCCGGTTGCGTAGCCGTAAATATCATTTACGTACTGGAAATTGATAAAATCCGTGTATACTAACGCAAAACGTCCCTCCGGATGATTCTTCACATACTCCTCACAATACTGCAAAAAATGAGAATAATTTGGAATACCGGTCACACGGTCATATCTTGTATTATACTCTGTCTCTTTTTCTAACAGACGTTTTTCCGAATGCTTTCTGATATAGCGCAGGATAACATCTCCCAGATGGGACAGTGTACTCATTTCTTCGTCCCAGTCTCTGTCCTCTTTCCGGTCAACGCAGACACAAAAACCTTCTTTTACTCCATCGTTCACATAAAACGCAAAGATAGATTTTCCTCTGCTGTCCTCACCATACATGTCAGCTTCCCTGACAATTGCCCGCTCATGCTTCTCTGCCGCACGAAGGAGGTGTCTCCAGCCCGGCTGACGCTCAAAATCAAGCGGCTCCTCATAAAACTGCTTCAGGTCGTCTCCGCCCCAATGGAACATCAGCGTATAATGCTCATCATCCCCTTTTCTGACATATAAGATATCCTGAAAATGGTAGAATCTCGTAATCGTATCACAAAGGATGCCAAGCACACTCTTAATCTCCGTGTAGCTGTCAAAAAGCTCATGTGCAAAAATCACAAGATCTCCTGCGGTATCTATCACGGTTTCCGATTTCACGGAGATATCCATCTTATCTCGCTTCTGCTTGATTCCCATATGGGCTTCGTTGTACATAATCGCAGTCCCTTTTGCATGTTCCTTCAAAAAGTAAAGCGCAGTATCTGCCTGTTTTGTCAGCCTCTCCAATGACAGCCCTTCATTTAAAATACGTTTCGTTATACCAAAGGTTGCAGTTATCTTTTTTCCGTCTGCACCTACGGCGTGAATTCTTTCCAGTCTGTGGTTCAGACGCTCCACACACTGAAACAGTTCCCGTTCCTCAATGTTCTCCAGGTACACCATAAACTCATCACCGCCAATGCGCCCGATAACCGCATTCGGAAACACCTCCCGCATTCCGTCTGCAAACGTACAGAGCACCGCATCACCAAACAGATGTCCCATGGTATCATTAATACTCTTAAAATTATCAACATCCGTTACGATAAGATAACCGTCTTCCCCTGTTGCACTGTTAAACCGTTCTGTTATCTGCTTCTTGACCGTCAACGTATTAAGCACTCCGGTCAGCGGATCATTCTCTGCCTTTATCTTTAACTCCTCTTCCCGATGCACACGTTCTTCAATATTGCTGATTTTTCCGACAACCATCGTCGGCTCACCATTCTCGTCCGTAATCGTTTTTCCTTCAACTGCAACCCAGTAATACTTGCCCTTCTCATACTGCTTCCTAAGTTCACAGTACACCGTCGGCTTGCCGCTCCTAAATTGACGGCACAAGTCTATCATTTTCCCCATGTCATCCGGATGGAACTGCTTTCCGAGTACCGCACTCTGCAATACGCGTTTTGTATAGTTCTCCACATAAGGGACATTCAAATCCTCGTCAATTACAAGCTCCTTGCGGTTATAATACTGCATGGTATCTTCTGCAATGTTGTACTCAAAAATAGAGTCCATAGAAAGGCCTGCCACAATTTCAAGACGCTTCTTTTCTCTTTTTATCTGGTTTTCTGCCAGCTTTTGTTCTGTAATATCAAATAAAACAAACTGTAAAAGTACACTGTCTTCTGCTTTTGAAACAACCGAACTTCTGATTTCCAGCCAACGCTTCTTTCCATCCGAACCCGGAATGGAATATTCCCTGCGGATACCTTTTCCGTAAGCCATCGCTGCATTGGCAAACTCATATCCCGGTGCGTCTTCCAGCCGTTCATATTTTACATTTCCATTCTTTATCAAATACTCTTTAATCTCTTCCGGTGTATGTGAGCTTACCTTCTCAAAACCGGAAGAAATATACTCAATGTGCGGAACTCCCTTTGTAAAACGGGTACGCACAATACATCCCGGGAAATTTTCAAACAAAGAATCCAAGATTCTCTCCATTTCTGCCCTATTCTCTGTATCCCAAATATCTGAAGTTTTCTGTTCTGTTTCCACTTGTGGCTCCCCCTACTTCTCTTTGGTCTTTTCTCTTTTGGTCTTTTTCTTCCGTTCTCCCTATCTTCCCTCTCGGATATCGGCAATCAGATTTGGATGAAACCTGCCCTCTCGGAGCATTCGGATTTCCTGCTTATACGGAGGAAGTGATTTTACCTTGTCCTCATCTGAGGCTGTCACATACGGCGACTCTAAAATCTTTGGTATCTCTAAGAAATCCTTATGATGCACAATATAATTTAACGCCTCAAAACCGATTTCCCCAAATCCGATATTTTCATGACGGTCCTTTGCCGCCCCTGCTGCATTCTTACTGTCGTTAATATGAAATACCGCAATCTGATCCTTTCCAATCAGGCGGTCAAATTTTTCTATTACTCCGTCAAAATCATGAATAATATCATAACCCGAATCATGCGTGTGGCAGGTATCAAAACACACCCTCAATTTGTCGTTATAAATCACACCGTCATAGATAGCTGCAAGCTCTTCAAAGGATTTTCCGATTTCGCTTCCCTTCCCTGCCATGGTCTCAAGTGCCACTGTAATCGGCATATCCTTTGTCAAAACAAGATTCAGTCCCTCGATAATCTTTGCAATCCCGGCCGCTTCTCCCGCACCGACATGAGAACCCGGATGCAACACAATCGTCTTCGCCTGCATCGCAACAGAACGCTCGATTTCCTTTGCCAGAAATTCTGTCGCAAGAGAAAAGGTCTCTTCCTTTTCCGTATTGCCAAGATTGATAATATACGGAGCATGTACAATAAATTCCGTAATCCCGTGCTCCCTTGCCAAAGCAAGTCCTGCCGCGATATTTAATTCAGAAATCTCTTTTCTTCTGGTATTCTGCGGTGCACCTGTATAAATCATAAATGTATTGGCTTCATAAGAAAGCGCCTCTTTGACTGAGCCCAAAAACATTTCCTTCCCGCTCATTCCCACATGGGAGCCTATCTTTAACATACGGTTTCTCCTTGCTCTCTATCTCTTCCTGTCATTGCGCATTCCTCTGAACGCGCCCTGATGGCTAACCCTGATACGGCTTTACAATCAGCTTGACACCCTCTATGGCAACTACTTCTGCTACCTCGCCCTCTTTGATAACCACACCTTCTTCTGCTGCACGTACAGTCCAATCTTTTCCGTCCGCAAAAGCTGTTCCGGTCTGGTTAAAATTATCTACCGTCTCTGTCACTTTTATAACAGTGCCAATCACACTTTCATAATTTGTCTTCGTTTTCTTCTTATTAAGATGCCGCATCGTAACCGGTCTGGTCAGAATCAAAAGCAGCAGAGATACCGCAAAGAACACAGCCACCTGCCATCCCTGATCCACCCCTGCCATAGCAAGAAACATTGCCACCAGTGAACCACCTGCAAACCAGATAGAAACCAATTCAACCGTTGCGCACTCAACAATAATAAATACAATTAATAAAGCCAGCCATACATACTGTAACATATTCATTTCCTCCTTTGGAATATATCAGAAATTCTACTCTCCTACCTTTTAGTTTACCTCTTTCGACAAAACTATTCAAGAGTAAATATTAAACATTTTGCCGGGCAATCTGCAAAATTCTCATATTAGCTTGAGTGAAACTATATTTTCTGATAAAATATAGTAAAATTTATGCAATATCATCAGAAAGGATTCTCGCCATGGAACAAAAGCAGCAGGATGAATTACGACAGCTTATTTCTTCCGGTCTTATTGATGCGGTTATCAGTAACCCCAACAAGACGGAAAGTCTTCAGAAAATAAAGGTACGTCCGCTTCTCCACAAGGGACAGACTCTATACCAGATTGAAGAATTTACCCAAACGCAGGCCTTCCACAAAAACGTCTCCATGGAAGAACTGGCACTCCGGTTTCCTTCTTACTTTGAAGGCCGGTTTCGCCAGGGACAGATTACCTGCGAAAAAGAGACAGCACAAATTCTTGTCAGCAAGAAGGGAGCAGTATCCATTCTCCGAAAAAAAAATAAATCAGAAAACCTTCCGCAGATGCCGCTTTCACATAACCGTACCAAGAACTACATTCTAAACGAAGGAACTCCGGTTCCGTTCCTGATTGAACTTGGAGTTATGACAAAAGACGGCACTGTCACAAAAGCCAAATATGACAAGTTCCGGCAGATTAACCGTTTCCTTGAATTCATTCAGGACATTTTACCGGCACTGCCAAACGACCGGCCGATTACCATTTTGGATTTTGGCTGTGGAAAGTCGTACCTTACCTTTGCCATCTATCACTTCTTAAAAATATTACATGGACGTGATGTCAGAATTATCGGTCTTGATTTAAAAAAAGATGTCATTGCAAATTGTAACCGTCTGGCAGAAAAACTCGGCTACACAGAACTGACCTTCCTGCACGGCGATATTGCCGATTATGAAGGTGTAACCTCCATCGACATGGTTGTGACGTTGCACGCCTGTGACACAGCTACCGATTTTGCCCTGCATAAGGCAATCAACTGGGACGCTTCCGTCATTTTGAGTGTTCCGTGCTGTCAGCATGAACTCAACAAACAAATAGAGAACGCTGAGTTTGCTCCTCTCTTAAAATATGGTCTGATTAAAGAGCGAACCGCCGCCCTGTTTACCGATGCACTCCGTGCGAACATTTTAGAGGCCGCTGGTTATCAGACGCAGATTTTAGAGTTCATAGACATGGAGCACACACCAAAGAACATTCTCCTGCGTGCTGTCAGAAAACAAAAGCCATCTGACGAGGTGTTACAAAAAAGCCTCAACAACCTCTCTCCGACACTCGAACTGTTGCATGCCGAGCCAACATTATATAAGCTCTTAAAAAACTAAATTTCTACTTCGCCTTTTCTGGTATGATAGCGAAAAGTTCCATGCTTTCATTACTCATTGTCCAAAAATCAAAATGGACAGGAATAAGAAAACATGGAACTTTTCTTAATTTCTTATAGGGGGACAAATTTAGTTTCTCACCTCAGCCCCAAAAGGCATCAGTGCAAGCTTAGCTAATTTAAAGTGCTGTATCCCAAACGGAATACCCACGATTGTTACACACAGAATCAATCCATAGACCAGATGCTCCAGTGCAAGCGGAACCCCTGTCACTAGCAGCCAGATAATATTGAAAAGGAAGGAACCTGCCCCGCCACCATACCGGATTTCCTTCCCAAACGGAAAGAACGATAATCCTGCCAGTTTAAAACACTGCATTCCGACCGGAATTCCGACAACGGTAATACACCACAGCGCACCTGCCAGCGTCCAGCTAAGACCACCTAAAATACCACCGCAAAGAAACCATAAAATATTTCCGATAACACTCATCCTTCTTTTCTCCTCTCAGGTAAATCTCTTTCTTCTAAAAAGTGCATAAGACAATGCTCCTGCACTGATCTTATGCACTTATCATACAAGTCTTTCTTCAGTTTTACCATAAGAGGAGATTAAAGGTTTCCTTAAAATTTGGTTAGAACCGAACCTATTTTACTACTAAGTTCACAATTCTGCCCGGAACATAAATTTCCTTGACAATTGTTACACCATCCAGCTTGTCAGCTACTGCCGCTTTACCGGCTGCAATCGCAGTATCCTTATCTGCATCCTTTGCAATCTGGATCGTAGCTCTCATCTTACCGTTCATCTGCACAGCAATTTCCACAGTATCTTCTACTAATACTGCTTCATCATAGGTCGGCCATGCCTCGTAAGCGATGGTGTTATCATGACCTAATACCTGCCATAACTCTTCGCCCACATGAGGACAGATACAGGAGAGCATCTTTACAAAGCCTTCTGCATATTCTCTTGGACACTTGCCTGCCTTGTATGCTGCATTCATGAAAATCATCATCTGGCTGATTGCAGTATTGAAACCTAACTGTTCAAAGTCATCCGTTACCTTCTTAACCGTCTGGTGATATACCTTTGTTAAGGTATCATCCTTTTCCTCCGTGATGTTTTCTTCATTTGTAAGGAAGGTCCATACACGATTGATGAACTTTCTTGCACCTTCTACACCGTTTGCGTTCCATGGCTTGGAAACCTCCAAAGGTCCCATGAACATTTCATAAAGTCTTAAGGTGTCTGCACCGTAATCACGGACAACATCACTTGGATTTACAACAAATTCAGGGAATCTCTTACCCATCTTAATACCGTTGGAACCAAGAATCATACCCTGGTGAACCAGCTTCTTGAAAGGTTCCTTTACAGGAGATAATCCCTTGTCATAGAGATATCTGTTCCAGATTCTCGAATAAATCAGATGACCTACCGCATGCTCCGGACCACCGATATATAAGTCTACCGGCATCCAGTGCTTTAAGAGCTCCTGATTTGCAAATTCGTTCTCATTGTTCGGATCGATATATCTTAAGAAATACCAGCTGGAGCCCGCACTACCCGGCATGGTCGAAGTCTCACGGAGACCCTTTACACCGTTCTTGTCATAATGCTTCCACTCTTCTGCATTTTCAAGCGGTGCCTTGCCGTTCTTGCCCTTGTAATCGTCAAGCTCCGGTAAGATAAGCGGTAATTCTTCATCTGCAAGCACGTGAATATTTCCATCCTCGCCATGAACCACCGGAACAGGCTCGCCCCAGTAACGCTGTCTAGCAAAAATCCACTCACGGAAGTGATAATTTACGGTTCTTCTTGCCACACCCTGCTTTTCGAGTTTCGCTGTAATGGCTTCCTTTGCTTCCTCTACGGTAAGACCTGTAAATTCTTCGGAATTTAAGAGCTTGCAACCCTTGCCAAGGTAATCCTTCTTTTCAAATGCATGCTCGCTCACATCCGCACCGTCAATTACCTGAATCATCGGAATATTGTGCGCAATCGCATACTCAAAGTCTCTCTGGTCATGGGATGGAACCGCCATAACGGCACCGGTACCATAGCTTGCCAGAACGAAGTCACCGATAAAGAGCGGAACTTCCTTGCCATTGACCGGATTCACTGCATAAATACCCTTTAAAATGCAGCCGGTCTTTGTCTTATTTAATTCGGTACGGTCCATATCGTTTTTCTTTAATGTCTCGTTAATATAAGCCTGTACCTCTTCCTGATTTTCAATTCTTGGCATCAAATCCTTTACAATCTGTCCGTCCGGAGCAAGAACCATGAAGGTAATACCGTAGATGGTCTCGATACATGTGGTGTAAATGGAGAACTTTCCGCCGCCAACGATATCAAAATCCACTTCTACACCTTCGGACTTACCAATCCAGTTTCTCTGGATGTCCTTTGTGGATTCCGGCCAATCGATTTCTTCTAAGCCCTCTAACAGTTTCTCTGCAAAGGCAGGCTGGTTGATGACCCACTGCTTCATATTCTTACGGATAACCGGATAGCCGCCACGCTCGGACTTGCCATCAATAACTTCGTCGTTCGAAAGAACGGTACCCAGCTCTTCACACCAGTTTACCGGCATATCCACATATTTTGCATAGCCATCCTCGTACAGTTTCTTGAAAATCCACTGTGTCCACTTATAAAAGCTTGGGTCGCTGGTTGCAATTACCTTGGACCAGTCATAGTCAAAGCCTAATTCCTTTAACTGATTTGAGAAGGTCTTAATATTCTCCTGTGTAAAGCCGTTTGGATGATTTCCGGTGCTTACCGCATACTG
>CAZIQL010000080.1:0-9687 GCA_964541485.1 uncultured Lachnospiraceae bacterium
GTCTAAGTTTTTATTTATTAAATTTTTAAAGCAGTTTGCAGGTACACCTTTTAGGCTGGAGCTTTATAATAACGTATATGAGGATGTAAAGTGTATTCCGAAGAATCCAAATGTGGAAATTGAACTTCTGGCTGAAGAAGATACGCTGTCCTTGGATTATAAAGATAAAGATCCGATTATTCCGGTTTGTGAAAATGGGGAAATTCTGTATCGTGACGGATTTTTATATTTGCCGGACAAGCTGTTTTTGAGAAATTTCCTTCCGTTTTTTAATAACCTTGGCGAAGACAAAGAACCGCTTGTGTTTCATGGCGTTTATAAGCAACGTTTTCTTGAGTCGGTTCTTCCGAAACTTCATGGTACAATGGACATTCTTGTGCCGGAAGAGTTGCAGGAGCGTTATATTTCACCGGAATTAACAAAAGAATTATATTTTGATAAATATCAGAATTATGTAAAAGCAGAGATTGTTTTCTGCTATGGAGAATATCGTTTTAATTCTTTTGAAAATCCTCGCAGTGGAGAGTATATTATTTTAAGAAAGCGTGAGGAAGAAGCCAAAATCATTAATTCGCTGGAGGACCAGGGGTTTGAACCATATAGTGGATTTTATTTGTTAAAGGCGGACGCGGATATCTATGAGTTTTTTCAAAACGGATTGGAACGTCTGATGGATTCAGCTACGGTATTTCTTTCAGAATCATTTAAGGCAATGAAAACAAAACGCAGCAAGACATTTTCTGCGTCTGTACGTCTTTCCGGCGAGATTGATCTGCTGGAAATGGATATTAACTATGGTGATATTTCAAAGGATGAATTAAAGCAGTTATTCCGCGCATATAGACTGAAAAAGAAATATTTCCGTCTTACGGATGGAAGCTTTGTTGATATGGAATCGGAAGAGATTCATAAAATGGCAAAGCTGCTAGACAATTTAAATGTTTCTTCCAAAGACCTGGAAGGAAAAGAAATATATCGGGTTTCGAGAGGACTTGCACTGTATTTAGATGATTTGTTTGGTGAAGCGCAGATTTCAGTCCAGAAAAATGAGGAATTTCTTAAGCTGATGGACAGTATTTCCAGTATGGGCGAAGTAGAGTATGAACTTCCGTCAGGAATTGAAGCGGAACTGCGTCCATATCAGAAAATTGGTTATCAATGGCTGATGACATTGGCCGATCATCATCTGGGAGGTATTTTGGCAGATGATATGGGTCTTGGAAAGACATTGCAGGCGATTGTATATATGAAAGCAATGAAGGAGCGTACACCTGAAGCGAGATTTTTGGTGGTTTGTCCAACTTCTCTTGTATATAACTGGGTGGATGAAATTGAGAATTTTGCTCCGGGACTTCAGCCATGTATGGTTGCCGGAACACCGGAGGAACGTGCAGAAGCTGTAAAAAAAATAAATGATGCCGATGTTCTGATTACATCCTATCCGTTACTCCGGAGAGATATTATTTTATACGAGAACAGAAAGTTTCATACGGTATTTCTTGATGAAGCGCAATTTATCAAAAATGCGGCCTCTTTAAATGCAAAATCAGTAAAAGCTTTGCAATCGGAGCATAGATTTGCATTAACCGGAACGCCGATTGAGAATTCGCTTTCCGAATTGTGGTCAATTTTTGATTTCATTATGCCGTATTATCTGTTGACATATTCTAAGTTTGCAAAACAGTATGAAAAACAGATTTTAAAGTTTCAGGATGAAAAAGCACTGGAAAGTCTGAATAAACGGATTCGTCCTTTTGTCATGCGAAGAATGAAAAAGGATGTGCTAAAAGAACTTCCGGAAAAGGTAGAGACAAAATACATTACAGAACTTACATTGGAACAGAAAAAATTATATGTTTCGTATTTGGAGACTTATCGGGGAGAATTTGGTGGCGAATTTGAAAACGGCCAGTTTTCACATGCAAAATTTCAAATTCTGGCTGCCCTTACAAGACTCAGGCAAATCTGCTGCCATCCGGGCACATTCATTGAAAATTATGAGGGCGAAAGCGGTAAGCTGGAATTATTTTTACAGCTGTTGCATGATTTGATTGCCAATGGCCACCGAATCCTTGTCTTTTCGCAGTTTACGTCTATGCTTGAGATTATTCGGAAAGCGTTGGATGAAAACGGATATAGTTATTTCTGCCTGGAAGGAGATACAAAGCTGGACGACAGAAGTGATTATGTAAAGAGATTTAATGCAGGGGAGGGGCAGGTGTTCCTGATTTCTCTAAAGGCGGGCGGAACCGGTCTGAACCTGACGAGTGCGGATACCGTGATCCATTTTGACCCATGGTGGAATCCTGCTGTAGAAGAGCAGGCAACGGACCGCGCGCACCGTATTGGACAACTAAAATCCGTCCAGGTAATTAAGCTGATTACCAAAGGGACCATCGAAGAAAAAATCTATAAACTTCAGCTTAAGAAAAAAGAGCTTTATGACTCTGTCATTGATACAAGGGAAGTATTCATCAATTCGCTTACGAAAGAAGAATTGGAAGAGCTGTTTACCTTTGATGTATAAAAGAACCACACAGCCGGTGAAAGGTTGTGTGGTCCTTTTTTTACACATCCAAAGAATTATAATAATCTTCAAGAATCGCATCAATGTAGTTTTCATCTGCATCCGGACAAAGTTCATCAAGGGCATCCTTCATGGCATTTATCTGTGCAAAGTATAATAATTCGTCAGACATATCTTCTTCCTTCATTGCAAGAAGAACATCTTTTGAAAAATTTTCTTTTAAGTAGGTAAGAATGGCATCGGTTGTCTTTTCTTCTTCGTCTGCTTCTTCAAGTAATCTGCCTGTGCTTAATAGAGAAGAGATGCCAAGGTAGATAAATACGGCTGCGGCAATACCAAGAATAATAAGGGAAGGAACTGACCCCATAATATTGATGATTCCGAGGAAATTTAATATTGCAAAAATAATAATTAATGCAGCAAAGGTAAGTAACATGATACCGGAGGATTTATATTCCTGATAACGGTCCTTTGCACTTAAATGCAGGTTAGATACCGGAATGCGGCTCTTTTTTTGCTTAGGCTTCTCAACACCACCGTTTTCTGCTTTTTCCTTTTCTTTAGCATCATAAGAGAGTACGGTCTGAACTTCAAGAGCTGCCTCCTTTGCTTCGTTTTCCGGAACTAAAATAACATAGACCGGCTCGCCTTCCTTTGGAAGAGGAAGCTTTTTGGCATTAATTTTACAATGAAGTAAATATGGATAAAGTTTATCAACTAATGCAGCATCGGTTGTCTGGAATAACGGGACATAGTGAACAGCCATATCTTCTGACAACTCAGCAACCAGTTCTGCATTACAATCCGGACAGATTTCGATACCGGCACGGTATTCATTTTTACATTTTGGACACCAGGACATATTTTGCCTCCTAAATTCATAAGTATTATTGATATTATAGCTTGTATTTTTTGCTATTTCAATCCCCTTTGTTAAGAAGAAAGCAGAAAGGAAGAAGAAAAAATGGATAGAGAGACAAAAATGAAACTTGCAGTTATTGAGGTGCTGATTGCTGTAATTCTGTGTATGTTACTTGTTATTTTAAAATTTGTTCTGAAGGAAGAAAAGATAATAGAAGATATTTACAACTATCTGGTTACGGACATTGTTTTTCTGAATGAAATATGATATACTTTTTCTATATATGATTATTTTATAGGAGTGAAGATTTTGAGAAGACTTGCTTTATCAGATGAAATACTAATGCAGGTTGAGAAACCGGCACGATATATTGGAAATGAAGTGAATATGGTGGTGAAAAATCCTAAGGAGGTTGCCATCCGTTTTTGCATGTGTTTCCCGGATGTTTATGAAATCGGCATGTCACATCTTGGTATTCAGATTCTGTATGATATGTTTAATAAAAGAGAGGATACCTATTGCGAACGCGTATATTCTCCATGGGTGGATTTGGACAAGATTTTAAGGGAAAAAGAAATTCCTTTATTTGCATTGGAATCGCAGGACCCGATTAAAGAATTTGATTTTCTTGGCATTACATTGCAGTATGAAATGTGCTATACAAATATACTGCAGATTTTGGAATTATCTCAAATTCCATTGTATACAAAAGACAGAGGCGAGGAGTTTCCGATTGTAATCGGAGGAGGACCTTGTGTATTTAATCCGGAGCCTTTGGCTGACTTTTTCGACTTGTTTTATATCGGAGAAGGCGAAACGGTATATGACCAGCTTTTGGATGCTTATAAAGAAAACAAGAAAAATGGCGGTACCAGGAAGCAGTTTTTAGAAATGGCTGCACGTATTGAAGGAATTTATGTGCCCTCCTTTTATGATGTTACTTATCATGAAGATGGTACAATTGCTTCATTTGAGCCAAATAATGCAAATGCGCCAAAGAAGGTTCGCAAACAGGTCGAGATGAATCTTTCGGATACCTTTTATCCGGAAAAACCGTTGGTTCCATATGTAAAAGCGGTACAGGACAGAGTTGTATTGGAAATTCAGCGCGGCTGTATCCGTGGCTGCCGTTTCTGTCAGGCAGGTATGTTGTATCGTCCCATCAGGGAACGTGATCTGGAATTTTTAAAGTCACGTGCGGTTGAAATGATTAAGAATACAGGGCATGAGGAGATTTCCTTAAGCTCCTTAAGTTCCAGCGACTATTCCGAACTGCATGACCTTGTATATTATTTGATTGATACTTTCAGCAAAGAGGGTGTGAATATTTCGCTTCCTTCTTTGCGTATTGATGCCTTTGCGTTAGATGTTATGAGCAAGGTACAGGATATTAAAAAAAGCAGTTTGACGTTTGCACCGGAGGCGGGGTCACAGAGACTGCGTAATGTGATAAACAAAGGGCTGACAGAGGAAAATATTTTAACAGGAGCTATGTCTGCCTTTACCAGCGGCTGGAATAAGGTTAAGCTGTATTTTATGCTTGGTCTTCCGACGGAGACGGAGGATGATATTGAGCAGATTGCAGTGTTGTCGGATAAAATTGCAAGAGAGTATTATACAATTCCAAAACAGGAGAGAAACGGTAAGGTCAGCATTACGACCAGCACCTCCTTCTTCGTTCCGAAGCCGTTTACGCCATTCCAATGGACAAGGATGGCGACAAAAGAAGAGTTTGTGTCAAAACGCAAACTCCTAAGCGGTAAATTAAAAGAGCAGTTGAACAATAAGAGTATTAAATATAACTGGCATGATGCAGAGCTTACCATGTTAGAGGGTGTATTTGCACGTGGTGATCGAAAGCTTTGTGCACTTATTTACGAGGCATATAAAAACGGGTGTCTGTTTGATTCCTGGTCAGAACATTTTAAAAATGACGTGTGGATGCAGGCGTTTGATACTTTATCGCTTGATATGGCATTTTATAATCACAGAGAACGTTCTAAGGATGAAATTCTCCCGTGGGATTTCATTGATGCCGGTGTAACCAAGGCATTTCTCTGGAGAGAATATGAAAACGGTCAGACTGAGACAGTAACACCAAATTGTCGAAAGGGCTGTGCAGGCTGCGGTGCAAAGGTATTTCATGGCGGAGTATGCTATGAGCCAAGAAACGAAGCAGGAGAATCCCTTGTTTTAAAATAATCAGAAAAGAGATATAGTATGGAAGTCAGAATAAAATTTGCAAAATATGATACGATGAAATTTATCAGTCATCTGGATGTAATGCGTTATTTTCAGAAGGCAGTCAGACGTTCCGGACTGGATGTTGCATACTCTGAAGGATTTAATCCACACCAGATTATGTCTTTTGCGGCACCTCTTGGTGTGGGGCAGACCAGTGAAAGTGAGTATTTTGATATTGAATTTCATTCGATTCCTTCTTTAGAAGAATTGGTAGACCGGCTGAACCTTGTGATGGCTGATGGAATGAAAATTATTTCTGCAGAGCTGTTGCCGCCACCGGTACCACAGGTAAAACGCGAGACTGCGATGGCGCTGGTTGCAGCATCCTCCTATCTGATTCTTCGCAAAGATGGATATGAAGAAGACTTGTCAAAAGAAGAACTGGAAACAAAATTTACGGAATTTTTGGCACAGAAGTCGATTCCTTACTTGAAAAAATCAAAAAAGACAGAGACCGAGGTGGATCTTGCGGCATTTATCTTTGATTCAAGTGCTAAAGGAGAGACGACGAAGTTTTCCGGAAAATATGAAAACGGATTGGTTTTCTATCTGCTTCTTTCTGCGGGCAGTGTCAATAATGTAAAGCCTGATACGGTAATGGAAGCGTTTTATGCATATCTTGGAAGAGAATATAATCCGTATGCGTATCAGTTTCACCGCGTGGAAACCTACGCTGATTTGTCGCTTAGAAAAATTTCCCAGGCAGAAATCGCAAGAATGACAAAAGAAGGAAAAATGCCGGAACGCAGACTTGTGCCACTTATGGAGTATCATAAGAATTAACCAAAGAAAATATCCTTACAGAAAGGATTTTTATTGTGATGAGTGAGCTTGTTATTACCAATTATAGGAATAGTACGATTTGTGCTGTCTATGAAAATAAAGTAATGGTCCAGGCAGCTGCAGCTCGAAAAAAGGATGCCCATCTGGGAAATATTTATGTAGGAAGAGTAGATAATATTGTAAAGAATATTAATGCGGCTTTTGTGAATATTACAGATAACTGTTCCTGTTATCTTGATCTTACCCTGGCAGAAGGAGCATTATTTGTAAAAAAACAATCAGAAAAGAAGATATCCATTGGAGATGAATTGATTGTTCAGGTAATCAAAGAAGAAGTAAAAACAAAAGCACCTGTAGTCAGTGCAAATTTTTCATTAACTGGAAAATATATTGTACTTGTACATCATGCAGAGGGAGTTCAGATTTCAAAAAAAATACAGAATAAAGGTTTGCGTGGACAGATAAAAGAGCAGATAGCAGAGTATCTGGAACCGGGATATGGTATCGTTGTCCGCACCAATGCCCAATATGCGTCAACAGATGAATTAATCAATGAAATCAGGCATTTGGTGGGCGTATACAAGGAAATATGTTCTTCCGGTGTCCATTTGGCAAAATATTCTCTACTCTACAGAGAACTGCCGCAATATCTGAAACAGATTCGGGATTTAAAGGAATTTTCCCTGGAAAAAATAGTTACCAATATTCCGGCTGTGTATCAGGATGTTTGCAATTATAGAAAAGACTATCCTGTTTTGGACCGGAATCAACAGCCGGTGCCGGTCATTCTGATGGAGGATGCAAACGAACTTGCGGTTCTATATCGAATCAATCATTATATGGATAAGGCACTTCATAAAACGGTGTATTTAAAGTCCGGAGCCACCATCGTGATTGAACCAACAGAAGCATTGACAGTAATTGATGTTAATACAGGAAAAGCAGTTTCCGGGAAAAAAGCAACAGAAGATACATTTTATCAGATCAATATAGAAGCTGCAAAAGAGATTGCAGCACAAATCCGTCTCAGAAATCTTTCCGGAATAATTATTATTGATTTTATCAATATGAATGAAAAAGAGAAGGAAGAACAACTAAAGGAAGTTTTACGTAGCTATCTGGCAGATGATTCTGTGCAGACAGAGTTGGTTGAGATTACAAAACTTGGTCTCATGGAATTGACCAGAAAAAAAATCTGCAAGACCCTGGCAGAGCAGTTAGAAGAAGCACAGTAAATCAGAGTAAAAAAGGAAGGAGAAGTAACCTATGAAAAAAAGAAAATGTATCGGTGTTTTTTTGGGACAGCCAAACCTTCCTTATCAGACCAAGGTTTTAGAAAGTATTGCAAAGGAAGCATTTCAATCGGATTGTGATGTGGCAGTATATTCCAGCATTGTTGCAAACGGAGCTTATGAAAACTGCAAGCTGAGTGCCGTAAAAATTATGGATCTTGTAAATTTTGATAAGCTGGATGCTGTTATTGTTATTCCGGATACGCTGAACATGTCATCCAGACATGCGGATCAGGTTGTTTCGATCATAAAGAAACAGTTTCATGGAGTATGTGTGTCATTGGATATCAATGTGCAGGGATTCCAGTCTTTTCACTGCTGTGACAGGGAAATGATTTGCTCTGTTGTAGAACATGTAATTTCTGAGCATGGCTGCAACGATATCGTATTTATTACCGGTCCAAAGGAACATTCGCATAGTCATACAAGATTAAATGGATATCTGGATGCCATGATGAAGCATGGACTTACTGTGGATGAGGACAGAATATATTACGGAGATTTTTGGTATTATGCCGCAGAAGGGATTGTTGAGCAGATAGTAACGTCACCAAAAGGTCTTCCGCAGGCGATTTGTTGTGCAAACGGAGCCATGGCGATTGCAGTATATGAGGCTCTGGAAAAAAGAAAAATCAGAATTCCGGAAGAGGTTATTGTGACCGGATTTGATACTTTTGGAAATGGAGTTGAGCAAAAGTATCAAATTACTTCGGCACTTAGAAACGAAGAAGAAATGGTTGCCGATGCTATGGCATATATCCGGAGTAAACTCGGAATTAAAGCAGTGGATCCGCTTTTAAAGAAGAAACAGTATCTGCTTTTAAATTCTTCTTGCGGATGCTCAAAGAATAAAGAAGCTTATCCGAAACCAAAAACCTCAGAGAAAGGAGATTTCTTCTTTTCTTTCTACAATTTTATGAACGAAGATTTGATTTCTGCGCACGATATTAAAGAGTGTATCTGGAAGATTGACTGGTATACGGAAAATATTGCTGATTTTAATCGAATCTGGCTTTGCTTATGCGATGACTGGAACAGTTTGTACAAAGACCCGACCGATGATTTTTCTGAAAGAATGCTGTTAGCGCTTGATAAACGTCCTAATGACGGAGAAACCGCAAATGATCTCCGGGTAGAATCAAAGAGAACATTTCATATTACCCAGATGCTACCGGAGTTTGGTCAGGAAGAAACTCCGTCCATTTATTATTTTAATACACTTTATTTTGCTGAAAACTGCTTTGGCTATATTGTACTGAATTATTCTTCCAAGGGAACCACGTACGTTTATGATGATATCTTCCCTTATTGGGTACGTTATGTAAACAATGCCCTGGAGTCCTTGAAACGTTTATATGCTGTAAATGTCTTATATAAAAATGCGGAACAAAAGGCGATTACAGATGTTATGACCGGTCTTTACAACCGAAACGGCTATAATGTCATGATTCAGGAAATGATGAATAACGTACAGGATAATGAAAGTTTTCTGATTCTTTTATTTGATAATAACGGCTTAAAGCAGGTAAATGATACTTACGGACATGTGGCAGGAGATGAGGTTATTCGTATTTCTGCAGAAATTGTTTCAAAACGTTATTTTTCAGGTGCAAGAGAAGAAAAGAACTTCCGTATCGGTGGG
Source organism: uncultured Lachnospiraceae bacterium (assembly GCA_964541485.1). Taxonomy (GTDB): domain Bacteria; phylum Bacillota; class Clostridia; order Lachnospirales; family Lachnospiraceae; genus SIG299. The sequence continues at coordinate 9,351 of CAZIQL010000080.1, forward strand.
GATGAGTATGTAAAACTGGTTATTGGTGAAGTAGGAGAGAATGAAGCGGAAGAATGTATTGCCATCATTCAAAAGAGGCTCCTTGTCAAAGCAGCTGAGAAAGGTTATCCGATTCAGCTTGCCGGCGGATATAAGCTTCATACGAAAGAAAACATGCCAACTACAGATACTTTGTTAAGCGAAGTTGACAAGCGGATGTATCAGAACAAACAGTTTTTGAAAGGAACTAAATAAATGTAAAAAAAATTACTTGACAGATACTTCTGTATATGATATATTCTATGAGTATGCCGCACAACGAGGTCGAAGTCTGTCCATTTGACAGCACCGAAGTTGG
>CAZIQL010000081.1:0-9470 GCA_964541485.1 uncultured Lachnospiraceae bacterium
TCAGACTGAAAACATTGATTTGAATCAGTGCCGGCAAATTTGTTGAAAACTGAAACACCCATTCAAACAGCAAAATAATACCGAGGGACAGCATAATACTGACCAGAACAACAACTCCGACCAAAACCGTCAAACGGGTTCTTAAGCTCATCCTGCTTTTTTTCTGACGCATTTTTTGAAACCGTTCACGTTCCTTCATGCCTTCACCACCTTATAGCCTACACCTCGGATGGTCACAATCTTAAAATCCGTGTTTTCCTTCAGACGCTCGCGCAATCTTCCGATGTGCACCTCTACGGTATGTGAATCACTTTCGGAATCATAACCCCACACGTCATCCATCAACTGCTGTCTGGTGAAAATCTTTCCCGGATAAGATACCATTTTATAAAGCAGCATAAACTCCTTTTGCGGAAGTATGATGTGCTGTCCTCCAAATGAAATTTCAAACGTGTCGCATTCCATCATGGTTCCACCAATGGACTGCCTTCTCTCACTAATCATCTGTGCCCGGCGAAGCAACGCCTTTACCCGTAGCACCATTTCATTGACATTGACCGGTTTTATCATATAGTCGTCAGTTCCAGAAAGGAATCCCAGACGCATATCATCAAAGGCATCCTTTGCCGTTATCATCATAACCGGTGTGGTATTTCCGGATTCCCGAAGCAGTCGCACAAACTCATACCCATCCATAACCGGCATCATAATATCTGAAATAATCAAATCAAAATACGTGTTCTCCATTGCATCCAGTGCTTCTTTTCCGTTTGCAACTTCCTTTACAGCATATCCGTTTTTAATAAGTACATGCGCAAATAGCCTGCGAAGTTCCAGGTCATCCTCTGCAATCAAAATCTGAAACAAACTGTTTTCCTCCTACTTTGGCATTTTCCTTCTTTTATTGTATCTCCATCTTTTCTCCCGCGCAAGGTCATTCTGCCTTATGTACTTCCCGCTTTCAGGCTTTCTTTGCAAAAACAAAAGCTACAACATCCATGACTGCCTCTACAATCAGGGAAATTCCGATAAAGGTCCAAAGTACTGCTGTTGTTGCAAACGGATTTGTAATTGCTAAAATTGCTACTACCAGTGTCAGCACCGCACTGATTAACATAATATACCAGAACTTCTGCTTTAACCGTAACATATCAATTGCCTTCTGCAATTTGCTGACACCTGTCATTAAAATAAAAACACCATACAATAAAGTAATCACCGGGAAGGTTGCAATAAACCACTCTGTTTTTAAGATGCAGAACAATCCGCCTCCTGCAAACAAAACGCCCTTTGTCAGCCAGTCCTCACGTGCCGCCTCTTCTGCATCCGAACGGAAATACTGAATAATCTCGCTGGCACCAAAAACCGCTATTATAACACCAAACGTATTAATGATTCCCGATGTGAATCCTACCGGATTAATCAATAACAAAATACCAATTAAAATTTCAACCAGACTCATTAAAATACTCGCAATACCAATGTTCGCTTTTCTCATGTTTTAGCCTCCTTCGTGGTCTTCTTTTCCTTTTGTTTCCTGCTCATTTCTTTGCAGGTAATTCCAATATAGCCCTCTTTCCTCAACAGAACCTCAACTGTTTCTCAACAACAATTGAGGTTGCCTTGAACCTTTGTTGAACTTAACTTTGTATCATTCAGGCACCGAAAAAACTTTGAAGGAGGAAAACCATTGTCACTGCATAACAATTCAAAAGAAGAAGTCTTACATAAACTTTCCGGCAATCAGGAAATCGGTCTCACCGAAGCGGAGGTTTCACAACGTATTCAAAAATACGGTCCGAATAAGCTCCGTGAAAAGAAAAAGAAAACCACGCTACAGCGTTTCTTTGATCAATTTAAGGACGCCATGATTTTGATTCTCATCGCCGCGGCAATTATCTCATTTACCGTTGTATGTGTAGAACAGAACTGGGGTGAATTATTCGAACCGCTTCTGATTCTGCTTATTGTCATACTGAACGCAGTCATGGGTGTATATCAGGAGGGAAAAGCCGAAAAAGCACTGGATGCTCTGAAGAATATGTCCGCTCCGCACGCAAGAGTCATTCGTGACGGCGCAGAAAAAATTGTCAACGCCGTTGACCTCGTACCGGGCGATATCATTCGTCTGGAATCCGGCGATTTTGTTCCTGCTGATGCGAGACTTCTTCATAGTGTAAGTCTCAAATCCGAGGAGTCGGCACTGACCGGTGAATCTGTTCCTTCCGAAAAGGATGCGGAAGCAGTCATCCCTGAGAATGCCCCTATCGGCGACCGCACCAACATGGTGTTTTCCGGATGCAGCATTACTTACGGCACCGCAACTGCCGTTGTCACTGCAACCGGCATGGATACAGAGATGGGTAAAATTGCGAATCTTCTGGATACGGAAGAGGATGGACAGACCCCACTGCAACAAAAGCTGGCACAGCTTGGTAAATATCTTGGTATTATGGCACTTGCTGCCTGCGCCATTATCTTTGTTGTCGGTCTTGTCAACGGAATTCCTGTTCTGGAAATCTTTATGACTGCCGTTTCCCTTGCTGTATCTGCAATTCCGGAAGGATTGCCTGCCATCGTTACCATAGTACTTTCCATCGGCGTACAGCGAATGGTTAAGAAAAATGCACTGATTCGTAAGCTGCCTGCTGTAGAAACCCTCGGTGGTGCTTCCGTCATCTGCTCCGATAAAACCGGTACTCTTACCCAGAACCGTATGACCCTGACCAAAGCTTATCTCGACGGTCAGTCTGAACCGGAGCTTATCAGCAACCGAAATTCGGAAGAAATTAAAAAGCTTCTTATGTATGGTACTCTCTGCTGTGATGGCTCCGTTGTGTTCCATGGCGCAGAAGAACAGCACATCGGTGACCCTACCGAAACTGCCATTGTCCTCGCAGCACATAAAAATGGTATGCCAAAGGACAATCTCAATAAGAAATATCCTCGTTTGGGCGAAATTCCTTTTGACTCGGACCGCAAGCTGATGACAACCATCAACAGTATTGGCGGAAAGAATGTCGTTATCGTAAAGGGCGCCTTTGACATGATGGCACCACGTTGTATCTCCGGTAACTTGGAAAAAGCAAAAGAGCTTACCGAAGCAATGAGCAACGATGCTTTACGAGTACTTGCCATTGCCTACAAAGAGATTGACACCATCCCTGATACCCTCACATCCGAGGATTTGGAAAACGGGCTGACGTTCCTCGGTCTTGTCGGAATGATTGACCCGCCTCGTCCGGAAGCAAAGGATGCGGTTGCCGTCTGCCGCCGTGCCGGCATTAAACCGGTTATGATTACCGGAGACCATGTTGTTACCGCATCTGCGATTGCAAAAGAACTTGGTATTTTGGAACCGGGCGACCGTGCCATTACCGGAGCAGAGCTTGACAATATGACGGACAGTGAATTTGATGCCGTCATCGAAACCATTTCCGTTTATGCACGAGTATCACCGGAAAACAAAATCCGCATCGTCAAGGCATGGCAGAGAAAGGGACAGATTGTCTCTATGACCGGTGATGGCGTAAACGATGCTCCTGCACTGAAAGCCGCTGATATCGGATGTGCCATGGGAATTACCGGCACCGACGTTGCAAAGGGTGCTGCCGATATGACACTCACCGACGACAATTTTGCTACCATTGTCGATGCCGTACGAGAAGGACGCGGCATTTATGCAAATATTAAAAAGGTGGTTGGTTTCCTGCTCGGCACTAACATCGGTGAAGTATTTACCGTATTTGTGTCTATGCTGATGTGGCACAAGTCACCGCTGCTTTCCATGCAGCTCCTTTGGATTAACCTCGTAACCGACTCCCTTCCGGCGATTGCCCTTGGCATGGAAGCCGTGGAAGCTGACGTTATGGACCATAAACCAAAGCCAAAGGAGGAAGGCATCTTCGCCCATGGACTTGGTATCCGCGTGGTATTACAGGGCGCAATGTTTGCAGCACTGACTCTGCTTGGTTTTTACCTTGGCGAAACCACAACCGGAACTTTGGAAGGTGGACAGACCATGGCATTTATGATTCTGGCACTCTCCCAGATTGTGCAGGCATTCAACATGCGTTCCGAACATTCCCTCTTTAAGATTGGAATCTTCGGCAATCGCACCTTAAATCTGGCAGCACTTGCCTCCACCATACTCGTTGCCCTCGTCCTGTTTACACCGCTCAGAGTTGCCTTTGGACTTGTATTACTTCCGGTAAAACTTTACCTCATTGCGCTGGGACTCATTTTGGTTCCATTGGTGGTAATGGAAGTTTGCAAAGCCTTTGGTATGATAAAACGCCCGACTCACCGCTAACTCCCTTCCCTATAGAACATAGAACAGCAGAACGCCTCGCAGATGTAACTTTGCGAGGTGTTCTGCTATTCAAAAACTGTATTCATGAACTTATCTTTTTATCCTGCATTCATGAGATTCAAAAACAATTCCTCCACCGGCACATATTCCTTCGGCAGTCCTACCATCCCATCCTTCTCTAAAAGAAAATACGCAAAGTTCTCCAAATTCTCTCCATAGGCAAACACCACACAGCCCGTTTCCCATGGCACCTCTGGGTAATATTTATAGAAAGAAATTCGCGTACCCTCCGGGATGGTTACCGGTTGATAAACCGACTTATGCCAGTTTTCTCCCGCGTTTGCGACAAATTCTCTTGCCGCACGCACACAATATTCCCCGCGATCTTCTTTCCAATCAATAAACACGTATTCACTACGAACCACCTCTTCCAGCGTTGCATTCTTTTCTTGCGCATTGACAAGCTGATATGCCTTTACAACCTCTGTCGTCTCAAGAAACTGTTCTCTCTCCACACAGTAAAGCATACCATCCCCTGAAACCGAAATCAGAAACTCACTGCGGTCTACGTTTTCTACCATTTCCGTGTAAGACATCCGGCTTTCTTCATAGAAGCCTCCCGCATCGTACTCCGTCATCCAGCAATAGGTCTGGCCAACATGAATCAACTCACCCTCGGCATAACGAAAAATTTCAAACGACGGGTCACCACTCGGTCCCTGGAACGCAATTGCAAATTCCTTATACTTATCACTCACATCCAAATCAAGGATATAGTACGAATGAAAAATCAGTTTCTCATTCCCGCATAGTTGTACAATATACCTTCCATGAAACTCCAGTCCATCCACGTAAACATAAAAGATATCTTCAACATACTCCGCAAATCCCAGACTATTCTCAAGCTTCCGGAAAGTCACATTGCCTTCATAGCCCTTGATATACATGTGAAGCCCTTCCTCGCTTCCGTCTCCGTCCAAATCAATTTCTACCCGCTGCCCCATCGGCACGGCATACAATATCTCTGAACTCTGCTGCCGCGGCACCGTACTTCCATCTACCGGTGTTGGCGTTACGGTTTCTCCCGGCAAATTGCCCTGCTCCCCGCTCTGTACATCCTTTCTTATCACAAAACAGCCTGCTGTAATCACAACACATAATAACACAGAAACCAGAGTTAACAGCTTTCCTGCTTTCTTATACCGCAAAATCTCTTTCACTCTCTTTGCCACATTCCTCTCGCCAAACGCAAGAGGGTGAGCAACGGAAAATCCCTTTTCCACACTGCATTCCAGTAAGGTTTCTGAATATGTCTTCCTTTCTGCCAATGCATAGCCCACTATCACCTTTTCATCGCAGGCAGCCTCAATATCCTTACAGAACACAGAATATGCCACCCAGAGCAACGGCTGGAACCAATACACGGAAAGCAATACATATCCCATTGCCTTTGTGATATGATCGCCTCTTCTCACATGCGCTTTTTCATGCGCCAAGACATATCCTATCTGCTCCTCTTCCAAATCACACGGAAGGTAAATTTGTGGACGGAACACTCCAAACAAAAACGGTGATTTTACCCGTTCACAAAGCCATATATCTTCCTGATACGGTATCGCCCCACGCACCAGTCGCTTTATCCGAAGAATACTGACTGTGCCATAAACTCCACACGTCAACAGCCCAATAAACCAAACAGCAAACAATGTGCCAATAACCGCATCCTTCTTATTTTCATAGATTGAATGATTCTGTTCCGTCACAATATCTGTTTGTCCCGCATTTTGTACCGGGCCGGACATTCCAACTCCTTCTGCCCTATCTGCAGTTCCATTTTCTTCATCCCCGTCGACATTTCCTGTCTCCGGCATATTATCTCCATTACCGGCGTCTTCCGATGTCCCCTCGCCTTGTTCGTTTTCCGAAGTCCCTGCACTTAATCCTTCCAATGACAGCATCAGCTTCTCCACCGTACTCTGTCCCATCACATAAGAGTTCGGTGCATATTCTGTTTCCAAGGAAAACGGGATTATTAATCGTGCCGCCACTATCATCCAGAGCACACACAAATGTTTCTTTGGCATCCTGCGAAACACAAAACGAATCCAAAGAATTACAATCGTTGCAGCGCTTGCCTGCAAACTAAGCTCTGCCAATTTCAACAAAAAAACTTCCATCGTCTCACTCCTCGTATTCCGCAATCATTTTCCTCAATGCCTCTACATCCTCCTGTTTCAGCTTTGCCTTTCTCGTGAACGCTGCCAAAAACTGTGGAATAGACCCGTCAAACGTTTTCTCTACCAGTTCTGAAAGCTCCGTATCCTGAACCTCTTCCTTTGTCACCAAAGACCGCACCATCGTATTTTCATTTACCAGAACACCTCGCTCTGCAAGCCGACGGATGACCGTGTAGGTCGTTGCTTTGCTCCAACTCAGACGCTCCTTACACTCCGTCACAAGCTGCGTACTGTTTATTGGCTCACACTCCCACAAAATCTGCATAAACCGATATTCGCTCTCAAAAATCTTTGGTGTACTCATTTTGATTCCCTCCTTCTTCTTAGGTTTAATCAATTAAACCTTGTTCTTGATTGAAGTTTAACACGTTAAACCCCGGTTGTCAATAAAAAACCGAAGAAAATTGGATTTAAATTTAGGGCATATCACCCCGTGACAGCCCTATCTCTTATCCCTCTATAATCAGCGTACTGAGTACTTTCCTCTGCTGCTCGGTCGGCATCTTCAGTTTTCCACTGCCCACGAGCTCTCTCATACAGTACCATAAAAACAGTCCGTCCGAATGGAAGAGAAACTGTAATTCATACTCCTTCATCTTCTGCAAATGCTTTGGAACTGCCGCCAAATGCGCTGCCGCATACGGCGCCTTCATCCTTTCAAACTCCGCCTGATATTTCTTTTTCAGACTCTCACCGATAGCAAGCAGCTTCTCCCTAATTTCCGGTGTTCTCAAAATCACAATCTGCCAGACTGACTTAAATAATCCGTCATACTCTCCGTTTGTCTTCACATAGCCGCGTTCTGCCAGCCACACATAATCGTCCTTGGAAAGCGCCTCTTCCTGCTCCCTTTTATAAAGCTTTAGTGCCTGAACCGACTCCTCTGCACTTGTACACCGTTTCAACGCAAATCCGTAAATCGACTTTACATATTCCGTTATTATTTCTTCTGTCTCCTGTCTGTTCATTTGTTTTTCCTTATCATTTTTATTTCATTGAAAGCTTTCACCTATATAGACACACAAAATTTAAAAGGTTGGAACTTTTTGAAAAATTTTTTTTGAAATGTATCTTCTCTTTTTTTCCTGACAGCCATGCTCCATCCGGATGAATCCGTTTCCGCCTGACACATCAAAAAGCCCTGTTTGAGGGGCGCCTCTTACCGGATTAAATCAATTCAGCCTCTGTGTTTTGTTCTTCTCTTTCCTTGATATGGTTCTGTCTTACAAGATTTATCTGGACAGAACTCTTAGAAAACGCCGGTACTTAGCGAAGTCTTTTTGAGCTTAGTACCGCTGCGTTTTCGCCGAAGCGAAAGCGGGTTCTGAAAGATAGATCTTGCAAGCAGAACCTTTCAAAAACAAAAAGAACAAAACACAGAGGCTGAATCCGATTAAAACTATAACGCTCCCCTCATACAGGGCTTATGTATTCTTATGCAAACGGATTCTCGGATGGATATGGCAGGCTCTTTGGCTGGTTATAGCCGATTTCGTCATATGCCACTCCGATGTATTTGAGCACTTCGAAGATTTCCTTTCCGAAATGTCCGAATGCCACTGCACCATGGTGCGGATAATTCTTCTCAATCAGTACGTGACGGTAGAAACGTCCCATTTCATGGATTGCAAATACACCAATCGCACCAAAGGACTTTGTTCTTACGTCAAGCACTTCACCCTCAGCCACATAAGCTCTTAACTTGTTGTCTGCTGTGGACTGCAAACGGAAGAACGTGATGTTGCCAGGAGCGATATCGCCTTCCAGTGTTCCGTTTGTTACTTCAATCGGTAAGTTTCTTGCCATGATCTTCTGGTACTTCATCTCACAGAATGCAAGCTTTGAAGAGCAGGTGTTACCACAGTGGAAGCCCATGAACGTATCCTTATGGGTATATGGGAACTTGCCTTCGATGGATTCCTTGTACATATCTGCCGGTACGGAGTTGTTAATGTCAAGGAGTGTTACCGCATCTTCGCTCACACAGGTACCGATGAACTCACTGAGTACACCGTAAATATCTACTTCACAGGATACCGGGATACCACGGCCTGTCAGACGGCTGTTTACGTAACAAGGTACGAAACCGAACTGTGTCTGGAATGCCGGCCAGCACTTGCCTGCGATGGCAACGTACTTTCTGCTTCCCTTGTTTGCCTCTACCCAATCAAGGAGGGTGATTTCATACTGTGCTAACTTTTCAAGCACTTCAGGCTTCTTATTTCCTTCGCCAAGTTCCTTTGCCATGTCTGCAGCAACTTCTGCAATTCTTGGGTCACCTGCATGATTATTGAATGCTTCAAATAAATCAAGTTCAGAGTTCTCTTCAATCTCTACGCCAAGGTTGTAAAGCTGCTTAATCGGAGCGTTACATGCAAAGAAGTTCTTTGGTCTTGGACCGAAGGAAAAAATCTTTAAGTTGGAGAGTCCATAAATTGCTCTTGCGATTGGTAAAAATTCATGAATCATGTCCGCACACTCATCCGCGGTACCTACCGGGTACTCAGGGATGTAAGCACGCACGTTACGGAGTGCTAAGTTATAGCTTGCGTTTAACATACCGCAGTATGCATCGCCTCTTCCGTCAAGTAAGTCCGCCTGGGATTCCTCTGCTGCTGCAAGGAACATCTTAGGGCCGTTCCACTTTTCAGCAAGCATGGTCTCAGAAATTTCAGGACCGAAGTTTCCAAGGTAAACACAGAGTGCGTTACAGCCTGCTGCCGTAATGTCATCTAATGCCTGCTGCATGTGGATTTCGCTCTCCACGATACAAACCGGACATTCGTAGATGTCTGCTGCGTCATACTTTGCTGCATAAGCTGCTACCATTGCCTTTCTTCTGTTTACTGCTAAGCTTTCCGGGAAACAGTCACGGCTTACCGCTACGATTCCCACTTTCATGTTTGGTACGTTGTTCATAG
>CAZIQL010000082.1:0-9381 GCA_964541485.1 uncultured Lachnospiraceae bacterium
CTGGACACCCTGATTAAGAGTCAGGTGCTCTACCAACTGAGCTAATCGCGCAAATCTATGTGAACGCTTAAGGCCAACTCGTCAGCTGTCTCTCAAGCGCAAGGCATACTATACAACATTTAAAATCAAATGTCAATACCTTTTTTTGAAATTTTTTAAACTTTTTAAAAAATTAAAAAAACTACAGAATAGATAACTGCCGCCACCCGGTTACCGGATGGCGGTAGTTTCATATAGACATATGATTCGTAGTTTTATCAGCCCTTAACCGCACCGCCGGTTACGCCTTCTACGTAGTACTTCTGTAAGCAGAAGAACAGGATGGTAATCGGTATCGCTACCAATACACCGCCCGCACAGAACTCAGTGTAGTGTGCCATAATCATGGATGGTGTTCCGATTAAACTCTGCAAACCAACAGCAGCGTTCATACCGGTACTGGTATTATGCGCAATGTATTTTGCAAACATGAAGTCACCCCATGGGGACATGAATGCGGTTAACAGTGTGTAAATCACAATCGGCTTTGCAAGAGGCAGAATAATCTGGAACATTACCTGCGCACGGCTTGCACCGTCTACTCTGGCCGCTTCATCTAAAGACTTGGAAATCGTATCAAAGAAGCCCTTCGCCACATGGAAGCCCATACCGGAGCTTGCCGTATAGACAAGAATCAATCCCGGAACCGCACCCGGTCCGGTTAATCCTAAGTCACTTAAAATATTATAAAGTACGATTACGGTCACAAATCCAGGGAACATACCCAGAACGAGGAATAAATTCATTAAGAACTTTCTTCCGTTAAATCTCATTCTGGACAGTGTATAGCTGACACAAAGTACCGTAAAGGTCTGGATAATTGCTACTGCAGCACCGATAATCAGTGTGTTGGTATACCACTTCACGAAATTCGTGTTCTTAATCAGGCTGACATAGTTACCGATGCCCCATTCCTTTGGAATCACATAACCTACCTGATAGGTTGCTTCCATACGGAAGGACTCAAGTAAAATGCATACAAAAGGAATCAGCCAAATTGCACACATTATAATAATCACGACATAGGCCGCAAAATTGCCTAATCTTGTTTTTGCCTTTAAGCCCATTTTATGGGAAGTTTTCGCATTCTTACTCATTACTGGAAATCCTCCTCATTTCTGTTCGATGGCATTACGTTGTAAACAATGACAGATAACGTTGCAACAACAACGAAAATCATAATAGCAATAACGGCTGCCAGTTTATAGTTACTTGCGGTACCTGTTGTGATATTAAACATCCACGTAATCAACAAATCGAGGTCCGTCGCCGCGACAGAAGTTTCCGCGCCGGTTACGGTAAGTGCAGGATTTGAAGTGGTGGAACCGCTCGTCAACAGGAAAATAACGTTAAAGTTATTGATATTACCGATAAAGCTGGTTAACAGATAAGGACCTGTGACAAACAGCATGTATGGCAATGTAATCTTTGTAAACTGCTGGAATGCATTCGCACCGTCGATTTTGGACGATTCATACAAATCAGCAGGAATATTCATGAGGATACCGGTTGCCATTAACATCAGGTACGGAATACCAATCCAGATATTGATTAAAATAACCAATGGTCTTGCAATATCCGAATTCTGCCAGAATTCAATTGGCTGGGAAATCCACCCCCAGTTCATCAACATACCATTAATCAGTCCGTTCTTTGCAAACAGCTTAGACACATAAAGTAAAGAAACGAACTGTGGAATAGCAATCGTAAGTACTAAAATTCCTCTCCAGAGCTTTTTCAACTTAATTCCCTTCTTATTGATGAGAATTGCCACAAGCATACCGAGGAAATAGCAGGTGAACGTAGCAAACAGCGCCCAGACTAAAGTCCAACCTAAAATTCTACTGAAAGCATACGGAAGATTACTGTTACCTGCACCAAAGTTAAACAATTCCTTAAAGTTCGCTAAGCCAACCCACGTAAAGAGGTTTGCGTAACCATCTTTTGCACCACCGTAATTGGTGAATGCAACTAAAATCATAAAGATAATCGGCAGTATCGTAAAGCAAACGATACCCGTAATCGGCAGAGAAAGTAATGTCTTATGGAACTGATGATCCAAAAGGTCCTTAATATCATCCTTTGCCGTTGGTAACTTCTTGCCCTTTGCCAAAGTTTCTTCAATCATTCTCTGCTGCTTTACATTCATTCTCCATACAAAAACAAATACGAGACAGAAAATGATAGTAAGTAATCCATAAAGAAGGATATCAAAGGAGTTATCTCCCTGTTTCCAGACATTAGTATCCAAAATCGGATCGTACTGTAATCCGGAAGGAATATCCCCGAGTGTTCTGAATTTTCCAAGCCAGAAAACACCTTTTAAAATCATATAAAGAATAAAAACTATTTCAAATACAAGGAACAGAATTCCTCTGAGCACCTGCCCGCGTGCAATACTACCGAAGCCCATAATCAGATAGGATACTCTCGTTTGCCACGAGCCGCATTTAAATGTAACAACTGTATCTACTACTTCATTTTTTATTGTCTTGCAAAGACCCTTGCATCCGGCCCAGACCTCTTTGCCAATCTTTACAATGGTAGTTGGAATGGCACACAAAAACAGAAAAATATTATATAACAGTTTCTGAATGACATTCAGCTTAAAATATTCTGATCTGGTAAGCTTCTTCACGTTTAGACCTTCCCTTCCTTACCTGTAACTTTTTAAAAGAGCCGTCCCGGAGAGTCCGAGACGGCTCTGTCAATTACCTGTTTAAAACTTTAAACTTTGTTCCGATTACTGAGCGATAAGTTCAATCTTACCTTCGCTTTCGCTAATCTGTGTGAACTTAATCTTGTAAGTACCGGCTGTCTCAACAACGAAGTTAGCGCCGCCGAGCTGTCCGTCACCACCGTAGTTTACATCCCAGGACTTGCCCTGACGAACCTTGAATTCAACGCCTGCATCCATGGTGTATGCTTCGTTTGTAATCCAGGAACCGTCATCCTGCTTTGTCATTGGAAGGTCAACAGACCAACCGTCGCCATTGATGCTACCGATAACGGAGAATGCATTCTTTTCATCAGCGGACATAGCGAATAATGCGTTGATGCTTGCTGTGTACTCATCAAGAGCTGTCTGTAATTCAGCATCTGTTGTAGCTGCCTTTGCGGATACAGCGTATAACTTAGCGATATCCCACCAGGAACCATGAATCTGACCCTGAGGAATTGCGTATGCACTCTGAGTTGCTAAAGCGGAAAGAGCTGGGTTTGTCTTAACTGCTTCTGTGTTCTGAACGCTTAAGTTGGATGGACCCCAGTTGAACTGTTCAAATCTCTGCTTCTGGCATTCTTCGCCTGTTAACCACAGAGCTAACTGCTGAAGAACTGCTGCCTTCTTAGCATCTGTCTGAGGCTTAACACCAAGTAACTTGTTACCGGAGAAGGAACCTAAGTGATAGGACTTGCCATCTACGGTGAAAGATGGAAGATCTGTAGCACCATAGTTTTCGCCAAGGATTTCCTGAACAGAGCTTGCGCACCAAGGACCGGAAATAACTACTGCGGATGGAACTGCTGCGGAGAATGCGTCAGCGGATGCGGATGCATTGTATGCAGGGGACTTAAGAACCTTCTGCATACCCTTAAGAGCAATGATACCAGCTGCGGAGTTGAATGTATCATTTACGGAAACGAAGTTACCTTCTGTATCTGCTGTCCAATCGGATACACATCCTGTTGCAAAGAAGAAGGATGCATTGTACCAAGCGTTTGTATCAAGTTCCATGGAGAAGAGCTTGCCGGCTGCTTCACAGTCAGCAATGATATCTTCTAAGCTGTCAAGATGTTCTTCCGGGATAACGCTCTTATCATAGTACATGTAGTAACCATTATCGGAAGTCAGTGGGTAGCAGTATAACTGACCACCAACTGTAGCTGCTGCAACAGCACCTGCATCGTTCAGTTCAGTAACCTTAGCTGCTGTAGCTGTTCCGAGTGGGTTCAGAGCCTTAGCCATAACAAGACGAGCAAGCTGGTCCTGTGCGAAACAGAAAATATCAGCACCGTCTTCTACGCTGGTAATCATCTGTGTTGCGGACTCTGATTCAGAGATACCTTCGATAGTTGCATTGATTATGATACCAGGATTTGCTGCACAGAATGCATCAATCTGGCTCTGTGTTAATTCCTTAACACCGTCAATTTCGGACACCCATACTGTGATGTCATAAGTACCTGTGAGATCTACACTCTCATCGTCTGTATCCTTGCCGCCACATGCTGTTAAGCCAAGCATAAGAGCCATAACAAGCGCAAGGATTGCTGTGAATCTTTTCTTCATTTTTGTTTCTCCTCTTTTTATTTTTTATTTTAAAGATTATCTTTGATAACCTTTAATTTCATTTCAGAATGACACTGGTAAACGGATCAAGTGTCAACGTTGTTCCATTGAGTTTTGCACTGCCCTGACCGATAACCTCCGCAATCGTCATTTCCTTATCCGGAAAATCAGCACATTTGGTAAGGTCAATCACAATTTCATTTACGCTGGAAGTATTATGGAGCAGTACAGTCTGCTCTCCGTTATATGTAATCAGAAAACCACCAAATCTTGTCTCTCCAAACGACAGCGCCTCATAGTCACCTCTCGGAATTTCCGGGTAAGTGTTTCTTATAGTAAGTATCTTACTATAATAACGAAGAAGGCCTTCTTCGTTTTCGAGCTGTTCTTTCACCGTTCCATTGGTTTGTTTCTTTACATCATATGTAGTACCGACCGGATCCTCAATGGTATCCCCATCACCCCAAAGCATTGCAAGTCTTCGGTTTGCATCGGTATTCGCACCGCCTCTGGAACCCTTTAATCCGATTTCCTCTCCATAATAAATGAATTGGGATCCCGGAGTCAGCAGGTACAGATTGGCCGCCATATATGCCATCTTGGTAGCCACTGTCATATAACCGGCTGCACGGTCCATATCGTGATTTGCCAGAAAGGAAGTCATCATGCCTCCCTCCGGATTTGCTGCCTGCACCTGATTCTGATACCGTTCCACATAATTTGTGTAGATATCGATATCGGTTCCTTTTGCCGCATTAGCAATAAACCCTTCGCCCTGCGCCATTTGGAAGTTAAAGCAGTTTAACGCTTCGACATACTGTAATGTCTCCACATCATTTGACCAGCACTCACCAACACAGTAAATATCCGGGCGGTATGCTTTTAATTCGGCCATGAACCAGTTCCAGAAATCCACGCTCTTTTGCGTATCATTGTAATAAATATATTTAATCGCATCGAAGCGGAAACCGTCAACACCCAAATCCAGGTAATACTTTGCAACCCGGAGCACTTCCTCACGGACTGCCTCATTATCAAAGTTTAACTCCGGCATGTCAGTTGAGAAATTGCATTCATAAAAATCAAGCGATGTACCCGGCACCTTGGAATAGGCAAGTCCGTTTGTACGTTCTGACAACGGCGCCCAGGAATAGAAATCGTAGTACGGGTCCGACGTATTTTCCGCCGCGTGGGCACTGGAGAACTTTTGGAACCAGACACTGCTGGTCGAAGTATGATTGATGGCAAGGTCCAAAATCACCTTTACATTTCTCTCATGGCACAGTGCAATCAGTTCTCGCAGGTCCTCTTCGGTTCCGAAGTCTTCATCAATTTTATAATAATCTGCGGCATCGTACTTATGATAGGAAGGAGATTCAAAAATCGGTGATAGCCAAATCCCCTGTACACCTAAACTGTCTTCCGAAAGCACATTCCCGTCATTTAAATAA
This sequence comes from uncultured Lachnospiraceae bacterium, assembly GCA_964541485.1. Lineage (GTDB taxonomy): Bacteria > Bacillota > Clostridia > Lachnospirales > Lachnospiraceae > SIG299. The sequence goes on from CAZIQL010000082.1 coordinate 5,782, forward strand.
TCCATGCGGTTAATGATTCCTCGGATGTCTCCAATCCCGTCTCCGTCAGAATCCGAAAAGGAACCGACAAATATCTGATAAAATACTCTGTAATTATCATCTGTCATATCCAGCTGGAAGGCTGTTTTCTTTTCACTGCCACCACATCCGCAAAGAAGCATCGCAAATACCAATGTTATTGAAATTATCTTTGTCACTTTCGAAATACGATTCATAACTTCCGCCTTTATTATACTGTATATTTCCCGTTCCGTAAAGTTGCCCTACTTGGAAACCGAATTGAGCAGGGCATCGTCAATCTTACCCCAGGCACCGTTTCCGGCACCACTACACTTCACATAGATACCAACTGCAAGGGTATCTGTTCCGTTGTAGTCAATTTCATTAATCCACGCAGTTTCCCAATTGCCGTAACCGGTCATCGTAAGAGGTGCCGTTGCAACAATCTCACCATTCTTCTTTACGTAAGCGTAGATATTCATATCTCCGCCGTCTCCACCCATAATAGAAATGGAATACTTATAGGTTCCTGCCGGCAGATCCTTTGGCTCCTGTTCCAATTCAAACTCAACCGTATCCTGATTTGCACTCCAGAAGTGATAGTGGTAGGTTCCTGTCAGAGAGTCGGTGGATTTATTTTCCACATAAAGCTCATCCATCGTCTTCAAAGCCGTTGATGTCCAACCGGTCTCTCCTTCCTCAAAGCTGTAATTTTCGAGGAAATTATATTCTACCATAGAAACATAACAATGTGCTTCCATGCCGTCTGCAATACCGACAATGTCATACTGCGCCACGCCACTGTTATACATCTTGTCATAATCTACATTCTGCCATTCTACCTTTACCGGTGCCTTCGAGTTATCTGTCATAACCGCATTCACCGTTTCCGGAAGAACAATGGTGCCGTTTAAATCCACAATCAGCGTTGTGCTCTCAATCGCATCCGGTTTTACCGCTACTTCATTTCCATCCTTTAACAGTGTAAATACCTTTAAAGATTCGAGCGGCTTTCCTGCGGCATCAAAAAGCGCCTGATTATCGCATGCACAACCACCGTAATATTTTCCGGCATCATTTGGGTCATACTCTGCTGCATACGAAGATGCCCAACCGGAACCGTAGGTTTCCCAAAGTGCGGCATTTTCTTCATAGGATTCTCCACCAACTGTAATCCAGGTACCTTCCCAATAGAAAATACCGATACCGTTTGTTGTCTTATTTACTATCGTATCCACCAGATTCCGTAAGTGATTTGCCTGTCCCTGTACGGTCATCGGATAATCCTTCACCACCGAACCGCCGTCCGAAATCGTGTTACCGTTAAAGTCTGTATCCTCAGAAGTATAGGCATATGAGGTTTCTGCTACCATTACTTTCTTATTATAAGTCTCTGCTACATTGGATAAAACCGTTGCCAGATTATCCAGTGTGCCGTGCCAATATGGATAATAAGAAGATGCAAATACATCATAATCAACGCTATAGTAATTTAACTTTTTTGCATAATCTGCGTAATTTGTCACCTTTTCAGGATTTGCAAAATGAACGGCAATCAAAGCATCCGGGAAAATCTCTCTGGTTGCCTTACAACCCTCTGCCATCAGCTTGCAGATATCTACCCAAAGCTTTTCACCGCACATGGCACCGTTGGTTTCATTACCAATCTGAACCATGCCAACATCCACCTTTGCCTTTTTTAACTTCTTTAAACAATCCTTTGTATACTCATAAAGTGCCTCTGCCTTTGTGTCAATGTCCATACCCTCCCAGGCCTTAGGCACCATCTGCTTTGCAGGGTCTGCCCAGAAGTCGGAATAGTGGAAATCTACCAAAAGCTTCATGCCATACTGTGTCGCACGCTTGCCGATTTCAATTGCTGTGTCAATATCACAGTTTCCGCCGCCATAGCCGTTGCCTTCTTCATCATACGGATCAACCCATACTCTGACACGGATGTAGTTGTATCCGCTCTTTGCAAGAGTCTCAAACACGTCTGCTTCATTTCCGTCATAATCATAATACTTAACACCGGATGCCTCAAGCGAAAGCACGCTGGAAGCGTCCATACCGAAAATGAAATCCTCCGGCAGGTTTTCTACCTTTTCCACATACAAGCTGTCAGATGGAATCGGCTCTACCACAACCGGTGTTGTCTTGCCACACCCTGTCGCACCAAGCATGGCACCAAACAGAAGTGCTGCTGCACAAAGGTTCTTGAATTTTTTCATTGCATTTCCTCCCAAACCTCTTGTACAAATTCACCAACATCGCATCTGCTTTTTATGTAATTTGCCGATTTTCGCGCAACCATGCGCAAACGAGCGGTATCACATATCAAGTCTACTAAAAGCAACTTTGAGTGTCAATGTATAATTTGTACATTTGTAATTTATTTTTTTGTGCAAGTTGCACAGTTTTTCGAACAAGCGTTCCAGTATTTTCGAAACTTTCGAAAATTTTAGTACTTTTTTCATGGTATAATTGCATATTTTTTTCGTTATGTTTCGTTATTTCTTTTAGCTAATTTTTTTGACCTCTTCAAAAAGTCTCAATTTGTATGGCAAAAGCTGTTTCTGCGCAATCTGTTTTCCGTCTATCACATCAAGAAGAGTATTGCACGTCACTGCACCCAGCTTCTTTGCATCAAACTCTACCGTTTCTACCCGGTTCATAAGCGCGCTTCCCGGAACCCCGCCGTAAAAAGAAACGACTTTGATTCTTTCCGGCAAGTTTTCATCCATACTCTGCAGCTTTTTCAGCACATGGTTACAAATCATATCATCCATGCAGACAATACACTCTGCGTCTTTCTCAAGCACTTCCTCTACGGTTTTTTCAATCTCTGCCGGTTTTTCGATTCCAAAATATACCCGGTTCATATCTACCGGAAGTCCCACCAGACGAAAGGCTTCTGCAAAGCCTTCATAACGGCTTCTGGTAACGACATGTGTCTGATTTCCGCCAATCAGCGCCATCTTCTTTACTCCGCTGTGTATCAGATGCACCGTCAGCTCCCGGCAGGCACTTCTGTGATCATGGTCCACCTGGAACATCGTCTCATCCGGCGAGCTTCCTACCGCAACCACCGGAATCCTTTTGGTTTTCAGATATTCTGCTGCCGCATCCTGCATCAATGTTCGGCTGAGCACAACACCGTCCACCTTATGATTGGAAACGATCCGTTCCAGATCACCCACTTCACCGGCCATCGAATAAATGGTCAAAACATCATAATCTCTCTTTGCTGCCGCTTCGCAAATTCCGCACATACAGTTTTGGAAAAACGGAAGCTCCGCAAGGTCACAGTCCATCGGCAGAATCACCGCAATATTATAGGTCTTTGACTGTGCCAGCCCCTTCGCAATCAGATTCGGTTTATAATCCATCTGGTCTATGTACATCCGGACGCGTTTTCTGGTTTCATCGCTAATGCGCCCTTTTCCCGAAATAGCACGGGACACCGTAGTTTTTGACACGCCAAGGTGCTCTGCCACATCTGCAATTGTCAGTTTTTTTTCTTCTGCTCCCACGTTTTTCCGTTCCGTTTCTTAATTTTTCTGCACAAAACAAAGTTGCACAACTGCGCAACGGATTGTG
>CAZIQL010000083.1:0-8921 GCA_964541485.1 uncultured Lachnospiraceae bacterium
GTAGAACCATTGAGCTCCCAATCAAGTCCAACTTCCGTGAAGGTCTTGACGTACTCGAGTACTTCATTTCCGCGCACGGTGCCAGAAAGGGTCTTTCTGATACCGCTCTTCGTACCGCTGACTCCGGTTACCTGACACGTCGTTTGGTAGACGTATCTCAGGAACTTATTATCCGTGAGACAGATTGTAAGGCAGAGGGTGCTGAAATCCCGGGTATGTGGATTAAGGCATTCACAGACGGAAAAGAAGTGATTGAAAGTCTGGAAGAAAGAATCACAGGAAGATATTCCTGCGAGACTATTTTAGATGATAACGGAGAAGTCATTGTTAAGGCAAATCATATGATTACTCCAAAGCGTGCAGCAAGAATTGTTGCTACAAAGGCTATCCAGGATGCAGGCATGGATGCAAAGGTTAAGATTCGTAACGTTCTTACCTGTCGTTCCCATGTTGGTGTCTGCGCTAAGTGTTACGGTGCAAACATGGCTACCGGCGAAGCAGTTCAGGTTGGTGAAGCAGTTGGTATCATCGCGGCTCAGTCCATCGGTGAACCTGGTACACAGCTTACCATGAGAACCTTCCATACCGGTGGTGTTGCCGGTGACGATATTACCCAGGGTCTTCCTCGTGTCGAAGAATTATTCGAAGCAAGAAAGCCAAAGGGTCTTGCGATTATCGCTGAATTTGGTGGACGCGTTGCCATCAAGGAAACAAAGAAGAAACGTGAAGTTGTTATTACAAACGAAGAGACGGCTGAAAGTAAGTCCTACCTCATTCCTTACGGCTCCAGAATCAAGGTTCAGGAGGGTCAGGTTCTTGAGGCTGGTGATGAGCTGACAGAAGGTAGTGTAAATCCACATGATATCTTAAAGATTAAGGGTGTTCGTGCGGTTCAGGACTACATGCTTCAGGAAGTTCAGCGTGTATACCGTCTGCAGGGTGTAGAAATCAACGACAAGCACGTTGAAGTAATCGTTCGTCAGATGCTTAAGAAGGTTCGTATTGAGAACAATGGTGATACCGAGTTCTTGCCGGGCACCATGGTAGATATTCTTGAATATGAAGATATGAATGAGAAGATGATTGCAGAAGGCAAAGAGCCGGCAGATGGTAAGCAGGTAATGCTTGGTATCACAAAGGCATCCTTAGCAACTAACTCCTTCTTATCCGCAGCTTCCTTCCAGGAAACCACAAAGGTTCTTACAGAAGCAGCAATTAAGGGTAAGGTTGACCCACTCATCGGTCTTAAGGAAAATGTTATTATCGGTAAGCTGATTCCTGCCGGAACCGGTATGAAGCAGTACCGTAACATTAAGTTAGATTCCGATGCAGCGGAAGAAATCTTCTACGACGAAGAGTATGAGAACTTCGATTATGACGAAGAGTATCAGGACTTCGGCGGAGACTACGAAGGCTCCGAAGAAGGCTACTATGAAGAGACTTATGAAGATGGAGAGTATGAAGATACTTTCTATGAAGAAGAGGGAACAGAAGAGTAGTTACTGTATGCAAAAGCACAAATAAAAAGACCGCCGGAAAAAAATGTTTTCCGGCGGTTATTTTTATTTGTGTGGCACGTGAGATTAGTGCCAGCATACTCCGTTGGCATCCAGTGTTGCAGAAGAGGAAGTAGCCGTAGAAACAGAAGCGGAATTGCTTCCGAGGCAGATGACTCTTGCAGAAAGCCTGGATGGTATTTTGATTGTAGCAACCTCGTTGTTTCCGAATTTTACAGTCAGGTAACTGTTTGCGCTGAGGGAAGCGGTTTTATTGGTTCCGATGGAGGAAAAGTTGGAGCAATGAGTTGCTTCACTTGTCATTCCACCGGATGGCATGATAGCAATTACGTTGCCTCCGGTGTATTTATAGCCTTGTTCTGTATCAATAGCGGAGTTTCCGCTGGAAGTAGAAATAACCACAGTATTACCGCCGGAGAAAACAATACCACTATAGGAAGTTCTGCTGTTGGCATCAATGCCATCGCCGCTACAGTAGATGTAAAGAGTGCCACCACTGATTTCGATTCCTGTGCCGGTAGTGGCAGTTGCGTTGATACCGTCATCACTTGCCAATACAGAAATGTTGCCGCCTGCTATTTTAACAGTGTTTCCCTCGAGACCTTCGTAGCTGTTTGTCACACTGACCGTACCGCCCGCAATGGTTAAGATACCATCTGCGTGAAGACCGTCATCATTGCTGTACAAGGCAAGGATACCGTTCTGGACAGTTACATTACCGGAAGGTGTTTCGCCGTTTTCCAATGTGCTTTCGCTGTTTGCATGAATAGCATCATCATAGGCTTTAATATTGATGGAGCCGTTACTGATAATAATCTCGTTGGCGGATTTCATGCCCTTTGTGGAGTAATCCCCCTTATCGGTATTGCCTCCATCCATGCCGCCCATGCCGCCCATGCCGCCCCAGCCGCCCATGCCGTCGGAAATGGAGGTGGTGTAATTGGTCCAGCTGTAGGAAAGACTGTTTCCACGGCTGGTCAGAGCAAATGTGTCATAGCCGGTATTCGGTGTCAGGTAATCGGATGCTACCAGGTATTCTTCCTCCTGACCCTGCGTCATGTCTGAGGAGTAGATAAAGAACTGCATCTTGCTGTACTCGCTCATCTTTGGGAAGGAGTAGTAATAATAGGTGCTTCTTCCGCTGGAAACGGAGGAGTGATAGCTTGCATTTACCCAGACATAATCCGCGTCAGAGTTGTAGTATTTAACAGAATAGGAATAGCTTTTGCTTGTAAAGCGGATATAATACATATTTTCGCTGACTGCCGTAACCTCTTCGGAATAGTTGGAGTATTTATCCGTAAAAATGTTAAGGACCGTAGATGCGTCATCGACTACAATATTATATGCAGCGTCGATACCGTCACAGGCAGCGTATATCGTATGTGTTCCGCCGGTAATGGAAACGGTGCCGCGCTGGTTGCCTTTTGAGGAAACATCGCTGTTGGATGTTTTGATGCCGTCACCGCGGGTGGCAATCAGAGTAGTAACAGCGGATTCAATGGTGACGCTGTCATTTCCTTTGAGTGCATTGTCAACACAGTGAATGTTTAGGGTGAGATTTTTGACTTCCAAATCGTCTTTGGTGTGGATGCCGTTGTTGTTTTTTGAAACAAGGTTTAGCGCTCCTTTTCCGGCAATCTTTAAATCTACCAGGGAATAGATGGCACCGGAGTACAGGGAATCATCGGTTTCATCAATGGCATCGCGCATGTCATAAATGTAATTCTGGTAATCTTTCTTTGCAGTCAGTGTAACCTTGTCTCCGCTGAGAATCATGACCGGATTTGTGGTTTCACTGATTAGGGAAAAACCGTGTAACTCGAGGTCAAATTTATAATCATCCCCAATGTCAATTACGATGTTTCCTTTCAACTGTCCGGAGATGGAATAGACACTGTCTTCTTTCACGGAGGTAAATGTTATCGTATTTCCGGAAATGGTATAGCAGTCCGGAGTTCCGGAAACACAGGCAATGGTTATATCGGAAAGATTGGATGAAGTGTCATCTGTTGAAGTAGGGCTTTCTGTCGGTGATGCCGAAGGGGAAGCAGTTGGTGTCTCTGTCGGTGTTGTGGTTCCGGAGGAATCCGCTGCCGGTGTAACGGTGGCGGTTGGAGCGGATGTTGCCGGAGTGTCATCGAAGTATCCGGAGTATAAGTCATCCAGAATGTCATCTCCGAAGCTGTCTCCTGCACCACCGAGGTCGATGGAGTTTGAGCCATCCGGAGCATCCTGGGAAGCTCCGGACGTTGGAGTAAGATCACTTCCCTGATTTGTTTGGTTTGTACCGCACCCCGTCAAGGCAAGTATCAGTGCCAGGGAGAGCGGAAGGATTTTTTGTTTCATATTATTAATAGACATGAAAAACCTCCTAAATTAAATTAATATCTTATAAATGTTGATACGTGTTGGTATGATAATAAACCAGGTCTGTGATAATTCTGTGATTAAAGAGAGGAAAGATTAAAAAAGAATGCAAAAACTCCGTCAAAAAAATAACAATTCCGAAAAAATAACTATTTCTTTTTCCTACTCTTTAGTGTATAATCAAGAACAGATGTCTGGTTGGAGCAATCCAATGGAAGATAGAATGAAAAAACGGAGGATTACATATGTTAGTATCGGCAAAAGAAATGCTTGAAAAGGCAAAAGCAGGCCACTATGCAGTTGGTCAGTTCAACATCAATAACTTAGAGTGGACAAAGTCCATTCTGGCAGTAGCTCAGGAGATGAATTCTCCTGTTATCCTCGGTGTATCCGAAGGTGCAGGTAAGTACATGACAGGCTACAAGACAGTTGTTGGTATGGTAAATGGTATGTTGGAGGAAATGAAGATTACAGTTCCTGTAGCATTGCACTTAGACCACGGCAGCTACGAAGGCTGCTTAAAGTGTATCGAAGCAGGCTTCTCTTCTGTTATGTTTGATGGTTCCCATTATCCAATCGAAGAGAATATTGCAAAGACAAAGGAGTTAGTAGCTATCTGTAACGAAAAGGGTCTTTCCCTGGAAGCTGAAGTTGGTTCCATCGGCGGTGAAGAGGATGGCGTTGTTGGTGCAGGTGAATGTGCAGATCCGAATGAATGTAAGGCAATTGCTGATCTTGGTGTAACAATGCTTGCAGCAGGTATTGGTAATATTCACGGTAAGTATCCGGAGAACTGGAAGGGACTCAGCTTTGAGACTTTGGATGCTGTTCAGCAGCAGACAGGTGCTATGCCATTAGTTCTTCACGGCGGCACAGGTATTCCTGAGGATATGATTAAGAAGGCAATCTCTCTTGGTGTTGCTAAGATTAACGTAAACACAGAGTGTCAGTTATCTTTCGCAGAAGCTACCCGTAAGTACATTGAAGCAGGTAAGGATTTAGAAGGCAAGGGCTTTGACCCTCGTAAGTTACTTGCTCCGGGTGCAGAAGCAATCAAGGAAACTGTACGTGAAAAGATCACACTTTTCGGTTCTGCTAACCGCGCATAATACATAACTGGAATTTAAGGGGATGGCCGCGGTCATCCCCTTTTGTGTAAACAGGAAAGGAGAAAAATATGAAAGCAATCAACGCAGCAAAGGCACCAGCAGCAGTAGGTCCATACGTACATGCCATTCAGGCAGGAAACACCATCTATGCATCCGGTCAGCTGGGACTGATTCCGGAGACAGGAGAATTGGCAGTAGGAGTAGAGGCTCAGGCAGAGCAGGCATTTGTCAATGTGAAGGAAGTGTTAAGAGAAGCAGGCTGCACCTTAAATAATGTAGTAAAGACTACGGTATTTTTGGCAGACATGAAGGACTTTGCGGCAATCAATGCGATTTATGCAAAGCATTTTGGCGAGCATAAGCCGGCACGTTCCTGTGTACAGGCGGCAGCACTTCCAAAGGGCGGATTATTTGAAATGGAAGTGATTGCGGTAAAGGAGTAAGAGGTTTTGAATGAGTTTCTTCTATATATAATAGGAAGAAAAAGCCGCATATGTCCCGGAAAGGCCAAGGAGAGTAGGAAAATGATGAAAATCAGGGCATAAAGATGAAGAAAAATCCTATATGCCCCACGAGAGGACAAAATGACGATGTGAAAAAGCATTATACCATGGGAATTATACAGATTTCACAAATCGAAAAAAATTGAAAAAATTATAAAAAAAGTGCTTGCAAAATATTGCAATTTGTTGTATAATGACTTACGTTGTGAGTTGATAGCGATGAAGCGTGAGGTTGCCACACAGTACCAGCGTGTGGGTTTTCCGTGGAGCAAATGTCAAGTTATGATACCTGGCGACAAGTCACTGTACAGAACCAAATACTTCTGCGAGAGCAGAAAACGTGTTGTATCAGCTTTTCGGGAGGCTGAGATTTAGGGTCAAGCTTTGCGCTTGACTTGTTATTCCGATGAGCGCGAAACACACGGTTGAGTGTACAGTCACCGCTTGTCGTACTGAAATTAAGTGCGAATAGGAGGCGACTTTTTTTATGGCAAGTCAAGTAATGAGAATCACACTCAAGGCGTATGATCATCAGTTAATCGATGCATCTGCAGCAAAAATCATTGAAACTGTAAAGAAGACAGGTTCCAAGGTGAGCGGTCCGGTGCCGTTGCCTACAAAGAAGGAAGTTGTTACAATCCTGCGAGCTGTACACAAGTACAAAGACTCCAGAGAACAGTTTGAGCAGAGAACTCATAAGAGACTGATCGACATCATTGCACCTACACAGAAGACTGTAGATGCGCTGTCCAGCCTTGAAATGCCAGCTGGTGTTCACATCGTAATCAAGATGAAGTAATTACCGGTATGGTGGAATGCAAAAGCATTCAAAGGGAATGTAAATTCCAAGAGTAACAAAAATGTTAGTAATCCTTAGGGTTTATATAAAGGGTCCAAGCGTCTTGCTTTCATAGCAGGGCCCAAGCATCCGATAGACCGTCTAGGATGACCGGATGGGGGCAAACGGAAGATTTTCGTCGATGAAACGCCCGGTCCGCTGTAGATTAACAGGAGGTGCAAAAAGCATGAAGAAAGCTATTTTAGCTACGAAAGTCGGAATGACTCAAATCTTCAATGAAAACGGAAGCTTAATTCCGGTTACTGTATTACAGGCTACTCCAAACGTTGTAACACAGGTTAAGACTGTTGAAAACGATGGATACGCTGCAGTACAGGTTGGCTTTGGCGAGATCAGAGATGTTCTTGTTAACAAGCCAAGAAAGGGACACTTTGCTAAGGCTGGTGTTGCAAACAAGAGATTTCTTAGAGAGTTCAAGTTTGAAAACGCTGCTGAGTACACAGTAGGTCAGGAAATCAAGGCTGACATCTTCGCAGAAGGTGACAAGATTGATGCTACTGGTATCTCCAAGGGTAAAGGTTTCCAGGGTGCTATCAAGAGATTCGGTTTATCCAGAGGACCTATGAAGCATGGTTCCAAGTATCACAGACATGCAGGTTCCAACGGTGCAGCAACAACTCCGGGTCGTGTATTTAAGGGTAAGCACATGCCAGGTCACATGGGCGCAGTTAAGGTAACAGTTCAGAACCTTGAGGTAGTTAAGATTGACGTTGAAAACAACTTAATCTTAGTTAAGGGTGCTGTTCCGGGTTCCAAGAAGGCTCTGGTTACTTTAAAGGAAACCGTTAAGAAAGCAAACTAGAAGCTTTAAGAAAGGAGGAACTAAGTAATGGCAAACGTGAAAGTTTATAATATGGAAGGCAAGGAAGTTGGTTCTATCGAACTTAACGACGCAGTCTTCGGTGTAGAAGTAAATGAACATTTAATGCATTTAGCAGTAGTAGGCCAGCTTGCTAACAAGCGTCAGGGCACACAGAGTGCAAAGACACGTGCAGAAGTTAGCGGTGGCGGTAGAAAGCCATGGAAGCAGAAGGGAACAGGTCATGCAAGACAGGGTTCCACAAGAGCTCCACAGTGGACACATGGTGGCGTAGTATTCGCTCCAAAGCCAAGAGATTACTCTGTAAAGATGAACAAGAAGGAAAAGGCACTTGCTATCAAGTCTGCTTTAACTTCCAGAGTAGCAGAAGAAAAGATTTACGTACTCGACGCTCTGACTCTTGATGAAATCAAGACAAAGAAGATGGTTGCAGTATTAAACAGCTTAAACGTAGAAAAGGCACTTGTAGTTCTTGATAAGAAGGATGAAAACGTAATCCTTTCTGCAAAGAACATTCCTGGTGTAAGAACAACACTGAGCAACGGTATCAATGTTTACGATATCTTAAAGTATGGCTCCCTTGTTATTACTAAGGACGCAGTTGCACAGATTGAGGAGGTGTACGCATAATGGCAGACTTAAAGTATTATGACGTTATCTTAGCTCCTATCGTAACAGAAAAGAGCATGAACTCCATGAGCGAGAAGAAGTACGCTTTCTCCGTTCATCCGGATGCTACAAAGACTCAGATTAAGGAAGCTGTTGAAAAGATGTTTGCGGGCACAAAGGTTGCTAAGGTAAACACAATGAACCAGGATGGCAAGACACGCAGACGTGGTATGACATTCGGTAAGACAGCAAAGACAAAGAAGGCAATCGTTCAGTTAACAGCTGACAGCGCAGAAATCGAAATTTTTGCAGGCCTGTAAGAGATAGCGCAGACAAAGGTTTTCGGCGAGGTACGAAACCGGAGACTATAATAAATATTGCGCAGATATAGTTTGAAAGGAGTACACATCATGGGAATTAAAACATTTAACCCATATACACCTTCCAGAAGACACATGACAGGTTCTGATTTCAAGGAAATCACAGCAAAGAGCCCGGAGAAATCCTTAGTTGTGTCTTTAAAGAAGAGTTCTGGTCGTAACAACCAGGGTAAGATTACTGTAAGACACCAGGGTGGTGGATACAGAACAAAGTATAGACTTGTAGATTTCAAGAGAAATAAAGATGGCATTCCTGCAAAGGTATTAACCATCGAATACGATCCAAACAGAACAGCAAACATCGCACTGATCTGCTACGCAGACGGTCAGAAGTCCTACATCCTTGCTCCTTATGGATTAAAGGTTGGCGAAACTCTGATGAACGGTGAAACAGCTGAAGTTAAGGTTGGTAACTGCATGCCGCTTAGCAACATTCCTGTTGGTTCCGCTATTCACAACATCGAGTTACATCCGGGCAAGGGCGGTCAGCTCGTTCGTTCCGCTGGTAACTCCGCACAGCTCATGGCTAAGGAAGGTAAGTACGCAACACTTCGTCTTCCATCCGGCGAAATGAGAATGGTGCCAATCGGCTGCCGTGCAACAATCGGTCAGGTTGGTAATATCGATCACGAATTAATTAACATTGGTAAAGCTGGTCGTAAGCGTCACATGGGTATCAGACCTACAGTTCGTGGTTCTGTAATGAACCCTAACGATCATCCACACGGTGGTGGTGAAGGTAGAACAAGTATCG
>CAZIQL010000084.1:0-8382 GCA_964541485.1 uncultured Lachnospiraceae bacterium
TGGATAAGTCTTTCACCTGATTTGCGACGATGGCAAAACCGCGTCCGGCTTCTCCGGCACGGGCTGCTTCAATCGAAGCGTTCAAAGCAAGAAGGTTACTTTGGTTTGCTAACTTCTTGACCATATCAATAATTTCAGAAATCTGGGCAATTTTTGCATTGAATTCTTCTACCTTGGCATGAATGCCGCGGATTTCATTGACGGAGTCTGCAACGGCAGAAATGGTTTCGCCCATATTGGCAACGCTGGTCGTGGAAACCTCGATGGCTGCCTGTGCATCCTCTCTGATGTGACCCACTTCATCGGAAATTTCCTGGATGGAAACCTCTAAATCTTTACTGGATAAGGTCATTGCCTGGATGGAAGCCGTCTGCGCTGTAACTTCTTCTACCATTTCCTTGACACAGGAATTATCTCCAATGTGTTCCATGGACTCGTTCATACGCATGACGTAGTTGTTGTTGGACTTTTTCAAAGCCGCAATCATTTCGTTAAGCTTTTCTGCCACCTGTCCGTCAGTAAACTGCGCGGTGTCAATTGCAGCATAGTTGCCCTCCATAATCTGCTGCATGGCAGAAAGGAGCAGCTGCTTGTCATTGGATGTTTCGATTGTTTTTTTCTTGAACATAAAATTTCCTCTTTCCCGTTTTATTTTGTTTCGATATATGGAGCCAAACATGCTGTCAATTTTTCGAATTCGCCATGGCGGATAATGCGGAGCAGACGGTCTGCAGTCCGCATTGCCAGAGTTAATTGTTCTGCAGTGATAAGTTTCTTCTCATATGCATCGGCTGCTTCGTCAAGGTCTACCACATGAACCGAGCCGTCCGCTTCGATAATAACGTCAATGAGCAAGTCGGAAAAGGTAACATTATTGCCGTCTATGGTCTCACAGATAATATCGCAGTACCACCGTGTAAATGAGCCGTCTTCCCCGTAGAAACGGCTGATTTTGTAGCCGTCCTTCCGATAATATACCGAAAGCCCCGAAGCGAGGTCGGGCCGTGGGCGGAAGCTGTCCCAGGAAGTAATAACAATGTCGTCATCCAGATACAAAATCCGATCGTTTTTCAGCGACTTTACTTCGTTTGGGATAAAGCGTTTGCGATACAAATTAATCTTTGTGTCCATGGGCAATCATCCTTTCCGTTTACGCCTTTTCTTAGTATATCACAATAGCTGAAAAAAAGCTATTTTTTCCATGTGGATGGATAGAACAACAATAGCATTGGGAAAAGCTCAAGTCGGCCTGCCAGCATGTCAAACATCATGACATACTTAGAGAGCGTAGAGAACTCGGAGAAGTTTCCCATCGGCCCGACCATGTTAAGACCCGGCCCAATATTATTCAGAGTAGCGGTAACTGCCGTAAAATTCGTTGTCGTGTCAAATCCATCCAGGGAAATCAAAAGGAAGGATGCGATAAAAACAATACTATAAGTCATTAAAAGAACATTGCAGGAATGTGCCTGCGTGTGCGGAATTTCCTTGCCGTCCATTTTAATGACATGGACGCGGCGAGGATGAATCTGCTGTGTCAGTTCTTTTTTAATCTGCTTTAACCAAATCATAATGCGGGATACCTTAAGGCCGCCACCCGTAGAACCTGCACAGGCACCGACAAACATGAGACAGATCAGCAGCCCCCTGGAAAATTCCGGCCAAAGGTTAAAGTCGGTTGTGGCAAAGCCGGCGGTTGTCATGACAGAAGCTACCTGAAAGGTAACATGCAAAAGTCCTTCGCCTGCGCCGTACCCGGTGGAAAGTAAGTTGATGAAAATAAGGCCAACCCAGATGGCATAAATGGAAAAGTACCAGCGGACTTCTTCCATTTTGAAGGCATCACGGATTTTTCCGACCAGGCAGTAATAATAGAAGGTAAAGTTGACACCAAATAACATTAAAAATATGGTGATAACCACCTGAATATACGGAGAGTATCCGGCAATGCTGTCATTTTTAATGCCGAAACCGCCGGTGCCGGCAGTTGCAAAGGCGTGACAACTGGCTTCAAAGAGAGACATGCCACCAAGGAGCAGCAAAATCAACTCGACCAAAGTCATCACAAAATAAATGGCATACAGAATAAAAGCGGTCTGCTGCATCTTTGGCACCAGCTTGCTGACACTTGGCCCCGGAGATTCTGCTTTTAACAAATTCATGGTGGAGCCGCCAGTCATCGGCAGGATGGCAAGAATAAACACAAGCACACCCATACCGCCAATCCAGTTGCTAAAGCACCGGAAAAACAGATTGCTGTGCGAGAGTGCCTCGACATCGGTCAAAATGCTGGAACCGGTGGTGGTATAGCCGGAGATGATTTCAAACAAGGCATCTGTATAGGATGGAATATCACCGTTTAATACAAAGGGAATTGCGCCGGTCAGACTGAGAAAAATCCAGCTCAGTGCAACAGCGACAAAGCCCTCTTTGGCATAAAATGTAGTGCTTTTTGTTTTGATGCGGCGCAGAAGAAATCCTACCAGCGAGCATGCCAGCGAGATGATAAGATAAACCGCGGCATCAAAATGTTCTTTATAAATGACCCCGACCAGACAGGGCGGCAACATGAAAATGCCCTGCAGACTGAAAACCCAGCCGAGAATTTTTGCAATAATACGATAATTCATAGCATACGCCTTTCCAAAACGTAATTTATTCACTTAAGATATCTGAGAGGTCATCCAGACCCTTGTGGGTGGTTACAACGATAACAGTATCACCGAGTTCAATGGTATCGCGACCGGACGGGGTGATGATTTTTTTGCCGCGGACGATACAACAGATTAAAAGGTTTTTCTTTAAGGAAAGGTTGAGCAACGGAATACCAATAACAGGACTGTTTTCACTGACGTGGAATTCCAGAGCTTCTACTTTGTTATCCATGAAACGGTAGAGCGCCTCTACCTTGCTGCCGTAGGAATTGCTTAAGGAACGGACATATTGCAGGATGTATTCGGTGGTTGTGTTACGTGCCGAAACAATACTTCCGATAGGAAGCTCTTCGATAATGTCATCCTGTGCCATTTTGCTGATTTTCGTGATTCTCTTACAGACAGGAGCCATTTTGTTGGCATACAGGGAGAGGAATACATTGGTTTCATCTACCGTGGTCAGAGCCACAAAGGCATCCATTTTGGTAAGTCCCTCTTCCAGAAGGTCTTCGTGTACGGTGGCATCTGCATTGATAATCATGGCTTTTGGAAGGGTAAGACTTAATATGCGTGCACGTTCCCGGTCTTTTTCCACGATTTTGACCTGAACATTGGACTTTTCCAAAATCTGTGCGAGGTAGAATGCAATGGTACCGCCGCCTGCAATCATGACGTTGTTTACCTCGCCGATGGTAGCCAGTTTGCTCTCTTTATAAAAGGAAGGAATTCTGCGCCTTGGCATAATGACGGAAATGGTATCACCCGCGCGAAGCACGCTGTTACCATTTGGGATAATAACTTCGTGGTCGTGCTCCAGAATGCAGATGAGGATTTCGTGATTAAACTTTTTGGAAAATTCCATAACCTTCATTTCGTGAAGCGGGGAATTTTCTGAAATTGCCACACGGAGCAAATCCACACGACCCTTTGCAAAGGAGTCAATCTCCATGGCATCCGGCACCTGAATGAGTCTTGCAATTTCCTGTGCGGCAGCATGCTCCGGGTTGATAATCAGGGAGATGCCGGTGCAGGATTTTAAGTAGTCAATTTCAGGGAAATATTCCGGATTGCGCACACGCGCAATGGTACGGCAGTTACCCGCTTTTTTTGCAATCAGGCAGCTTAAGATGTTGACTTCATCTTCGCTGGTGACGGCAATTAAGATATCCGCGGTTTCAATGCCTGCTTCCTGTTGTGCAAGGAAGCTTGTCCCATTTCCGATCAGAACCTGAATGTCTAAATTATCTATGGCAGGCTGCAAACGCTCTGCGTTTTTATCAATTAAAGTAATTTCATGCCCCTCTTCGTATAACTGTTGGGAAAGTGCGTAACCTACTTTACCACAGCCGACGATAATTATTTTCATAAATACCTCCGATGGCTCTTAAAAAAATTATAGACACAACTATTTTACCACGAACAATAAAAACTGTCACTAGGGAAGATAGAAAAGAAAGAGTAAATAAATTTTGTCCGGAATCAAAAAAACTTCTATCTTTCGGAAAAAAAGTGTGATAATATATGAATGTTAGGGAGAAGGAGACAGACAAAATGAAGAAGGGAATAGTAAAAAGTCTTATGATGATATCCCAAATCAGTATTTCTATGCTGGTTCCGATTTTTCTGTGCCTGTTTCTGGGAATTTTTCTAAACGATCTTTGTTCCACGGTATATTTTGTTCCGATCTTTCTGGTACTTGGCATCGGAGCATCGTTGCGGAATGTTTACGTAATGACAAAAAGCTTTTATGCAAAGGACAAAAAGCGAGAAGACGAAGAGCTTGCCTATATCGAAAACTTAAAAAAGGCAGGGGAGAGAAATCGCGAGAAGAGAGAATTGCGGGAACAAAAGGAAGAAGAAAAGAATAAAATGCAATAGAAAGTCTGAATTGGAGTGACAGCATGCAGGAAGATAATTATCTGACAGGGAGACAAACACGAAAAGAATTGTGGATAGGAGTTGTTCTTTTTGTTCTTGTGTTTATGCTGGGGAATTTGCTGGCAGAAAATAAGCTTGCATATACGCTTGGCCTCTTGCTTGGCGGAGGAGTGGCAATCGGGCTGGTAGGACATATGCACAGCTCCATAGAACGGGCATTATTATATGATGAAGAAACTGCAAAGAAAAAGGTGAAACTAAGCTCGGTTCTCCGTATGTTTATTATGGCGGCGGCTTTGGCGGTTGCGGCACTTTTACCGGAATATTTTTCCGTGCTTGGTGCGTTTCTTGGAATTTTGAGTTTGAAGTTTTCGGCTTACTTACAGCCGTTAACCCATAAAGTGTTTTTAAAATTTATAATCAAAGGAAGGTGAGAAAGTGGGACCAGGAAGTGTCTTTCGAACAGGCATATTGGCAGCTGCCGGCGATGATATCACATTCGGCGTAGATGGTTTGTTTAAATATGAACTGTTTGGACAGGAACTATGGATTACAAACACGCATGTCAGTCTGCTTTTGGTAGTACTGACGCTGACGATACTTGCTATTTTTGCAAATCGTGCAATCCGCAAGGCAGATCCAAACGAAGTGCCGGGAACGTTCCTCAATATCGTTGAATACCTGGTTGAAATGGTGGACAACCTGACAAAGGCCAACATGGGTGCAACACACGGATGGAAATTTGCAAATTACATCGGAACGTTGTTTGCTTTTCTGCTGGTTGCAAACTTGTCCGGATTGTTCGGTCTTAGACCTCCTACAGCGGATTATGGTGTAACGCTCGGACTTGCACTCATTACATTTGTGCTGATTCATTACAACGGATTTAAGTATGAAAAAGCAGGACATGTAACGAAGCTGTTTCAGCCGGTGCTTCTGACACCGATTAACATCATCGGTGAAATTGCGACACCAATGTCCATGTCATTGCGTTTGTTCGGTAATATTTTATCCGGTACCGTAATGATGGGCTTGCTGTACGGGCTGCTTCCAAAACTGCTACAGTTTTTCATCTGGCCGATTTTCGGTGGATTACATGCATACTTTGATGTGTTCTCCGGCGCAATTCAGTCGTATGTATTCTGTATGCTGACAATGGTATTCATTGCTCAGAACTTTGGAGAAGAGGATGCCTAGGCTTAGGCAAAAAGTAGTAAAAAAATGATTTGTCGGAAAAGACAAAGAAATGGAGGATTTATTTATGAGTAACATTACGAATGAAGGTTTAATTTTAGCATGTTCTGCAATTGGTGCAGGTATTGCGATGATCGCAGGTATCGGACCTGGTGTAGGTCAGGGTATCGCAGCTGGTTTTGGTGCATCCGCAGTTGGACGTAACCCGGGTGCAAAGGGTAACATCATGTCTACCATGTTACTTGGTCAGGCGGTTGCCGAAACAACAGGTCTTTATGGTTTCGCAGTAGCAATCATTCTGTTATTCGCAAACCCATTACTTGGTAAGCTGTAAGAAAAAGAAACTATAAAACATAGAAGGAGGCCGAATCTTGAGTAATCTTGTATTAGGTATCAAGCCGGCTGCTGTGTTGGCAGCAGAACAGGAAGGCTTATTCAATCGTATTTTCGGACTCGATGCGCAGTTGTTGGCAGATGCGGTGATTTTGGCACTGGCTGTCGGATTTCTCTTTTTCTTATTGTCTGCCCTTTTGTTTAATCCTGCCAGGGAGCTGATGAAAAAGCGTCAGGACAAGATTCAGAATGAGATGGACACAGCAGCAAGGGATATGGCAGATGCAAAGCGGATGAAGGCAGAATATGATGCAAAGCTTGCAGCGGCAGATAAGGATGTAGATGCGATTTTATCGGAAGGCAGAAAGAAAGCTCTTGCCAGAGAAAATGAAATCATCGCAGAAGCAAAGGAAGAAGCTGCCAGAGTCATGGAACGTGCAGAAAGAGAAATTGAACTGGAAAAGAGTAAGGTCAAAGACGAGGTTAAGCAGGAAATGATCGGAGTTGCCAGAGAGATGGCAGGCAGGTTTGTGGCTGCTTCACTGGATGACGAAACTCAGGCAAAGTTGATTGACGAAGCATTGAATGAAATGGGTGAGGATACATGGCAAAGTTAATTTCAAAGACCTATGGCGAGGCTCTGTTTGAACTTGCAGTTGAAAAAAATGAGCTGGACTCTATGGCTGAGCAGGTGACACTGCTTTCAGAAACGTTTGCCGCGAATCCGGAACTGACGAAACTGCTTTCTCATCCGAAGATTTCCAAGGAAGAGAAAATCAGTGTTGTGGAAAATATCTTCAAGGAACGTTTTTCGGACGACATTGTGGGATTCCTTGTGATTATCGTAGAGAAGGACAGAGGTTCTGAGATAGAGAGTATCTTAAAGCTCTTTCAGGCAAAGGTTCGTGAGTATAAGAAAATCGGAGTTGCGCTGGTGACCTCTGCCGTGGAACTTTCCGCAGGGCAGAAGGCAAAGGTGGAACAAAAACTGTTGGAGCAGACAGAATTTGAGCAGTTTGAAATGGAATACAACGTGGATCCTTCCTTAATTGGCGGAATGATGATTCGTATTGGTGACCGTGTGGTGGATTCCAGTATTCGTTCAAAGCTTGATTGGATGGCTCGCAATTTAAAAAAGATTTCCCTGAATTAGGGATGGATACTAAAAATAGAAGGAAGGTGCTTATATCTTGAATTTAAGACCTGAAGAGATCAGTTCGGTAATCAAAGAACAGATTAAAAATTACAGTACAAAATTAGAAGTGTCTGATGTTGGTACCGTAATCCAGGTGGCAGATGGTATTGCACGTATTCATGGTCTGGAGAAGGCGATGCAGGGTGAGCTGCTCGAATTTCCGGGTGAAGTGTACGGCATGGTACTGAATCTGGAAGAAGATAACGTAGGTGCCGTTTTGCTTGGTGATACTTCTTCCATCAGTGAAGGTGACACAGTAAAAACGACAGGGCGAGTTGTTGAGGTTCCGGTAGGCGATGCCTTACTCGGACGTGTAGTAAATGCTCTCGGACAGCCGATTGACGGCAAGGGCCCGGTAGAGACAAATAAATTCCGCCAGATTGAGCGAGTAGCATCCGGCGTTATTGCAAGAAAATCCGTTAACACACCACTTCAGACAGGTATCAAGGCGATTGACTCCATGGTGCCGATCGGACGTGGACAGCGTGAGTTAATTATCGGTGACAGACAGACCGGTAAGACAGCCATTGCGATTGATACGATTATCAATCAGAAGGGCCAGAATGTTAAATGTA
Organism: uncultured Lachnospiraceae bacterium; assembly: GCA_964541485.1. Lineage (GTDB taxonomy): Bacteria > Bacillota > Clostridia > Lachnospirales > Lachnospiraceae > SIG299. The sequence goes on from CAZIQL010000084.1 coordinate 7,830, forward strand.
TTTATGTAGCCATCGGTCAGAAGGCTTCGACGGTTGCTTCTATCGTAGGAACACTCGAAGAGCACGGTGCGATGGATTACACTACTATCGTTGCAGCGACCGCAAGTGAGCTTGCACCGCTCCAGTACATCGCTCCGTACTCCGGATGTGCGATGGGTGAAGAGTGGATGGAAGCAGGACAGGACGTTTTAATTGTATATGATGACTTAAGTAAGCATGCAGCAGCTTACCGTACCCTGTCCTTGTTACTTAAGAGACCACCGGGACGTGAAGCGTTCCCGGGTGACGTATTCTACCTGCACTCGAGACTCCTGGAGCGTGCGGCAAGACTTTCTGACGCACTTGGCGGCGGTTCTCTGACAGCGCTTCCGATTATCGAGACACAGGCGGGTGACGTATCTGCCTATATTCCTACCAACGTAATTTCCATTACAGACGGACAGATTTACCTGGAAACAGAAATGTTTAACTCCGGTTTCCGTCCGGCGGTAAATGCGGGTCTTTCCGTATCCCGAGTTGGTGGTTCTGCACAGATTAAGGCGATGAAGAAAAT
>CAZIQL010000085.1:0-7811 GCA_964541485.1 uncultured Lachnospiraceae bacterium
TAAGGGGCCATATGCTCCACATGAGATTCGAACCCACAACCTACCGGTTAAAAGCCGGTTACTCTACCATTGAGTTAATGGAGCCTGTTATGCGAGCCATCACTGACTCGCATTATTCATTTTTTCATGCAGACATAGAAATCTGCGCACCTGTCATAACCAAAATATCATCGATTCTGACGCCCAACACAGATGCCAACACTACCAAGTTGTCAATGGTCGGCAATGCTGTTCCGTGCTGCCACTTGTAAATTGCCTGCGGTGTTGCAAAGCCAAATACATCCTGCAAATCCTTCACAGATACACCTGCCAGCTTTCTTAATCTATTGATATTCTGGCCAGTTCTTACCATGTCTATGGTTGGAATAGCCATGACTTCCTCCTTCCCGGCCGGAGCCTTGCAAGGAGGAGCCACGCAAGGAAGAGCCTTGCTATAATCTCGATTCCGCTTCGCTTCATCTCGATTATGTGGCTTCGCCAAATCCGTCCGCATAAACTTTATGGTCTTTCGGTAAGTAAACTTCCCACAGACCATAAAGTTTATGCGACCGGGCAAGGCTCAGTTTGCCTTAAAATTATAAATAGGTTTTAATACTTCGATTACTTCTACGGTCTCCCCAATGACATCGATGATGTCGCTCAGGGACTTGTAAGCCATCGGAGCTTCGTCCAATGTATCCTCATTGACAGAGGTGGTATAAATTCCCTCCATCTCCTTTTTGTACTCTTCGAGTGTAAGCTTCTCACGGGCTCCCGCTCTGGACAACACTCTTCCGGCACCATGAGGCGCAGAATAGTTCCATTCCGGATTTCCCTTACCAACAGCCAGTACGCTTCCATCCCTCATATTAATTGGAATCAGCACTTTTTCTCCTTCATGGGCCGCAATTGCGCCCTTCCTTAGTATCATTTCACCTGTATCAATATAATTATGAATGGTATGAAATGCGTCTGCCGCTGTTAAGCCACATCTGCCCAGAATAATTTCCGCAAGCAGCTCACGGTTCCTCTTTGCATACTGCTGACAGATTTCTACGTCTGCCAGGTAATCTTCAAAATACTTGCCATAGAGGAAGCACAAATCCTCCGGAATCGATGTCGGTCCGTTTGCCTTTTTCCAAGCAATCTCTTTTAATGCCGCCTGGATTTCGCCACGTCTGCCCTGTGCCTTTAGGGTGCGGATAATTTCATCTCTCTGCTTAAAGTAGTCCTCCATGCCGCGGTTTAACTCTACCGCAAGTCTCTGATAAATCTCTGCCACCTGTTTGCCAAGGTTACGGCTTCCGGTATGAATGACAAGATACTTTGTACCGTCTGCAGCCTTATCCACCTCGATGAAGTGGTTTCCGCCACCCAGGGTACCTAAGCTTCTCTCTAATCTCTTGCTATCCTTCAGTTCCCTGAAACAACGTAAGCTTTGCAGGTCAAAACGCTCCTGTCTGCCCTCCCATACATTCTTCCCCGAAGGAACAAAATGGCAGGCCTCATCCAGCTTCTCAAAATCTATCTCGATATTACCCAGATTTACTGTATACATACCGCATCCGATATCCACGCCCACTACATTCGGAACTGCCTTATCGATGACCGTCATGGTTGTTCCGATGGTGCAGCCCTTACCGGCGTGAACGTCCGGCATAATTCTGACCTTGGAACCGGCAGTAAACTCGTAATCGCACATTCTGCGGATCTGCTCGATTGCTTCCTCTTCGATTACGGTCGCATAGCAAATGGCCGTATTCACTTTTCCCTTAATCTCTAACATAGTGTTCTTTCCTTTCTTTTATTACATTGGCTCCTGTGCAAAATAAAAAACCGCCTACCCATCATCAAGGTAAGCGGTACGCTAAAAACATGTTTATCCTTGTCCGTGCTACGCTATTGCCGCAGTCCGGTACCAAAAACACAATTTCCTCGTTTATGCTTATCTATAGATGAGCGCATGAAACATAAGCCCTGCTCGCGTTCGTCGAGAAGTGCTTTCCTGTAGCTTTCACTATAGAGGCAATACAAACGATTCATTGTAGTCATGTCTTTTTTCCTTTCCGGAACCTGTGTCGTTCCGCTTTTCTCTCATTTACATCGTCATCATAGCACGAAAAGTTGAGTTTGTAAATTATACTTGTGGTATAAAATTAGAATATGATCCGCATTGACAAAAATTCCCCCTTCTCCCTATAATAAACTTATAAATCTTTTGTAATGACAAAGGGGGATACACATGAAAAAAAGACACCTTATGGTATTAGCCTGTCTGGTTTCCTTAACCGCACCGTTTTTATTGGCGGGTTGCGGAGGTCATTCTTCGGCCGGCAAAACCAACCAAAATTCAGATAAAAATTCCGAAACGGAAAATCCTGTTTCAGCAGACACCATAAAAGTAGAAAACGGGCTGGCAGTATATATGCCTTCCGACCGGCCAATCCGGATTGCCCAGTTTGCGGACTTGCATTTTGGCAAAGAAGGCAGCAGCTACCACAACAACCGTGAGGAAAGAACGAAAGCCTATATGCAGTATATTGTAGACACCGAAAAGCCTGACCTGATTGTGTGTTCCGGTGACAATATCATGTCAACGGGCCTTACCGGGTTAAAGGAATTTGTGGCTCTTATGGAAAGCTACCAAATCCCTTGGACCTTTGTGTTCGGCAACCACGATGCAGAAGGCACCACTGTGGGCTACAACAAAGCATCCCTGTCCACGTATCTGTCTACTTGCGATGCAAAGTATCTGCTTTATGACAGCGGCTACGTGGAAGCTTCCGAAAACCGCTACGGAAATTTCTCTATCTCCGTGTTAAACAGTGACGGCACAAAGCTGGTCGGCGCCATCCTTCTTATGGACAGCGGCACTTATAACGGTGCCATCAGCTCTTACGAGTCCATCACCGAAGGACAGATTCAGTGGTACAAAAACGAGATTGATAAATTAAACGCGCTTTATACCGGTGAGGGTGTTATGCCATCCGTTGTATTTGCCCACATCCAGCTTCCGGAGTATTTCGAGGCATTCAAATCAGCGCGCTTAGGTAACGGAGCAAGCTTTATCATCGAACAGAAACTGGACCCTGTTTCCATCGCAGGAATCAAATCCGGCGGTCCTACCAATGAAAACACCGGCTTCTTCTCTGCAATGAAGGAAAAAGAAAGCACCGTCGCATTTTTCTGCGGACACGCCCATACCCTTGATTTCCAGGTTAAGATGGATGACATCGTGTTAGGCTTCGGCCCGCAAACGGGCTTTTCCACCTTGTTTGAAAACAACGACATGCCGCGTAAGTCCTACATCTATTGCTTTGATGAAAATTTTGATTTCACTACCAATATCTGTGTAGAAGACGGCAATACGCTTGGTCTTGCCTACAGCGGCACCTTTGATTCCACTGCAAAATATGACGATGCAAGCGGCACCCACACGGTGTCCTGCAACTTTAATTACGGAAACAACATTGTATTTTCCTATAACGGTATAAGACTTACTACCGAAAACACACAGATTACCGGAGATTTCAGCACAACCGCCGATTCTACCGGAAAGAGCGGTTTTTACAGCTCCGACGGCAAAACCTTTATTTACAGCGGTTCCACCATGAATACCTGCACATTTACATACGATCCGGCAACGAACATACTGAATATCGAAACACAGGACGTAGAGGCCGACCCGGACGCACCTACAAACTTAAAAGTCAAGACGGTTGATAGCGATGCCGGGGCAGATGCCATTGCCTTATGGACGAAAGCCGGCACGAAGCTAAAATACGTTACCGATGCCTCCACCGGAGAGGGCGGCTGGCTCGGAAACAACTGGCGGTATTATGTTGTCGTTGACAGCGAAGGCCGAATCGCCTACGCCGTGCTTTGGCCGTTAAGCGGATACGGCGGACCGAATAGCAAGAGCTATTACGCGCACCCGTACTATTCCGATTATCAGACCAATCCTGCCATCGTAACTTTAGATGGCTATGCGAATGACTGGTCCTCCGGCGGCTTTGGATACACCCTGTTTGAGATTGTTGTTCCTGAGGGCGGCTTTGCCATCACAAGTCATGGTTCTGCCAATTTCGATCTCGTAGACATGCTTTCTCAGGGAACCGTGGCAGACTATGGTGTTGCCAACATCAATACACGTACCCTGTTTAACAGCAACATCCGGGTTTCCTATGATTTAGAGAACAAAACCATATCGGTTTATACCGCTCAAGAAGAATAATTAAAAAGAAAGACCGCTCATTCAGGGGAGCATATCAAGGACAAAAACCTGACTGAGCGGTCTTCTTTTACACAAATTCACGAATCTCTTTTGCTAACGAAAAAGGAATAATCTGTCCGTTTCCGGTTTCCTTATACGCCCTCTCTTCATGCATACAGTCAACGATTTCTTTTGCCTTATAGAAGTTTGTCATTTGCTCTGCCAAATAAGATGTCATCGCCTCTATCTTATCAATATTAAGCAACGTATAACCGTTGGACTCTGACGGTTCATCGAACTCTGCGTATGCCCCCTCTAATGGCTGACGGCTCAAAAACTCCATGCCATAGGCATCCATCTTCTCCATGATTTTTTCTTTAATTTCCTGATATTTCACCGGTGAAAATTTATCCGAATTTTTCTTCAAAAACTCCAGCGCCTGTAACGGATTGTCCTTAATCAGACGAAGCATCGTATCATACGCCTCATCCTGGATTGCCTTGCTTTCATACCTGGAAATGGTAGCCTCTCCCCAGCCAAGCAATCTTGCCAAATCCACCTGCGACAGTCCATAGTTCTCTCTAATCTCGATAATGTTATCCGATGTAAGCAGATCCATCTTTACTCGGTACGAATTACGGGCATTCAAAAGATTTTTATTCATCATTGCCCCTGTTTCAAACTCATTTTCATCCTCGGGTGAATTTACACAAAAATAAAAGTTCTCTTCGTAGGAAACTTCTTCTTCCTTAACAATTGTGGTTGCAATACGTTTTCTTTCCTCAATCTCATGAACCTTGTCACATAACGGACACTCCATATGAACCTTACGAATTAAAGTCGTCTTCTCCATACTACCTCTCCTCTCAGCTATGCATACGGCAGTTTCATTTTTTCTTCTGCATAATGAAATGATACGCATAACACATGTCTGTCACCATCACCTTTTATCTTTAACTTAATATAAACCTGTTTTTCATTGATTTCTTTTCCAAAAACGTACAACAGCGGTGGATTCACACCATCTTTATCAACCAACGTCTCTGAATATTCGCTAACAGTCAGTTCTTTTAAACATCCAACGACATCATAAGCATCGTATTCCAGATCAATTAATGTATATCATGTGGAATAACGCTCTTTTCCTTTCGCCTTTCCGGAAATAATAATAGTCAAGTCTTTTTCCGCGTCAAATCTTAAATCGCAAAGAATAGTTCTTAACTCCTCTAAAAAAACTTTAATTTCGCTTTCTTTGGATTTTACACTTAACTTTATTATACTCACCTCCAGAAAAAAAGAACCATCAGACAATCGATTCACTATCAATTGATAGTACATCAATCATCTGATGGTCTGTCAACCTCTGCTTTTTATCTTCCTAATTACTGCTCGTCGGCATATACGGCATCAGCGCACCTGCCACCTTATAAATCGGCATCGTCTGGATCCAAATCTTACCCGGTCCGGAAACCACGGTATTAAATAAGCCTTCGCCGCCAAGGAACTTGTTCTTAAGGCCCGGCACCTGCTGAATATCCATGGTACAGGACGCATCCATTGCTGCCAGATAACCGGTATCGATAATCATCTTCTGTCCTGCTGCCAGGTCATACTCCAGAAGAGAACCGTCCACTTCAATAAACGCCGTGCCGTTACCGGAAAGCTTCTGCATAATAAAGCCCTCACCGCCAAAGAAGCCTGCGCCAAATCTCTTCTGAATATGTACACTCAGCGCTACGCCTGCCTCTGCTGCCAGAAACGCGGACTTCTGCACAATCTTTTCCCTACCCGGTGCGATATCAATTGCAACAATGGAACCCGGGAAACTGGACGCAAACGCAATCATTCCCTGACCACCCTGTGCAGTATAGGTATTCTGGAAAATAGATTCGCCGGAAAACATCCTGCCCAGTGCCTTACCAAAACCACCTGCTGCAGTTTCCATCTGCATGTTTGGAGACATAAAGCTCATCGAGCCATTCTCCGTAATCATCTTTTCTCCTGCCTCCAGATAACAGATTGCTACCGGAAGGGATTCGCCCTTAATCTCGTATCTCATACAAAATCTCTCCTTTCCTATATAAGAAACTTGTTTTAGAAGCTTTCTTCTACCTTAGTAGACCGCTCTGTTTACGCCACTTTTCGACATTTTTGATGTTAAATTCTGTTTTAACTTTGTCATATTTTCATTCAACTACAGCGAATACCTCAATTTAAATAAGTCCGGATTGTGATTTATTACTTCGCTGTAATATATCCCTTTGCGTATAACAGCTCCGCACTCAACACGGCACCACCTGCGGCACCACGCTTTGTGTTGTGGGAAAGCCCTACAAACTTATAGTCATAAACCGTGTCCTCGCGGAGACGTCCTGCAAATACACCCATGCCCTTCTCCTTGTCACGGTCAAGCTTTGCCTGTGGGCGGTTATCTTCTTCAAAATATGTAATGAACTGCTCCGGAGCACTAGGAAGCTTTAATTCCTGAGGAAGACCCTTAAATTCCTTCCAAGCCTTTAAAATCTGTTCCTTCGTTGGCTTTGTCTTAAAGGAAACGAATACTGCTGCGGTATGACCATCGGTTACCGGCACACGGATACACTGTGTTGTGATGACTGGGCCTTCTGCCTTCTTTATCACACCTTCTTCTACCTTACCCCAGATACGGAGCGGTTCCTGCTCACTCTTTTCTTCCTCGCCACCAATGTATGGAATTACGTTATCCACCATTTCAGGCCACTCTGCAAATGTCTTGCCCGCACCGGAAATTGCCTGATATGTGGTAGCCACAACCACAGTCGGCTCAAATTCCTTCAATGCATGAAGCATTGGTGTGTAGCTCTGAATCGAGCAGTTTGGCTTAACAATAACGAAACCTCTCTTGGTTCCGAGACGCTTTTTCTGGAATTCGATGACATCCAGATGCTCCGGATTTAATTCCGGCACTACCATCGGAACGTCCGGTGTCCAGCGGTGTGCGCTGTTGTTGGACACCACCGGTGTCTCTGTCTTTGCATACGCTTCCTCAATTGCCTTGATTTCTTCCTTTGTCATATCAACGGCACTGAATACGAAATCCACCTGGGAAGCTACCTTTTCTACTTCATTTACATTCAGAACAACTAAGTTCTTTACTGCTTCCGGCATCGGAGTGGTCATTTTCCAACGTCCGCCTACTGCCTCTTCATATGTCTTTCCTGCACTACGAGGGCTCGCTGCCACAGTGGTTACCTCAAACCACGGGTGATCCTCCAGTAAAGAAATAAATCTCTGTCCAACCATTCCGGTTGCTCCCAAAATACCTACTTTTAACTTAGCCATTCTAATTTCCTCCTAGTTTTCCGAAGAAACTTGCCCTTTCTCCGGACACTTCCTTCTTTGTCGTGTTCTCCTCAGACGTACATTTGTCTTTGTGATATATTACTCTTTTTCGTTTTAAAAATCAACTGTTTTCCAATTTGATTTTGCAATTTTGTACACTTTGTCATATTAAAGCGTTAATCTGTTGTCCGTTTTGTATAATATGCCAAATTGCTTGTTCGTGTGACAAAAACATTGTCTTTCCGCCGCCAACATCCGTTATTCCTCTGTCCGGAATCCCGTCTTTGAAACCTCTTCG
>CAZIQL010000086.1:0-7803 GCA_964541485.1 uncultured Lachnospiraceae bacterium
TAATATTCTCCTGTGTAAAGCCGTTTGGATGATTTCCGGTGCTTACCGCATACTGTTCTGCCGGCAGACCAAAGGAGTCATAGCCCATTGGATGCAATACATTATAGCCCTGCATTCTCTTCATTCTGGACATGATATCCGTTGCTGTATAGCCTTCCGGATGACCTGCATGTAAGCCAACGCCGGATGGGTATGGGAACATGTCAAGTGCATAGTACTTTGGCTTAGAAAAATCCCACACATCTGTCTTGAAGGTTTCATTCTCTTCCCAATACTTCTGCCACTTCTTTTCAATTTCATTTGGATTGTAGTAGTTTGCCATTGTTAATCCTCTCCCTTTCATTTTTCTAATGGGATTGTACAAAAAGTACAATCTTTGCGCACGAAGATGCCGCCATGCGGCATCTTCCTCTTTGCAAGCTGCGCAAAATAACGAAAGCCGCCTCAGGCTGACTCTCATCAACCAGAGACGGCTATATTTACCGCGGTACCACTCTGTTTCCCGGTCACCCGGGCACCTCAAATTTTCTGTAACGGGAAATCCCGCCGGAACCTACACAAAAGAAGTTTCTTCTAACATTCCCGACCGGCACACTATGCCGCACTTTTCGTTCTTTCTTCTGCCCCGGAGCCATCGGATGAGTTCGGAATGTTCCCCTGTCTGCTCACACCAGCCGCAGACTCTCTGAAAAGCTTCCCATTCTTACTACTTCCAATCATTGCCTTGAATTATAAAACTAAAGCCTATTTTAGTCGGTAACGCTTCGTTTGTCAAGATGAAATCACCTTTACATTTCCCTTCTTTTGTGATATAAATATAGACAACTCTATTTCATAAATTAGGTGATTTCTTTTATCGGTTTTACCATTCCCCTTTCCCCGATTTCCCGCTCTTCCCACTGATTTATTAAGAGTTATTTTATTGTCTAATTACGAGCACATAATTATTTGAATCACAAGGAGGTATTATTACGCTTTACGAACGAATAGTAGCAGAACATACAAAGCTGACAGCACAGATCAAAGAACTCGAAAAAAAGATAGATGAACTGCCAGAAGGGAAACTTGTAATTTCCCATGGTCCAAAAGACGCAAAATGGTATCACAGCGATGGTCATCAAAAAACATACATTCCGAAAAAGCAACGGGTTCTCGCTGAAAAGCTTGCACTAAAAAAATATCTTTCCAACACTCTAAGCAATGCCAAGCAAGAGCAAAAGGCCATAGATTTTTATCTCAGACATCATTCCAACAATATAGAATCAACACACGCTTTACTAAGTGATGCCGAATTTCAACATTTGCTGAGTCCTCACTTCATTCCAAAATCAGCTGAACTACAGCAATGGCTTGATTCACCCTATACACAAAATCCAAAACACCCGGAACGACTCATCCACAAAAGCAGTTCCGGACATTGCGTCCGTTCCAAATCTGAGGCAATGATTGATACTTTCTTATATATTAATAAAATCCCCTTTCGTTACGAATGCGCCCTTCCACTTGATGATGTCATTTTCTATCCAGACTTTACAATCCGCCATCCTAAAACTGGGGATTTCTATTATTGGGAACATTTTGGTCTAATGGATGAGGAACTGTACATAAACAATACCTGTTCTAAACTCCAATTCTATGCTTTGCATGGAATCATACCATCTATCAATTTAATTACGACTTATGAAACAAAAACCACACCATTAAGTCCTGAAATGATATTACAACTCATCCATTACTATTTCAAATAAGCAAAGAAAGACATTTCTTCTCTTTATAAAATATCTATACGTATTTTTTTTATCATCAGATACTTTTTCCGTCTGTTTTTTCGATTTTTGTATCTAATTTAGCATTATATGTATCTATGCCTAAAAAAAGTTATCGGAGATACGCCATTTGCTATTTCTGCGTATCTCCGACCATTTTATTTTCCTATAGATACTTTCTGCTCACAAGACGACTTGAAACATGTCCTATTTGTATCCCCAGCGCAAATTATTCTGTATAGATACAAATTCCTTTCCTAAAACGCATAGTGTTTCCCTTGAACTCTTACACCACTTCAATTTCATAGCAAAACTCCTCACTTTCACCTGCCGCAAGCACCCGGATGCCATCCTTATCCTTTAACTCTCCGGTATATCCATGACGGTCACAACGTCCCTGCCACGGCTCCAGACAGACAAACGGTGCGCCCGGTTTTGTCCAAACGCCAAAGAAAGGAAATCCCTCGCTATATATCGTCACATAAGGAGTCTTGTCTCCATGACACAAAGAAACCTCCGACAAATCCTGGTGATCAAAAATGTACACATCCTCATTCCAGAAATCTTCCGTAATCTTCACACAGGCATCTTCGTCCAAAGCAAGTTCTTTTACATCTTCACAAAGCGCACATCCACTGCCGGAATCGATCCTGTAAAACGGCAGAGTCTTCCCTTCACTCATCCCCTGCCCACAAGTCTCTTTCTTCCCCGGAAAAGCAAGATACATATCACTTGTCTTCCTTCCGTCCGGCATCATGAAAGCAGGATGTGCCCCTATGCTATAGAGCATGTCGGATTCTCCTGTATTCTTCACTAGCCAGGAAACCCTGATCCTGTTCCCGGACAACTCATGCATTACAGTCAGTTCAAAATCATATGGATACTTCTCTTTGGATTCTTCCGAGCTTTTCAAAACCGCGGTGATTTTTTCTGCCCTGCTATCATCTAACTCAAACTTACCTGATGCGCTTTTGCCGCTTCTGTCTACCGGACTATCTTCCCACTCCTGCTCCACAAACGCAAACTCTGATGTCCACGCAAAACCATGATTCGGCATATCATATTCCACACCATTCACACGGTACTTCTTATGATAGGAAGCTCCTATCATTGGGAATAAAAGAGGAGAATGCTTCGGCCAGAATGCCGGATCGGCATTCCACAAAACCTCTCTTTGATTCCTCTTATCAAACACACGCACCAGCTGACTTCCGCGCGCTTCTACCTCAATTAACAATCTCTCGTTTTCTAATACTTTCACCATAAGTCACACACCCTCCTAAAATTTTACTCTTTCTTAGCAACACTGCCGACAGCCACAAAAGAATTGCGGCATCAACTGACTCTCATGTGTTTTAATTCAGAAAAGCCTGCCCGGAATTCCCCTCCGGACAGGCCCTCATTCTTAATCTTAGTGACAGCATCCGCCACAGCCACAGCCGCCTTCTTCATCAGGACCGTCGCAGCCGCAGCCACAGCCTTCACTCTCCTCCTGATTATGGGAAGAACAGGTTGGTTCATTTCCGGCATTGAGACTACCATCCAATAAGCTGCTCACAGCCACATCAATATCCCCCTGCACGCCAGGTACTACCATGATGCCATGCTCCATGAGAGCTGCCATAGCAGGACCGCCAATACCACCGCAGATAACCACATCTATGCCTGCTGCAATCAGGGTTGCTGCTGTCTCTGCATGACCACAGCCATCATTGTAAAGCTCACTCTTTCCAATCAGCTTACCATTTTCCATGGAATAAACGGTAAATGTCTTACAGCTTCCGAAATGTCCGAATACGTTCTTGTTTTCATCCGTTGCTACTGCAATCTTATACACGCCACCCTGCGCACCGCGTGCTCCTGTAGCACGGTCATCCTTCTTTACCGGAAGTGCTTCTTCCAAAATATCTGCCGCTGTATTCATCCAGTCGTCGGTGATGCCTTCTACGTTTCCTGCATCAATTGCTTCTGCAATGCTTGCATCCAGCGGAAGCTTTGCAAGAACAGGAAGATGGAATCTCGCAGAAATCTCATCCACGTGGCTCTTACCGAACACAGAAATCTTTTCACCACAGTTACCGCACTGAATGTAGCTGTAATTTTCTACAAGACCAAGGACCGGAACATCCATCGCATTTGCCATGTTCACTGCCTTAGACACAATCATGGAAACCAGTTCCTGAGGGCTGGTTACAATGATGATACCATCTAACGGCAGAGACTGGAAAACGGTCAGAGGTACGTCGCCGGTTCCAGGAGGCATATCCACAAACATGTAGTCCACCTCACCCCAAAGCACCTGAGACCAGAACTGCTTTACGGTACCGGCAATCACCGGGCCTCTCCAAACCACCGGAGTCTCTTCGTTCTCTAACAGCAAATTCACCGAAATCATGGAAACATCTTTCTTTGAAGTTGCCGGAATAATTCCGAGCTCATTTGCCTGTACCATACCCTTCACACCGAATGCCTTCGGAATGGATGGACCTGTTACATCCGCATCTAAGATTGCTGTCTTATAACCCTTACGGTTCATCAGTACAGAAAGATAAGAAGTCACAAAGGACTTACCTACGCCACCTTTACCGCTGACAACACCGATGACTCTCTTTACGTTACTGTATTCGTTCATCGGCTCCAAAAAATCACTCTTATCCGGCTTTCTGGAACCGCAACTGCTGCCGCAACCGGAACAATTTCCCGAACAGGAACCTTCCTGCTCATATCTTACTTCATCACTCATTACAATCCTCTTTCTACTGTCCCATCGACAGATTTCTTACAAATGCTCTTAACAGTATACTCCCTTTATAGGGAAAATTCAAGGTTCGACTCCCCTCTTTGCCGCAAATATAATAAGATTCCGAATATTGCTCATGAAATAATAGAAATAACTTAGTCAAAATGTTATAATATAGTAAAAGGAGGCTCTCATGAGAAGCGAAAAAACAAAACCGAATACCTGTCTTCCGCTTGAAACAGGTATCACTTACAGACTTTGGTTTGATGAACCAGCAAAAAATACATATGCCGAATGGGAAAAACGTACCCTTCCGATTGGAAACAGTCATATCGGAGGGAACATCTTCGGTCGATATGACATAGAACGAATTACATTAAACGAAAAATCCTTTTGGACCGGTGGTCCAAGCGACAGCCGCCCGGACTACAACGGCGGCAACTTGCCAGAATACGGAAATTACGGTGAAACACTTGCCAAGGTTCAGCGTCTGTTCTTAGCAGATGATACGGTGGCAGGGCAGGCACTCTGTGAAAAACTGGTCGGAACCCGGGACGGTTACGGCGGTTATCAGCTGTTTGGAAACCTATACATGGATTTTGGCAAAGTAAGTTCCAAGGAAGTTTCCAATTACAGCCGTGATTTGAATATCAAGACAGGAATTGCCACTGTCGTTTACGACAAAAACAACACTCACTATGAGCGTGAAATCTTCACCAGCTATCCAGATGATGTTATGGTCATCCGATTGACTGCAAAGGGCACTGACACACTTGATTTTGTTCTTTCATTAGAGCCTGAAAACACCGAACCGGCCACCCGCCGGACTACCATCCTTGCAGAAAACAACCGTATCGACTTTTACGGAACACTAGATGACAACCAATTAAAATACTGCTCTTTTCTCTCGGTCACTACAGATGAAGCCGGCAGCGTTGCACCACAGGATGGCACAAAACTCGCCATCAACAGAGCAAAGGAAGTGGTTATCATCCTCAGCATGGGAACCGATTACAAGAACATCTATCCTGACTACCGCACAGATGAAAGCATGGATGACTTAAGAGCCCGCGTCCGCAAAGTAGTAGAAACCGCTGCAAAAAAGAGCTATGAAGCTCTCCGCACTTACCACGTTGCTGATGTATGGGAGATAATGGACCGCGCCGAGGTCGACCTTGGACAGACAGAATCCGAACTGACCACCTTTGACTTATTGGCAGCGTACAAAAATAACGAACTTTCGCAGGAAGAACGCGCCTACCTTGAGTCTTTATTATATCAATACGGCAGATATCTTCTTGTTTCCTCTTCCAGAGGCGAAACACTTCCTGCAAACCTGCAGGGTCTCTGGGTAGGTATGAACGGAAATGCATGGAACTCTGACTACCACATTAATGTAAACCTGCAGATGAACTACTGGCACGTTTACAGCACAAACCTGACAGAATGCGCCCTGCCGCTCATCGACTACGTAGAAGGCTTGCGTAGACCGGGCCGTGTTACTGCAGCAATTTATTTTGGTGTTATTTCCGATAAAGAAAATCCGGAAAACGGCTTTACAGCCAACACGCAGACTACGCCATTCGGCTGGACCTGCCCGGGCTGGAGCTTTGACTGGGGCTGGTCTCCGGCAGCCGTTCCGTGGATTATACAAAATGTTTGGGAATACTATGAATACACACTGGATGAGACAGTTTTAAAAGAACAGATTTATCCGATTATGAAGGAACAGGCCATCTTCTATCGACAGATTTTAGTGGAGGGCAAAAACGGCAAACTGATTTCTACGCCTTCCTATTCTCCGGAACAGGGACCTAGGACCAACGGTAACACCTACGAACAGACCCTCGTATGGCAGCTTTTTACCGATACCATCACTGCCGCTGAAATCATTGGCGAAGACAAAGCTCTCATCAAGGAATGGAAAACCATTCTCGCAAACTTAAAAGCTCCTATCGAAATCGGCACCGATGGACAGATTAAGGAGTGGTATCACGAAACCTATCTTGGCAGTATTACCAATGCCGAAAACTACAACCATCGTCATATTTCTCACCTTTTAGGACTCTATCCAGGTGATTTGATTTCCAAAGAAACACCGGAATGGTTTGATGCCGCTCTCATCTCCATGCAAAACCGTACCGATGCGTCCACCGGTTGGGCAATGGGACAGCGTATCAACACCTGGGCAAGACTCGGCAATGGCAAAAAAGTATACGAGCTTATCGGTCTTTTATTTGATACCGGCATTTTAACAAACCTTTGGGATACCCACCCACCATTCCAGATTGACGGCAACTTCGGCTACACCGCAGGTGTGACCGAAGCACTGATGCAGAGCAACATGGGCTATATCAATCTGCTTCCTGCCCTCCCGGATGCATGGACAGACGGAGGCTTCCGTGGACTGGTAGCACGTGGCAATTTTGAAATTGACGCGATCTGGAAGGACAAGGCTATCCGTGAAATTATGATTCTATCAAAAAGTGGCGGCACCTGCACCATACAGTTTGATTTTAGTGCCAATGTCACTGTTACCGATGCCTACGGCAATCCGGTCAACTACTCAATCGTAAAGGAAAATCGTATTCGTTTTGAGACTAAGGCAGATGAATCCTATACGATTATCAATCAGCTTCCTTGCTCTTCCACCAGAAATCTCCTTGCAGAAAGGGTAACAGCAAATTAGTTGCAATAAAAGAGCAGGTCTTACGGCCTGCTCTTTTCCTATATGATTATTCTCCCATTTACCAATTAGTTATTAATAAACTTATCCTCTTCATTGTTCCAGCTGTAAAGAGCACGGATTTCTTCGCCCACCTTCTCGGATGGATGCTCAGCTGCAAGCTTTCTCATAGCCTTAAAGTGAACCTGGCGGCCTGCGCCGGACATATCAAGTAAGAATTCCTTTGCAAAGCTTCCGTCCTGAATGTCGGAAAGAACCTTCTTCATAGCCTTCTTTGTGTCTTCTGTGATAATCTTCGGACCTGTTATGTAGTCACCGTATTCTGCTGTGTTAGAGATAGAATATCTCATACCTGCAAAACCGGACTGGTAAATGAGGTCAACGATTAACTTCATTTCATGGATACATTCAAAGTAAGCGTTTCTCTCATCATAGCCTGCTTCCACTAAAGTTTCAAAGCCGGCCTGCATCAGGGCACAAACACCACCGCAAAGCACTGCCTGCTCACCGAAAAGGTCTGTTTCTGTCTCTGTACGGAATGTAGTCTCAAGAACGCCTGCCCAAAAAGGCAGGTGTAACAGAGGCGCAATTTATGCAGACCCATCTCATTG
>CAZIQL010000087.1:0-7757 GCA_964541485.1 uncultured Lachnospiraceae bacterium
AAACCGGTAGCTCTTACGGATTTTTTCCACAACATGCGCTTCCTGCATCATACAGCCGCACATTGCAATCTTCATATCCGGATTTTTACGTTTCAAAGTTCCAAGATATCCGATTCTTCCGTAAACTCTTGTATTTGCATTTTCTCTTACCGTACAGGTATTATAAATAACAAAATCTGCTTTTTCGGTATCTGTCTCCACATACCCGATGGTCTCCAGAATTCCTGCAAGCTTTTCTGAATCCTTTGCATTCATCTGACACCCGAAAGTCTGTACATGATACGTAAGCTTTCTTCCTTTTTCTGCTACCTGCTCCTCCATCCAAGACTTCAGAATATCCATAAAATAATACTGACGCTCCGGTTCCGTTACCGGGATCTGCTCTGTTTTTATTGTCTTTACGTGTTCTAACCAATTACCCATAATTATCTAATCTGTCCATTTCCAAATATAATATATTTTGTTGTTGTAAGTTCCTTAAGTCCCAATGGTCCTCTGGCGTGAAGCTTCTGTGTACTGATGCCAATTTCCGCACCAAACCCAAATTCTCCTCCATCGGTAAACCGGGTTGATGCATTAACATAGACAGCCGCTGCATCCACCTCATTTAAAAAGCGCATGGAACGTGCGTAATTCTTAGTAATAATAGCTTCCGAATGACCGGTATTGTGTTCATTAATATGTGCAATTGCCTCATCAATGGAATCCACAATTTTTAACGAAATAAACCGATCCAGATATTCCTTATAAAAATCCTCTTCCGTTGCAGCTTCCATCTGCGGACATATTTTTCTTGCACGTTCATCGGCACGAATCACAATCTGCTTTGCAGACAGACGTTCATACAATAACGGTAAAAACTTTTCCGCCACATTTTCATGCACCACTAACGATTCTGCCGCATTGCATACACCAAGACGCTGTGTTTTGGCATTATCAATGATATCAAGGGCCATATCTAAGTCTGCCCCGGAATCTACATAAATGTGACAATTACCGGTTCCTGTTTCAATCACCGGCACTGTACTGTTTTCCACAACGCTCTTAATCAGTCCTGCTCCGCCTCTTGGAATCAATACATCCACGTACTCATTCATACGCATCAGTTCCTTTACGCATTCACGGTCCGTTGATTCTATCATCTGAAGTGCATCTCTGGTCACACCCTCAGATGCTAAAATTCCGCGGATAACTTCTGTAATAGCAAGATTCGAATGAATTGCATCGCTGCCACCTTTTAAAATTACAGCATTTCCGGTTTTAAAACAAAGTCCGAACGCATCTGCTGTTACATTGGGACGTGATTCATAAATCATACCAATGACACCAAGCGGCACTCTCTTTTTTCCAATCATCAGCCCATTTGGGCGGGTTGTCATAGACAAAACTTCACCCACAGGATCCTGTAAATCGGCTACTTTATATAACCCGTCTGCCATACCCTTAATGCGTTCTGCATTCAGCAGCAGACGATCAAGCAGTGCCTCTGACATTCCGTTTTCTTTTGCAGCGTTCATATCCTGTATATTTGCCGCAAGAATCCGCTCTGTCTCCCTGACAAGCCCCTCTGCAACTGCTTTGAGTACTTTCTCTTTCGTAGCCGCTGGAAGAAGGGCAAGCTGGCCTGCAGCTGCCTTTGCGCGTTTTCCGAGTTCTCTCATCTCCATAAAGATACCTCCCCTGCCTAATGTCTGATATAATCTAACAGATGGAATTCCCTCACCGGATGCGCAGTAAACAATGTACCAATAAGCTCTCCATCCATAATCTCCATGATATGCTCCACACGGTCCCCATTTGCAATTATCATATCTGCTCCGGATTCTGTAGCAATCCTTGCAGCAGAAAGCTTTGTCTGCATACCTCCTGTTCCGACAGAGCTGGAACTTCCCTTCGCCATACCAAGCACGGATTCGCTCAAATCAGAAATCGTATGAAACAATTCCGCATCCGGATTTTTCTTCGGATCATCGGAATACATACCATCAATATCGGAAAGTAAAATTAACAAATCTCCGTGAATCATTGCTGTTACCAGCGCTGACAACGTATCATTATCCCCAATTTCCAAGTCCTCCAGCTCATCCGTTGCCACCGTATCATTTTCATTGACAATCGGAATAACGCCCATTTTAAACAGTTCCTCAAAGGTATTGCATGCATTCTGTCTGGTAATTTCATTCAGCACAGTAACTTTGGTCAATAAAAGCTGCGCGCATGGCTGATGATACTCAGAAAATAATTTCTGATACACAGTCATAAGACTTGCCTGACCAATAGCTGCACAAGCCTGTTTTTGAGAAGTCGTTTTCGGGCGTTCCGAAAGCCCCATTGCCTTTCTTCCGACCGCAACTGCACCGGAAGTCACCAGAACAACTTCTTTTCCCTGATTGTGCAAATCCGTAAGAATACGTACCAATTTTTCCAGCTTAATCAAATCAATGTGCCCGGTTTCTTCATGGGTAATTGTAGAAGAACCCACTTTAACAACAATTCTCTTTTTGTTTTTCAACCTGCTTCTCTCATCCATCATTTGTCTGCACCAAAACGTAAGCGTCCTTCCTGTTTTTGATATTCTCCCTAGTTTATTCCCCATACAGAGGCAATTGCCTCAAATACCTTTATTCCGTCTACCGATGCCGAGGTAATCCCTCCGGCATAACCTGCACCCTCTCCGCAAGGATATAATCCGGGAACCTCAGACTGCATGCTTTCATCTCTTAGAATACGGACCGGTGATGACGTCCTCGTTTCCACTCCCAATAGTGGGACATCCTTTGCTGCATATCCCGGAATTTTTTTATCAAATGCCAGAATGCCTTCTATCAGACTATCTATTACATAGTCAGGCAGACACTCCGACAATTCAGTCAGCACATAGTCCCCTTTAGTATTCGGAATAATTTCCCCAATTGTATCAGACTTTCTCTTTAATAACAAGTCTCCAAATAATTGCACAGGAATCTTCCCCTGTCCCTGCAAATATGCTGCCTCTTCCCACTTCCTCTGAAATTGCATACCTGCAAGCGGTCCATGCATGCCCTCCCGTTCAAAATCCTCAGGAGTTACCGTCACAATCAATGCGCTGTTTGCATTGCGTTCAGAACGGTCATGATTGCTCATCCCGTTCACAACAAGACGCCCCTCCTCAGATGATGCATTCACCACAAAACCTCCCGGGCACATGCAGAAGGAATATACCCCTCTGCCGCTCTCCGTCTGATAAGTCAGTTTATAATCCGCTGCCGGCAATTCTTTATAGAGTTCTCCGTACTGTGCCCTCCCTATAAGCTTCTGCGGATGTTCTATGCGTACTCCGACGGCAAATGCCTTGCTTTCCATAGAAAGAGGTTTTGATAAAAGCATTTCAAAAGTATCTCTGGCACTGTGTCCGATAGCAGCTACTACCACATCACTTTCCAGCTTTTCGCTATGATTAATTTCTACTCCGCAAATCCGGTTTCCATCCAGCAACAAATCTGTTACCTTTGCAGAAAAACGGAAGTGAGCGCCCCACAGTTCCATTTGCTTTCGCATAGAAATAATGACATCTCTTAAATTATCTGTACCTATATGAGGTTTGTTTAAAAATAAAATTTCCTCCGGTGCTCCATGCTCTACAAAAATCTCAAGGACTTTACGTATTCTTCCGCTCGGATCCTTTACCATAGTATTTAATTTACCATCAGAAAACGTTCCTGCGCCTCCCTCACCAAACTGCACATTGCTTTCTTTATTAAGGAGACCACCTTTCCAGAACGCATCCACACGCTTTATGCGTTCTTCCATCTGTTCGCCTCGTTCTAACACAATCGGACGATATCCATACATCGAAAGGAAGTACGCACAAAAAAGCCCGGCCGGTCCTGCACCAATCACCACCGGCCGATTCCGCATTTTTTTTAATCCTTCCTTTGCCTCAAAACGATACTCCTCATCCGGAGACTTCACCACAGTTCCTTTTGCCTTTGCAAGAATTCTTTTTTCTTCCTTTTCCGAAACAGAAACATCGACTGCATACACATAATGCACTTCCTGTTTTTTTCTGGCATCCATGGAGCGTTTACGGATTGTATAGGTAAACTCTTTGTCACCAAGGTGCAGTTCCTTTCCGATTGCCCGTTTTAACTCTTCCTCTGTATGAAAAATATGTAATTTTAACTGAGGTATTCTGAGCACGATTTATTTCTTCCCTTCTTAAGCTTTATCTGTTGCTGCATGAAGCCCTGCCACATAGCCACTACTCCATGCCCACTGCAAATTGTATCCTCCGCAGGTTCCGTCTACATCAATCAGTTCTCCGGCCATATAGAGTCCCGGACTAACCTTTGACTCGAGTGTATCTTTCTTTAATTCCTCCGTATTCACTCCACCGGCACAAACCTGTGCATTTGCAAACGGATTCAGACCGCTGATCTGACAGGAGAAATTTTTATATCTTTTTGCCAGTTTTACTATGGTATCTCTTGATTTGAATTCTTTTATAGCAGGTTCTGTCGGATTCACACCGATTTCTTTTAAAATTACATAATTCAGCTTGTGATTCAACAATCCTACCAGCATCTCTTCTGCCGTACGTCCCTTTGTATGAGTCAGCCTTTCAAACAAGTGCTCCGTCAGCTCTTCTACAGTCATAGAATCAAAAAAATCCATCCTGCAGGATAATATTCTACCGTCGTATAACGCTTTGCCCGCAAAACGACTGATTTGAAATACGGGGATTCCTGAAAGCCCATACTCTGTAAATAAAAGTTCCCCTCGTTCTTCCGCTATTTTTTCTCCGTCAGCATACAAAAAAATTCTTCCTTCACATCTGACTCCCGAAATCGTTTTAAACCATTTTTCCGGACAACGCAGCTGCACCAATGCCGGCAAAACAGGTACTATTGTATGCCCTGCTTCTTCTGCAAGCCGGTATCCTGAAAATTTTCTTTCATCCTTAAATCCGGCACAGCTTCCCATACAAAAAATAACACGTTCAAAATATTCATTTCCCCGTGTACTTAGAACCTCATAGCCGTTTTTCTTCCTTTGTATCTTTTCTGCTTCTTCCTGTATCACAGTGATGTTTAAAGCACGTATTTCCATGGAAAGTGCATCAGCAACGGATGCTGCCTGTTCAGAATTCGGATAGAGGTATCCGTTTTTTTCCTTGGGAAAAATCCCAATTTCCTTAAAAAACATTACTGTCTGCTCCACTGTAAACTGCTCACGGACACACTTCGAAAACTCAGGATGAGCCCCTCTGTAACAGCTATCCTCCTGAACCAGATTCGTATAATTACATTTTCCGTTCCCTGTGGCCAGAAGTTTCTTTCCCAGACGTTCTTTTCCTTCATAAATTGTAACCTTTGCCCCATTTCTTGCTGCTACAATTGCCGCCATCAGTCCGGAGGCGCCTCCTCCGACCACTGCAATCCGTCTTCCCATTTTTTATCTCACTTTCTTAGCTTAGCTTGTATATCCTTCCAGAATGCTGTATAACGCTTTCGCATCCTTTACATAAAACCCTTTTTTTATGCTCTCCCGAATATCAAACGGTAATGTATCCAATTCAATTTCTGTGTATTCATATACCGTTCTTAAATCACTGTAGTATACTGTAACATAACCACCTGATGTTCCGATGAAAAACTGATTTTCAACCTTTGTTTCATCATAGATTTTGCGAAGTACCACCTTCTCCGGTGAAAAGGAAACAATTTCATACGAAATCAGTCCGGATAAATACTCATTGACCGGCATATATTCCATATAACCTTCTATATATGCCCCCAACTCGTCGCGCGAAATTCCAACCATAAATCCAGGCAAAGGCATTTGTTCACGATTTGTAATTCCCTGTTCCAGATATTTGGTTTCTAAAATATAATCTGCTGTTGTCCGGATATTTTCTGTCATCTGTCCTACAGAAACAGCTTCTTCTGCATCGTCCTTATTGTTATCTATAAGCTCATACAGCAGTTGCTCACTCTTTCCCGAATATTCAAGCAACTGCTGTAAAATTTCTGTATTTTGTTCTGCCGCTTCCCTGTTAAAATGCAGGAGCGCATTTTTAAAGCTTAAATAATAACATAATCCGAACACTGTTGACATTCCAAAAAAAGCAAGTGATAAGTATATAATCCGTTTCATTGTAATAACCTCCTTTTTCGGAAGTATTTACCCGAAACCCTTACTTTATTCCTTCAAAAGCCCTATGCGCTTAAAAAGTCTTACCAGACGACCGCCCATCGGTAAATCATATAATTCCTTCTCATCCAGAGCCTTTGTCAAAACCATCAATACAAAATAAACAAACACTGCAAAAAAGATAGCAATACACAGACCAATCACACGGCTATGTAATATAACCGATGCGCCCAGATAGGAAAAATACGCAACAAATCCCATGACCGCAGAGCACAGAATCGGGAGCAGAAAGGTTTTTATCATTTCCTGTTGATAACCGGTTTCCTTTTGAATTCTCACAGCATTTAAGATGCTGATTATCATTGGAAATAAAGTATGCCCGACAACCAATGCGTATACACCCATATCAAGATATTGAAGCAACAGATAATCCACCCCTGCATATATTACAAGAGCAATCGCAGCATGAATGACCGGATAACGCATTTTACTGATTCCCTGTAAAACATTGCTTGTTGTTGTCGAATAGGCATAAAATACGATTGCCGCAGCACCTATCTGCATCAAAAGCGGAGTCATTTCCGTTGTATCTGCAAACAATATCGCCATAATCGGCTTTGCAAGAACTGCAAGTCCTACAGCACACGGAATCGCAATCATCATGTTAAATTTCACCGCCTGGGATGTTTTTCTGTGTAAAAGAGAACTATCTTTATTGGTATGTGCAATAACAATATTCGGAACAATCGCTACACCGATTGCCGATGCAATGGAAAGCGGTAAATTTGCAAGCAGACGGTATTTACTGGAATATCGTCCCCATAAAACAAGTCTTGCCTCTTCCGAATATCCCTTGGCATCCAAAACCGTATTCAGTAAAAAGCTGTCTATGGTTCCGCTGACTGTATTTAAGGTCTGGTTCAATATAATCGGAATAACCGTAATTACAACCAGCTTTAACAGTGTCTGATAGCTTTCCACTTCCGTTGTCTTGTCCTTTTTCATCCGCTTTTTAAGCAACGGATAATACATAAAAAATATAAGAGCAAGAAAAACCAGGGAAGCCACGGCACCAATCAATGTACCAAAGGTTCCTCCTGCCGCACCATAGGCAACACGAAACTCCGAATCCTCATATATTTTCATAAAAATAACAGCTGCACTCAGTCCGACAACAACATGAAAAAGCTGTTCAATCAACTGTGAAACGGAGGTAGGAATCACCGTATTCTTTCCCTGAAAAAAACCTCTGAGTACACCCATAATAGCAAAAACGAAAATCGTAGGTGCCAAAAAACGTAACGGAATTGCACTTGATTCTGATTTAAACAATGCTGCAGCAAAATAATCCGCACCAAAAAATGTAACCAGTGACGCAATTGCACCGCTTGCAACAGAAAAACACATCGCGATCTGAAATACACGATAAGAATTTACATATTCTTTTTTGCTTTCCCTTGCAGACACAAGCTTAGACACTGCAATCGGAATACTGTATGTGGAAAGCAACAGGGCAAGATTATAAACCTCGTATGCGTTAGAATACGCTCCGATCCCTTCATCTCCGATAATTCTTGTAAGCGGGACGCGGAATACAATCCCCATCACTCTGGTCAGAATAGATG
>CAZIQL010000088.1:0-7667 GCA_964541485.1 uncultured Lachnospiraceae bacterium
GCATGGCGCAGGTCCTTGTGGTCCATGTTCTGAAATTTATTATGACAGAGGCATTAAGTACGGCTGTGGTAAGCCTGACTGTAAGGTGGGCTGTGAATGTGACCGTTTCATTGAAGTGTGGAACAATGTATTCACCCAGTTTGAGAGCGATGGAAATCATCATTATACAGAGCTGACACAGAAGAACATCGATACCGGTATGGGCCTTGAGCGTCTTGCCGTAGTGGTTCAGGATGTTACTTCTGTATTTGATATTGATACGATGAAGGCAATCCGCGATAAGGTTTGTGAGATGGCAGGTGTGACTTATCAGACCGATGATAAGAAGGATGTTTCCATTCGTCTCATTACGGACCATATCCGTTCCGTAACCTTTATGACCTCCGATGGTATCATCCCATCCAACGAAGGACGTGGCTACGTGCTCAGAAGACTTCTCCGTCGTGCGGCAAGACACGGAAGATTGCTTGGAATTAATGGTCTGTTCCTTGCAAAGCTTTGTGAGACAGTCATCAATGAGTCCAAGGATGGCTATCCGGAATTAGAAGAAAAGAGAGAGTACATCTTAAAGGTATTAACTCAGGAAGAAGAAAAGTTTAATAAGACCATCGACCAGGGACTTAGTATTCTGGCTGAAATGGAAGAAGCATGTGTAGCAGCCGGTACAAAGACATTATCCGGTGAGGATGCATTCAAGCTTTATGATACGTACGGCTTCCCAGTCGATTTAACCGAAGAAATCCTTGAGGAAAAGGGCTTTACCGTTGATATGGACGGCTTTAAGAAGGCAATGCAGGTGCAGAAGGATACAGCACGTAATGCACGTGCTAGTACAAACTATATGGGCGCAGATGCTACCGTATATGATGAAATCGATGCTGCAATCACCACGGAGTTTGTAGGATACACAAATAATCATTTCACTTCTGAAATTACTGTACTTACTACAGAAACAGAGATTGTTAAGGATATTACAGAAGGACAGAATGCAACTATTATTGTAAACCAGACTCCATTTTACGCTACCATGGGTGGTCAGCAGGCAGATAAGGGTGTCATTACAAGAGATGAGTCCGTATTTGTCGTTACCGATACTATCAAGTTAAAGGGTGGCAAGGTTGGACACGTAGGTTATGTTCAGTGCGGAATGTTCTCTGTTGGTGACAGTGTACAGCTTTCCATTGACGAGAAGAACCGTGTGGCTACCGGTAAGAATCACAGTGCAACCCATTTATTGCAGGAAGCACTTCGTGTAGTATTAGGTAATCATGTAGAACAGGCCGGTTCCCTCGTTACTGCTGACAGACTCCGCTTTGACTTTACGCATTTCTCGGCTCTCACAAAGGAAGAGCTTGCAAAGGTTGAAGCGATTGTAAACGAAGAGATTGCAAAGAATCTTGTGATTGAAACAAAGGAGATGAGTATCGAGGATGCCAGAAAGACCGGAGCAAAGGCTCTGTTTGGTGAAAAGTATGGTGATACGGTAAGAGTAGTCAGCATGGGTGAGTTCTCGAAGGAGCTTTGCGGTGGTACCCATGTGAACAATACCGGTGTCATTTCTGTATTCAAGATCTTATCTGAATCCGGTATTGCAGCAGGTGTAAGACGTATTGAAGCAATTACTGCAGACGGCGTATTTGAATATTATAAGAAGCAGGAAGAAGAGTTATACGCAGCAGCAAAGGCAGCAAAGTGTGACGTGGCTTCCTTAGTTAAGAAGATTGAGTCCTTACAGGAAGAGTTAAAGGCAGCCCATTCCGAAAACGAAAAGTTAAAGGCAAAGCTGGCTAACAATTCCCTTGGCGATATCATGAGCCAGGTGAAGGAAGTAAACGGCATTAAGGTTCTGGCGACTAAGGTTCCGGAAGCAGATATGAATGCCCTTAGAAACTTAGGTGACCAGATGAAGGAAAAGCTTGGAGAAGCAGTGATTATGCTTGTTTCTGCAATTGACGGAAAGGTAAGCTTAGTTACTATGGCTACCGACGGAGCTATGGCGAAGGGTGCACACGCAGGCAATCTCATCAAGGAAGTTGCAGTACTTGTTGGCGGTGGCGGCGGCGGTCGTCCAAACATGGCACAGGCCGGCGGTAAGAACCCGGATGGCATGGATGCTGCTGTTGAAAAAGCATATGCTGTTGTGGAGGTACAATTGGCATAATTATAATTTTTCTGTCGCAAAAATGTAATATAAAACTAATTAAAAAGTTATGAAGAAATGCTACGGGATGCTAGAAAGCATTTTTGTAGCATTTTTTTCATTTTTGATGGATAACGATAAAAAGAAGGGTTTCTTGGTTTCTTAAACTAAGCAAAAGATAGGGAAAAACAACGAATAGAAAATGGGAAATTTCAGGAACTGTATTTGTGATTATTACATTGTGTTTGCTATGTTTTTCGTGTTTGTTTATGGTTTTTAGTAAGAATTTTACGGGAACCGGAGAAATGGCGTATGAGATAAGCATTGAACAAACATGGTAAAATACTGAAATAAATAAAAAAAATAATTGTGTTAAAAAAGTAGTTGACGTACGAAAAATTTATGGTATAATCTTCATAGTGCTTTAAAAAATACCCAAACAGTTGTATAGGCACAATACACAACTGGAGGGAGGTTAGGTGAGACAATGTCAAATGTTATCGTAAAAGAAAACGAATCCTTAGACAGCGCTCTCCGCAGATTCAAGAGAAACTGTGCGAAGGCAGGCATTCAGCAGGAGATTCGTAAGCGTGAGCATTACGAGAAGCCAAGCGTAAGACGTAAGAAAAAGTCTGAAGCAGCTCGTAAGCGCAAATACTAATCATTGTGCAATGAAACCCTTGGTCGTATGACCGAGGGTTTTTCTGTATCTTATTAAGTGTTTCTAAGCAGCAAATAAGAAACATATCTGTCATAGATATCTGCATAAAATAATCATAATGAATTTTTTCGGAGTAATTTTCTTGCAAAAAAAATCCAGCAGACATAAAAAGAATAAAAAAGAGTTGTCACCTCTATATACATATATAAAACAGACAGACAGGAAACGGAAACAGGAGCAGGAGCGTTTCCTTGAATTTGAAAGTGAAAAGCTCGGGATTCCGGGGGAGGTGTTTGCGGGGCAGCCGTTGATACGCATGGCTGGAAACCACAGCATGAATTTTTCGGGAGAATATACCTTGGAAGAATATAGCACAGAACGAATTGTACTCCGGACAAGACAAAAGGCAGTTGCGATAGCAGGCAATAAATTGTCTGTCCGTTTTTTTAGGAAAGACGAGATAAAGATTATTGGAAATATTCAGACAATATCGTTTTACAGATAAGGAGTGAAACTATGTTTGAAAAATTATTTCTATATTTAAAAGGGTATTTAATTGTACGCTTGCAGGGGGTATCAAAGGAAAGATTTTTGAATTTATGCAAAAGCAGAAAAATTGAAATAATTGATATTGTTTCGATAAATGATATACTATATTGTAAGATGACCTGTAAGGATTATATAAAGATAAAACCGCTGGTCAGAAAAACAGGCTGTTGTCCTAAAATAGAAAAGAAAGAGGGACTGCCTTTTCTGATTAATAGAATAAAAAAGAGAAAAGGCGTGATAATAGGTGGCTTGATTGGACTGTTTTTTTTGGTACAGTGTGCAGAGCGTATCTGGTATATTGACGTGCAGGGAGGTTTTGTGCATACAAGAGCTCAGATTGTTCAGGTGTTAAAGTCAGAGCTACAGGTGTACGGCGGAATCGGAAAGGATAGCGTAGATTGTGCAGAGATTGAAAGGGAGCTGCGTTTGATTTACAATGAAATCGGATGGGTTTCTGTTGAAAAAAAAGGTTGTAATCTTTATATCAGATTAAATGAAAGTACAATGCCGGATAATATAGGAAAAACAGAGGTTCCTAGTCACATTGTTGCCGAAAAAAACGGGATTGTGCAAGGAATTGAAGTGATTTCCGGAATTGCACAGGTAAAAAACGGAGATATTGTAACAGAAGGCGATATCCTTATTTCTGGAATTGTACCTGTGGTAGGCGATTATGATGAAATCATTGCATTAAAACCGGTTGGAGCACAGGGAAAAGTGTACCTCGAGACGGAATATTCCTATCAATCTGTCTATCAGATGGAATATAAAGAGAAAATATGGACAGAAAGCAAAAAAGGAGTCGGTTTTTTTTGGCTTCAAGAGAAATTATTTTCATATATACCTAGATATTCTGAGGGGAAATATGATATAATTACTTTTGATATAGTTCCATTTGTGTTTCGGGATTATGAGGTGCCTTTCCGGATACGGAACTATGAGGTCAGGGCTTATGAATTGATGCAAAAAAAGATGTCGGAAGCAGAGGCAGAGGAAAAAGCAGAAACGGAATATCTGGCTTTTTTAAGTGATTGGAAAGCACAGGGAATAAAAATTATCAGTGATGACTTTTCAGTCAGGATAGAGGAACAAATTTGCATTGCCGTGGCAGAAGGCGTTGTGCAGGGGAATTTTATTTCCTATCAGGAAATTAAGGAAGAGGAGTGGAAGGAAGAATATGAACATAGTGGAGACAATCCTTAATATACCGGTGGATCATATTCGGAATATTTTCGGACAGTTTGATTCATATGCAAAATTAATTGAGCGGACACTTGAGGTGACGCTGATTGCAAGAGACAGTGAACTGAAGGTCTTAGGGGATACAGAACGTGTGCAAAAGGCCAAAGCAGTGTTAGAAGAGCTTTTAAAACATTCCATGAGAGGGAATACGATTACAGAACAGAATGTATCTTATGCACTTGCGCTGGCGGCAGATGACAAGGTCAGTACAATGACAGAAATTGATAAGGATTTGATATGCCATACCATCCAGGGAAAGCCAATCAGACCAAAAACTCTGGGTCAGAAGCGTTACGTGGATCTGATTCGCAAAAAGATGATTGTATTCGGGATTGGCCCGGCAGGAACAGGAAAAACCTATCTTGCCATGGCAATGGGAATACAGGCATTTAAAAATGATGAGGTCAGCAGGATTATTCTGACCAGACCGGCAATTGAAGCGGGAGAAAAGCTTGGTTTTTTACCGGGAGACCTGCAAAGTAAGGTTGACCCGTATCTACGTCCGCTTTATGATGCGCTTTATCAGATAATGGGACCGGAATCCTTTCAAAAAAATATGGAAAAGGGATTGATTGAGGTGGCTCCTCTGGCATATATGAGAGGACGCACATTGGATAATGCGTTTATCATTCTGGATGAGGCGCAGAACACGACGCCTGCCCAGATGAAAATGTTTTTAACCAGAATCGGTTTTGGTTCGAAGGTTATCATTACCGGTGACCTGACACAGAAGGATTTACCGGCAGGTGCTGCATCAGGGCTGGATGTGGCACTTAAGGTTTTGTCAAAGGTGGATGATATCGGATTTGCAACGTTGACGGGAGAAGATGTTGTACGTCATCCGCTGGTTCAAAAAATTGTGAAAGCATATGATGAATACGAAAGCAGAAAGCAGAGTATACCACAAAAGAAGGAAAATACGACAAACGAGCAACCTAAAAAACAGCCGGTACAAACGGGAAAAGTGAATAAAAAGGAAGAGATAAAACAATCTCAGAAGAGAGAAAGCGTACAGGGGAGATATTACAGTATCTTAAGAAAAAAATAGGGGCAGATAAGGAACATGAGCGAAGATAATAACAAAAAAGTATCTAATGTAAAAATTGCAGTGGGATATTTAAGTCATATGTTAATTAACCTGATTATGTTTGCGGGTGTGGCATATTTTATAAATGAGATTATTCTCGAAGAGGAATGGAATGAAAATTATTATCTATATGCGGCAGCGTTGTTTGTCATTATGGCATTATATAGTTTGTTGGATTGCAGAAGGTTATACAGTTATTTTCGGACAGAAATTATTATGATTCTCTGCTTTATGGTTTCAGCGTTACTGTTGTTATTGTCGGATTACTACATCAATGTTCCGCTCTGGTTACTCGGAGGAATTGCGGCAGCTGCACTGATAAACAGAAATATTGGTATGCTTTATGTATATTTCTTTGTGTTTCATGCGATATACTTACAGGGAGAATGTCTGAATGGCCTGATATTTCATTTGGTATGTGCAACGATAATCTGTATGGTAATTCCGAAAATGAAGACATGGATGTCTATGCTGTATATGATGGTATTTACGGGGGCGCTTGTTATTGCTATGACGATTTTTATGAATCGGTTTATTGTGGACAAGCTGATTTTGCTGGATACATTTTCAATTATGTGTACTTATTTTGCGTGTATTTTCTTCACGATGTTTTTTGTTTCTTTGGTGAAGCCGAAACTGAATCCGGAAGAGTCGTTGAATTTGGAGTCGGTACCGGAGGAAGAACCTGTGAATTATGATTATCTGGAACTTGTGGCGCAGGAAACGGTAGATGTTTTACCAGTGCAGGGGGAAGAAAATGTGAGCTATGCTGCGGTAGCTACGGAAACGGCAGTTGCTGTGGAGCCGGAAGCTGATTTTACGGGAATTACAGTTAGAGAAGATTTTTCTGATTATTGTAATGAAAAAGCAGAAGTTATGCAGGAATTAAAGAAACAGAGAAAAACAAGTTATGCGCATGCGATTCTTGCAGCAAAATTGGCATATCAGGCGGCAGAAAGCGTAGAATTGAATGCAACACTGGCAAAGGCTGCAGCTTTGTATGAAGCTGTTGCAGAACTGTATCAGGAGACAGAATTACGGAATGCTTTAACAGAACAAAACGTTCCGGAGACATTAGTTCATACGGTAGTTTCTTTGAAAGAAGGCAGTATTAACACGAAAGAAATTGCAGTGGTGGCGATGGCAGATGATATTATTTCAAATTATACGGTAATCCGGCATATCAGGAAGATGTCGCTTGCTCCGGAAAAGATTGTGGACAAGACATTGGATAAAAAGATATTTGGAGGCGAATATAACCAATCCGGTCTAAAAGTATCGGAATATTCGGGATTGCGTAATTCGTTTGTAGCGTTCCTTAAGGAACAGGATGAGCGAATTTCAAAATAAGAAAAAGGGGAAAGCTGATGACGATTAACATTGAAAAAGAAGTGGCACTTACATTTGATTTTGATGAGAATGTCTATGTGGAAAAAGTGATTCTGGCTGCATTGGATTATGTGGAGTGTCCTTATGAGGCAGAGGTAAATGTGCTTTTTACGGACGATGCGGGCATTCATGAGATGAATCAGGAATATCGGGGAATTGACCGCCCGACGGATGTGCTTTCTTTTCCGATGGTTTCTTATGAAATCCCCGGAAACTTTGATTCTCTTGAAGAAGAACAGGAAGAGTGCTTTCATCCGGAGACAGGAGAGCTTTTGCTTGGAGATATCGTTTTGTCTTACGACAAGATAAAAGAACAGGCAAAGGAGTATGGACATACCGAACTTCGTGAACTGTGTTTTTTGGTGGCACACAGTATGCTTCATCTGGCAGGATTTGATCACATGGAGGAGAAAGAACGTGAGCAGATGGAGCAGATGCAGAGGGAAATATTGGACCAGCTTGGAATTTTAAGATAAGAGGCGTGCAACAATGACAGAGAAAAGGAAAAACAGTTTTTATATTCAGGGAAGCATTCTTGCGTTGGCATCTATTCTGACCAGAGTGATGGGGATTGTATTCCGCGTCCCGCTTACAAGAAT
>CAZIQL010000089.1:0-7522 GCA_964541485.1 uncultured Lachnospiraceae bacterium
AGGTGTCCTCTTTCTATTGTTCCTATTTAATTTCCGAATAAAATTTTACTCTAGCCACGGTATATTTTACAACATCATCGTCATGTATGGCGGGATGCAAATAATCCCATCCTTTATCATCAGATTTCTTGGATGAATAATGTAGCTCTCACCGATACGGTCTTTGTATTTTTCTCTAAAGTTATTCAACGATGTTGTTTTATATCGCTTTCCGGATTTAACCTCTATCGGAAACATTTTGTATTTCAACTTGCTGTTATTTGAAATGATAAAGTCAATTTCCATATCATTTCTATGCTTTTCTTCATTGTAATGACTATAAAAATACAGCTTATGCCCATTCGCTACCAACATTTGCGCTATTGCATTTTCGAATAACATTCCCTCGTTGATTTGCAATTTACCGGATAATATTTGCTTATAGACTTCATCCTCAAGCAGCTCGTTTTCATCAAAAGCGTGACTAAGCAACAATCCTGTGTCACCCATATAGCATTTAACGTAACTTCTTGTCTCGTTTAATGAAAGTCCTACATTCGGATCATTGCACAAAAAGCACTCATTCGATATCATAGCATCTGACAACCAGAAAAAGGTTTCCTCATATTGCTCTGCATAACTGCCATCCTGCACTTGTTTAAATACAACTCTTTTTTCATGTTGCGAAAGAAAACCGGGGATCTGGTCGTATATTGCAAGCACCTTGCTTCTATATTGTGCATTGATTTTCATAATATCTTCACGATACAGTTTGAGAATATCCCGTTTTTCCTTATCTGCCTCCGTAAAGTCCTTTTTACTCTCAATGAATGAAACTACCGGCATCGGCATTCCGCCAACCAACATATACTGATGGAATAACAGCATTGCCTGATTGTGCATACTTCTTTCTAAAGGCTCTTTCTTCTCAAAGCATTTTTTAATGTATTCCACCAAAATCTCTTCGCCCAAAGCAATTGCGAACTCCTCAAAATCCAATGGGTACATACTAATATGTCGTTCTTCCGACGGTATTACAATATCCTTTACATTTTCCTTAATGGAAATCAACGAACCTGTTTCGATATAATCATATCTCCCGTCTGCCACTAAATATTTTATAGCTGCCCTTGCCTGCGGAAACATCTGAACTTCATCAAAAATAAGAAGGGATTTTCTCTCTGTCAGCTTTGTCCCAAAATGTGCTTGTAGTAACATAAAAAAAGTATCAAGATCATTCAGATGCCTCTCGAAATACATTTCGACTTCCTTGTCCTTCTTAGCAAAGTCTACAAGGATATAACTTTCATATTCATTTTTTCCGAATTCTTCACAGATAGTTGACTTTCCAATACGGCGTGCACCTTCCACCATCAAAGCTTTCTTCCCTTGACATTCATCCTTCCATTCCAAAAGTTTTTTATAAATTTTTCTTTTTAATATCATAAGGTCCCTCCTAGTAATACTCCCTCTAAACATTTCGGATTATACGCACATGTATGATTCTATCGTTCTTTGATTATACGCACATTGTATAACTTTTTTAGATTATGCGCAAGTATATTAATTCATTGTTCTTTGATTATGCGCAGATAGTGTGCAGATATTATGTGCGTTTGCAACAACATTTATGCGGTAATTTGTAGTTATTACATTCTTCAATATTACAAAACTCCGCCAGACATTTCTGCCCGGC
This sequence comes from uncultured Lachnospiraceae bacterium, assembly GCA_964541485.1. Lineage (GTDB taxonomy): Bacteria > Bacillota > Clostridia > Lachnospirales > Lachnospiraceae > SIG299. Next base: position 1,676 of record CAZIQL010000089.1, read on the forward strand.
GGAGCCAATATTTTTCATCTTATTTTCTATTCTTCCACTACAGTGGTCACTACAATATTCGGAACATATGCGCTTCCTTCAAACGCCAGAATCAGCGTAGTTGCTTCTCCGGTGTAAGTAAAGATCACTACACTTCCATCATTGTGTAAGCAGCCTTGTTTTGCTGTCTCAGTCTGCGTCCATGTGCCGTCAGCGTTTGTCATGGTAAGACTGGTAACACCGGAGTGTGCACAGTCGCCCACTTCAACCTTAACAGATCCTTCCACTTTAATTTCTATCGAATTTCCTGCCTTAAACTGAACACCGTGCTGCGCACCGTTGTAAGCATATGCATTACTTGGCCCTACCTTGATGGTCATATCGCCATGAGTAACATCGCTCTTGCCGTCTGTTGTTGTCGGAATAATAGAGCCGTCTCTAAAATCATACTCTGTCTTCACAGGCAATTTTTCCGGTTCCTGTAACAGCTCTGTCGTTGTAATATACGGCACATAAATGGAGTTCGTTACATTCAGCACCAATGTTGTTGCCTCACCCGGATACTCAAATACCAGTGCTTCTCCACAGGTTGAACCCTTTGTCACTGACTGAGACCATACAACACCATCTGCAGCCAATGTAAGCTCTGCCATCTTATTATACTGGCAGTTTCCAATCTCAATCTTTGTCGGACCATCTACTGCAATCTCAATGGAACTTCCGTTATTAAACGCATAGCCATGTCCGCCATTATAGGAATATCCCGGATTTAATGTCAATGCGCCTTGTGTGTACACCTGAGTGCCGTCTAAATTATCCGGAATCGAATTTGTATCCTTGAAATTATATTCTACTTTCTTAGCCAGCTTTTCAGGTTCCTGCAACAATTCTGTTGTTGTGATGTATGGCACATAAATAGAAGCTGTTACCTTAAGTACCAGTGTTGTTGCTTCACCCGGATACTCAAATACCAATGCTTCTCCACAGGTCGAACCCTTATCTACCGACTGGGACCATACTATGCCGTCTGCAACCAGAGTAAACGTTGCCATGCTATTATACTGGCAATTTCCGATTTCAATCTTGGTCGGACCGTCTACCTGGATTTCAATGGAGCTTCCATTAGAGAATGCATAACCATGTCCTCCATTGTAGGAATAACCCGGATTCAGTGTCAACGCTCCCTGTGTATAAACCTCTGTCCCATCCAAATCATTCGGTATCGAGGTCGTATCCTTAAAGTTATATGTTACAACAACCGGTGTCGGCGTTGGAGTGTTTGTTGGTGTTGGTGTATTTGTTGCCGTCGGTGTCGGCGTATTGGTCGCCGTTGGCGTCGGCGTGTTTGTCGCCGTTGGTGTCGGGGTCAACGTCGAAGTCAAGGTCGGCACCGGCGTCAAAGTCTCCTCCGGAGCCTTGGTCGCCGTTGGCGTTGGCGTGTTTGTTGCCGTTGGCTTTGGTGTCGCAGGTCTTGCAATCATGTCAATCATTTCCTGCGGAACCGTCGTATCGTTTTCACCCTCTACCTTTGTACCGTGTACGGCTACGTTTGCTTTTGTTCCGCTAATCTGGGCCGACTCTAACTTTCCATAGCCGTAAATCTTTGTGGAATCACCCTCTACCACTGCTGTTCCTACATTTGCGGTAGCAGATAAAATAACGCGGTTTTCATCACCCTTTACTTCCACCTTTTCTACATCAGAGTAGATTCTGACAGAAGCCTTGGTCGCCGATTCGTCTAATACAATTTCCTTTGTATCAACCGAAGTCACCACACCGTAAGAGCCGGAAATGCTCATATTTCCAATGGTAGCCTTATCGCCATCTACATAACAGGAGCCACTCTCACCCTTCATGGAAAGGGAGCTGAGCTGACAATCCTTTACCTTCAGGCCAAGATAGCTGGAGCCTTCGGTCTCTGCACGGTTCTGCTCTACGGACACAGGACCTGTGTAACCCTCGATATCCACATGCATGGAACCATAAACATCCTTTGTTTCAATATGTACTTCTCCTACCATACCCTTTGCCAAATCAAGCTCTGTATTGGTCAGAAGATTCAATGTCTTTACTGTAGTCTTTTCATCTGTAATAATCTCCGGACGAAGATCCTTTGTCTCCGTCATTACCGCATAATAACGGAACAACAAAGAAATCAATGCACCCACATCTTCTCCTGCGTCTCTTCTTTCATAGAGTTCTGCAAAGCTGATGCCGCCGGTCTGTGGTGCTGTCACTGTCATTTCGCCAATGGTACTGTCATTCACATGGATTTTACAATCCATACCGCCTTCTACTACCAGCTGTTCTGTTACAACGCTATAGAAATAAATACTTTTTACATCTGCGTGGCGGCGGACAATCACTCTCTCCCATTCTCCTGCGTTAATCACAATCATCCCATTCGCATCTGCATCCTCTTCTGTCACGAGCAATACCTCTCCGTTTGTAAGCTCTTCCAAAGTTGTCCAAAACAAAGCATCTTCCGGAATCTCAGCGGCATATGCACGCTTTGGCATTCCGATTGAAGAAAACATCATTGCCAGAAGCATCACCCATGCAATGGCACGTAAACCCCGTTTCTTCACGTTTTTATCCTCCTCATACGATATAATTTCTCAGGCTTTCTGCCTAATTTTATAGTACAGTATCCGCCTTAATCCCGTCAACGAATATTCACGAAATTTCACGTTAAAAAATAAACAGGCGGCATCTGTTTTGATGTCGCCTGTTCTGATTTTTTGTAAGAGGTTACATGATTTTAAGATCAGTCCATCGGGTTCCAGTTCTTATCGTAGTTCTTTTCACTTATGACATTCCCTTTCGCATCATACTTTGTTAAACGGTAATACTTAAATACACCATCTGTCGACGTGACATATCCGGTATCCATCACTATATTGCCGTTTTCATATTTGCGATAACCGATGGTATCCACTTCGCCGTCTTCATAATGATAAAAAATCTGCTCTTTACCATTCTCGAAATAGTTGTGAACCACCATATAGGTTTTCGTATTATTCAAATCATAATGAGTTTCTAAAATAATCTCACCGGCGTCATTAAATTCCTCTACATCATAGTACTTTTCACCGTACCAATCCGTCATCAGGTTCATCCGATACACCTGGATTCCGTTTTCATTATATTTCGCATAATAATCCTGCGTTCCGTCAGCAGTGTATCCGAACGACTCGGTTCTCTTGCCATTCCCGTCATATTCTGACCTTGACAACAAATTTCCTTCTCCGTCATAGGATTCTATAAGATGCGTTTTGAACTCCGTGTCATAAGAGTACTCTTGGACAAATACCGACTGCAATTTTCCGTTTTCATACTCGTACGTTCTACTGACCGTATGACCGTTTTCCAAGGATTCACTTTCCTGAATCTCGCTCAGCTTCCCATTATCATCATAATAGAAACGCTCGTAGAGATAACGTTTACCAGCCAGATTATACCTGATCCGTTCCGTCATCCGGTCATCACCATCATAAACAGTAGCAACCGTCTCCTTGCCTTCCTCACGTTCATAAATCTTCTTGCTTTCCAGACCCTCTGCACCATAATAATACTCTGCCGTAATCTTTCCGTTTGCATCATATTCATAAACGTATTTGGAAGTCACATTGCCGTTGGTGTCATAATATGCCTTCAGCAAATCATTTCCGTTGATATCCGCCTCATACATGTAGTAACCGGTAAAGATACGTGCCGATTCCGCATTGTATACATAATCCTTGTAAGCATATGCGAGCGTTGTGCCGTCTTCCGCATACTTGCTGTAATACTCAAAGTCATCTTCTCCGGTGTATTGGATTTCTGCTGCAATCTGTCCGTTTTCATGATAACGGTATAGCACCCGCTCAATTACCGTATTATCCTGTGCGAAGTTCCTCCGTTCGGCAATTCTGCCGTCTTCATCATAGACAAATGCGTAAGCTTCATAGCCGGTTATGTTATTATCCGCATCATACTCGACACGAAGAATGGTCTCTCCCATTTCATCGTATTTCTGCAAGGTATGGCCTCTGAACTCTCCGGTGCTGTAACTGTAATTCCAGTATTCCCGTTCAATCATAGTCCCCTGCTCATTATAAAGCTCGCGGCTCTGCGGGTTGCCGTCGTTATAGTATTCCGATTTTTTTATGACTCCATTGCTGTAATACTCCGTCACATCACCATATATCACATTGCCCTCTGTATCATAACTGTAACGGCTATATGCAATCTGATTTCCCTGCTCATCGTACTCTTCGCAACGGATTACGTTTCCGTTTGTGTCTAATGTTGCTTTCTTTTTCAACGTGCCGTCTTCATAATACTCATTCTCGGTCTCTTGTTTTTGTATCACATTTCCTGCACTGTCATACACAGCATAAGAAATCACATTTCCGTGAGCATCCATTTCCTGAACCTGATGCTGCACCTTTTCTCCATTCGCATACGCATACAAATCCACCGTACAAGAACCGTCTTCGTGATATGTATATGTACCGTCTGCCATCAATTCCCCGGCCGCATCGTATCCGTATATCATATCCGGCTTTCCGTCTTCTTTGAATGTTAACACCAGGCGGTTCATCATCACGTTGTTCTGATAAAAATACTGTGCCTGTGTACCTTCTTCTGCCTGCACAACTTCCATCAAAAGCGTTCCGTCTTCAGCCACACTTCCGGCAACCGCAGCAACAATTGCACCTTCCTTTGCATCCACTGCTGCCGTGCTCATCTGGCCTGCCGAATAATATACAATAGTTACCGTACCAACCAGCTCATTTCTGCTGTTATAGCACTCCATGGATACCGGCATCCCGTACTCGTCTGATGTAACAACCGCACGATTGACAAAATTTCCTTCTGCATCATAATATCTCTGTGTCAGCAATCTTCCTTCTTCATCCATGTAGAGTTTGAAGTTTTCTCCGTTTGTTCCGACTGCTGCATACTCTGTTCCCGGCTCTTCCGACTCCGGAAATGGCGTTGGTGTCGGAATCGGTGTGTTCGTCGGTGTAGGCGTAGGTGTGCTCGTTGGCGTCACGGTTGGTACCGGCGTGTTTTTGGCTACCGGCATTTCTGTCACCGTTGGTGCTGTAGTCGCTTTCGGCGTCGGCGTTCCCTGCTCCTCTGCCCCCTGTGTGATTTCTGCCTGCGTCGGCAATGGCGTAGCATCCCCGTTTGCAGGCACATCAGTGCCGCATGCACACAAAAACAGCGCACATGCCAAAATCAGTACTCCCTCTAACCAATTTCTCTTTCTCATAACGCTTCCTCTCCTTCCGCTTTTTTCTCTTTCATCAATTTCTCCATGCGGATATAATATTCCAGCAATCGGATCAAATATTCCGGTGCATGACGGTTATCCCGTTCCCACTCCGTTACCGTACGATACGGAATATCAAAATAATCGCAAAACTCTTTTCGGTTCATTCCGGTGGATTCCCGCAATTCTTTTATTTTCTTACTGCATTCCTTATCCAAAACAAATCCCCCTCAAGCAAGTTTTATGTACATAGCATAGCACATTTCAGGCAGTGATGCAATGTGTAGAAACGCCGCCAATGCATTTACACATTGTGTAGACTTTTCTAATTATTTTTGCTACAATCAAATTGTTACCGTCTCCTACACTGGCAACAGGAAGGAGGTGTTTTGTATGCCGGAAGTTATAACCTCTTTTCTCCTCTCTATGCTGGCAAGTGTAGTCGCCTACTACATATGCAAATGACTTGAAGATGAGAATTAAACGGTAACTCAAGCCTGATGGTTCTGTCAGCCATCCAAAACATATGGCAAGACCCCCTGCGAGTCTCCTGAACTGACCCCAAAAAGTTAGACCTAAAAAATCTAATTTTTTGGAGGTCAGTT
>CAZIQL010000090.1:0-7502 GCA_964541485.1 uncultured Lachnospiraceae bacterium
AACAGATGTAAAAATCTGTTACGCAATAAAAGTCTAACTTTTTGGGGTCACCTCAGATTCGGGGGTTTTTTTTAGTCAATCATAATTCTTTCCGTCCACTCTCTTGTCACCAGATCATCTGCCTCTGTCACCATCTCATCATACAGCCGGTACAGGTCATCCAGCGTATAACCGTCGCTGCTAAACTGCTTCTGTTCTGCGCAGAGCGCTTCTGTATAATCCGACAGGAAGTAGGTTGTAACCTTCTTTCCGCTTGCAATATGCGTTACCAGCGGAATCATCGTATAGTCAAGGATTTCAATCTGTACGCCATCCTCATCCGTGGTGATTCCCAGCGTAATATCTGCCATACCGCCAATGTTTCGCGGGCTCTGGTCCTGTGTGGAAACAAAATTTCCAAGGCTGTAATAAACCAGCGCCGTATTTCCTTTGGACGTAGTTCTCATTCCATAGGTCTCTACTACGTGAGGATGTGCACAGAGCACGATATCGGCACCGGCATCAATAAACCGGTCTACCTGCTTTTGTGCTGTGCTGTTTGGCGTATACACATACTCCTTGCCGACATGCAGGATTGCAATCATCAGATCGGAACTTGCCTTTGCCTCTGCTACCGTCTTTTCAATATTGGTATCCGACAGCAGGTCAACTATATACGTTTCATCCTCCATCAGCTTATCAAGACCGTTCAGTCCATATGTATAATTCACAAACGAAATGGTGATTCCCTCACAGGAAACATAATCAATATCGCTCTCTTCTGCCGTCTCATGGATACCAAGGACGGTCACCGGCTTGTCCCTCCAGAACTCCAGCGTCTGTCTGACACCTGCAAGCCCCTTATCCAGCGTATGGTTTGTTGCATGGGCAATAATATCAAATCCAGCATCAATCGCCGCCTGACCGATTGCATATGGGCTACCGAACTTCGGATAAGTGGAATAATCCTCTTCGTTTGCCACCAGAATGGTCTCCTGGTTCAAAATTGCAATGTCGGCTGCTTCAATGACATCCTTTACATTCTTATAAAGAGCATCTGCATTATAGGTGCCATCACTCATTTTACACTGTTTATAGATTGTGCCGTGAATCAGGGCATCGCCTACCATCTTAATATTCAGCGTAGAATCTCCCTCAAAGCTAATGACCCGCGGAGTCGGTGTCGGAGTCGCTGTCGGAGTCGGTGTTGCCGGTGGTGTTGTAGCCAGATAATCATGACATACATAACCTGTTTTATTGTTATATTGCACCACATACCAGCCTGTCTCATTGCACTGTCCGGTAACTGTCACCTGTCTTCCTTTTTTCAGCAGTTCAATCACTTCTCCTGCTGTACTCGGCAATGTCCGGAAATACACATTAGTTGTTGCCCACATAACCGTATCTTCCATCTCGCTATAGGTATAGCTTGGCGTCGGTGTTGGTGTATCCGTCGGGCTTGGTGTTGGTGTATCTGTTGGCGTCGGTATTGGTGTATCCGTTGGGCTTGGTGTTGGTGTATCCGTCGGGCTCGGTGCTGGTGTATTCGTCGGGCTCGGTGTTGGTGTTGGTGTCGGTGTGTTGACCGGCGTAGGTGTTGGTACAGGTGTTTCCGTTGGCTCCGGTGTATTCGTCGCCGCATAGGTCACATTTGGTGCACCTTCCGTCGGGTTTCCGATTCCCGGTCCGTAGGTTGGCGTAGAGTCTCCGTTTTTGCAACCTGCCAACGCCAGTATCATTGTTATTCCTACTACTGCGATATAGCTCTTTTTCATAATAATCTCAATTCTCCCGTCTATTTCTCCTGCTTTTCTTTTGTTTTTTTATTGCCTGCGGTCAGCTTGCGTATTGCCCCGCGGAAAAAATCTCCCGTTTCATCCGATGCCGCACTTTCTTCTGCCATCTGCTCTGCCAGAGCCTGCTGCTGTTCTTCCTGGAAAGCAAAATATTCCGCATCCAGCTCCTGCATGGCAACCTGACCGGACTCATCCGGAGCCTGCTTTCCTTTTTTCTTTTTCTTTCCCTTTCCAAAGCCTTCCGGAATCTTTGGAGTATCATGTACCTCTACCACAATCTGTGCAGACATCTTATTCTCAAATTCATCCTGAGGCACTTCCTCTGTGCCGCTGTCAGCCGCACTGCCAAGCTTCCTGGAATAAGCTGCCGCGCCCCCTTCTTTTTCGGCATCCATCCTTGCTTTTCTCTTAGCGTTGATATCCTCCACAATATGCAGATAGGTCTTTGCATCTGCCATTGCCGATAACTGGGATACAATTTCCTGGGAATCCTGCTCTAAATACATCATCTTTTCCTGATATCCCTGCATCAGCATCTCATATTCTCTCTTTGTTTTTTCCAGTGTATACTCAAGCGCATTCTGCATGTCTGCAATCGCCTCCTGCGTATACAAAAGAGAGGATGCATAGACTTCCTCCGCACGGTGCACCGCATCTTCCTTAATGTCTGCTGCCTGGCGCTCCACCATGGCAAGACCCCTGTCTCGCGCCGCCACCGTTGCTTCGTACTCCTCCATCACCTCATACACCGCATAATTCAAATCCTCAAGCAGGGAGAAAATACGCTTCTTTGACACAATCAGCTCTTCACTGGAGTAAGCGCTTTCCTTGCAGTTTGCAAGATAAATGTGTATTTTTTTCATCGTCTGTTCAAGTTTTTCTGACATATCTTCCTCCTATTGCCTATGCACCATATATAATAATAAAACTGTTCCGTTTCGTAAAACCCTCTTTTTTACTTCACAAACTGTTCTGCGCGTGCAATTGCCGCGTCAATATTTTCACAGAAATTCTCTTCGCCGACCTTTTCTACATACCTTGCTTTTTTCATTACCTCATACGGTTGCTCCAGCGTATGGGAAAAGATCAGCTGTATATTTTTCTTCTGACATATTGTCAACAGATTTTCCAGTGCACGGATTGCGGTAAAGTCTACCGTCTGCACACTTCTCATTCGGATAATGATGACATCCGTCACCCGGTGAATCGACATATGACTAATCAATTCTTCAATCGTTGCAAAAAACATCGGTCCGTCAATTTCATAGACCAGCGTATTCTTCGGTATCGGCTTCATCTGGCTCTTCTGTGGATTTCCCGGATCCGGTGCACCGTCATACACATCAGTCCATTGTCTGATGGTGGTTGCATTGGAAATCTTACGTAAGAACAGGACAGCTGACAGGAGCACACCCACTTCTACTGCAAACAAAAGATCCACCACAACTCCCGCAACAAACGTCGTCATCAGTACAAGAAAATCCGACTTTGGGGCTGTCTTTGCAATCAGGACAAACTCCCTCCAATTACTCATATTATAAGCCACCAGAATCAGAATTGCCGCCAGTGTCGGCATCGGAATGTAGCCGGCAACCGGCATCATGCAAAGCAGAATAATCGTTACCACGATACTGTGAACAATACCTGCAATCGGAGTACGTCCACCGCTCTTTACACTGTTTGATGCTCTGGCCACCGCACCTGCCACCGGTGCCGCACCAAACAAACCACAGAAAATATTGGCAATACCCTGGGCAATCAGTTCCTGGTTCGAATCATGCTTCTCTCCTATCATTCCATCCGTAACCACACACGCAAGCAGTGATACAATCGCAATCAGAATTGCCAATGTAAACGCAGAAGGTAAAATATTTTCAATCAACTGCCAGGAAATCTCCGGCACCTTCGGTGTCGGAAAATGGCTCGGAATATCTCCGTACACACTCTTAATCGTAGCCACCTCAAGCCCCTGTTCGTTCATCCACATTACCAACGGTGTTGTAATCAGAATCGCTGCAAGGGAATTCGGTATTTTATTTATATACTTAATCTTTGGAATGACAATCAACACAAGTAAAGCAAGCAGTCCAATCATCAGGGTCGGAATATGCACGGTATCCATCACTTTTGCATAAGCTGCAAACTTATCCAGCACCTTTACAGGAATCGCACCCATCGAAAGACCAAAAAAGCCTTTCAGCTGTCCGGAGAAAATCCCCATTGCAATACCTGCGGTAAATCCAAGCGTAATCGTTCTCGGAATATAACGAAGCAATACACCGGCATGCAACAGTCCCATAGCAATCAGGATGATACCTGCAAGAATCGTTGCCACCGCAAGACCGGTCAGACCAAATTCCTCGATAATCATGAAAACCGTCATAACCGTTGCTGCGGTAACCCCACCGATATTTACCTTACTTCCTCCGAATACAGAAACAAAGAAACCTCCTACAATCGCAGAATAAAGTCCGGTTTCCGGGCTCATGCCCGAAGAAATGGCCAGCGCCACGGAAAGAGGGAACGCAATCACCGCCACCAAAATACCGGCGATGATATCCTTTGTCAGCTGCTTCCCCGAATAATTCTTCCTACATTCTAATATTTTTGGTTGTAACCTTGTCTGTTTCTTTGTCTCCTCTGTCGCTTTCATAACTCTTTTGTTGTCCTTTCCCTAAAATGCAAACTGAAACCATGCAAAATCGAAATTGCTTCCCGGCATGAAGATAAATTCTACCGTTCCTTCTCCGGAAAGTGGTTCTATTTCAAAGGTCTGCTCCACATACTCACTGCCACCCGGCACTTCCACTACCTGCACGCTGTCGCCCGCGTCTGTCTTAAAACGGAGCTGCACCGGACTTTTTGTAAGTGGAGAACGGCTGCAAATCGTAATTCCTGTCGCACTCTGTTCGGTAAAGTTCATATGTTCAAAACCAATCGTTACATTGTTACCAATCTGTTCAATGGTCTCTCCCGCCACTGTAAAGCTGTCACCGTAAAGTGTTGTTCTTTCTGCCATCGAAAGCTTTGCAAATGCCTTTTCCTGCTTTTCAAACAGAATCCCCTTACACTGATAGGAATCTCTCGTTGCGATATATACGGAGGTCACTCCGCGCAATCTCTTGCTTAATGTATAAGTTTCCGGTTTAAATACCATCCACTCGGACGGCTTGTGATATACACCGTCATAAAGCAGTGTACTGCCGTCGGTGCCAGGCCTTCCTTCCCAAATCTGAAGTACGACCGGATCGTTTGTATTGGCAAAGATGGAAAGTGTTACCTTATCCGTGCCGTAATCACCGAAATCCATATGGTCAAAGCCTGCCACACACTTTGCTTCCATGCCGTCATTGCCAAGGAAGTTTACGCCATGCTCTACGCCCTCTACCACATTTTCGGTACGGTACTCAAACAAGCCCGTGCTGTTTTCAATATATGGATCAAACGCTGCGGCACCAATGCCCTCTGCCTTAAATTCATACGTAGACTGTACACTCTCAATGGTACTTCCGTTCATTGCCGCACAGCGCAGGCGGAACTCGCCATCCCCCTCTGCCGTGACGGTAACACGGTTGCCCTCTTTTTTAAGTGTCACAAAGTTCACCTCAATACCGGTGTCCGTGAGTGCCTTCCACTCCAGCTCCTGATAGGTTGCGTTTTCCGGATAAATGTGCGCTGTCACCACTACGGATGGCTTTTCCTCCGAACCGTCCTTCTTTGTCATATGACGGTCACCATCGCATACCAGTTCAATTTTACGCACCGGAATCTCTGCATTGCCCTGTAAAAGTACAGACCCACCCGTACCGCCGGAGTATACCGGAAGCTCGGTATTTTCTTCCTGACATGCTACGCCCGGAATCGCTTCTGCTTCCACTGCCTGTAAGGTCAATACCTCTGTCGGAAGTCCCGGAGAAGTTACGGTTACTTTAATCTCGCCCGCAGTCTGCTTACTTCCGATCACTGCCAGAAGCTTTCCGCCAAATAAACGTCTGGAAGTACCCTTGTGCTCATCAAAATCGGTGCTGTCCCCATTGTCAAGACCAATCAGTCTGCCGGCTCCTTCTACCTTCACTTGCACACGGTTTCTCGCATTCTCTACCGGATGTCCGTCCTTATCCCATGCAGAAATCTGCACAAAGGCAAGGTCGAAACCATCCGCCTTTACTGTATTATGTTCCGCAGCTACGGAAAGCTTTACCGTATCGGTAAAGGAATGCCGTTCCTCTTCTGCCACAATTTCATTCTTTTCATTATAAGCAACTGCCTTGATGCTACCCTTCTCATACGGCACCTGCCAACACTGTGTGATGACCTTGTCATGTTCATGGTCAATGTGCTTCACACCCTGACTGACTCCGTTTACAAACAACTCTACCGAAGCCGCGTTGGTGCACGCCTGCACATCAATTAACTGCCCTTCATTGAAATCCCAATATGGGAACAGATGCACAAAAGGCGCCGCCTGTTTATCCCACTCGGATTTAAAGATATAGAAGGAATCCTTCGCAAAGCCTGCCGTATCAATCTGTCCAAAGTAACAGTTCTTTGTCTGGTACGGTGTCGGCTCACCGATGTAATCAAAGCCGGTCCAGATAAACTGTCCTAATGAGAACGTTGCATCGCGGTCATCTGTAATACAGGCATCATAGGTCTTTGCGCCCCAGCCGGTAATCGTATTACCGAGTGCGGAACAATGCTCGTCCGAATCCGACAAAATGTGCTTTTCCTTCGGGAAATGGTAAATACCGCGGCTTGCAAGCACGGATGCCGTCTCACTGCCGTAAATTACCCAGTGCGGATTCTTTGCATGATGCTCATCATATAAATATTCTGCGTAATTATAACCCTGTAATTCAAGTTCGTTTGCACAGCCCTGTGCACAATCCCACTTCATGAAGTTGGAGCCATGGGTAATCGGCACATGACGCTTCGGGTCATTTAAAATCACCGCATCGCGTAAATTTCTTGTAATTTCCTGTCCGCGGCCTTCCCGCATGGTATCCGGAATCTCGTTACCGATACTCCACATAATCAGGGACGCATGGTTACGGTCACGTCTTACCCAGGAAGCCACGTCCTTTTCATACCACTCATTAAAATACTTTCCGTAATCATACGGAGTCTTTGGACTCTCCCACATGTCAAATGCCTCGGAATCCACCAAAAATCCGAGTTCATCTGCCAGCTCCATCAGTTCCTTCGCCGGCATATTGTGTGAGGTACGTACTGCGTTTACACCCATTTCACGAAGCTTTAAGAACTTTCTTCTCATGGCCGCTGTATGAAATGCCGAACCAAGACATCCAAGGTCATGGTGTTCGCACACGCCAAAAATCTTTTCCTTTCTTCCGTTGATAAAAAATCCCTTATCCTTATTAAATTCCAAGGTACGGAAGCCAATCTTCTGCTCTTCTGCTTCCAAAAGTGTATCCTGCTGCCAAAGCTCCGTGCGGACAAGATATAAATTGCCCTGTGCAATATCCCAAAGAGCCGGATTTTCCACATATAACACCTGCGAACAGGTCATCGGGCTCTCAAGCACCTGTACCGAAGCGTCTCCTGCTGCCACAAGTGTTCCGTCTGCCGCAAAAATCTGCTGGCGAAGAAGCGCCTGCGTATCAGCTAAAGCTCCCTTTACCGCAAGCTCCGTATCTACTTCCACTCTCCATGTGGTATCGTTTTCTTTTACTTCCGTAATATAAATACCGTCGGAAACCACATGCA
>CAZIQL010000091.1:0-7404 GCA_964541485.1 uncultured Lachnospiraceae bacterium
AATTATACCGCCAAACCGGGACGGATGAAATCCACCCCGAAATTAGGCGCTTACGTTTATGAATAAGGTTTAGAGTAAAAGACACGCCGGGGTTACTCCCCGGCGATTTTTTAACAAAAGGTCACTTTTACTTATCCTTTTTATGATATCTCAGCGCACAGTAATCATCGCCCTTGGCAATGCATTTTGGCAGGTCAAGAACGCTTCCGTAGCATTCGCCGATTCCGTGGTCACCGCACATCGCGATGTCACAAAGCATCGCAATCTCCTCGTCGCTGCAGCCGGCCTCCTGCCAAGCCTTTACGAGCGGACAATAATGGAAGTCAATGGAAAGCTTGTCATCTGTGCTCTCTAAAATTTCCATCTCAAACACAAGCTGTGCTGCCTTTGTAAACAACGTCTTCTTCAGACCCTTTAAGCTGTCTGTCTTTCCCTTTTTCACCAGGTCAGCTCCCTGCGAAAGACCGCAACGCTTCACTGCCGCACTTCCGAAATCCCTTGGGTCAAGGCCGCGCTTGCTTGCCTCGTCGCAAAGCAGATACAGCCAGAAAGCTCTGTGTCCTAACTGCGCACGGATTGCCTGCAATAAACCGTTTTTGTACTTTGGTTCGTTCTTTACTTTACTCATGTTCTTTACCCCCTTGTTCTTAACATCCGGTCATAATACGGATGATTTCTTTATCTATTCAGAAGTAATATCAATTAAGACTTCCCATTTGCCGTATTTTTTCCCATTCACGCGTCTAACAAGCTGCTTCTCTTGCAATTTGAACTTCCTCTTCCTTATAATCCACATGCATATATCGGTTTTTCAGTTCAAACTTCGTCCCCATCAGGACATTACTGAAAAACTGCTCCAAATACTTTGTTGTCGCATGCACACCATTCTTTAAATCATTGTAATTTGCACGCACCAATGCATTTCTGAAATACCAGGAATGATGTTCAAATGCATCATTCTTTACTTCAAAGCCAAAGGACTTCATGTACTTAATCATAAATACGGCAGTCGCTCTCGTGTTTCCTTCGCAGAACGGATGAATCTGCCAAATATCAGAAGCAAACTTTGCCAAATGCTTTACCGCCGCCTCCAAGGATAAGCCCTCGTAAGAAAACTGCTTTTCAGTGGAAAAATCATAATCCAGCGTTTCCCGGATGCTGTCCCATGACGCATAGATGACCGTTTCGCCTTTCAGCACCCATTCTTTTTTTGTGATATTGTACATTCTGATTTGCCCGGCATAATCAAACACGCCCTCAAAGAGGCGTCTGTGAATTGCAAGCCACTCCGCAGGCGAAAACTGAAACGCTTTTTCTCCAAGAAGCTTTGCAATCCTTGCCGATACAATATCCGCTTCTTTCGTCCTATCTTCTACTTCCGTGCACTCACCACGCTCCTCATAATAACTCTGGATACGTTTCTGCGCCTCGTCAATTCCTATTTTCCCTTCAATATGTTCCTTGGCCGTGTCCAGCAGATATGCAGATGTCTTCAAGCCATCCACATCTTGCAATCCGATTGCAGTCTTCCATGCTTCACTTCGCTCTATCTGCCCCGGCTCGCCCTGCCTGATATATTCCTCAAGCTCAAACTGCCATCTTTTTTCTTCCGACATATCTGCACACTCCTTTCCTCGAAACATTTCAGTCATCAAAATAATGCCAGAGAACACGCATAACGACCACATATATTATACCCGGAAAATAGTCAAAAAACTACCTGTTTTCACATACGGGCATAATCCGGACTACCCTTTTAACATCCGGTCATAATACGGATGATCTCTTTATCTGTTTCCTTCATTCCTATGCTGCCGAGTCTTCCGATATTCACAAGCGTATTTTCCACGCCCTTGGATACCAGACCGTCGCCGCCGTAGAACTGCTGCTCTTCTAAGTACATCTCGTAGCCAAAAATGCCCGCATCCACCGCAGACGCAATCTTTCCGGCACACGATGCTTTGGCTCCGTCACAGACAATGCCCGAAACAATTGCAAGCGCATTCACCAGCGTGTGCGCAATCGCCCGGAAATCGCCGCCCTGCAAATAGGCAATGCCGCAGCCCGCGCCACAGCCTGCACTGACGGCTCCGCAGTACGCCGACAATCTTCCGATTCCGGTTTTCTGGTGTATCGTCACAAGATTGGAAAGTGCCAGCGCGCGGTACAATTCCTCCTGTGTCTTTCCCAACCCCTTTGCATACACAATGACCGGAAGTGACGCCGTCATGCCCTGGTTGCCGCTGCCCGAATTGATAATCACGGGCAATTCGCAGCCGCTCATTCTCGCATCCGAACCTGCCGACGCATACGCCTTCGCCCTCGTGCGCAGGTTGTCCCCGTGCTGCTTTAAGAGGACGCTGCCGACATTGGCACCCCAATTATTCTTAAGACCCTCCTCGGCAATCGCCGTGTTATAGGCAATCTGCCTGTCCAGGATTTCCTTGATGTCTTCTATGTTTACGATATTTGCAAATTCTACAATATCCTTGATGGTAAGCAGGCTCTTGTCCGCAAGCGTTACCTCCTCGCTTGCCTTTACCTCACCCGCCTTAAAAAGCACCTCATCGTCCTTTTCAATCAAGACAATATTCGTGTGGTAGCCGCTAATCCGCACGCTCGCCGTGTGTCCGCCACCGGTCAGCATAATGTGGATATCCAGCGCCTCATCGCCCTCCGCCGGACGCACCACAATCGGGCAACTGTTAAGGAATGCGCGCATCGCATCCTTCTGCTCCGTGGTCACGTCGGCAATCACCTCGAGAATCTTCTCTGCCTTGCCCCCGACAATACCTGCCGCGGCCGCCGCCTCAATGCCCTTCAGCCCATTGGTATTCGGCACAATCACGCTCTTTACATTCTTTACAATATTGCCGCTCACGTACAGCGTCACGCTGTCCGGCATACCGCCCAGCACATCACGCGCCTTCGCCGCGCAATACGCAATCGCAATCGGCTCCGTGCATCCCATCGCCGGAACGAGCTCCTCTTTTAAGATTTCTATGTATGTGTTGTATGT
The DNA here is from genome assembly GCA_964541485.1 of uncultured Lachnospiraceae bacterium. Taxonomy (GTDB): domain Bacteria; phylum Bacillota; class Clostridia; order Lachnospirales; family Lachnospiraceae; genus SIG299. Next base: position 3,020 of record CAZIQL010000091.1, read on the forward strand.
TATGTCGTGTGGTTTCATGTGGGTAGTCCTCTTCCGTTGGAGTTTAGGTTGTTTTTGTATGGGCAGGGGCATCCGTGCGAGCATAAACGAACATCGGATGGCTCTGCGTGAATATATATTAGCATTTATGGGCGGGGATGGCAAGATAGCCGAAAAGGATTTTCCTCCTATTCTCCCTCTACAAATGCCATATTTATCTCTGCGATTTCACGCTTCCCTTCGATATAATCGTGGTACATGTCCCACAAATCGATGTCGCAATCTTCCATTGCTTCATCTGCCGGAACCCACTGGCGAATGAGTTCGATGCGTTCTTGTTTTGTTGTGTCTTTGATTAGGTAGGATTTCATTATTTTCCCTCCATATTGATGTTAATTTCGTTCATTTTGAGCCAGCCATTGATACAATTCTTCTGCTTTCCCTTCGTACAAGGTCTTGCAAGTAGCATATCGCTCCTGAACCAGCGGTTTCTCCGTATCATGCGTGATGGCATCTCCCATCTGCAACAACATTAGATTTTGAAACATCGTTACCGGAACCCTCTCAAAATGTTTCCGCAAATGCTTCGGTTTGAATCCAACATGATCATCGTGGAATTCCACATAATAAATCAAACGTTCTGCCTCTTCCTCTGAAATCCCCAGATGTGGCACAATCTCTTCTTCCACAATTCGCTTACTAACCTCTGGATGCCCATAATAATGGCTTTCTGTATCGCCCTCTTTTCGTCCCTTGCACCGACTCTCTGGTTTTCCAATGTCATGCAGCAAGGCCGCCAGAAACAGCATATCATCCGATACCTCTTTCGGAATTTCCAGTGCCGTACGTACGCAGTGCTCCCACAAGTCATAAGGATGATACGAATTATTCTGGTCATAATCAAACATCGATGCAACTTTCGGAAGTAAGCCGGCAATTTCATCTCTTCTGCTATTTATTGTATTAAAATCTTCTGCTATTCTGAGTAAACGTATCAGCTCAGTTGTGTTCATGTCGATGTTCCTTTCGTTTGCTCGATTCATTCCTTAGCTTTCCATTCCTACGACACTAATATAGATTCAATGATTTGTTTTTATACATAACAATCGAATTCTCATTTAGCATAAGTCCATATACCAACATTTCCATATTTGACATCATATAATTCTCAAGCAACCATTTAATATCCTCATCTAAATTAATATATGTAATATGATATTCATTCACCTTATTATGTACTATTGAACATCTCATACTATAAATCAAACGCCCAAAAATACGAACAACAGCATTTTCATCAACATGTTCAATTGAAATGGGCTTGTGTTCAGATGTATAAATTACCAAAAGATCTATTGCCTTTTTTACTTTTTCCTTATTGTCCTCAGAAGAATCAATCGTATTTTTCCAAGAATCATATAACTTTTTCTTTATGCATTCTCCATCTAACACTACCTCTCCCGTTTTCTTTAGCAAATTCTCCAGAGCTTTTCCTTCATTTGTACTTAGAGTTTCGCTGATTCCTTTGAAGTCACGAACTGAAAGCTTTTTATAATTTGCCCTATCACAATATTCGCATAATTGTTGCTTAAACATAAAATTCTCTATCACTTGATATATTCGCAGATATTTATCTAAAATATGCTTTTGAATGTTATATTCATTCATAACATCAACTATCTCTGCAAATTGAGCATATTCAATACTATTCTTGTATTTTATGCCAAGGTTTACTGGTCCTCTTTCATAGAATTCATTAGTTTGAAATTTTTTACCCTTCAACACCGCTGCCAGTTTAATGAATTCAATTCTTGATTCTTGCTTTTTTTTACTCACACCTTTCCTTGTCACGAATATGCACTGATAAGACTTCTCTATGCTCATATGATACAAACATCTCAATAGCATTTCTTCGATTGAATTTTCTTGATTTAAAAATTCCTTTAACCGTTCTTCATCTGTACAATTCATAAGTAACATTTCATTTTTTCTATCCGCCGGATTACAATACCAGATATTACCATAAACAGTAGGAACATTGTCCGTATACAGTTCATATTTTTCTATATTAGTAATATCTGTTTCCCAATCTTCCGTTTGCATAGTATCAAACAGTCTCTTAATAATAATTGCAATCAGCTTCATTGTAGTTTGACAAAACTCGTCCCTACTTTCAACATCAAAGTTTATCATTTGTTCTGCTAACACACCAATGAAAGAAATAGCTCCATTCTCTAATATCTCATCAATTGTGCCACTTAATTCAACTAATCTATTTTGTCGTTCAAGAGAGTCGTTTTCTGAGAAGCCTCCAAGCACATCAATAGTATCCTGTATTGATCCACAAACCCTCTTCAGTATTTCAATTCCCTGCATCTTCTTTTCTCCCAAAATATTCTTTCCACTCAATGAATTCGACTTTTGAATTCAGCAAATCAAGCACTGCACTTTTTACAGCATTTTTAGTCACATTTCCTACATTAACCTTACTGATTTCAACATTTTTTTGTTTTGCATCTTCAAATTTATCCAAATTTAAACAATCTATTTTATCTAACAAAAGTCGAAAACCACTATTGCGCTCCTTGTCCTCTTGAAATATACCAAGAGCTGAAAAAACTCCGACCAAAACAGTTTCCCGCGCAATCCATTTGTATCCACAAACGCCATACTTACGTTCCAACTCATTGTCTAAAAGAAGCAGAAACTCCATAAAATCTTGTAAGCTCTTGTACTCTATATATTCACTATAAGAATTAGTATCCTGTTGCAATTGATTTACCAAGTCAGCATTCGTTGTGACAGGCTTCTTCTCATTAAATGATATAATTGCAGAAATAATATGAGAGAAATAGTACTCACCTTTAACTCTCTCTTTACTATATTGCATATCTGATTTATCTTTATTCCTTATAATACCTTGTCCGCCTCTTTCTTTGCAAAATTCATTAAGTTTCGGCAAAACATTTAAAAATAATAATTCTAATTGATGCCTAATATCCATTTGTTTATGGCCAGCATTTAAAATCAACATTTTCTGAGTTTCTTGTTCTAAAGACAAGTTTTCCCATACTTCAAACCACTGAATACATTCTTCAAAATATTTCCAGAATCTATCAATATCTCCATTTATTTTATATTCGTTAAGAACTTCAGAAAAAATGTTAATATCACAACCATTCTCCTGTAATTCTTTAGACATACTTCTTGCTAATTTTATTTTGTTCAAAGAAAGTAATTCTTCTTTGTTTTCTATCCCTATAAAAAAATTCATACAATTCCATATTTGTTGAATCCTATAAGTTCGCTGGAGTCCATCAAGTATTCTATACTTCGATAACTCTATTTCTTTACCATCCTGAACAATCTCAATATCTTCTCCAACCAATGTAATTATCGGTATATTGTCTTTATTAATAATAGTATTTATTAGGCGATCCAAGTACACATTTTTAACAATACCTCTCTGAATATCATTTTCACGATATGAAACCGGTAAGTGACGCATATACTCTTGCAATGTACAACCACAGAAATAACAAATACCATTTTCATCAGTACTTTTTTCTGTATAAACCTCCATTCTCATAGCCTCGGTACAAGTCTCTTCATTGGCTGTTTCCTCAACACGATCTTGTTCAAATAAAAATTTCAAGTATGTGTTAGCATTATAGACTGAAACATATTCTTGAAATTGTTTTTGATAAAATGACTCTTTAATACCCAAAACCACTAATCTTTCTGTTTCCCGTTCTTTTAACATAATAAAGAGGTCATTTTCCCATAAGTTGTCCCTTAGACTATTAAACTCTGAACAATTTCCATTTGAATATTTTGATAACTGCACTTGATTTTGTGTTCTTTTTCCTATTGTAACTATTCCATCCAAAAATTCTATTTTATCTTTTCTATCAATAATAACACTTTGACCTGCTAAATCTGAAACATTATGAATCGATATACCGATTGTCCGTTTTTCTATTTCATCGCTTTTTAACCTTTCAAATTCATCTGCATTATAAAAGAAAAAAATTGTCTCACCAGTAATTGCAATATGTGACTGATGACTTGATTTATCCTTTTTGTTTTTGTTTACAACATTTGCATTTGCTAATCTTATTGCTACCATCTCTGAAATCTTTTCAACAGAAAAATATTTTTCGACAACAGCTTGTTCATATCCAAGCTCTATAAAATAGCTTTGAACTAATTCCAATAATCGTATATCCCCCATAGCATATATACCTTTCTTGTTTATTTATCTTTAAAAATCGGCTCTATTTAATTTGCTCGCCGCTACTTAATATAAACATTTTTTCAAATTCCACTCCTGCTACTTCCGCAATTTCTTCTATTTCACTTACTGTAAAACTCTCTCTCTTTAACTTTGCGCTAAAATTTTGCGG
>CAZIQL010000092.1:0-7390 GCA_964541485.1 uncultured Lachnospiraceae bacterium
CCATGTGGACGGGACTGATGCAGGTGGCAAGGGCAAGCGGACTGCTGACAAGGATGGCAGAATGGCTTCGCCCGGTAATCCGGTTTTTGTTTCCGGGACTTCCGGAGGACTCGCGGGCGTCGGAGTACATAGCAACCAATATGGTGGCAAACATTATGGGGCTTGGCTGGGCGGCAACACCGGCGGGACTGATGGCGATGGAAGAACTGGCGCTGGTAGAAGAAAAACGTGGCAGCAGGGGGTACCGGCCCGGAGAGGATACCGGACTTCGCGTGGCAAGCAGGGAGATGTGTACGCTGCTGGTGATTAATATGTCATCACTTCAGATGATTCCCATTAATATGATAGCGTACCGCAGCCAGTACGGAAGTGCTTCGCCGGCAATTATTGTGGCGCCGGTGCTGTTTGCAACAATGGTCAGTACGGTGGTTGCTGTGGTGTTTTGTAAAATAATGAGTGCGAAAAACTCGGGATAATTTTATTTAAAACAAAATTCTTAGAATAAAACAAAAATAATAAAAAAGAGATTGCTTTTTGTACTGTTGTCTGCTATACTGAAGATGTAAAAAAAGAGAACGGAGGGTTTTGTTATGAGAATACTGGTAACCGGCGGAGCAGGGTATATTGGCAGCCATACTTGCGTAGAACTTTTAAATGCAGGACATGAGGTAGTCGTTGTTGACAATCTTTGTAACTCCAGCGAAAAATCTTTGGATAGGGTGCAGGAGATTACAGGAAAGCCGGTCGTATTTTATCACGCAGACCTTTTAGACAGAGACAAGATAGATTATATTTTTGATGTGGAGTGCATTGATGCGGTCATTCATTTTGCAGGCCTGAAGGCGGTAGGTGAATCCGTGGCAAAGCCTCTGGAATACTATCACAATAACATTACAGGAACATTGATTCTTTGTGATGTCATGAGAAAGCATAACGTAAAGAATATTGTATTCAGTTCTTCCGCTACCGTATACGGAAATCCGGCGTTTATTCCGATTACAGAGTCTTGTCCAAGGGGAACCATCACAAATCCTTACGGACAGACGAAGGGAATGCTTGAGCAGATTCTGACGGATTTTCATACCGCAGATCCGGAATGGAATGTGGTATTACTCCGTTACTTTAACCCAATCGGTGCACATAAGAGCGGCCGCATTGGTGAAGACCCGAAGGGCATTCCGAACAATCTGGTACCGTTCATTTCCCAGGTGGCAGTAGGAAAGCTGGATGCGCTCAATGTTTTTGGTAATGACTATGATACTGTGGACGGCACCGGCGTGAGAGACTACATCCATGTCGTTGACCTGGCAGTGGGCCATGTGAAGGCATTAAAGAAGATTGAAGATAAGAGCGGCGTGTCCGTTTATAACCTTGGTACCGGAAATGGCTACAGCGTGTTGCAGATTGTAAAAGCATTTGAGAAGGCGTGCGGAAAGGAAATCCCTTATGTCATCCGCAAAAGACGCCCGGGCGACATTTCCACCTGCTATGCAGACCCTGCAAAGGCCAGAGAAGAGCTTGGCTGGGTAGCAGAGCGCGGCATTGATGAAATGTGCGAAGACACCTGGAGATGGCAGAGTGCAAATCCAAACGGATATGAAGACTAAGTAATAAAATTAACACCGTCACGATACAATGTAATAAATTGTGTCTGGACGGTGTTTTTTTGTTATGAAGCTTTTGGTGTATCTTTCTTATTATTTGATGCCACTGATGATTTTTTATGTGGTAGGTTTTGGCCTCCTTCAGAAGGTCAACGTGTATGAAGAGTTTGTAAAAGGCGCGAAGGAGGGAATGAAAACTGTGGTCAGCCTTTTGCCGACACTCATTGGTCTGATGATGAGCGTTGGGATTTTGCGTGCCTCCGGAGCACTGGATATCCTGGCGGAATGGCTGGCACCTGTGGCAAGGCTGCTTGGCTTTGATGCGGCAATCATTCCGGTGTCAGTAATTAAACTTTTTTCCTCTTCTGCGGCAACCGGGCTGGTGCTTGACATCTTTAAAACGTACGGGCCGGATTCTGCGCTTGGAAAAACCGTGTCGGTGTTGTGTTCCAGTACGGAAACTGTCTTTTATACCATGAGTGTGTATCTGATTGCGGCAAAGGTGACCAAAAGCCGCTGGACCCTCGCCGGAGGGCTGCTGGCATCGCTTGCAGGGATTGTGGTAAGCGTGTGGGTGGCGAGGTTTATATAGAAGCAGAATTGCATTGTTCCGTTATTCTAAGGAATATTATTCCGATAATATTGATATTGTTCCGTTAAAGAGGTATACTATATCTTAGATTGGAGGGATAATGGATGTATATGACAGTAAAACAGGCTTCTGAAAAATGGGGCATTTCTGATAGACGAATCCGAGTGCTATGCTCTGAAGGGAAAATTCCGGGTGCATATCAGGAAGGACGCGGGTGGAAAATTCCTGTGGATGTAAAGAAACCTGCAGATGGTCGTTATAAGTCAAAGGAAAGCATATTGTTGCAAATCGACCGTAAAAAGGCAGAGCTGGACACCCGAAGACCCTTGACGGCGGGCGAAGTCGCAAGGCTCAACGAAGAATTCATTGTAGAGTACACATACAACTCTAACGCCATTGAAGGAAATACACTTACACTAAGAGAAACAGATTTGGTTCTTCGTGGTCTTACGATAGACCAGAAACCACTGAAAGACCATATGGAGGCAGTCGGTCATAAAGAAGCCTTTGATTTTGTGAGTGAACTTGTAAAAGATAATGTTCCGATGAGCGAGAGCATCATCAAACAGATTCACTACCTTGTTCTTTCAGATAAGAAAGAAGACCGTGGTGTATACCGCAGAGTTCCGGTTCGTATTATGGGTGCACGGCATGAACCTGTGCAGCCGTATCTTATTGGGCCAAGGATGGAACAATTACTACATGATTTTGCAACAAGCACAGAGCATATAGTGACAAAACTGGCTCGTTTCCACATCGAGTTTGAGGGTATCCATCCTTTCATCGATGGTAATGGCAGAACCGGAAGACTGCTTGTAAATCTTGAATTGATGAAAGCCGGATTCCCACCGATTGACATTAAGTTTACAGAAAGAATTGCTTATTATAATGCGTTTGATGAATATCATGTAAAACATAATCTTACGGCAATGGAAAATTTGTTTGCCGGATATATCAATGCAAGACTGGATATGTATTTAGATATGTTGCAGAACGGATCTGCTTTGCAAAATTGAGGCGGCCGGAGAAGTTCACAAAAAGATAGGTATAGAAAAAACACAACATCTTGTGGATAACTGCACCAGACACACACAGACCTTGTGGACAAGCAAAAACCCTTGAAAAAAAGCCAAAAAATTAATAAAAAAGTGTAAAGTATGGGAAAAAAGTACCGATATTATAGATGTAAGCATTCCATAATGGTAATTATTTTCGGAACAAATCCTAGGTTGTTTCGGAATGATTATAAAAACAAAAAACAATGTTCCCGAAAGGATTCGGGAAACCGGCCGGGCAAAGCCCGGTACGGAAACATATCAAGGAGGTAAATATTATGGCAATGATCGTACAGCACAACATGACAGCGATGAACACTAACAGACAGTTAGGCATCAGCACAAACGCTCTTTCCAAATCTACCGAGAAGTTATCTTCCGGTTACAGAATCAACAGAGCTGCGGATGACGCAGCAGGCTTGGCTATTTCTGAAAAGATGAGAAGCCAGATCAGAGGTCTTAACCAGGCTTCTACAAACGCTCAGGATGGTATTTCCATGATCCAGACAGCAGAAGGTGCATTACAGGAATCTCACAGCATCCTTCAGAGAATGAGAGAACTTACCATTCAGGCAGCAAACGGAACTGAAACTGATGAAGATCGTAGCAACATTCAGGACGAAATCACTCAGTTACAGGACGAATTAGACAGAATCGCTGAAACAACTGAATTCAACACAATGAAGCTTCTTGACGGTTCTTTAGGCGGCGGAAGCAGTGTATCGGAAGCAGGTCCTAAGTTTGGTGTTTACTGTGAAAACTTAAAGGCTTATGTGACATCCGACGTAGTTGGTGTTACTGTTTCTACAACAAAGAATGCTACCGTTGGTGGCGAATCCGCAGTTTGGGATGCGGCAGGTACAACACTTACCTTAAACCTTGCAGAAGGTATCAGCTACACACAGTCTGAAGTTGATGCGTTAATCAAGAATGCAAAGCAGGAAGATTCTACGGCAACCGCTACTCCGGCTAATGTAACAGTTAACTTAAAGGGTGGCGCGTTGGTTGGTGATGATGTTACCGGTACAGCAACAGTAGCGGGCAAGAAAGCAACAGTAGCAGCAACAGCTATTAGTGGAGCAACTCTTGGCGGCGCAGGAGCTACCATCAGCATTACTGCAAATAAATACGGTGAAGACAACAACGTTAAGATTACATTATCTTATGAAGCAAAAGCTGGCGAAGAAGAATGTGTTGTTGAAAAAGCAGGTGTTTATAGTGCAGATGAAGGTGTAAAGTCCGTAGCGGAATTAACAGTAAAGCTTTCCACTGGCGTTGAATATTCTGAAAAGGATATCGAAAGACTCCTTGCAGAAGCAGGTTTCTCTGCAACTGTAGATATTAAGACAGCTGACCCAGACAGCCCTGATTCCTTCATGGTTGATACAAAGGCAGAAAATGCTCAGACTCTTACCTTAACAGGTGGTGTAGGTCTTGGCGATGCAGATGCATTCTTTGGCGAAAAGGGTTATGATTCTGCAGCAGGCGGTGCAGGTGTTGAACTTCAGGTAGGTGCAAACTATGGACAGACGATCGAATTCGGCATCAGCAACATGAGCTCCTCTGCTCTTGGCGTTTCCGGTTCTTCCGTAAACGTATCCTCTCAGACAGGTGCTCAGAACTCCATCGAAAAGATCGACAGCGCTATCGCTTCTGTTTCCAAGCAGAGATCTTTACTCGGTGCGGTTCAGAACAGATTAGAGCATACAATCTCTAACCTTGATAACACTGCTGAGAACTTACAGGCAGCTGAGTCCGGTATCCGTGACGTAGACATGGCAGCTGAAATGGTAACATTCTCTAAGAATAATATCCTTCAGCAGGCAGCTCAGTCTATGCTCGCTCAGGCTAACCAGGCTAACCAGGGTGTTCTGTCCTTATTAGGCTAATAGCCAAGTTTCCAGATAATTTCTTAGGTAGTTTACCTGTTTATTAGGGACCTAGGATGACTTAAGAAAGCAGGAACTAAATAGAGTGTGAAGAACATTCCATAATCGAAGTGGGTGCAGCAATGCACCCGCTTCTTTTTGCCTAAAAATGTAGATTTTGTTAGGAAATATGCGGTTCTGCTATTAATATTCCGGAGAAAAATACCGATGATACTATTGAAGTCATAATTACAAGGATGTAATTTTCGCTGAAACTACAAGGAAGTAGATTATTAGGATTGGTAACAAAAGAAAATATGTAGTATTAGTAGGAGGATTACTTATTATGGCAATGATTGTACAGCACAATTTGACAGCGATGAACGCCAACCGACAGCTTGGCATTTCTGCTTCCGCATTAGCAAAGAGTACGGAAAAACTTTCTTCGGGTTACAGAATTAACAGAGCAGCAGATGATGCAGCAGGATTGGCTATTTCTGAAAAAATGAGAAGCCAGATCCGTGGTCTTGAAAAGGCATCTGCAAATGCAGCAGATGGTATTTCCATGATTCAGACGGCAGAAGGTGCATTAACAGAGTCTCATTCTATCTTACAGAGAATGAGAGAACTTGCCGTACAGGCGGCCAACGGTACAGAGACAGACGAAGACCGTAGCAATATTCAGGATGAAATTGAGCAGTTACAGGAAGAACTGGATCGAATTTCAACGGATACCGAATTCAATGAGATGACATTGTTAGACGGTTCTTTGAGTGCCGGCAGTGCAGGCAGCAGTGGTTCCGGACCAAAGTTTGGCGTGTATGATGGCGGATTAAAGGCATTTATCACATCAAATTTAAAGGATGTACAGGTAGCTGTGTCAACCGGTGCTACCGCAGGTGGTGAATCTGCTATTTGGAATGCAGACGGAAAAATTTTAACTTTGAATTTACATAAAGACCAGACCTATACGGAGGCAGAAATTGATGAATTAGTGCGTAATGCAAAGCAGGAGGATTCCACAGCGGCAGCGACACCGGCAGAAATTGAAATCAATTTATACTATGGTTCTTTGACTGCAACAGCAGATGTAACGAGTGAAAAGACGGTAGCCGGAGTCAAGGCAGAGAGCAAGGCGACCGAACTGACAACAACAGACGGACAGTACGTTGGCGCAAATACCATTCAGTTTAAAGCGAACAAATATGGTAAAGATGCAGGTGTTACGATTGAAGTTGATTTTACTGCCAGTAAGGGAAATGAACAGTGTGAATTAAAGACAGCAGCAGAATATGATACCGATGGTTCTTTAAAAACACCGGGAACTTATACCTTGAGTCTTCAGTCCGGCAAGGAATACAGTGAAGCAGACATCGAAGCAATGCTTGCAGTGGCAGGATTGGATATTGATGTTACTCTTTCCGGAGCAGACCCGGATGAGCCGCAGACCTTGTTTGTAACAGGTGATATCGGAACAACGAGTATTGCAATGACGGAAGTAGAAGGCGCAGGTCTTGGTGATACCGATGCATTCCTTGGTCAGGCAAAGTATGGTGTGACCAGTGGTGGCAGAGGCGTTATCCTTCAGGTAGGAGCAAACGAAGGTCAGACCATGAGTTTTTCCATTGATGATATGAGCGCAACTGCTCTTGGCGTACATGCAGCCAGAGTAAACCTTGGCACACAACAGGGTGCTTCTGATTCCATCGCATACATTGATGAAGCTATCGGAAAGGTTTCCAAGCAGAGATCCTTGCTTGGTGCGATTCAGAACAGATTAGAGCATACGATTGCAAATATTGATAATACGGCTGAGAATTTACAGGCAGCTGAATCCGGTATCCGTGATGTTGATATGGCTGAGGAAATGGTTAACATGTCGAAGTACAACATCCTTCAGCAGGCTGGTCAGTCGATGCTTGCACAGGCAAACCAGACCACACAGGGCGTTCTTGCACTGTTACAGGGCTAAAAAGAATCTTACAGGGGTTCCACAAAAAACGTGGAACCTCTTTTTTTATAAAAAATTTTCCAAAGGTATAAATTTTATTGAAAAAGCACCGATATAATAATTGAAAAGCCTGTTGAACACACAAAAAATGAAATGGTTTGGGAAGAGCATGGATTTTAGGATGTACTAAACAGGGAGGAAAATCCTCTGCTCGCGTGAGCGCTCGCATTTTCCTTCGGAAAACAAGGAGGATTACTTATTATGGCAATGATCGTACAGCATAACATGACAGCTATGAATGCCAACAGACAGCTTGGCAT
>CAZIQL010000093.1:0-7357 GCA_964541485.1 uncultured Lachnospiraceae bacterium
TAAGCACTATGCCTACAGCGACTTTTCTTTATGACTGTTTTTTTACAGCCCCTTTGGAAAGAATATCATTTCTTATTTTCTATTATTTTTTCTTCTTTAAAAGAACCACTGCTACACCTGCTGCCGCAACAACTACAACAACGATAACTACGATAACTACCGGATTCATGCCGCCGGAAGAAGCAGGAGTCTCGTCTGTGCCCTGGGAAGGTGCCTGTGTCGGCTCTGTCGGAGCCTTAGTTGGCTCTGCAGGAGCTTCTGTAGGGTCTGCTACAGGTTCGCTGCCGGCTTTGTCATAATCAAAACCGGAAACGTCAAAGGTGATTTCCACTGTGCTCTTTGGAACCATATCTGCAATAGAATAAGAACCTTCCAATGCGTTGTTCCAAAGGTTTGCACAAAGAACCTTTAACCAATCCTTGGAATCACCGTCCACGATACCGTCTGCAAAGGAAAGGATTTCCTTGCCATCGAAGTACGCCTTAACGTTGGAGATAGTGATTTCTCCGGAGTTCGGAATATCTGTGGAGATAAATAACAGGTTCAGTCTTGTGGTTCCCTCAAGGAGATTGAAACCTTCAAACTTTAAGGAATAAGAACCATTACCTGCAATTTCAACGTCTGTGAAGGTACCATCCTTCTTAACGAGACCTTCTACACTGTCAACCAAGCTGAACTGTCCGAATGCTTCCGGATATTCTAAGGACTCTAAACCATAAGAAGCATCGTCCCATGCGTTACGGAACTCCCACATATCAGTCTGGATACCCATGTAAGCATGATATGTACCGTTCTTATCTACGGATGGCTTTTCTTCTACCAAGAGAGATGCGCCTTCGTTTAATCCCGTAATTGTAATTGTGTATTCAATACTTGTACATCCGGATGGGCTTGCGATTACCTTATCTGCCCATTCGTTATAACCACCGGAAAGACGGATAGTCTTTGTTACAGGCCAGTCACCGGAGCCTTCATAGCCCCATGCCTTTGTTGCCTGAGAGTAATCAATGGTATCTGTTACATCCACACCATCAATCTTTAAGGAATCGATTGTGTAGCTTACCCAAGCGATATCCTGCTGTACTTCTGTATCAACAACCATACAAGGAGCAAGCCACCATGTATGGAAAATAGGTGTCGGGAAGTTGAGACTTAATGTAACTGTATCGCCTACCTTAGCTGTTACAACGTTACCTGTAACGCCTGCTGTATCTGTGGAACCATTAGCCCATGTGTACATCCAGTCGTTATCGGAGTTCTGGTCACCCTGCATAGCAAGGAACATCTGGAATTCGCCTGTGTATGGAGTACCTACTTCTGTACCGAAGTCAAGAGCTGCTTCCGTGCTGATCTTGTTAATTGTGATGGTGTACATCATCTCCTTGAAGTTCGTAGGAGCTGTTGCAATATACTTTGTACCCCATTCATTGTAGCCACCTGCAAGACAGAGTGCCTCTGTGTTACCGAAATCACCGGTAGCCTCATACCACCATGCATCGCCTGCTGTTAAATCAACGGTAGATGTAATATCTACACCGTCTACTGTAATCTTATCAATGGTGTAATCCAAAATGCCGATACCCTCTGCTACGATAACCGGTCTGTTAAACCACATCGTTGTGATAGGAGTTGCACAGGTAAAACCGATGGTTACTGTTTCGCCCTCAGAAACCATTGCTGTGGTTCCTGTTACGTTTTCCGTATCTGCACCGTAGTAACCTACGTTCCAGCTCTGACCCTCTGTGTCGCCACCGACTGCTACGAATGCAAAGTATTCCGGTGCTTTTTCAATCTTTGTGATTGTAATGGTATACATAATCTCCTGGAAGTTCGATGGAGCTGTTGGGAGATACTTTGTACCCCATTCATTGTAACCACCCGCAAGACAGAGTGCTTCGGAATTACCAAAATCACCGGTAGCCTCATACCACCATGCAGCACCTGCTGCCAGGTCAATAGTGGATGTGATGTCCACACCGTCTACCGTTACTTTATCAATCGTATACTCAATATTTTCTACATTTGGAGCTACAATAATCGGTCTGTTAAACCACATCGTTGTAATTGGGGTTGCACAGTTAATACCAACGGTAACTGTTTCGCCCTCAGAAACCATTGCTGTAGTTCCTGTTACGTTTTCGGTATCTGCACCATAGTAGCCTACGTTCCAGCTCTGACCTTCTGTATCCCCACCAAGAGCAAGGAACATAAAGTATTCCGGCTTCTTTTCAATCTTTGTGACCGTAATAGTGTACATGATTTCCTTAAAGTTCGATGGAGCTGTTGCAATATACTTTGTACCCCATTCATTATAACCACCTGCAAGGCAGAGTGCTTCGGAATTACCAAAATCACCGGTAGCCTCATACCAGAATGCAGCACCTGCTGCCAAATCGATGGTAGATGTAATATCCACGCCATCTACAGTAACCTTATCAATGGTATACTCAATGTTTTCTATGCCTTCAGCCACGATAATCGGTCTGTTAAACCACATCGTTGTGATTGGAGTTGCACAAGTAATACCTACTGTTACTGTTTCGCCCTCAGAAACCATTGCTGTAGTTCCTGTTACGTTATCCGTATCTGCGCCGTAGTAACCTACGTTCCAGCTCTGACCCTCTGTGTCGCCACCGAGAGCAAGGAACATAAAGTACTCTTCCTCGTCTGCCTTAACTTCCTTTGCTGGTGCAGCAGCTGCTGTCATAGCAAGCACCATAACAAAAGCAAGAAGTCCGGCAAAAAATCTTTTTAACTTTTTACTCATTGTAATCCTCCTCCATAAATGAAAGTTTTTTGTATGGAAGCTTTTGTCCGCTTTGTTCGGCAGTCGCCTTACAAAAGGACATACCTCCCGTACCATACATTAGCATTTTATATCAAACCCTATGTAAAAAACACAGAACAATTTATAGAGAAAATACATAAAAAATTATACTTTTACCCTGCTTTTTCTTCCTCAGAAACCTCTCGAACCGGAAGCAGTGCCGTTACCATGGTGCCTTCGCCCAGCGTGCTCTGAATGCTCAAACCGTATTCTTCACCGTAATTTAACTTAATACGACGATTAATGTTGTAAAGTCCGATGCTGCTCGTGCGGCGTTCTCTCGTATAATTTTCCACCTTCCGCATGACTTCTTTCATTGTTTCTTCATCCATGCCGTTTCCGTTATCGGAAATATCTACATGAATTCCGTCATCACGGATGTAAATGCTGATCCAGACGCAACCGTCCTCTTCCCTGGCTTCCAAACCATGCACAATGGCATTCTCCACAATCGGCTGCAGCAAAAGCGGAAGCATTCTGTATTTTTCAAGCTCCATCCCCGGCTGAATCGTAATCTTATAGTTCACCCTGTCACCAAACCGGAGCTGCTGAATCTTTAGATACGTAAGGATATGCTCCATTTCCTCTGCAAAGGTCGTTTCCACCGTTCCGGTGTTTTCGAGCACGTAACGCATGGATTTTCCAAGGAGCTTGATTGCAGTGGCAACCTCTTTATCACCCGCAGTAAACGCCTTCATGCGGATAGTCTCCAATGTATTATATAAGAAGTGCGGGTTAATCTGGCTTGCAAGCATCTTGTATTCCATCTTCTGCTGTTCTACTTCTATCTTCTGTTCCCGGATTTTTGCCTCATACTGCTCTGCCTCCATCCGCTGGATATTGTCTACCATGACAAGCAGCTCGTCAAACGCCTCGGAAAGCTCCTCACTTCCTGCAAATTCCTTTCTCATTGCCTCGTATTCGCCGCGGCTTGCTTTTCCCATTTCGTGTCGGATGCCCTTGACCTGTGCAACGACGCTCCGGATAAAAACCCAAAGAATAATCATAGGAAGCACAATAGCCACTCCCAGCAGCAGAAAATAATTCCACATCACCGGCTCTTCTTCCTCCTGTATCTTGGCATAGGTCAGAAGATACATATCCGAAGAGGTTCTGGAAATATCCAAAGACGACAGATGGTACAATGCTTTGATGCCATCAATTTCACTGACACCGCTGTCATCATAGCTCTTCCCCAATATTACGGACTCTCTGAGCGGATTCCCGCAATATTTTTTATCACTTCCGAAAAAGACCGGCATGTCATCCACCGAAATCATCGTTATATATTCCTGATTATTAATTCGGCTTGACAGGTATGCATCCCGGATGGTAATCATAATGACCGCTTCTCCCTCTCCGCCTACCAATACCATCTTCCGGACCAGTGCCAGACGCCACGTATAGTTTCCGTACCCATCCGGCAGCCAGCTGCATACCCAGAACGGTGCATACTGCTCCTGTGCTTTCCGGTACCAGTCTGTCTCTTTAATTTCGTCCGTCGGCACCCGGAACTGTTTGAAATCCACCATATTTTCCCGGTCGATATAGACATACACCTCTTCAATTCCGGCGTAGTTTTCCATATATTTGTCCATCAGCGTAATCTTGTTTGCCGCCTCACGAAGCTCCTGTTCCGAAGCATATTCCCCCTTCAGGAACTCCATCAGCTCATCATTATAGACAATGCTGTCGGATATCGTATAAATCTGCGCTGATATCTCGTAAAGCGTCTGTTTTACCGCAGAATTATAGGTTTTTAGCAGATTTGCATTATAGGTCAGCAGGTCCTCTTCCTGTTTCTTTTGATTTGCATAGGTATTGTATAAGGTTACCGCTACCAGTATTGCTACCGGAACAAGCACCGCAAACAGATAGGCAATCAGCATCTGCGTACCTATTTTTAATCTTTTTTTCCTTTTCGGAAGCTTTTTTTCTTCCATTGTTCCTCCTTAGTGTACCGCTTCATAGGTATAGGCGGTCGCACACGCCCTGTTCTCTGATTCCGCGCCGTTTGCGCTTGCATAAATACCGATATAATTTCCGGTAAAACATCCGCCCGTTTCTGTAGAAAGATACCATGTCTCTCCGCCGCCAATGGTCATAAATGCCGCCTCGCCTTTTTCCTCAGCCTCCTGCTTTGCTGCATAAGAAAACTCATAGCGTTCCTTGGTTCCGGTCAGTTTAAGAACAATGTCCTCTCCCTGATATGGATGAATTTCCTCCACCGCCTTCAAGGAGCCAATCTGCCGCCGCAGAATCACACACTGCTTTCCTTCAAGCTTTGTCAGCGCAATTTCATAGTGATGTTTCGGATTCATATAAATGGTCAATCCGGCTTCTTCCTTCTCCTCCGGAGCGAATTTGTATTCTACAGTTGTAGCAAATCCAAAGTGTTCCTGACGACGCACCAGAATTGCCTTCTCCTCATCCTCGGAAAGTCCTGTTTTAGCGCATTTCACCAGCAATCCGTCCTTCGACAAAACAAGCAATCCTTCGACCGGATTGTAAATGGTGTTCCAAGAATCGTGAAGCCTTTCCGCCAAAAAATCATCCTTAAAATTACTTCCCGGTATATATTTGCCGCTATCTTTTGTTCTCTCTCCGGCAAGCTGTTCCACTTCCATTTCCTCTGCCACGTGTCCATCCACTCCCATGACCGGCCAGCCGTTTTCCCATTTCACCGGAACCAGCATGGTTTCCCTTCCAAGAATATGGCAGAACGGGTACTTGACCGGGCGGATGCCAAGACACACTGCCCACCAGTTGCCGTTTGCATCCTGTACCAGATCCGCATGACCTGCTGCCTTAATGGAAAGATCGGTTCCGCGGTTTGTCAGCACCGGATTGTGCGGACAGGCTTCATACGGTCCGTATACCGTCTTACTCCTTGCAATGCACTCCATATGGCACATCTCTGTACCGCCTTCTGCAATCATCAGGTAATACCAGCCGTCAATCTTATATAAATGCGGTCCTTCCGGATTGTTTGCTCCGGTCCCGCTCCAGCTCTCGTAATGCTTTTCACCGAGACGTTTTCCGGTCGCTTTATCAATTTCACAGATAAAAATACCGTCATCCGTACCGGTATAATATACCTTTCCGTCATCATCAAAGAAAAGTGATGGGTCAATTCCGATAAAGTCCAGATACACCGGGTCCGACCATTCACCATAAATATCTGTCGTGGTTACAAAGAAATTTCCTCCCGGATTTCCCCCCACATTCGTCACGATGCAGTAAAATACCCCCGCATGATAACGAATGGTCGGCGCATAAATACCGATACAATTTGGCGCACCTTTTGGTGTCTTTAACTGACTTTCCCGATTCAGCACATGCCCGATTTGCTCCCAATGTACTAAATCCGTACTATGAAACAACGGAAGTCCCGGAAAATACTCAAATGTACTTGTTACCATATAAAAATCATTTCCTACTCTGCATACACTCGGGTCCGGATGAAACCCCGGCAAAATCGGATTCTGGTATTTCATGCTGCAAGTCTCCTTTCGTTTTGCGGAGCAAAATGCCCGCCCACACGCGGGCAGAGACTTTGTCTCCTTTCGTTTTGCTATTAAAAAAATGGTAGCACACTTTTTCCCACGGTGCAATAGCGTAAAAAACTAAAAAGAATCGTAGTTTGTTTCAAAAAAACAATGTATGCATTTCTGCTAAAATCTATTATAATAGTAACAGAATGAAAAAGTGCGGGGCAATGAATGAGCACTGCACTTACAAATACACCTAAGAAAGGAAATACAATCATGAAATTCAGTAACGGATGCTGGCTTCAGAAAGAAAACTGTGAATGCTTTGATGCAAAGGAAGCATATTACACAAAAGTGGAACCGGGCAAGGTAACCATCTGCGCTCCGACCATCCATATCACCCAAAGGGGGGACACGCTCGGCAGTATCAACTTAACCGTAGTAATTACTTCTCCGATGGAGGAAGTAATCCGTGTGCAGACCTGGCACCACCTCGGTCAGCAGAAAAAATCCCCGGAATTCGAATTACATATGTTAGAAACCTCTCCAATGGAAACAGAAGAAACCGACGATATGCTTATCGTAAAGAGCGGTTCTCTCTCTCTTGAAATCACCAAAAATCCTTGGAGCATGACATATAAGAGAAATGGTAAAGTCATCACAAAGAGCGGCCGCAAGGACTTAGCTCTTATGAAAACCAACTGGTCCGGCCTTTCCTATGACAAGGGCGACTACCACGACACTTACATGCGTCAGCAGTTAAGCCTTTCCGTTGGCGAATTGGTTTACGGTCTTGGCGAACGCTTCACTCCGTTTGTAAAAAACGGGCAGAGCATCGACATCTGGAACGAAGACGGCGGCACCAGCACCGAGCAGTCCTATAAGAACATTCCGTTTTATATTTCCAATAAAGGCTACGGCGTATTTGTCAACCATCCGGAAAAGGTTTCCTTTGAAATCGGTACCGAAATGGTGACCAAAGCAGAATTTTCCGTAGAAGGCGGTTACCTTGATTACTTCTTAATCAATGGTCCGTCCA
>CAZIQL010000094.1:0-7218 GCA_964541485.1 uncultured Lachnospiraceae bacterium
AACTGACCTCCAAAAAATTAGATTTTTTAGGTCTAACTTTTTGGGGTCAGTTCAATCTTCGGGGGTTTTTAATGCGGAAAAAGGGACTTGAACCCTCACGGTCGGGGACCACATGATCCTTAGTCATGCCTGTCTGCCAATTCCAGCATTTCCGCATTTGCTCTGTTGAGCACTTTGATAGTATACTACAGAAAAACAGATTTGTAAAGCCCTAATTTTAAAAATATTTTTCTGCTCTTTTCTATCGTCTTGTCCGGAACGGAGCCACCGGGAGACCGTTTGCACCAAACAGGGTTACTTCTGCGTAATCAATCCACAGGTAGCGTGCCATTGCAGGAGCGGTTACCTGTTCGCTATGCAGGACGATGGTCGTTCCGTTTGCGGAGGCCTCTGCCGGTACGAAGTTTCCATCTTCTCCGGCCAACTCGAAATTAGTAATTTTATCCCCGATAACAGAAAATCCCCGGTCAGCATGGTCAAAATGAAGAATCATGAAATCTCCTTCCATGGAAGCTTTCTTGTAGATTGGGCCGTAGACTTCTTCTGATGAACCCTTGCCAAATACATGGTACAGTGCCTGAAGTGCCAGCCTTCTTGCCACTTCGGTTTTATGTGTCGGATGAATGTTGTTATATTCTCCGCAGTCCAGTGTGACAGCGATACCTGTGACAACACCCTCCTGATGGAGCTGCATCTGTGCTTCGCGGATAGCACACCATTTATCTAAAACAAGATCGCTTTCGTAATGATGTATCGGCAGCTGGACACAAAGAAACGGCAGGTTTTCGTCGCGGAATTCTCTGCGCCAGGTTTTTATAAGACTGTCAAATAAATGATAATAGCTGTCCGGTCTGTGGTCATCGCTTTCGCCCTGATAATAAATGACACCACCCAATGTATAAGGTGCCACGCGCATTAACATGCTTTCGTATAAACCTGTCGGGCGAAATTCGTGTTTTGGTCCCATTGGTCCCGGCCATCTGGAAACCCCGACAACTGCCTGCGCTTCCTCCCAGGTTGCCGTTGGATGAGAAGCATAATAAGCATCCATTCTCGGCTGCCAGTCGAGGTGCCAGGTATGATAGTCCTGTAATTCCTTTTCATATTCCTCGGGAGATTGTTTTTCTACTAATGCAGCGTATTCTTCCCAGTAGATTTTAGTATCCTCGTGGCATAAGATGCTTTCCTTGTCCTGCCAGGCAGCAGCCGAGGTGCCGCCCCAGTTACAGCCAATAACACCTACGGTGACACCAAGCTCTTTTGCCAGGCGTTCTGCAAAGTAATAGCCGACTGCCGACCAGCTTCCTTTGTCCTCATCGGTCGGAAGCATCCAATGGTTTTCCTGCTCCACCCGGTAAAAATAGTCATCCAGATAAGGCACCTGTTTTACCTGATAGAACCGCACGTTGGAAGCAGCCATGCGCTCAAATGCTTCTGTGGCATCTGCATCCTGAGTTAAGGGATATTCCATGTTGGACTGTCCTCCGGCAAGCCAGACTTCACCAATCATAACATCCACGATGCGTTGATATTCCACACCATCTGAGGAAACCATAAGCACATAAGGGCCTCCGGCTTCCATGGCAGGAAGGGTTACTTCCCATTTGTGTCCCTGGGTCAGCGTTTTTGCAGTCTGTCCTCCCAGAGATACTTCAATTTTTGTACCGTGGGCTGCACAGCCCCACACACGGATTTCTTTCTTTCTTTGTAATACGCAGTGGTCGGAAAATACCGCTGCACAATGAATGGTGTTTCCCATAGCTCTTTTGTTTCCTTCGGGCAACCCCGCAGGTCCTTTCGTTTCTGTTTTCTGATGTTATCATAGCAGTTTTTGTAAAAAAGAGTACTGTAAAAATCAGACATCTTTCACGGGGAAATGTGGGTCCGGACAAATAAAAAAGCCGCAAACCCTAAAAAAGGATTTTGCGACCTAAAGAGCAAGTGCAGATGAGGGGACTTGAACCCCTACCCAAGTACATGGACATGAACCTGAATCATGCGCGTCTGCCAATTCCGCCACATCTGCGAATGCCTACATAGTTTACCAAAGAAATACCGGTTTGTCAATAAAAATTGAAAGAAAAAGTTCGTTAAAAAATCTTTCGAAAAAACGGCAGAGGAAAGGCATAATCATTTGCAAAAAATGGTCCGATATATTACAATGAGGGTAGAAGTATGCCCGGACATCGGAGGACGGATGGACTCCGGATGATGAAAAGGAGATGCTGAGTGATGAAATTACAAAAGTGGAAAAAATATATTGTGTGCAGCGTGTTACTGCTGACGTTAGGGACAGTGCTTTCGGTGGGAGCCTTGCATGCGGATGCAGCCACTTCAAAGGAGCTGCAGAAGATTACAGCAACCTATACCGGAGGTTCGGTAGAGGTTGGAAAAGAGATTGACCCGGATGACGTGGTGGTGACAGCATATTATGATGTGTTTAACGGATATACGACCACAACAAAGACGGAACGTATAAAAAGCAGCGACTTTATGATTCTTCCGAATGTTGTTACAGCGTCCGGCACAAACAAGATGACGGTGCTGTACGATGGAAAAGTGGCACAGTTTACTGTTACCGGAAAGACGGTAGTGACCATCATTGCAGATTATGACGGTGGGGAAGTGACCATCGGAAAGTCCTTTGCGAAGGAAGAAGTGACGGTTAAGGCGTATTATTCTGATGGAACATCGGCAGAGGTAGACGATTTTACATTGTATTCCACACTGGTTACGGAAAAAGGCCTGAACACCTATCCGGTCGTGTATGGAGACCAGGTTTCGTTTATTTATGTTATCGGAAAAGAGCCGCTTGCTGTAACGGAGATTATTGCAAATTATACCGGTGATGATTTGATTGTCGGCAGTTATGTCAGCAAGTCTGACATCTCGGCGTTTGCGATATACAATGATGGCAGTATTCAGGTGTTGAAGAGCTTTAATATTTCTCCGAGCACGGTGACAAAGCAGGGTAAAAATGAGATTACGGTTTCGTTCGGCGGAGAATCTGCTACCGTGGAAATCTGGGGACTGAAAAAAGAGATTGTGGATGTTGAGGTCAAATATATCGGTGCCGGTGCAATTATCGGAACGGAAGTCCCAAAAGAAGATATTCAGGTGATTGCTACCTACAATGACGGTTCTACCGCAGAAATCGGTGATTTTACGATGACCGGAGCGCTGATTGAGGAGATTGGCGAAAATGTAGTGGTAATTTTCTGCGATGATTTTGTAGAGTTTGTTCTGGTCAACGGCGTGGAAGGTTTTGTTGCAAAGTATGACAATAACATTACCACTTACCTGTTCAGCTATGATTACAGTTCTTTCTCCAAAGTAGTACTTGGACTTTCTGAGGATGTGACGGAGGATATGTTCCGTATTGAGTCGTTGGATGATGAGATTGCAAGACGTGTGGTACAAAGAGTTGTGACGACGGAAGAATATATCCCGTTTGTTGTGGCATATGATGACGATGAGATGGTAACTAAATTCCCGATGGCAATGAAGGTAACCCTCCCGTACGGCTATGACCCGGACAATTTTGGTGTTTATTATACACCAAACCAGAAGACCATCATGGCAAAGTTAGACGGTGAGTTTATTGACGAAGAAAGAACCGAGTATGAATTTATCATCTATGAGCCGGGGGCATACATTCTGGTACATGAAGTATCCAATCTTCTGGTGCAGGAAATTGTTGTGGAAGAGGAGCTGGAGCTTAAAACCAACCGGAATTATTCATTAAAGCCGGTGGTGTTGCCGAAGATGGCAGAAAATAAAGAGGTGGAATACTGGTCCTCGGATGAATCGGTGGCCACGGTATCCGAAACAGGAAAAATCAGGACACATGCAGAAGGTTCCTGTGAAATCTGGGTAGAGGCAACGGATGGAAGCGGTGTATACGCCATTGTAACAATAGAAGTAACAGATCCAAAGAAGAAAAAATAACAATGGAAACGGAGTGAAGGAAAATGAAGAAAGTAATCACAATCAGCAGACAGTATGGCAGCGGTGGCAGGGAAATCGGAGCAAAATTAGCTGAAAAGTTTGGTGTTCCTTTTTATGACAACGAACTGATTACACGGGCTGCAAAAGAAAGCGGTTATGCAGAGGCAGCATTCCATAATGCAGAGACAAAGGCAACCAACAGCCTGCTCTATTCCATTGCGATGGGAATGAGTTCTTACGGCAATCAGGAAATCGGATTTACACAGTTGTCTTTGGATGACCGTATTTATCTGGCACAGTCTGATGTTATCCGCAAAGTGGCAGAGGAAGGTCCTTGTGTGATTGTAGGACGCTGTGCGGATTACATTCTGAAGGATTATGACAATGTGATTAACATTTTCGTTTATGCAGACATGGAATTCAGAAAAGAGCGTGCTATCCGCATGGATGGTCTGGATCCGAAGCGTGCCGAGGAAGAAATTATTAAAATGGATAAGCGAAGAGGAAATTATTATAATTATCACTCCGGTGAAAAGTGGGGCAAGGCAACCAATTACCATCTTTCGGTTATGAGCAGCCACATCGGCATTGATAATACGGTAGACTGTATTAAAGCATTTATTGATTGCATGGATAAATAATTGGATTGTCAGAACAAGAAGAAACGTATATAATAAGAGGGAACCTTTGCTTCCCTCTTATTTTAAATTTGAGGGAAGTGAAACTTTTTTTCAGATGCAGACATCTAATCAATGGAAGGAGAAGGCAGGGTGGACCGGAATGAGACAATAATAAGCGGACTTCTGACGGATAATTACGCTTATTTTTATCGAATTGCATATAGTTATGTCCGGAATGAAACAGATGCGCAGGATATCGTGCAGGAGAGTGCATACAAGGCTATTTATCATTCAAAGAAGCTAAAACAGCCGGAATACGCACAAACCTGGCTGACCCGTATTGTCATTAACGAAGCGCTCTCTTTCCTTAGAAAACATAAACAGGAAGTGCTTCCATTTGAGGAAGAACCGGAAGTGGCGGCAGCACAGGAGAACATTTCAAAGGAAGAAACGATGGATTTAAGGGAGGCAATCGAAAACCTCCCGGCAGAGGAAAAGACCCTGATTACGCTGCGTTTTTTTGAAGACAAAAAACTGGAGGAAATTGCGGAGATTTGCGGGGAAGCACTGAGTACAGTAAAAAGCAGACTTTACCGGACGTTAAAGAAATTGAAGCTTGCGTTAGAGATTACGGATGAATAGGAAGGAGGATTTTCTTGGAGAGAGTAGAGGAACTGGAACAATTAAAAAAAGAATATCAGGAAATTCCGATTCCTGAGCATGGAATAGATGGTGTAAAGGCAGCACTGGAGCGTGCAAGACAGAAAAAACGTTTAAAGACACGCTTGATTTCTTACGCTTCCATGGCAGCGGCAGCTGCATTGGTGCTTTTTGTGGTACCAAAAGTCGGCTATCAGCTTTTTGCGGGAGGCACAGAAAACAGCGAAGCGGAAGATTTCTACTACAATAACAATGGGAAGGACATGGTGAGTAGCAATATAAAAACAGAATCGTTTGATGCCGTAGAAGATTCATCCTATCAGATGGGGGGACAGGTCACAGCTGCGCCACAGAACGGTTGTGAAACCTCGCAGGGCTGGAGTCCGGATGCGAAGGATGAGGGCCTGGAGAATGCAGAAAATGCGGAGGAATCGTTTCTTCTTGATGAAGCAATCCGTAGAAAAATCAGTGATGAAATTTTGCGGCAGATAGAAGCAAGAAAGGGAAACGGGGAAGAGGCTTTCCTTGCGAATGCATCGTATATGCAAGCCTTTGCGGGGATTGATGCAGAGCAGAACTTCTATATTAATAATGATGGTATGGTAGTGATTGTTTTTGCCCCGGGGGAAATTGCTTCAGAGGTCTATGGAAAAATTGAATTTATAATCCCAAATGAGGTATGGAAATGAAAATAAGAAAAAATGATCTGTTTTTGATTGGCGGTCTGCTTTTTGTGGCACTTTGTTTTTTGATAGGTATGCTGCTTTTGCAGGAAAACACAAAGGAGCCGGAAGCAGTTGTGCTGATTGACGGAGAGGAATATAAGAGGTATCCGCTTTCTGAGAACTGTGTGGTAGAAATTCCCGGAAAGCTTGGAAATAACACTCTGACGATTCAGGATGGTGTGGCATATATGTCGGAGGCAGTCTGCCCGGACAAGATATGTATGAATCATGGGAAAATCCGCTACAATAAGCAGCAGATTGTCTGTGCACCGGGCGGGATCGTTGTAATTATTGAGAATGGAGAGACTTCGGAGCTGGACGCGATTGTGCAGTAGAAGAGAGAGCATATGAGAGGAAAAAAGATAGCGTTATATGGATTGCTTATAGCATTGGCATTTATTTTCAGTTATATAGAGATGCTGATTCCGCTGCCCCTTCCGGCGGGAGTGAAGCTGGGAGCTGCCAATATTGTTGTGTTGACAGCGTTATATCTGCTGGGGGCAAAAGATGCGTTTGCTATTTCTATGGTAAGGATTGTGTTATCGGGATTTGCTTTTGGTATCGGGACCGTGCCGTATAGTCTGGCCGGTGGACTTTTCAGCCTGGGGCTTATGATTCTTTTAAAGAAAAGCGGGAAATTTGGTATGGCAGGTGTCAGTGTAGCAGGCGGTGTAGCACACAATGTTGGGCAGACGCTGGTGGCAATGGTGCTACTTGGCTCAAAAACCGCATATTATTTTCCGATGCTGTTTTTCAGCGGAATTATCGCCGGAATCTTAATCGGACTGATTTCGTCCGTTGTATTAAAAAAACTGCAGGGACTGAAGGTGTAAAACATGCCTTCGGACCTGCAGCTTTTATTATTCCCTAGCAGTAATTATTGAACAAAAGACCGCTGTAAATGGAGGTGACATACGGATTGTAGGTCTTCTTTGCGGTGGTGTTCGGATAGGTGACTACGGTTTTATCCAGATATTCCATTGGATTTAAGGAAATATCGGACAGTTTCTTAAGCAGTTCGGAAGAAAAAGGCTGCTCCGAAGAGAAAAAGCTTTCAAGCGAGCCGTCCTTGGCAGATGCGTAGACAGTATCCCGGTCCATAGAGAGTGTGCCGTCCTTTTCAGTCCGGATACCAAGCGAGTTGAGCTCGGTCATATACTTGCGTATCGTAATGCCAAGGTCATGGGTAAGTTTCCTTGCCCGGTGATTCTGGCTGCGGTTTTCCTTTGCAAGTGCCAGGAAGGAATTGTAGCCATCAATAAAGG
>CAZIQL010000095.1:0-6971 GCA_964541485.1 uncultured Lachnospiraceae bacterium
TCTCATCTGCTTTATTCCATACATAGTCTTTGTATATATCAACTATTTCAAATCCACACAATTCGACCAGCCACTTCATTTCCTGGCGATAGGTCTGGCGCATTGTAAGCGGTCTTATTCGCTCAGCAATTACTTTTCCATTTTCATCATACGTATCAAACTTCCAATTCCCGTACATAAGCTGCGAAACCGGGGCAAAAGTAACCGCATTATAGATCTTTTCCCTGTTTCCTTCGCTGTTCACGTACTCTAGCCGAAACTTAAAATCCTCCGGTGAAGATGCCATCTGTGAAGCCTGATATGGCGGAAACGGATCAAATGTATTGAGTGTCAGTATTCCGCCCTCTTCCAACTGCTCACGGATATTTTCTAATGCTGCTTTCTGTAACTCCGGTGTCGGCAAATGCATAAAACCACTTCTTGCAATAACTGCCAAAGAATATTTTCTACCAGAACTAAATTTTGTCATATCAGCAGGATATATCGAAAGAGTTAATCCTCTCTCTACAGCTTTCTTCTGTGATACTTTACACATTTCCTCAGATAAATCCGTGCCGTCTACATCAATCCCATGCTCTGCTAAATAAAGCATAACTGCACCTGTACCACAGGCAATATCAATGACACCTCCATTACCATATTGCTTAGCAAGTTCTAAGTAAAATTCTTGAAACCCTTCATAATGGTCTTCTGTAGCATACATTACCTCCAAATATCGGTCGTAATTCTCTGCTACATCTTTGTAATCATGTAAATCCATAACTCATTCCTCCCTTCCATAAATTTGTGTAATTCGCACGTGGCGTTTTTTGTAGGACTTTCCCCTAAAGAAAAAAGACCACTTACCCGAAAGATAAGTGGTCAAAAACAACTATCACTGTATTTTGTCTCTGAAAGCTTATTTTTCTTCGCAACCACAATATTTACATACACCAGTAAGACCCTGCCAATTATTCTGCATGATCTGATTTAAAGTGTATGTAGTTCCGGTTACGAATAAATACATCTTGGTGCTTCCTTTCAAAAAATATTTTTTATACTATAATCCTTTGATTGCCTTTTGTCAACTACTTTTCCCACTTAAAAGAACCACCGTCTCCACATGCCCCGTATGCGCAAACTGGTCAACCGGACAAACCCTAGTCACCTGATATCCCTTCTCGCCCAGGTACTTCACATCTCTTGCCAGCGTTGCCGGGTCGCAGGAAACATAAACAATACGCTTTGGCTCCATCGCTACAATCGTATCCAGTAAACTCTCCTCGCAGCCTTTTCGCGGCGGGTCCACACAGATGACATCCGCACGCATTTTGCCGCCCGATTCCTTGTACTTTTCAGGCATCACGTCCTCTGCGGCACCCACAAAGAATTCCGCATTGGTCATGCCGTTTAACACCGCATTTTTCTTTGCATCCTCAATCGCCTGCGGTACGATTTCCACACCGTACACCTGCCCTGCCTTTTGCGCAAGAAAGAGCGAAATCGTTCCGATGCCGCAGTACAAATCCCAGACAACTTCGCCACCGGACAGTTCTGCATAGTCCAGCGCCTTATTGTATAATTTCACAGTCTGCTCCGGGTTTACCTGATAGAACGACAGCGGAGAAATCTGATACTTGATGTCTCCGATATAGTCCGTAATATAAGCCTCCCCATAGACCGGGATAATTTCATTTCCTAAAATCACGTTTGTCTTTGCCGTATTCACATTCAGGCAGAAGCTTTTCAGAGTATATCCACTATTTGTGACAATATCCTGTCCGTTATCCGCAGACGATGCCTTTTCACCACAGCATTCTGCCGGGTTCAAGCCAAACTTCTCCACCGCAGCCTTCACACGCTCTGCCAAAACCTCCGCCTTCGGAAACTTCGTTCCGTTGATAATTAGGCAGACCATGACTTCCTTCGTGTGAAAGCCGACTCTCGTCAGCACATGACGAAGCAGTCCCATCCCCTTCTCTTCCTCGTAAGAAGCCACGCCAAACTCTGCCATAAACTCTTTTATCACAGGCAGAATCACCGCATTCACCGGCTCCTGAATCGCACAGTCCGTACAATCAATGATGTTGTGGCTATGACCGGCATAAAAGCCCATCACCGTCTTTCCATCTTTATCCGTCCCCACCGGGTACTGCGCCTTGTTACGATAATAAAACGGCTCATCCATCCCAACAATCGGCTCCGTCACCGTGTCCAGCAGTTCCTCCGATAATCCACCGATTCTCATAAGACAATTCTTTACCTTGTCCGCCTTGTGAGCAAGCTGCTTTTCATATGACAAATGCTGCATCTGACACCCACCGCATCGGCCTGCCACCGCGCACCTTGGCGCCACACGGTCCGGCGACGGTATCAGCAATTCCTCCACCTTCGCATAACCATAGGTTTTCTTTGCCTTTAGCACCTTTACCTTTGCCACATCACCAATAATCGCGCCCTTGACAAAAAGGGTATAGCCCTCTACTTTGCCAATACCCTCTCCATCAGTTCCGATATCTTCTATTGTCACTGTTACAATCTGATTTTTCGTCATGTTGTTCACCTGTTATTTCCAATCCTCAATTCCATATCGGTTCATAAACGATTTGTGCCAAACTTTACTCCCCTGTCTTTCGTACATTGGAATCAAACAATCTCTGGAATCCAAGCCAGCCCTTGTCCTCCGTTCCGTTTAAGAGTTCCGTCATGGACTGTAATTTTGCATCTAAATTGTCTGCCATGCTCAGTGCCAATGCTTCCACAATAGCCGGTTTCTTCGGAGAACCAAACTCCAGTTCCCCGTGGTGCGCTAAAATACAGTGCAACAACTCGTTGCGCAATTTTTCCGGAAAGCCCGGAATCTCGGCAATCATCTTACCAAGCAATTCCGCACCGATGTAAATGTGTCCAAGCAGCTGTCCCGCATCCGTATAATCATTTTCCGGGAATGTGGACAATTCCTGCACCTTGCCGACATCATGGAACATTGCCGCTGTCAGCAGCAAATCCCGGTTAACCACCGGATAATTTTTTGCAATATAATCACATAATCTGGTCACGCTCACCGTATGCTCTAACAGTCCGCCCATAAATCCATGATGCACCGCTTTTGCTGCGGAATGATTGCAAAACGCCTTTGCCGTAACCTTATCCTCCAGAAAATACTTCTCTGCCAATTTACGCAAATACTCATTCTTTAAGCTCTTGATATAGCAGGTCAGTTCCTGATACATCTCTTTCACATCTTTATCCGTGCAAGGCATGTATTCCTTCGGATCATACTCACCCTCATGGCAGCGGTGTGCCCTGCGGATGTTTAATTGCATGGCCCCCTGGAAACTGACTACCTGCACATCGACCTTAATGTAATCCATCGCATCAAAGTGCTCAATGCCCGGTCCTAAATCCCAGACCTTTCCGTCTGCCGTACCGCTCTTATCCTGCAAAATCAGAGAATAATAATTCTTCCCTGCTTTCGTCTGCAACGTCTGCTTACTCTTACACAAATAGATTTCGGAAAACATTTCGCCTTCTCTTAAATCCTTTAAATATCTCATACAACTCTCCTCTGTCTTACTACTGTTTCTAACTTCCTTACCTTTCGCTTACTGCATCTCGTCCTAATTTCTCACTGCAAGCGGAACTTCTATCGTTATCTCTCTCAAGCCATCCTCCGCTCTTCGCATCAGCTTAATCATTACAATTTCACGGGCACTGCGCTGTAGCAGCTTTTCATTCAATTCACGGATTCCGGATACCGGTTCATTACCGAACATAACAATAATATCTCCGGCTTTGATACCTGCATTCAATGCCGGAGAGGAGTTTGCCACCTCGCTTACATAAACGCCGGTTTCCAGTCCGCTGCTTAGCTTCACGCTTCTTGGCAAATCCTGTCCCTTAATTCCAAAATATGCACGTTCGGAATTATTTAACAGCTTTACAATAACATTCCGGATTTCATCCAGACCAATGACCGAGAAAACCCCGTCCGCTGTATTTTCCTTCTTCGTATGCGTTATCATACCCAGAAATTCTCCGTCCAGATTTACCACAAAACCATAACCGCCTTCATAGTCGCTGATATTCGTCGTAAAATAAGAAACCACTCCGTCGGTCACCGGAACCGTGCTTCCCATGCTGGTAATCATACCAACCTCCATGGAACCTTCATATCCGTTTGGTGCTCCAAGCGCAATCACGAGTGCTCCAACCTTGATGTCCTCTTCCGCTGCAAGAATACCGATTTGTACTCTTTTTAGCGTCTCTGTTGAAATGCTGGATAACGGAACTGCTACCACTGCAAGACCATAGTCCTTATCTAGGGAATATACTCTTCCGGAAACAACCTCTTCCTCAAAATAAACGTCAATATAGGTTGCACCCGAAATTCTCTCCAAATCCACCAGAATCAATAAATCCACACCATCATTGGCAAGCACCAAACCGGTGGTTCTTGTTCTGGTTACAAAAACCTCCTGGAACCAGTCAACGCCCTCTTCTACCGCTTCTACCACAACAAGCGAATTTGCTACCTCTTCCGCAATATCTATAATCCGCTGATGTACCTGCAAATAATTATACAGCAAATCCGGTGTTGGCGTAGGTGTACTTGTAATGGTCGGCGCTTTTGTCGGCTCTGCTCCCTGCGAAGGTACCGGTGTGCCTGTGCCCTCCGGCACATTCGTCACCCCAGGAGTCATAGTCGCCTGTGGAATTCCCGTTTCCCCCGGTACATCTGTCACCTTAGGAATTCCGGTTTCTGTCGGTGTTGGTGTCAGTTCTGCTGCTCCGGACACCGTAGGCTCCGGTGTCAATGTATCTTCGGGCTTTGTTGTCTCCTGTGGTCCCGTTGTTGCCTCCGGAATTCCGGTTGCTGTGGCTCCCGTTGTCAGCAGAGGAGCTTCTGTCGGTGCCTTAGTCTCTTCCGGCTCTTCTGTCGGTGCCGGAACTTCTGTCGGTGATGGCTCCGGTGTCGGCTTATTGGTCGAAGAAAGGTCCGGTGTCTTTGTAGCCTCTTCCGTCGGAGACGGCCGGTTCAGATTCACCTCCTGGCGCTCTCCTTCTTCAATCCCGAGCCACTCCCGCAATACATCCTCGGAAGTCAGCATCACAATCTCTGCCACCAGCCCGAACACCACTGCCATGCATACTACAAAAACAGCCGTCCAGACACGCTTCATTATTTTATTTTTTCTTTTCGGAACAATCTGCTCCTTGATAAATTCATACTCTTGTTTTTCTTTCGGTTCTTCTGTCATACGCACCTCTCAAAATACGCTACTTACTCATCCACGCTCGGTAATGAGAAAATAAACTCCGTTCCGACACCCTCTGTGCTGACTACTGAGATGTTTTCTTCGTGTGCCGTAATGATTTCCTTTACAATCGAAAGTCCAAGTCCTGTTCCCTTTTTGTCCTTACCTCTGGAAACATCCGATTTGTAAAAACGGTCCCAGATTCTGCTCTGACTGTCTTTTGGAATCCCGATTCCGTTATCCTTTATGGCAATCATCACCTTGCTGCCCTTTTCCTCCGTCGTAATCCGGATGGTGGACTCAAAATTGCTGAACTTTGCCGCATTATCAATCAAATTATACAATACCTGCTGAATTTTATCCATATCGGCTTCCACATACTGCTCTTTCTCCGAAAAGACCAGATTCAGCACCAGTTTCTTCTTTTTTAATGTACCTTCAAACGACAGACCAATCTGTTTAATCATCTTGTTGATGTCAAACACCGACTTATGCAACAGGATGCCGTTATCATCAAAATTGTTCAATTCCAAAATGTTGGATGTCAGCTTTGTCAGCCGCTCTGTCTCAAAAATAACAATGTCCAGATATTTCTCCTGCATCTCCGGCGGAATGGTTCCGTCCTTGATTGCCTCCACATATCCTTTAATAGAGGTAAGCGGTGAACGGAAATCATGGGACACATTCGACACAAACTTTCTCTGGATTTCGTCGTTATTCTTTAACTTATCGCCCATGTACTGAATCGTGTGCGCCAGTTCCCTATACTCCTCCGAAAAATCAAACTCCAATGGTTCTTTGAAATTTCCTCTCGAAAACTTTTTTGCCGCATCCGCCATCTTCCTCACCGGTCGTCCGGTCATATAATAAATTAACAGAAACAGAACAAACAGAATCGGCAGGAACAAAAGATAGCAGATATTTACGAAGTCCACGTAGTAAACACCCTCTGCCTCAATCTGACTCATCGGAACCGAAAGCACCAGATGCCCTTTCGGTGTAAAATCATGAATTACCGGAACAATCACGCAAAGCACCGGCTCAGACATCAGCTCCTTGATATACACATCCTCCCGAAAGGTCTTTTCCAAAAAGTCCGCATCCGCCTTCGTCAGGGAAATTCCGGCACCAACCGTACCGGAATCCATTACAATCGTTCCGTTGTTGCCAACCAGCCACGCCCTTGTACCGGACATGTCTTCCAACAGCTGAAACTGATAAATCAGGTCCATATAGCTGGTGTCCCTCGTCGTGTAGTAATCCAGCAGATACTCCGACACATATTCAGTTGCCATGTCATACAAATCTTCCTTTGTCTTTTCTAACATCTGTTCCTTCATCAGCTGTACACCGACCGTGTTCAGCAGAATAAACATGGACACCCCTGCCACCAAAAACACTAAAAGAAGCTTTGTAAACAACGAAAAATGTTTCATCAGCCTTTTACCTCAAATTTATAACCCACGCCCCAAACGGTCGCAATGCTCCATTTTGCATGGTCTTTAATCTTTTCTCTTAAACGCTTAACATGCACGTCCACCGTTCTGGTATCACCTATGTATTCATAGCCCCAGATATGGTCAAGTAACTGTTCTCTTGTAAATACCTGATTCGGATGAACCGCAAGAAAATAAAGCAGTTCCAATTCCTTTGGCGGCATCTCCACCACATGTCCTTCATACACCACGGTATAATTGGTCTGGTTAATGGAAAGGTCCTGATACTCCACATAGT
>CAZIQL010000096.1:0-6230 GCA_964541485.1 uncultured Lachnospiraceae bacterium
TAATTTTTCTATAACTTAGGGCAAAATCCTACGATAACTTTAGACCAAGCTGGTCGGGAATAAAAAACAACTTCTGCTCAACTTGCGCAGAAGTTAAATCTGATAATTCTCTTTTCCGACTTCGTGCCAACTTGGCACGAGGTGACTTCTCGCCAATTTGGCGAGAGGTGCAGTATTTGGTATTTCACTTGTTCCCAATTTGGGAATAAGTTCAGCTATGGATATTTCAAAAATAAAGGAGGGTCGCTCCATAACTAATAATTAATTATTTTGCGACACTCCCATTGATTTTTCATATATACAAGTAAATTCGCTTAAAATCTTACAACCTCTTCCGGTGCTCCAAAGGAAGAAAAGGTTGCCACCGCATTTTTGAAATATAACACCTGTGTATTCGCATCATTTTCGTCGTACATGCCTCTTAAGTTTTCATACGCATCTAACATGGATTTCTTTGCCTCGATACGGTCATCATTGACCAGCTCTCCAGCTACTCTCAGCCATGCGCCGTCTTTGAATGCACAAATCTCGACCTTTGGATTTTCTGCAAGCTGCTTAGAAACCGGCTTTACCTTCCCGGTCTGGATGTAGAGCTTCCCTTCAAAAATATGTGCCGTGCCGAACGGACGAACACGCGGCTGGTCGCCCTCCACCGTAGCCAGATAATACACTCCTGCTTCCTTTAAAAAGTTACATACACGTTCCATTTTTGTGTCCTCCTGTGATAAAACATTTTTATATTTACTCATCCTGTCAGACTCTTTCTGATATAAAAATTATAACTCAAAACACCACAAAAGCAACCCTCCATTCACGGTCTCCTCCAAGCATTATCCTCTCTTTCAATTTCCTTTGCCACTGCTTCTATCAATGCCTGCATATCTTCGTTTGGATTTTTCCTTAATGCGCCTTCCAAAACCTCAATTATTTTCTTCATATAACAAAGGTTATCACCACGTTCTGCTAATCCGGCCATAACCCCGCGCAACGTATGATAAGGAATAATCTCCGGAATCACATTCGAAATCAGTGCAGGATATTTCACTCTCAAATTGTCTACCATAGACTTTACAATATCCTCATTCAGAATATGACCATAATGCTTCTTTACAGTTTCTTTCAATCGGCCAAAGATGATATCCATCGTCTTCTCATCCGCGGATTCCAACACTTCCCGGTGCAATACCCTGTGATAGGATTGCAGCAAAAATTCCGTTTCTTTTAACTCCTTATTGTCCCAGATTCGTAACACCGGCATCAAAATTCCTGTTTTCGCGAGTTCCTTTCGAATCGCACTTGCGCGCTCAATATAACTGTTATCTTCAACAAATATATTCGTAATATCCACACCAAATTCCAACACGAGAGGTTCTTCATTATCTCTTAAAATCTTTTTGACTTCGTCATTGATACTGGCATTTTTTCTATAATAAGAAATTTTTTCTCCCAAAGTAACCATACAAATCCTCCGTGTTTTATTTGACACTAATTATATCAGCTTTGGCTCATTCTGTAAAACAACCGGCTCTCTATCTGTTACTCAACCAAATGCAACAGCAATTGATTTCAATAGTTTTTTCAGTTTATATACGAATACTCTATTCTCGGTTAATCCATTCCGTAGATGCATCCATGGCAATGCGACAGGCATTTGTTTGGTCCAGTGCATGCAACATCACAAAATCATGTATGGTTCCCTGCACCCGCAATGCAGTCACTTCTACACCTGCACTACGCAGTTTTTCTCCAAATGCTTCTCCCTCACTCCGCAATACATCTGCCTGACCGTTAATAATCATGGTCTGCGGCAAGCACTTCAGCTCATCCGGTGTTGCCCGTAGCGGAGACGCGGTAATTTGTTTTCTGTCTTCCATACAGGCAGTATATTGCTGCCAAAACCACTTCATCCCCTCCCGGTACAAATAGTAGTCTGTTGCAAACTGACAATAACTTGGCGTATCAAAGCAGGCATTTGTTACCGGATAATACAGAAGCAGTTTGTGAATAGATGGTCCTTGACGCATCCCCGCCATCAATGCCATAGCAATTGCCATGTTTCCTCCGACGCTGTCTCCCGCAACCGTAAGTGTATGGCGTTCCATCATCGGATACCTCTTTCCTATGATTTCCCAAAGATGTGAAAGGATCGCATAACACTGCTCAATTGCTGTCGGATATTTTGCTTCCGGCGAACGGGAATATTCCGGAAATACGATGAGCGAATTCGTTCTCGCTGCAAGCTCTCTCACCAATTTTTCATGTGTATGGAAGCTGCCAAACACCCAGCCTGCACCATGAATATAAAATATCACACGTTTCACTTTCGTATCCCTTGGCGCAACAAAATACACCGGTATTTGGCCCCATCTCCCTGTACTGACATATTCCGATAAAATATCAGCAGGATATTTATACACCGGCATATTCTGTGCATCCTCCAATACCTTGCGGCCTTGTTCCGGCGGCAACTGAAAAATCAGCGGCGGAACAGCACTTTGCTCACAAACCATTTCTGCAGCAGGCTCCAACGGAACACAGCATTTCATAATCCGTCCCTCCTATACTATGATAGTTCTGCTGTTAGCATATGCTGTTTTTTCACTTTTGTATATTTTATTCCACGCCGGAATCCTATAAATTAAAAAAACTTTACCTCTCTGTCCGGCATCTGTTTGCGAAGTACCTTTTCATGCTCCTCCAGCAATCTGATTCCATCGTAACTGTTTTCAATTTTAGTCAATTTCATGTATTTTGTATATTCTTGATGATTCAATCAAGGTAGCAATCCATGGGAACATCGGCACGTGCCAATCCAATTTCTGATTTTATTCATTGCCATGTCCTCTAATTGGAATTTATCGAACTGTTCCAAAATCGAAATCTATACATCTATTGATTTTCTATACTGTAGTATCCTCTGCAAAATTTCGCATTTGCAGGTTTTATCACTATCTTATCTTGATAGGAACGCGGAAACGCCAAATATCCAGACTAACCTGTCCCCTCATCACGAAGTAGAGGGCGTTGCCCGCTTGGCTAAGGGCGGTACGCTCCACGTCCAGTGCCAACTGCCCCCAGTATTTCCAATCGCCTTGCAATAGGCATTTAGCCCCTTCCCGACCGTGAAATATCTCACTAGGAGTAGTCCGTTCTCGGCGGCTCTCCAACCAGAGACGGAAGAGAAAATAAATCAAAACCAGTATAAAAAATACTACTAATCCTCCTGTAATATATATCATCGTACATCATTATCCCTTTCATTCTTTATTGAAGTTTGTTTAACTGTTCGACATATTGGATTTTACTGTGTCTCTTTCAAAATGCGATACGTCCATGAAGAATTGGTTCCAGAAATAACAAGGACATATGATAAATCGGAATATTCTTCCGTGGAATAAACCTCCCACACAATTCCCTCTATTTCTGTTGTTGTATTGAAAGTATCCAATACAGTTTTTTTCGTAAGTGAACCAATACCTGCTTCATGCCTTTCGTAAACAAGGGTGTCGCCGTCGATATTGACGTAGAGCTTTTCACCATCAAAACCAGATGGATGATATTCTGTTTTAGAATCATTATTGCATGCCACCAATGCAAAAAGCATAGCAAGTGCAAACAAACAGCATAACGTTTTTTTCATAGGCATATACTCCTTCGTCAAATTCAAGATTGTCGAACTGTTTTCCAATTCAACTGTGCATTTTATTTTAGCATAACTCCATTCTGATTTCCACAGTAATCTTTCCACAGGTGTCCGAAAAGCGTCCGAATTTCTTCGAAATCTTGCTCACAGTGGGTCACACTTGCCCAAACCAGACCATTCTGCTTCCGTCTTCCCAACCGTCGTTTTTTCGACGCCTTTCGGACGCTTCATCCGTTCTGGCAGACATTTCTCCATGCTCGATAAGCACCTCGTAAGCTCACGCTTACTCAGTCGCGTTGCGCGGGTCATACAACAGAAATTTCGTTTCACAAATTTCTGTTGTCAAGAACGAAAGAGAGCCCTGCTTCAGAAATACATTCCTGAGCAGGGCTCTCTTTGTCTGTCCTTTGCTTATCTCGCAAATAGCGGAGACGGAGGGATTCGAACTCACGGGCAGCCAAGATAATTGCTAAGTTTAAAGGTTGCTTTTGGCAAGGATGGACTTTGCAGGTCGGGTTTGAATCCTTCTGTCGGTATGTAGTTTTTTAGGGCAAGGTGTCCGAAAAGTGCCGAAAATTTGTCGGTAAACTTTCTTTCACATCAAGAATTCTTTCCTCTGAATTCCCTTTAAGAAATCTTTTTTCAAATCCCGCTTAGAATGAAAAATTCGTTCCTCGGAATTGGATAAATTCCCGTGTTCTATTTTAGTTTTTAATAGTTCTAATGTACATATTAAATCAGCAACTTGAAACAAACGATACTCATTCGGAATAACTTTACGAACATCATAGTCTGCTAATTGTGTAGCTAAAACTGTATTCAGAATACGGTTCAACTCATGTTGTCCATTATCATAATATAAAATGATTTTTTCAAAGCTCTGGAAATACAACAAATTTTCTCTAATAAATTGAGATAATTCTCTAGCCATCCTTGCTTCCAATTTAAAACTATTTTCATATTCTGCCTTTTTGAACACAAAAGATTTATACTTAATATCACAATTAAGCGCGAAATAATATAATTTAGCAAAAATCGCACGTCGTTCATTTGGCTGAAAATACTGATATGGCGGTTCTCTTCGAATCAACGGTTCTGTATGTACTGCCTGCTCATCACCATAACCAATTTGCCTTAATGCATTATTTAAAATATTTATATCTCGGGAAATATCATTAGACTGGTCATGAAACACCATAGTAATAATATAATATGGTGCATGCTGTGCATATTCTCCGAAATCTCCGGATTCATCGACAAAAATACTAAGTTCTTTCATTAAAACTCCTTAAAAAGAATGGCGGGGAGTCTCCCCGCCGAGTAGGTTGGACCTGGGTCTTACGACCAGCCCAAAATCTTTGCAATTTGCAATAGACATCTCTGTCTACAATTATTATATCCACTTTTCATAATTTATGCAATATGTTTTTACAAATTTAATGCCAGACTCTTTTTTCAATGCCTCACTTTTGTTTTATTTTGTTTATAAGTAAATATCCCATGAATCAAATTGCCGATTGCCCCACATAACATTCCAATAGGGAGCAAAAAAGAAGATTCCTTTTCCACAAAAATGCAATAGGAAAGAATAATTATTGCAGCAAACGAAAAGCATAAAACCACAGCATTCCTTATTTTATCCTTCATACATATCTTCCTTTCCCAACAATCTTCTTTTCAATGCAAAAGCCTTATTTAAAATTCCTGTAGCATAGAGAATTCCTAAAACCATAGCACCTATAGCAAGGCTGATCGTACTGCCTTCCAAGAAACCGACAAAAAAGCTATCCGGCAACTCCATAAACTTCATTATGATATTTGAGATCAAAGCTATGATTCCGAGCACAAAATAAATCAGAACAATCCTCGTACTCTTCTTCTTTTCTTCATTACTGTATTCTGCCACTTTTAATACAGTTTCTTTTAGTTCTTGATTCATTTTCTCACTTTTCCTTTCTCCATCTAAAATTTCACGGAGATCAACATCGAAAAAATCAGCCATTTCTATAAGAACATCCAAATCCGGCATATTATTCCCTGTCTCCCATCTGGAGACCGTTCTTCTGGCTACACCGAACCTTTCCGCCAATTGTTCCTGCGTAAGCTTTTGTTCTTTTCTCAAATCCTTAATAAAATTTCCGATTTTAATTTGATTCATAGTTCGTCAACCTCCTGATGGTTTCATATTACTTCTTATTGCAATCAAATTACAGGACACAAAGCGAGCAAATGCCCTGTTTAAGCAAATGAGACATGGTATGTCCCTCAAATATTTGACGTGCCCTCCTAACTTTCAAACAGCAATATTGAATCGTATTTGAAATCTATATTATCATATCTGCTATTTGAGTACCACTATAAAACATTCATATCTGTGACCGCAGGTGTCCCAGAAGTGTCGTCACCTCCCACTTCCACTGTTCCCAACCGTTCTCCTTGTCCCTACTTGCACATACATGACCACATTTGCCAATACTTGCGCAATCCCTTTTGCCCAGTCTTTCCTTGACAAAACGAAAGGACCTGCCATACGGCAAGTCCATAGTCGCTAAAACGGAGACGGAGGGATTCGAACCCTCGTGCCCTT
>CAZIQL010000097.1:0-6019 GCA_964541485.1 uncultured Lachnospiraceae bacterium
TTAATGTATCTAATCCGAAATATTCATCCATATCTCTCTTATTGATTGTAACCTTACCGGTACCAGGTACTAAATAAACTCTAGCAACACTGCTCTTTCTTCTACCTGTGCCGTAGTATCTTGCGTTTGCTTTTGCCTTAGCCAATGTTTTGTCCTCCTTTCAGTAATTAGAACTTAATCTCTAATACTTCTGGCTTCTGAGCTGCGTGAGCGTGCTCTGGACCAGCGTATACATGTAACTTGTTGATCATGCTTCTTCCTAAAGGTCCCTTTGGAAGCATTCCCTTAACTGCAAGCTTGATAACTTCAGCGGAATCCTTAGCCATGAGTTCCTTTAATGTGGTTTCTCTCATGCCACCCGGGAAATCAGAGTGATTGTAATAAATCTTCTGATCCATCTTCTTACCTGTTACCTTAACCTTGCTTGCATTAACAACGATTACATAATCACCTGTGTCAATGTGTGGTGTAAAAATTGGCTTATTCTTACCTCTTAAAACCTTAGCAACTTCAGATGCAAGACGTCCTAATGTCTGACCTTCTGCATCGATTACATACCATTTTCTTTCAATGGTTGCCGGACTTGCCATAAAAGTCTTCATTGCGTTTCCTCCTAAATAATCTTCTGTATGATTCCTATCCGCAGATCATCCTCATATCATTTCTTTCCTATTGCCAAATGCTGATCAACACTGACGTTACAGCCATTTGGCGCCAACGTGGTACATTATATCCAACCAACCACTTCGTGTCAACAACTTTTTTTCATTTTTTTCATCTATTTTTTAAATTTTCTAAATTTATCTGCCGTTTTATCATTTGTCAAATTACTTTTATTTATCTCTCATTTTTTTCTATTTCCAGCGCTCCTGAACTCTTTCCATCCACTCCGAAATATCCTCTTCCCTTAATGAACCGGACGGCAAAAAACACTGTCCTGCCACCGAATGACCGGTTTCTATCCCCTGCTCATACAAATAGGCAATTGCTTTCCGCTCTGAAGAAGAGCATCCATCCAGGTCAGTCACATATTTCTCCGCAGACTTTGCTGTAGTTCCGGTTCCCTCTTTCCCAAGGAGTTCCGCTGCCAGATAGATTGCAAGCGCAGCCTGGTCTCTTGGAATCGGATCATTAATCCGGAGACTCCGAATATCTATTCCACAAAACAGTGCCTTTAACATGAACCTGCTAATCAGGGATGCCTCGTTCAGTTTTTTCTCCTGTATTTCGCCCTCTACTGCCGAAATAAGGTCTGTTGCAAATTCAAAATATGTCACATACTCATCTACCCGGTCAACCACCGGAGTCTGACCAAAAATCTGTGCCGGATAAGTCAAGACAGGAGTCTCCTGCTCCGTATTTACTGCCTCCGTCGGAGCGATGGTTGGCACCATTGTCGGCACCGCAGTCGGTTTTATGGTCGGTTCTATTGCAGGAGCAATCGTCGGCACTACGGTCGGTGCCACCGTCGGTTCTATTGTCGGTGCCACAGTCAACACCGCAGTCGGTGCCACGGTTGGTTCTATTGTCGGTTCTATTGTCGGTGTCACAGTCAGCAACACGGTCGGTGCCACCGTCGGTTCTGCTGCCTGCGCGATGGTCGGCATCGGTTTATTTTCTTCATCAAAAAACACGCCGTCGTATTCCTCACGAAGCAGCGTGTTGTCTTTTGCATCCTTCTCCTGTCGCTGTGCCTTAAGCGCCCCATCTATCCCAAATCCGGTAAGGCACCCTGCCACAGCGCAAAAAAGTATCATTACTCTTACCCAAGCATCATTTCTCATTCTGCCCTCTTTCTGAAAACCTTCCGGTCATCCCATTTTGTCTTTCTATTCTGAAAGGCAGAACCATCTGTCTACACCAAATCCGGATACTCAATCCCCACCAGCGTAAGTCCCTGTGCCGGTGCGGTCGGTCCGGCCATCTCCCTGTTCTCTGCCTCTAAAATAGAGGGTACACAGGTTTCCGGCATTTCATGCATGCCAATTTTAATCAATGTTCCCGCAATAATACGTACCATGTTGTAAAGAAATCCATTCCCACGGATACGGATAGTAACAAGATGCCCTTCCTTTCTCACATCCAGCGAGACAATCGTCCTCACATGATCCTGTACCTGCGTATGCGTGGAGCAGAAACTGGTAAAACAATGCGTCCCCAGAAAATCTTTTGCTGCCTTCTGCATTGCCTCCACATCCAGATTCCGGTACACAAAATGAGTATATTTCCGGTTAAACGGCTGAATAAAATCCGCATTCCAGATTTTATATTCATACGTTTTATAACTGTCGCAATGTCTCGGATGAAAATCAAAAGGCACCTCGCGTGAAGACTGCACGACAATATCCTCCGGCAGGCTGTGATTCAGCGCATAACAAATCTTTTCTGCCGGAATTCTTGTTTCCGTATCAAATACAGCCACATTTCCCATTGCATGTACTCCGGAATCCGTCCGGCTCGCCCCAATGACTTCTATCTTTTCTCCCAAAAGAGCAGACAACTCCCGGTTGATTACCTCTTCCACCGTAATCTGATTTGGTTGCGACTGCCATCCACAGTACTTTGTGCCTTCATAGGCAACCACTATCATAATCCGCTTCATGAATCTTTCCTCTCCTAAAGAAACAAGCCTCCAACCGCTCTGCTGATACCGACTACTGCTACCAGATAACAAGCCAGACACAAATACGCAATCAGGTCTTTTTTGGTATACTTTAACGGCTTCATTCTCGTCCGTCCCTCGCCGCCGCGATAGCATCTGGCTTCCATTGCCATTGCAAGGTCATTTGCACGACGGAACGCTGAAACAAACAATGGAACCAATACAGGCACCAGTGCCTTGGCACGCTCAAAAAGTTTCCCTTCCTCAAAATCTGCACCTCTTGCCTGCTGCGCCTTCATAATCTTATCCGTTTCCTCCAGAAGAATCGGAATAAAGCGAAGCGCAATTGACATCATCATTGCAATCTCATGCACCGGCACATGCAGCTTCTTTAATGGACCAAGCCCCGTTTCCAAACCGTCTGTCAGCTGATTCGGTGTTGTTGTCAGTGTCATCAATGAGGAACCGATAATCAGAAACGTCAGACGAAGTGCCATAAACACAGCTGTTTCAACTCCCTCCACGGTAATCTTTAAGAATTTCCACTGCCACAGGATCTGCCCGTCAGTTAAAAACAAATTAAACGTTACCGTAAATATCATTAAAAGCATAATAGTTTTCAGACCACGTACTATAAACTTAAACGGCACCTTGGAAATCTTAATCATTGCCGCAAGAAACAGTCCTGCTATCACAT
The DNA here is from genome assembly GCA_964541485.1 of uncultured Lachnospiraceae bacterium. GTDB lineage: Bacteria > Bacillota > Clostridia > Lachnospirales > Lachnospiraceae > SIG299. The sequence goes on from CAZIQL010000097.1 coordinate 3,300, forward strand.
ATCCTATAAAATTGTCAAACAAAAACAGGGAAAGCAGAAAACCCAGTGTCCCCACCAGCTTCACTCTTGGGTCAAGTCGGTGCAACACAGAATCTGCCGGATAATATTGCCCTATTGTAATATCTCGTATCATTTTTTACTCCAATCAAAACTCATCAGACTTCTTTTGTCTTTCTCTCTTTGCCTCGTTGCCTCTCTGAAAATATGCAAGGATAGCTTCCTTTGCTTCCTCTACGGTATTGGCTTCTCCCACTGCCATACCTCGCCTGTTCAGTTCCTCCATCACATAAGTTACCTGCGGTGCCGCAAGCCCCATGCCTTCTAACTCCTTGTAATGATGAAAAACTTCTTTTGGTGTACCATCAAACTGCACACTTCCATGATCCATCACAATCAGGCGGTCAACATATTTTGCCACATCCTCCATACTGTGTGACACTAAAATCACTGTAATCTTCCGTTCCTTCTGAATCTTTGCAATCCGGTCCAGAATTTCATCTCTTCCCATCGGGTCAAGTCCTGCCGTCGGTTCATCCAATATCAGCACCTCTGGTTTCATTGCAAGCACACCTGCAATTGCCACACGACGTTTCTGTCCCCCCGACAATTCAAACGGTGACACATCGTAAAGCTCTTCCGGAAGTCCCACCATTTTGATTGCCTCAAACGTGCGCAAATTCACTTCCAGCTGCGGCAGCTTCATGTTCTTTGGTCCAAATTCCACATCCTTTACTACCGTTGTTTCAAACAACTGATGTTCCGGATACTGAAATACCAGACCAACCTTTGTGCGTAATGCCTTTTTACTAAAATCGTCATCCCAGATATCCCTGCCATTGTAATAGATGATACCGCTTGTCGGTTTTATCAATCCGTTTAAATGCTGGATCAGCGTCGATTTACCGGACCCTGTGTGTCCAATCAAACCAATAAACTGACCATCCGGGATTTCCAGGCAGATATCCTTCAGCGCATGCTTTTCATACGCAGTTCCTTCGCTATATATATAATTTAAGTGGTCAATATAAATTGCCATCGTTGTCCCTTTCCCTGCACAGTTTTCTCTTAACCCTGCCTCTGTGTCATTTCTGCTTCCTATTTATATGTCTGGCCAATTAGTTTTCCCGCATATTACTTCTGAATTGACAGCAACGCCTCTGTAAACTCCTCCACTGTCAGAATGCCATCCGGAAGCGGCACACCTGCCTGCTGTAACTCATACGCCAGTTCCGTCACCTGCGGCACATCCAGACGATGCTTCTTTAATTCTGTCACCTTGGAAAAGACCTCTTTTGGTGTCCCCTGCATCACTACCTTGCCATCATCCATCACCATTACCTTGTCCGCATAAATGACCTCATCCATATAGTGCGTAATCAAAAGTACCGTAACATGCTCTCTTTCATTTAGTTCACGAAGCGTCCGGATGACTTCTTTTCGGCCGTTTGGGTCAAGCATTGCCGTCGGCTCATCCAGCACAATACACTTTGGCTTCATCGCCATAATACCGGCAATTGCCACTCGCTGCTTTTGACCACCGGATAGCTTGTTCGGCGAATGGTAACGATACTCCGTCATCCCGACTGCCTTCAGACTCTCCTCAACCCTCTTCCAGATTTCCTCTGTCGGCACACCAAGATTTTCCGGTCCGAACGCCACATCCTCTTCCACTACCGATGCAATAATCTGATTATCCGGATTCTGAAACACCATGCCGGCAGACTGTCTCACATCCCAGATATTATCCTCATCTGCCACATCAATGCCGTTTACATAAAGCGTTCCTTCCGTTGGCTCTAAAATCGCATTGATTTGTTTTGCAATCGTAGATTTGCCTGAACCATTATGACCTAAAATCGCCACAAAATCACCACGCTTTACTTCCATGGTGACTCCGTCTACAGCACGGATGATGCCTTCTACATTGCCCTCTTCATCACGTCTGATATATTCATATACTAAATTATTTGCTTCAATCATTTCCATTATTCTTTTACCTCATTTTGGAGCATTCCTATATCGCACAAAACCCCAATTATGTGATAATGATAGCACAAAACATGTGTTTATACAATAATCTTTCGTTACTAAGTTGTACATAGCACTTCGTGCAAATTTCCCTTGCCCCCAAAACGCATTTCCTATATTTTGAGCATTCTCTAAATATAGGAAGTACATTAGTTCAATTCTTGCTTTTTCTATCATTCTATTCCTTAAATCAGTGTCAAATATTAGTATTAGAGCTCCCCACCATAAGCCTGTCCAAAAGAAAGGATAGAATAATTTATAGGACATTCTAGCTCAGCTATCTTTTTTATAATGTTCACAGGTAATGAATATCCTATTTCCGCATAGTCAGACCGAATATAAACATTAATGCTAACCTCCTCATATATACTTATAAGTTCCTTTATATATCCTTTCTTTTTCATCATTTTATTTATTAAACTGTCCATATTCTTAATATATTCATCAGGACTTTCAAATTTAACCACATGTGTCCACCGATTTGCAGGAGCATATCTTTCTAAAGCCACTTTCTCTCCTTTAATAATAATCCGCGTTGGCAAAAGTTCTTCTCCAAAATCAATCTCTAATTTTTTTGAATCAGATACTGCAAAAACTATTTCTCCACAAAATTCCATAGTACTCCTTTATTCAAAAATTTATATTATATCATATATTCTATCTCTTGGGGAGGTATAGCAGGCTACACCCCC
>CAZIQL010000098.1:0-6002 GCA_964541485.1 uncultured Lachnospiraceae bacterium
TGCAAAACGGGCATCCTCTTTGTCGCGCAAATACTTGGAGACATTGAAGGCATCGGAATTTGCTTCGTAATTAAAGTAAATGCCGTAGCGTTCGGTGTGCTGGCTGTAGTGTGGCACGAAGGTAAGGTTTGCATCGGTATTTTCCAGTACCCATTCCAGCTTGCCTTCGGTTTTTACAAGGTTTTCATTGATGTTTGTCATAAAGTCTGCCACTGTACCATTTACAACAGAAATGGTATCATCGCCATCGCTGATATACTGTTCTTCGATTAACTTTGCGGCAGGAATCAATACGCTGACACCGGTGTAGGTGGTAGTCATATTGGTGGTGCCAAGTTTTGCAGAAAGAACAACCGGACCGTACTTGAATGCAAATACGGAATCGTTATCCGGCAGGCCATGTACGGTAATGTTCATTGGGATGCAAACTTCTATGATATCATTATTTTTGAGTCCCTGAACAGTGACAAAGCTGTCCAGTGAAAAATTTGTTGTCGGGGTACCGTTGATGGTTACGGTAATGTCGCCTGCTACCCAGTCCGGTACACGGAATGCAAGGGAGGAGTTCACATCTGCACTTCCGTCTAACGTGTTGACGGTAATTTTGATCGTATCAGAGGCAGGAATATCAGCTTCCATGGTGAGTTTTACATTCTTTTCTTCATCGGTCAGGACAGAGCTTAAATACTGGCTGATGACAATGGTATTGTCATTGGAATAGTAAATCGCATTGCCAAGCTTTGTGAAATTTTCCATGCCGCTGCCGGTGCAGCACCAGAAGCTGTTTGTGGCAGTGGTGTACACCTTGAAATATCCGGTTGCCATTGGCTGGAAATAGGTGGTCATACCGGTTTCCGGGTTCTGGGAGGATAAAATGGTATTATAAAAGGTGTTTTCATAGTACTGTAAGTAGCTTGTATCGCCGGTTGCCATAAACAGAGCCTTGGCAAATTTCAGCATGTTGTAGGCGTTACAGGTCTCACAGTTACAGTTGGTACGCTCGGCATCCAAAATGTTGTCTGCCCCGAAATGCTCCCATTCACTGTTGTCACCGGTAACGTAAGTGTGACGCTCTAATACCATTGCAAAGAAGTTCTGCGCATAAGTGAGGTATTCGGAAGCATCCACCACTTCACCGTCAATGGTTTTTCCGTGTGTAGTAACATAACGGTTCAGTGCACCGATGAACTTTGGAATGGTAGTGTTTGCATGACGGTTGTTGAGCGCGTTTTTTCCTCCGTTGCTGACCGTCTTAAAGAGATTGTCTTCGTCAAAGCTGTGTGCGGCAATCGCATATTTTTCGTCTCCTGTTACCGCATACAATTCATACAGGCAGTCATTCATGCCGCCGTATTCGATACTAAGAACGGTTGCGCGGGTGTTGGCAGACCAGGACGAGGTACGGTTATATACCCAGTTGCCGAGTCCCTTTGCTACTTCAAGAGCGGTTTCATTGCCGGTGTATTTGTACACATCGATGATACCTGCAAGAATTTTGTGCATGGTGTACCATGGCACCCAGGCCTCGGTGCTAATGTTGGTTTTGTTGCTTTCTACATTGTCAAACTGCAGTTCAATATTGGTTCTGGTGAGAATCGTGGAACCGAAAATAAAGCCGGTGCCGATGGCATCCTGACATTCCTTTAAAGCGTCCATGATGTAATTTAAATGAGTGAGGAGTTCTGCTTCTCTTGGGTCAGTGGACGGAAGGGCAGCGACTGCCTGAGCTACTGCGGTCAGATAGTGTCCAAGGGTATGACCGCCGATTAACGAGCTTTCCCAGCCGGCATATCTGGTTTTTCCTTTCATGTTAAGACCTGCGGTATCGCGAAAGCCTGCGACCAAGCGGTCGACATCTAAGGATAAGAGATATTCGATGTCCTTGTCCTCTGCATTGGTAAGGTAAGCGTCCGTGACATCCACGGCAGATAAGTTGTAAGCGTTGTAGGTGGTCATTTCGTTTTCTCCTGTTTCGTTTTCTGTTGCTGCAAATGCACCGGAAAGCGGTGCAAGCAGCTGTGTTACCAGCATCGTGGCAAGTGCCAGTGCCGGCAGGGTGTGTCTTTTTTGCTTCATGTTGTAAACCTCCCAAGTTTTTGGAATATAAAGTTTGGTTATCGATGCCTGTACGAACACCGATGGATATTTCTTCTGATTTTAAGTGTAGCATAAAAGTGTAGTCCTAAAAAATAAGCAGATAGTCCGAAAAAGGTGAAGAAAGGATGGAAAAGGTGTAAAAAAGAAAGAAATTTATTTTTGGGGATGTTTTGTGCCTGCTTTTTTGACCGGTACAAATTAAGTGTGCAAAAGGAAAAAGTCGTGCGGAAACAAAATGTGAATAAAGGATTGAAAAAGGGAGTAAAACCCGATAAAGTAGAGGATGAACAATATTCCGCTGTATCAGATTGGCGAGTTGTGATAGGAGGAGAGGGAACTATGTTTCAATTAAAGATGAAGGACAGAACGAAAGCAGCAGAAACTGCTGTTTATTATGTGGAAGATAAAAGAGATATTTTAGGAATATGGGGATGGAATATGGTGATGGAACCATCCGCAGAATTTTTGGATGTGGAACTCAAAGTTGGCGCGAAACAGGATTTTACAATGGAGAAATGCCGTCTGGTCATCCATAATACAAAGGGCCAGGAGTGCCGTTATTATATTGAAAATCTTCTGCTCAAGGTGCGCTGGGCGAAGCTTGGGGAGGAATATCGGAAGCTTGCCTCTTTTGTGGCAACCGGAATTGCAAAAGAAAACGAGTATGATGAAGGCGGTTATGAGCGGGTGGAGTGTTATGGTAATCCGGTGCTAAAGCATCAATCCAGCGAGAGTACACCGCTTGTGTCCGATTTTGAAGAGGATTTTAAACGTGAGAAAATCACGATGGCCTGCTATAAAGAAATCGGACGGTTTCTAGCGCTTTCTGAGGTAAACGAAGACATTGCGCGAAAAGATTTGTCGGGAGAGGAGCTGGAGCTTTTGTTCCGTGACATTCCGGGGGAGTTGGGATGAAGAAAAGAGAAGCCCTGCTGATAAAGTCATCAGCAGGGCTGTTTGTTTCAAATTATGCGTTTTCTTCCGTTTTCTTCTTCGGAGCGCCGAACTTATTCAGCAGGGTAATGCATCCTACGATAATCAGTGTTACCACAAAGATTGCCAGCCATCCCTTCAGCGCATAAGGCACGGTTAATAAAAATAAATCTATGTTCATCTTTTTTCTCCTTTCTTATGGCAGCATCGAAATGATTTCCGGAACAATCTTTAAGATTAATCCGCCGGCAATAACAGATGCAATCTGACCGGATACGTTGGCACCGATGGAGTGCATCAGTAAGAAGTTCTGGTTGTCCTCTTCAAGACCCATCTTATGTACCACACGTGCAGACATCGGGAATGCAGAGATTCCGGCAGCACCAATCATTGGGTTTACCTTCTTCTTTGTGAAGAGGTTTAAGAACTTCGCAAAGAATACACCACCTACGGTATCAAATACGAATGCCACAAGACCCAGTAAGAGGATGAGCAGGGTTTCTTTGTTTAAGAACATGTCGGCCTGCATCTTGGTGGAAACGGTAATACCAAGGAAAATGGTAACTAAGTTTGCGAGTGCATTCTGTGCTGTTTCGGAAAGGGAGTTTAACACGCCACATTCACGAATCAGGTTACCAAACATTAAGAAACCAATCAGCGCAACGGCACGTGGAGCTACGATACCGGTGATGATGGTAACTACAATCGGGAATAAAATCTTGGTAGCCTTTGTTACGTTAGCAGGCTTGTATTCCATGCGGATTAAACGTTCCTTCTTTGTGGTGCACAGCTTGATGATAGGTGGCTGTACAATCGGAACGAGTGCCATGTAAGAGTACGCGGCAACGATAATTGCACCGATGTAGTTGGATTCAAAGTAGTTGGCTACGAAAATGGAGGTAGGGCCGTCTGCTGCACCGATGATAGCGATGGAAGCAGCATCCTTTAAATCAAAGCCGAGTAATACAGCCATACCTAAAGTAAAGAAAATACCAAACTGTGCAGCCGCACCGAACAGCATGAGCTTCGGATTAGAGAGCAGTGGTCCAAAGTCAATCATTGCACCGATACCGATGAACAATAACAGTGGGAATAATTCATTTGCAATACCGGCGTCAAATAAAACGTCGATTGGTCCGATTTCTGCGATACCGTCATAAATCTGCGTAACGGCACCGGACAGTGGCAGGTTAACTAAAATAGCACCAAAACCCATTGGCAGAAGAAGAGTTGGTTCCATCTCTTTCTTAATTGCCAGGTAAATGAGAACTCCGCCGATAATCCACATGATTACCATCTTGATAAAGTCTTCCGCGGGAATTCCGAGAAGATGATCGTATAAAACTTCCATATGTCCTCCTTAAAATTAAGTAACTTTATAATAAAGAACTGCGGTTGCAATTCCTATTATCTTATCCAGTCAGTTTTTTGCATGATGTTATGAGCCTTCGTTCATGCGGTAGCCGACACCGAGCTCATTTGTGATGTAACGGTTATCGCCCGGTTTAATGCCGAGCTTTTTCCGCAGGTTTGCCATGTTTACCTGAAGCTTTTTGACTCCGCCGTCATCGGAAGGTCCCCAGATTTCATGTATAATCATAGCATATGTTAACACTTTTCCGGGGTGTTTGGCAAGGAAAATCAAAATATTGTATTCTGTCTGTGTTAATTTTACTTCTTCGCCCTCAATACAGACGATTCTGCGCTCGTAATCGATTGTCAGGTCATGGAGATTAAATTTTCCGTCAGAGGTATGTAATGGGTTAAAGCTGTTCTGAGAAACGCGCAGGGCAGCACGTACACGTGCTAAAAGCTCTGCCGTACCAAATGGCTTTGTGATATAGTCATTGGCACCCAAGTCAAGAGCTTCTACCTTGTCCTGCTCTGTGGTACGGGCAGAAAGAACCAAAATCGGCGCGGCGGCAAGCTGATCTTGACGGATGCTTCGGATGAAGTCAAGTCCGTCTCTGTCCGGAAGCCCTAAGTCCAGAAGCACTAAATCCGGGCGGTAAGAAGAAAACATCATAATTCCGCTTTCGCAGGTATCCGCAGTGATAACCTGGTATTCATTTGTTTCTAAAACTGTTTTTGTGAAGGTGCGGATGCTCCGGTCATCTTCCACAACAAGAATTTTAAATTTGTTACTCATGTGCTTTTCCCCCCTTAATGCAGTTTCAATGAAAAGGAAAACGATGCTCCGGTATCGGGATTGTTCCGGGCGGTAATTTCACTGCCATGTGCTTTGATGATGGCAGCGCAAACGGATAGGCCGATGCCCATGTTGCTTCGCCTTGCGTCTGCCGGGGCAGTGGAGGAATCCAGATATCCGGTAAACAGTTTATCAAGACGTTCTGCTGGAATACCGCAGCCATCATCTGTTATGGTAAAGACGGCAGAGTCGTCGGTTGTAGTCACGATTAATGTTAAAGTCGTCATGCCTTTTGCGTGGTCAACTGCGTTTTCTAAAATATTAATCAAGACCTGTTCGATGAGCATGGCATCCATCGGAATACTGATGAAATCCTCCGGAATTTCTACATCGACTGTCTGGTTTGGACAGCGTTTTTTAAACTTTACAAGAACGGCGTCAATCAACTCTTCGAGTACGGTTGGGGTCTTTGTGACCTGAACTTTTTCTCCGTCAATCCTTGTGACAGAGAGCAGGTTTTCTACCATGCGGATGAGCCATTCGGAATCATCCTGTACCTTGGAAAGAAGTTCGATTTGCTGTTCTTTGTTTAATGAGTCATAATTTTCTATCACAGCGGAGCAGAAACCGTAAATGGACGTGAGCGGGGTCCGAAGATCATGAGAAACCGCGCGGAGCAGATTTGCCCGCATACGTTCACGCACACTTTCTGCTTTTGTCTTTTCCTGCTGTTTAATCTGAGTCGTCAGGGTGCCGGTCATGGTGGCGACAATCAGCATGACAATGGCAGAGGACAGACATTCCGGAGAAATTAAATCAAAGG
>CAZIQL010000099.1:0-5893 GCA_964541485.1 uncultured Lachnospiraceae bacterium
CAATGATCGTACAGCATAACATGACAGCTATGAATGCCAACAGACAGCTTGGCATCTCCACTTCTGCACTTGCAAAGAGTACAGAAAAATTATCTTCGGGTTACAGAATCAACCGTGCGGCAGATGATGCAGCGGGCCTTGCAATCTCTGAAAAGATGAGAAGCCAGATCCGTGGTCTTGACCAGGCATCTACAAATGCTTCGGACGGTATTTCGATGATTCAGACCGCTGAGGGTGCATTAAATGAATCCCATTCCATCTTACAGAGAATGAGAGAACTTGCCGTACAGGCAGCCAACGGTACAGAGACAGATGAAGACCGTGGCAACATTCAGGACGAAATCGAGCAGTTGCAGGAAGAACTTGACAGAATTGCAACTGATACAGAATTTAATGAAATGAAGCTTTTGGATGGTTCCTTAAGCGCAGCAAGCTCCGGCGTTTCCGGTGCAGGCCCTAAGTTTGGTGTGTATGACACTGAATTAAAGGGATTTCTTACTTCTAATGTTGCAGGAGTATATGTTAAGGTGGCAGCTGATGCGACCGAAGGTGGCGAATCTGCTATCTGGGATGGCACAGGCAAGATTTTAACCTTACACTTAAAGGAAGATATGACTTATACCCAGGCACAGATTGATGAGTTAATCCGTGAAGCAAAGCAGGAAGATTCCACAGCAGGAAATAGCCCGGCAGAAATCGAATTAAACTTATATTACGGTTCTCTTACTGCAGCTGATAAGGATACAGCAACAGTAACAGTGGCTGGTGTGAAGGGTAAGTCTGAAGCAACTACAATAGTAGCAAAAGATTCCGGTTTGTTTGTTGGTGCAAATGTAATCGAGATTGCTTCCAATAAGTATGGTAAAGATACAAATGTAACGATTACCATTGATTTTACTGCATCCGCAGGAAAAGAGTCTTGTCAAGTAAATACACCGGCAGAGTATACAGATACCGGTGATTTAGCTACAGATGGTGAGGCAACATACAAGTTGAGCTTACAGTCCGGTAAGGAATATAGTGAAGCAGATATTGAAGCAATCCTCGCAGAGGCAGGACTTGATATGGAAGTTACTCTTTCCGGAGAAAATCCGGATGAGCCAAATACACTGTTCATTACTGCTAGTAATACTACAAAAGATGTAGTATTAAAGGATGGTGTGGGCCTCGGTGATACCGATGCATTCCTTGGACAGACCAAGTATGGTACTTCCGCAGGCGGCAAGGGTGTTATCCTTCAGGTAGGTGCAAATGAAGGCCAGACGATGAGTTTCTCTATTGACAACATGGATGCAACTTCCCTTGGAGTAAATGCATCTAACGTGGATCTTTCCACACAGACCGGCGCACAGAAGTCTATCACACAGATTGACGAAGCAATTGCAAAGGTATCCAAGCAGAGATCCTTGCTTGGTGCAGTTCAGAACAGATTAGAGCATACGATTGCAAATTTGGATAATACGGCTGAAAACTTACAGGCAGCTGAGTCCGGTATCCGTGACGTAGACATGGCAGCTGAAATGGTAACGATGTCGAAGTACAACATCTTACAGCAGGCAGGTCAGTCGATGCTTGCTCAGGCTAACCAGGCTACACAGGGTGTATTATCCTTGATTCAGGGCTAATAATCGAAATACTACATAGAGGGAAGGGCAGGATTTACCTGCCTTTTCCTATATAAGAGGGAGAAAATACAATGGCAATGATAGTTCAACATAACATGACGGCGATGAACGCCAACAGACAGCTTGGTATTTCGACATCAGCACTGGCAAAGAGTACAGAAAAATTATCTTCGGGTTACAGAATCAACCGTGCAGCGGATGATGCAGCGGGTCTTGCTATCTCTGAAAAAATGAGAAGCCAGATTCGTGGTCTTGACCAGGCATCGACGAATGCATCGGACGGTATTTCGATGATTCAGACAGCGGAAGGGGCACTGAATGAATCGCATTCCATCTTACAGAGAATGAGAGAACTTGCCGTACAGGCAGCTAACGGAACAGAGACAGATGAAGACCGTGGCAATATTCAGGACGAAATTGAGCAGTTGCAGGAAGAGTTAGACAGAATTGCAACGGATACAGAATTTAATGAAATGAAGCTTTTGGATGGTTCCTTAAGCGCTGCAACATCTGGAGTGACAGATGCAGGTCCGAAGTTCGGTATTTATGATGAGAATTTAAGAGCATTTGTAAGTTCTAATGTAAAAAGCGTTTCCGTGGATGTGAAAGTGGATGCTACCGAAGGCGGAGAATCTGCAATTTGGAACGATGAAGGAAATGTTCTTACACTTCATCTGGCAAAGAATAAGACATATACCCAGGCACAGGTGGATGAGTTAATCCGTAAAGCAAAGCAGGAGGATTCTACAGCAAAGAATACACCGGCAGATGTGGAGGTTAATTTATATTTTGGTTCGCTTACGGCAACTGCTGATATTGACGGAGCTGAGACAGAGGTTGGTAAGAAGGGAATTAGTACAGCAGTAACACTCACCACAGTAGATGGAGAATATGTCGGTGCAAATACCATTCAGTTTAAGATGACAAAGTATGGATATAATGAGATTTGTATGCATACTATTTTGTTTGATGCAACCGAAGGAAATGAAGAATGCGTCCTTGTGACACCGGCACAGTTTGATGAAAACGGGAAACGGTTAGATAGTTATGATGGATATGACCATTTTGAATTACATCTGCAAGCAGGCAAGGAATATACGGAAGCGGATATTAATGCTATCCTGGCAGAAGCAGGTCTTCCGGTAGAAACCATTTTGACCGGTCCGAATCCGGATGAACCAAATACGTTATTTATTACAAACAGCCAGATTACAGGTTCTCCGAGTTATTTATCCGGAGGATCCGGACTGGGCGATACCGATGCATATTTTGGACAGCCAAAGTATGGTACTTCTGCAGGTGGTAAGGGAGTGATTCTTCAGGTAGGTGCAAACGAAGGACAGACGATGAGTTTCTCCATCGATAACATGAACGCAACCGCCCTTGGAGTAAATGCTTCTAATGTAAACCTTTCCACGCAGGCAGGTGCACAGAAGTCCATTACAAATATTGATGAGGCAATTGCAAAGGTATCCAAACAGAGATCCTTACTCGGTGCGGTTCAGAATAGATTAGAGCATACCATTGCAAACCTTGATAACACTGCTGAAAACTTACAGGCAGCAGAGTCCGGTATCCGTGACGTAGACATGGCGGAAGAAATGGTAACGATGTCAAAGTACAACATCTTACAGCAGGCAGGTCAGTCGATGCTCGCTCAGGCAAATCAGACAACACAGGGAGTGTTATCGTTACTTCAGGGATAAAAATAAGAGGTTTAGAATTAAAAGCCTCTGAAAGAATATTCACTTGATATGTACCCTCTTTACTGGACAATCCAGTAGGGAGGGTTATTTTTATGCGTTACATATATGAGTTCAAAATAAACTGTGTTGAATTGTTCAGACAAGGCAAATGCCCGGAAACACCTAAAGGAATTAAGGAGATTAACTTTCGACTCATAATTAGACGTTGGTCTAAAACTGAAAAGTCTCAAGGGCCAGAAGGAAAATAAGAAGAGAAAGTGTGCGGTATCTTGCTTCTGTTTAGTGTTTCAGTCAAGGACAGAATTATGTCAAAATAACTTAAGCAGCATAGATACAAAACGTTTTACAAAAAAAGGATAGGGTAAAATCCGGAAAAACAAGCTTTTGCCATGTAGAAAAAACGGGGTGTTTTTTGTAAAAATTGACGGGAGAGTAAGGCGGAGGATTAGAAAATTTTCTTCGTCACCTTTCACAAAGTTTTGCTTGATTTTTATTCAAAGTGCACAATAAAAAGAGCCTTTTTTGTGTGGGAAAAGTCTGGAAAGCCGCATGATTAAAGGATTTTTTTGCGTTTTCATAACTGGTCGGAGGACCGGTTGCATGGAAGGGGAAAGTGTGTTATAGTCGGGCTAAAGCATAGTATTTTCTTGTGTCTATTACGGGAAACCGTAGTCTATCTATAGGGGATGCATTCCACCTTTCGCGTTGTGATTCTAAGGGAAACTTCATGCTTTATTTCATTAGGAAGGAAGCAGGAGTTTTGTTTGGAGGCTCTTGTGAGGAGTATACGCTGAAGGAGGAAAAGGGTTGGCAGAGAAAGATATTGCAGAAAAGACACTGATTTCGCTTAACGATGTGTTTGCAGACATTTTTAATGTGTTGGTGTTTCAAGGAAAGCGGGTTGTGACGGAGGAGTCATTAAAAGATGGCATGACAATCAGCCAATATAAAGGAAATGACAGGAAGCTGCATGAACAGGAGCGAGATGTGTTTAAAAGCTGGATGGGACACGGGTTTAATGTAGTTCTTACCGGAATAGAGAACCAAACAGCTCCGGACAGGGATATGCCGTTTCGGGTAATCGGGTATGATGGGGTTGCGTATCGGTCGCAAATACTTAACGAGAAAAATAGCAAGAAGAAAAAAAGGAGTCATCGAAGAAACAGATCGGAAAGACGGAGAGTACCGGTTATTACGATTGTTTTGTATTTCGGAAAGAGACCATGGAACTACCCAAAGAACTTAAAAGGGTGTTTTTGTCCGCCTCTTCCAAAAGGAGAGGTGGGTAGGATTTTAGATGATTACATACAGGATTACAAGATTCATGTTTTTGATATTCCAAGATTATCGAAGGAAACCGTAGAAAGGTTTCAGAGTGATTTCCGGGTGGTTGCAGAATATTTTACCAATGTTTATACGAACCCGGAGTATACACCGGAGAGCAGGGTCATCCGGCATGTAGATGAGTTTTTGAAATTGATGAGAGTAATGACCGGGGATAGCCGGTATGAAAACATGATGTTTAGTGATGAAGAAAAAAAGGAGGGAATTGATGTGTGTAGAGTGCTCGATTACAGAGAAGCGCGTGGTGAGGCAAGAGGGATAGAAAAAGGAATAGAAAAAGGGATAGACAAAGGGATAGATCTTCTTAGTCGCCTGATACAGATTCTATGTATGGAAAACAGAATGGATGAAATTAAGCTGGTTGTAGAGGATGAGAACGTCCGAAAGGAATATATGAGAAAATATCTGATAGGAGAAACAGAGAATTGATACAAGGAAAGTGCCGGTCGACGACCGGCACTTCTTGATTTTTCTATATCTGATGTATAAACAGCCCGCTCCTAAGCTTTGGCTCAAACCAGGTTGATTTCGGTGGCATGAGCAGTCCTGCATCCGCAACGTTAAATAATTCTTGAATCGAGGTCGGATAAAGGGCAAAGGCGGTTTTGCAGTCGGTATGGCAGCGGCGCTCTAATTCGGAAAGGCCACGGATACCACCGACAAAGTCGATGCGTTTATCGGTTTTTGGATTCGTGATACCAAGAACCGGAGCAAGTAACAGGTTTTGCAATAAGGAAACATCCAGAGAAGCTACCGGGTCACAAGAAACGGTAGCAAGGTCCGTAGCTCGGACCTTACACAAATACCAGATATCTTGTAAGCACATGGTAAATTCGCCTTTGGCAGCAGGTTTTGTTTGTGCCGGAAGTTCGGTTACATCAAAAATTTCTTTCACTTTTCCCAGGAAGTCTTCTTCGGTGAAGCCGTTCAGCTCTTTTAATACGCGGTTATAATCCAGAATCATCAGCTCGTCATCCGGGAAAAGCACCGAGAGAAACCGGTTATATTCTTCAGCGCCTGTGTAGGTGCCGGCAAGAACGTCTTCTTGTCTGCGTTCTAACCCGGCACGGACGGCAGAAGCGGCTCTGTGGTGGCCGTCAGCGATATAAATTTGATTCATGGAGGTAAACGCATTTTGCAATACTTCAATCTGCGTGGCGTCTGCAATCCGGAAGACGCGATGGCGGATGCCGTCCTCGGAAACAAAATCATATAACG
>CAZIQL010000100.1:0-5780 GCA_964541485.1 uncultured Lachnospiraceae bacterium
GACACCGCTTAAGGACCATGCAAGTACCAAAATCATAATTGCCGATACCATAAACTTTACGCCTGTAGCAATACCACTCATAAAACCACGGAACGTAACCAGCTTTCTCGGAATATAAATAACCAAAGCAGAAATCAATGCTGCAAACGCACCAAGTGTCAAGCCTGCCGTCGGTGCTTCACCGATTGCGGTTACAAAGTCTACACCGCTAAAGAAGCCACCGGTATACGCCATACCAAGAATAGAACATACAATCAATACAATCATCGGAATTAAAAGATCAAACACTCTTCCCTTGTCAGAAATCTTAATGCCGTCCATTTCTTTTTCTTCTTCTTCGTCACTGTACTCCTGATTTTCTGCTTCCTCCACAGCCTTTTTCATCGGTCCGAAATCAAAATCGGTCAGACAAAGGAACAATACCATCAGCAATGTCAGTAATGCATATAAGTTGTACGGAATCGTCTGCATAAACGCATTCAATCCGCCATCTGCTCCGACCTCGGACGCAACTGCCACTGCCCAGCTTGAAATCGGTGCAATGATGCAGACCGGTGCTGCCGTAGAATCGATAAGATATGCCAGCTTTTCTCTTGCAATCTTATGCTTGTCCGTAATCGGGCGCATTACTGTACCGACCGTCAAACAGTTAAAATAGTCATCAATAAAAATAAGTACACCCAGCCCTGCCGTTGCAAGCTTTGCACTTCTCTTTGTCTTTAATTTTCCGATTGCCCATTTACCATACGCTCTGGAGCCTCCCGCCATGGTTACCACAACCACCACAGAACCCAGCAGTGCCAGGAACAGAATCATATACCCATTGTCCCCAATCTTGTATGCCATCATATCAAGCATATAAGTAACCGCCTGCAGGATGGTCTGCCCCGTCGAAAAACAGTAAATCAACATTCCCGAAAATACTCCGGCAAGCAAGGAAGAATAAACCTCCTTTGTAATGAGTGCCAATACAATCGCAATCAATGGTGGCAGAATAGAAAGCCAACCTGCCTGAATCATTTCTAATTCCATAATCGTTTCCTCTCCTTGTGTTCTAAAATCTGTTTATCATTTTACCACAGTAAAGCGGCAATCGCAAGGTCTTTCCTCTGAAACATTGTACCCACATCGACATGCTATGTCAAGCGGTCATCCTTACCGGAATACGTGCTTGTGCAGGCGGTGCAGCGCCTCTTCCACTCTGCATCTTGGCAATGCCAGATTCATACGGATGGCATACGGACGATGGAACGGACGGCCATCCTGCCAGATAACTCCGACACGGATTCCTGCCTTGATAAGCTCTTCTATTGTGATGCCCTTCTCTTTGCACCATTCCTCGCAATCAAGGTACAGCATGTAAGTTCCCTGTGGCTTTGCCAGTTTCACACCCTTAAAATGGTCTAAGATGTACTGATATGCAAAATCCACATTGCCGGATAACACTTCGCGAAGTTCATCCACCCACACATGTCCCTCCGGACGATACGCACCAATCAGTGCATGCATGGAAAGCACATTCATGCTGTTGTAATGAGAAAGCCCCGACTGCTTTCTGACACGGTCTCTGAAATATTCATTGTAGATGATGTGGTAGGAACCGATGAGCCCCGCCAGATTAAAGGTCTTGGACGGTGCATAAATCGCAATCGTACGCATCTTTGCATCCTCTGAAATCGTCTGTGTCGGAATGTGCTTATGTCCTGCCAAAATTAGGTCAGACCAGATTTCATCAGAGATTACCACACAGTTATTGCGTGCATAAACTTCCATTGCCTTTTCAATTTCTTCTCTTTCCCAGACACGTCCGGTCGGATTATGTGGAGAACAAAACACTGCGAAGTGAATCTTGTGCTCCTTTATTTTACGGTCCATGTCCTCATAATCCATGCGCCATACCCCGTTTTCATCCTGTACAAGGTCACTTAAAACCACCTTGCGCCCGTTGTCCTCAAAGACATGAGTAAAACCGATGTAAGTCGGGGAATGCAAAAGCACTGCCTCGCCCGGTGCGGTAAACGCCTGTGTCGCTGCTGCAAGACAACCGAGTACACCGTTTTCATAGCCGATGGCATCTGCTGTCAGACCTTCCACCTGATTGCGGTCGTACTGCCACTTGATAATGCTGTTATAGTACTCCTCGGACGGATTAAAATATCCATACGCCGGATGGTTCACACGGTTAATGATGTGCTCCTGAATGGTCGGAACCGTAGCAAAGTTCATATCTGCAATCCACATCGGAATTGCATCAAAACCTTCGTCTACCTTTGCGTCCGGAAACGGAATCACATCCACAGCCAGTGCATCACGGCCTCTTCTATCCATTACTGTTGTAAAATCATAGGTCATATCTGTTCTCTCTTTCTACCGGTTTCACCGGCTTTCTCCTAAATTTCAGGGCACGCATAACGCATGCCCTGATAACATAACATTAACTCTTCTTAATAACTGACTTATAGAAGTCAACACCCGGAGGGAGCGCTCCCTGATAAATATTTTCGTTCAGACCATGAATGCTTGCATACTGCTGTGCATCAATATAAAGCGGTGCAAAACGCAGGCAGTGGTCACTGACTTCCTTATAATACTTTGCATCGGTACCGCCGGTCATTACATACGGACAGATACCAACTCCCGGATACACCTCTGCTGCCACTTCTTCCAGTCTCTGAAACGGAGCCTGCTTGTAATCCACTACCGGGCAAGGAGCATCGGTATAAATCACCTCTGTCTCCAGGCCAAACTTCTTTGCACGTTCTGTAATGATGGCAACACTTTCTTTATCATCCTGATGCGGAGAAAAGCGCATATTGGCTGTCACAAATGCCTCCTGAGGAAGTACATTTAAACCATTTGCCCCCTTTGCGGTTGTAAATGCAATCGTAGTACGGATCATTGCACCCGCTGCGGAGTTTATCATTGGGAGAAGCTTTGTAAGCAGTGGCTTAAACAGCCAGAGGTTTGCAAAAATCAGCTTCATTCCAAAATTCATATTCGGCGCCATTCTGGTAAACATCTCTGTAATGGTCGGATTGAATTCATGACGGAACGGATAGTTCTTTTCCACATCCACCATAAACTTACCCAGACGTACCAGCGGAGAATTCTTCTTTGGTGCGCTGGCATGTCCGCCATTACTCCTTGCAATAAACTTCACATCGCCATAGCCCTTTTCCAAAACACCAATCATACCGTAGGTACCCTTTACGCCGCCGACCGGCTCTTCTAAAATCATACCGCCTTCATCGAGTACCATGCCAAGCTTAATGCCATGCTCTTTTAAATACTGAACCGTTGCCGGAGCGCCTTCACCGCTCCATTCCTCGGTACAGCTGCTCGCAAGATACACATCACATTCCGGCTGATAACCTTCTGCAATCAATTCTTCTGCCGCAGTCAGCAAACAGAACAGACTCGCTTTCGTATCTACGGTACCACGTCCCCAGACACGTCCCGTTTCATCAATATCGCCGGAAAACGGCTCATGCTCCCAGGTACCGGTCGCTTCCACCACGTCATGATGGCTCATAAACAGAATCGGCTCGTGGTTTCCCTTGCCACTCCACTTAAATAACAAGCTTCCGTTAAACACATGCTTTTCACATGTTGCATGAATATTCGGAAACATCTCTTTTAAAATTTCATGAAACTCTAAAAACTTCGTGCGGTCCGGTTCAAAACGGCTGGACACCGTTTCCTTCTGTACCAGGGTCGAAAGCTTTTTACCATACTCCACCGCACGTTCACCGGTATCTAACACAACCTTCGCTTCCTTGGCCGGTGTCGGCTTAAGAAGAAGTGTCCTCAAAAGCACCACTGCAATCAAAAGCACCAGAAGTGCTGCCAAAATCAATACAATCTCCATGTTATTTCTCCTTTGTTTTTCGCAGAATCTCTGTAAAAATGATTTTTCCCTGCATGAAATTTACGCATTCTACTCATGCAGTCTCACCTTTTGTCGAACCCTGTTTAAATCATCCGATGCTCATCTGATGACTCACTCCTACAGCTTGCCCTTTTTGAACAGAACAAAGCCGATGAGCAATGCAAGCGCTCCACATGGCACCATGAGTACACTGGTTTCCTTAATCAAGGACGGGACAATCGTACAAAGCAGTGTCATAAACACCAATGGTCCTACCGCAATCTGTGGGCTCTTCGCAAAATACTTTAAGCCAAGCGCACCAAAAAGCGCAGGAACCACATTATTAAACGCAGGCAATAACACCGGATTCTGAAGTACCGGCTGAAGCGGCACAAGCAGAATAACTCCTGCCACGATAACAAGCGTTGTTACAATCGCACTCGTTGCGGTACTGAGTGTAGAAATAATCTCATTTTCCGGTGTGCCCACTTCCGTTCCTGCAATTTCCTTTGCATTCATAGCTACCGGAATCTTCATATTGGTCACATTGCCGGTAATGAAAGATATGTAACTGCCACCCGCACCAAGCATCGGTGTGTAAACCAAAAATTCCACCAAAGAAACCGGGATATAGACAACAGCAACCTTTGCATAGCCTACAAGGAACGCCGTCATGTCAGGAGTTACCCCATAAATCATACCGATAATAAAAGGCACGGCACTTAAAATGACAATACCGGACACCAGCAAAAATCTGCCCAGACGGTGCAGACCGTTATTAAAATTCTCAAAAAACGTTGCACGTTCTTCTTCGTTCATCGCAACTACCTTTGTTTCTTCCATAATTCTGCACCTCCTTTTAGAATAATCCGATGATTACGGCACCTGCCATTGCAATCAGCATGCTGGCTGCCAGACTGAAGTTTTCAAGCGTTGCTTTTCCCTTCTTCTGAATGAAGAATTCAAAAACACCCATGGCTGCTGCCGCAATCAGGGCAACTGCAAAACGCATCCAAGGAGCATCTGCGGAAATCTGAAGCTCTGTCAGCACCTCCGGAGAAATAAAACCACGAATCAGCTCAGCAGCATATGCACCGATAAACGTAGCACAAAGACCAACGAACATTGCTGTAGTTGCATGGGCGCCAAAGCCCGGCTTTTTCTTTTCGCCTTCAGCAGGCACTTCTTTCTTTGGCTTATTCTGCAGCTTCTTTAAATAACCCTTACCAAAAAATACGGTAAAGAACAATCCTCCTAAGATACCGATTGACATCACAAGTGCAATCGTTACAAAGGCCTCAATATTCAGCTCCTCCAGCCGAAGTCCGGAAAGTCCGATACTCTGTGCTGCAATCTCTGCCACATTCAGCTCATACTGCAAGGCTCCGATTACGGAAAGTCTCAGCCACGAAAACGGCACTCCCAAGGTACCGCTAAGAGCTACAACTCCGAGCAAAATGCTGATAGAAGGCAATAATGTAAAGGTAGCACTCGACAAAATTGTCTTCTTTAATACCTTCTTATCCATTCCGATTTTGATTCCGGCACGATAACTTTTTACCAGAAATACAACACACATGATTGTAATGTAAGCTAAAACCGCACCTACCAGCAGATATAAAACACCTGCATTTACCTGTGATACATAATCACCCATAATACTTCCTCGCTTTCTTTTGTCTTTAGCTTGGGGCCCCCTGCCCATCCCGTATAGTATACCATATTTCGCTTATAAAGAGAAGTTATAAAAAACATCATTATTTTTTAATTGCGTGCCAAAAAAAATTGTGATAATGTAATTTTGTTAAAAGGACGAGAAGCTGGAACTTCTTCCAAATGAAATTTAAACCCAACAAAGCGAGGTAAATGACCATGAAGAAACTTTATGAAGGAAAAACAAAGGACGTATATG
>CAZIQL010000101.1:0-5577 GCA_964541485.1 uncultured Lachnospiraceae bacterium
AACTTGGCAGAACTTCCAGCCAGAGAAAAGCATTGTTAAGAAATCAGGTAACAAACCTGTTATATCACGGCAAGATTGTTACTACTGAATCTAAGGCAAAAGAGATTCGTAGTATTGCTGAGCATATGATTACTTTAGCAGTGAAGGAAAAGGATAACTTTGAGACTGTTACTGTAAAGACTAAGGTTGCACGTAAGGACAAAGACGGCAAGAGAGTAAAGGAAGTTGTAGATGGTAAGAAGGTTACCGTTTTCGACGAAGTTGAAAAGGAAATCAAGAAGGATTCCGCTTCCAGACTTCATGCCAGAAAGCAGATGGCTAAGTTCTTATATGATGTAACTGAAGTTCCTGCAGAAGCTGCTGGAAAGAAGAAGAACACAAAGAAGGTTGACATGACTGATAAGTTATTCAACGAAATCGCACCTAAGTATGCAGGCCGTAACGGTGGTTACACAAGAATCGTTAAGATTGGTCAGCGTAAGGGCGATGCTGCTATGGAAGTTATCATTGAGTTAATCTAATAACTTTGTAGAGGCTTAAGTTAATAAGTTTGGACACCCGGCAGGTTTTGGCTTGCCGGGTTTTCTGTTTTAGCAAGAGGAGTGTACGAACCACCGGACCTTAAGGTATCGCAGTGCACAGAACTCAAAAAACGCAGATGCCACACTCGCACGACTTGCTGACGTTGCATTCTTTTATCGGCAGTCATGAGCAGAAGAACCAAGCCCGAAACTCAGCGGGTAGGGGCGAGAAAGTTTTATAAGGGATATCACGGAAAGCGTCCGTAGGACGCGGTTTTAGAAAAGGCGATGGTCGCTCTTGGAAAACTTGGGTTTTCCAGAGGCGACTACCGCCTTTTCGTAAAAGTGCTGGCGCACTTTATCCGTGATATCCCTTTTGAAGTTTATGATTCCCCTACCCGCTTCAGACAGTCGGCTCTTGGTTCTTCTATTCCCGCCTGCTTAAAAGAACGCACCATCAGAGTCGTGCGGTATGGGACTGCATGTTTTTTTGAGGACCGTGCACTGCTAAGGCAGGTCCGGCGGGCGTCACTTCTCGCAGCCCCACATCGTCATGTTGCGAAAGCAATATGACGATGGTATGACAAACCTCACAAAAATTTCGCTCAAATTTGTGCATGCTGTACAGCAGGGGAAGAAGAACTGGGACAAGGTGATTCCAAAAGCGTCGCAGAACTTTTCCAATAGCCGTGAACTTTGATTCCCTTTCTATTTCAGATAGTCCTATATTTAAGTAAGCATCAAATCCCTTTTATGCAGAAGAAAATCCAAAATGTTCATGTGAACAATACCGTTTCTACTCATATCTATTTTGTCGAGAGAAAGTACATACTTTGGAGAGGCATCGGTAATTTTATCGTAGGCGCCGAATTCTCGCCGAATGGTTTCTGCAGAGGCAAGGAGGTAAGAAACCTGAAGAAAGCATTTCTTTCCGTCTTTGATGGCAACAAAGTCGATTTCACCTTTATATGTTTTTCCGGTAAAAACATGATAGCCACGAGTGAGTAGCTCGTTGTAAATGATGTTTTCTAAGAAAAAAGTGTCTTCAATGTTGATGGTGTTGGTATTAATGGTTCTAAAACCCATATCTACAGCGTAGTATTTTTCACGGTTTTTTAGTGCGGCTTTGCCGATGATGTTATATCGGGACACGCCATGGATGAGATAGGCTTTTTTCATCTTATCCAGATAATTGTAAATGGTTCTGCGGGCGATTGTTTTGTTGTTTTGCTGTTCGTAATAGGTGCAGATGTTATCTGCAGAAAATTCCTTTCCTGCGTTTGCGAGGATATATAAGGCAATGTCCATAAATTGTTTTTTATCCATGTTTCCGGATTTCTTAATGATATCGCGGTTTATGATGCTTTCATATAAGTTACTTAAATATCTGCGAATGGCGGTTTCATCAGAATAGTCGAATCGTAACGGGAAACCGCCCCATTTCAGATAATCATAAAATGTATCCTCTGAAAAAGGCTTATTGTTTATTTCTAAGTATTCCTTCAGTTCTGCGAAAGAGAATGGCAGAATTTCAAATTCTACAGTGCGGCCGGTTAATAAGGTTGCCAGTTCACCGGATAAAAGCGTGGAGTTACTCCCGGTTACAAACAGTGAAACATTTAAGGTTGCACGGAAAGAAGCCAGAGCTTTTTCAAAATCATCAATGTGCTGAATTTCATCGAGAAAAATATAGTGTTTTTCATCATCCCTAATGCGTGCTTGGATTTCTTTGTTTAAATCAGATGCAGTTTGGATATATTCATAATCCATATCTTCTAAGTTGATATAGATAATGTGAGAGTCATCGATACCTGTTGCGTTTAGTTCTTCTATGATAGTCTTAAGTAATACTGATTTGCCGGCACGTCGAACACCGGTGATTACTTTGATAATATCTGATTCGTAAAATGGTCTGATTTGTTGTAAATAGAGTTCTCGTTTTAATTTCATTTTCTAAACACCTTCCTTTGTATAAGATTATAGCACCTGGATTAGTTTTGTGCAAGCATATCTTGCACAAAAAGTGATAAATATAATATTTGTGAAAGATGAGTTTGCGCAAATATAGCAAAAACGCATTATTGTGCAAAATGATATGGATGATAATAAAATGCCGGAGTGCGATAAATGGAAAAAACCTTCGGCAGTGAACTAAATTATCTTTGCCGAAGGTTATTTCTTTCTTTATATGGTTTCTAAAAAGTGTAGTAGGGCTTCAAATTGTTCGGGAGTAAGTTTGGCAGCATGGTGAATGAGAGCTAATTGTTGCTCCGTCAGAAAGGAAGTCTCTTCCCCTTCTTCTAAGAAGAATTGGGACAGGGTGATTCCAAAGGCGTCGCAAAGACGTTCCAGAGAAGGGATGGAGGGGAGGTTGTTTTTTCTAAACCATGCGGAGATGGTGGATTGAGTCATTTCGGCTTCTTCGGCCAGACGATATTCTGTCCAGTGTCGTTCTTCACGTAATTCTACAATTCTTTTTAATACGTCCATGAAAATGTATAACCTCCTATGCTATAAATATGCGTTAATTTTACTAGAAATAAACGTTGCAAATACATACAGAAAGCTGTATAATTACTTCGTAAAGGCGTAGCAAAAACGACGTATTTTAAAAGGAGAACCTATTATGAAGAAAAGTTTTTTTATGGCAGTGGTAACCATTACTATGGCAACCATGCTTGTGGCATGTGGAAATAACAATAATAACAATGGTGATGATACAGCACCTACACCATCTGCACCGGCAGAGACATCTGTGCCTATCAATACACCGGAACCAACCAATACACCGGAACTAACCAACACACCGGAACCAACGGAAGCACCAACAACCATAACAAGAGAGCAGCAAGCACTTAGTTTGGCAAAATCCTGTTTGGAAAAGGTAAATCCGCTATGTATGAATGAAAGTCTATATGTGGTATATACACCGAATACATATACAGGCTTGATTTGTTTTTTAGAAGAGGAAGGTTTCACGAAGGAAGAAGCGACCTATGCTGCGGACAATTGCGGAGCGAATTGGAAGGTACAGGCAATTCGTTATGCGAGGGTCTTGCTAAGAGAGAGTGACTCCTCGTACAGTGATTTACTTGAAACCTTAGAATATATTGGCTTCACAAAGGAAGAAGCAGTCTATGCTGCAGAACAATGTGGGGTAGACTGGACGGAGCAGGCAGTAAGGCATATGGAATGGAGACTGTCTTTAGGTACACCAAGAGAGCAAATGCGGATGTATTTGGAAAGGTGGGGATATACAAGCGAGCAATCAGAATATGCATTAGGTGTTCTGGATACGCTTTCGGTTGATTGGAAGGAACAGGCATTGAAGGCTGTAGAGAGCACTCTCGCCACAAGTGCTAGTATACTCTCCTATGAGGGGTTAGTTGGGAGATTGACTACTGGGATGAGTGGATTTGAAGGATTTACGGAGGAAGAAGCGATCTATGCTGCGGACAATTGCGGAGTGGATTGGAAAGAACAGGCAGCAGAGTGGGCGAGAAATCAGAGAAAACAGTGGGTGCTCCAAGGTCGGGAATTTTCCAAAGAGGATTTGATTTCCGGTTTAGAGAGAGCAGGATTTACGAAGGAAGAAGTAGCCTATGCTGTTGAATCAATTGGATATATACCGACACCATCGGAGGGAGAAAAAGAACAAGCACTTGGTTTTGCAAGTATTTATTTGGAATTTATGACACTTTCCTATGAAGGTTTGATTGGACAGCTGGAATCTTATGGTTTCTCAAAAGAAGTTGCAACCTATGCGGCAGACAATTGCGGCAAGGACTGGAAGGAACAGGCGATAAGATGTATGGAGAGTGTGCGTTCTTGGTTTCCGTCAAAAGAGAACATGCGCTTGTATTTGCAGAATCAAAAATTTACAAGTGAGCAAATTGAATATGCGTTGGATGACGAGGTTTGGAATGAAGCCATAATGAAGGTGAGGGCTGCAAAGGATTTTTTTAATGCCGTATGCTCATACAGTTTTTTTATTGATAGCTTAACTAATAATGGATTTTCGAAGGAAGATGCAACGTATGTTGCGGATCATTGCGGAATGGATTGGAAAGAAAATGCAGTGACTGCGGCAAAAGCATATATGGCTTATATGGCACTTCCGAGAGAGGAATTGATTCTGCAGTTAAAGTATGAAGGATTTACGGAGGAAGAAGCGACCTATGCTGCGGATAATTGCGGAGGGAATGAAAGAGAATAGATAGTATGCTTCGAGAAAATGACTGATGCGAGTGCATCAGGCCCTTAATAAAACCTCACAAAAATTTCACTCAATTTTGTGCATCCTGTACAGCAGGGAAAATCGTGTTTTGGGTTTTCTCTGCTGTTTTTCTGTTTTAACTGTGCACTTTTCACAAAGAAAGGTCGATTTTTCTACAAACAGGAAATTTGAAATGGAGTATAATAAAGGTACAAAATATTTTGTCGAATTTTAGTCGTCAAGGGGCATTCGGATGGGCCCTGATGACCGGAAACCAAATGAACTAGTTCAGATGAAATCCCTGCTATAGCAACCATATTCATAGATGGAAGGATTTTAACTGACAGAAGGAAAAGAAACAGAAACAAGGAAAGTAAAAACAAAAGAAGTATACGAGCAGTCAACAGACGGTTTTTTGAATGCGAAGGGACAGGTTCTTTTTGGACTTACGAATGATTACATGTTTAAAGTTGTATTGGGCACGTCTCTTTAAATCGGCCACATGGGAGGAGATTCAGATGCCAGCCAAGGAAAACAATGCAATTGCAGAAGCGGCGCAGACGATGTATCAGTTATCGGATGATGAACTGGTGCGTGAACGTTGTCGTGCGCGTCAGGAGCATTATCGCATCCTTCAAACATATGAGGATCAGATAAAAGAACAGGCAGATGCTATAAAGGGAAAAGATGCCCTGATTGCAAAGTTACAGGCGCAGTTGGATGCAAAGAAAAGTGAATAAATGAACGGGTTTGTATAGAATCTGTGTAATGAGGAACCCCTCGGCAGAGAAATGAGGTGACCCCAAAAAGTTAGACGTTTATTGCGTAACAGATTTTTAC
>CAZIQL010000102.1:0-5354 GCA_964541485.1 uncultured Lachnospiraceae bacterium
GTAGGAATCCATAATTGCGGTAATCTGCGGAACACCGATACCTGCAACAACACGTGTGGTACAGATAGAACCAGGTCCGATACCAACCTTAACACAGTCGGCTCCCGCCTTAATTAAATCTTCAGTTGCTTCTGCTGTTGCTACGTTACCAGCAATAATCTGTAATTCCGGATATGCATCACGGATCATCTTCACGCAACGTACAACGTTAGCGGAATGTCCGTGTGCGGAGTCGATAACGATAGCGTCAACCTTTGCATTTACCAGAGCCTCTACACGGTCTAAGATGTTTGCGGTAACACCAACACCTGCCGCACAGAGAAGTCTGCCCTGCTCATCCTTTGCAGAGAGCGGATACTTAATCTGCTTTTCAATATCCTTAATTGTAATTAATCCCTTTAAATTACCTTCATCATCCACAATCGGGAGTTTTTCTTTTCTTGCCTTTGCAAGAATCTGCTTTGCTTCTTCTAATGTCACGCCTTCCTTTGCTGTAATCAGATTTTCGGAAGTCATACAATCAGCAATCGACTGGGAGAAATCCGTCTCGAACTTTAAATCACGGTGTGTGATAATACCGACTAACTTCTTCCCTTCTGTAATCGGAACACCGGAAATACGGAACTTTGCCATGAGTTCATCCGCATCCTTTAAGGTGTGGTGTGGGCTTAACGAAAATGGATCGGTAATAACGCCGTTTTCGGAACGCTTTACCTTATCTACTTCATCTGCCTGTGCTTCAATTGACATGTTCTTATGTATTACACCGATACCACCCTGTCTTGCCATCGCAATTGCCATACGATGCTCGGTTACAGTGTCCATGCCCGCACTCATAAGCGGAATATTCAACTGAATTTTGTTTGTAAGATGTGTTCTTAAGTCTACCTGATTTGGGATTACCTCAGAATAAGACGGTACAAGTAATACGTCATCAAAGGTAATGCCTTCGCCAATAATAGTTCCCATTACTTACTCCTCTCTTTCGCCTGTGAATGATTTAAAGTTAAAATTTTTAAAAGTATACTTTCTTTTCGTAGAAAAGTCAAGGAATTGTAACTACTTAATTCTATTAATCAGACTAATATTCCACAATCTTTCTCGGTGCCTTCTGTTTCATAACCGCAAGCATCTTCTCACTTGGCTCGAAGAAAATCATCTGATTCTGCTCTCCACCGGTAATTACCATACCATACACATTCTTTCCCTCTTCCAAACTGGTAAAATCCTTTACCGCAACACCATTATGACGGTAACCGTCCAGTGCATGAGAATTTTTTGGTGCGACAATAACCAGATGATCAAAATCCGCACGAAGCATGGTCTTACGCTTTGCACCGCCACTGATACGGTCAAAATCAAGCTGTCCGTCACAGAATACATACTCCCATTCAATATTGAGCTTCGGCAAAAAATAATACACCAATCCCAAAAACACAAGCCCGACAATAATGAAAATCATATTAAAGGAAAACAGTCCCATCACAAAACAAAAGATCATGGCTAACCATAACCCATATTTTATCAGTTTGTCCTTCATCGTCACTTTCTTCTTTGCTCTTGCCTCTGCATATAAGCCGTCCATATCTATGTAAACTCCTTTCAAAATATTCCTAATATATAGTATATATAAAAATGCCTTTTTTTGCAATGAGGAGATAATGAAATATTTATGAAAAAAAGGAACTTAACGTCTCTGCATTAAGCTCCTTTCGTATACCAACGCCATTCAATACTCACTTTGTATCCAGCATACCTTCATAATCCAACATTTTTTCAAACACACTGAGAACCCACTCTTCTTTTTCCCATAATTCCGGCTCTTTTACAGTTCGTTCTGAAGGGTGACCGGTACAAATAGTATCTATACCATCCATTGAACCAAAATAGAAATCCAGGATTTCCATATTTTCTGCCGTATCCACGAGCATCTGACATCTTTGCCCGGACCCCCGGTAAACAAAATATAAATCTACATACCAAACATTTTCGTTAATTTCACTGCATTCCTGCCGATTAAACGTGTTATCTGAACCATATAGAACCGACGTCCCTCCGACAGTTATTTGTTTTTGTGTTACACCTATCATTTTTTCTGCAAATGCCAGAAGATTTTCATTTGCAATATACTCCTTAAGATTTAAATCGCCTTCCTTTGCAATCGCCCCCTGAAATTCGTTTACAAATTTCTTTGAAAATGCAATTACCTTTTCCTCATCATATACAATATTCTCATTTGGCATCTCCGAAATGAAATTGCAGGCAACCAGACTGTTTACGCCAATAAGCAATAACAGCAGCAGCGTAAAAAAAACACTTCCACTTCTTTTCTTCTTCATATTCAGTATATTTTCAAACCGCTCTTTCAACATCTCTTTTCCTCCATAAAAGCAACTCGACCCGAAATTTATTTTTTGCGCTTTCACTGTTGCTAAAATAATCTCTGAATACTCCTTCCTCTGCTCAAATGATTTACCCTTCAATGCACAATCATCACAGGCTCTTTCCATATCTGCATTTGCATACTTATTCATCATGTAAACCATCGGGTTAAACCAATGAATGGCTTTTACTATTACTAAAAGGACCTTACACCATACGTCATTCCTCTTATAATGTAACAGTTCATGCCGAATAATAGTTTCCAAATCCGTTTTTTCATAATCATTGTGTGGTAATAAAATACACGGGTTCAAAAAACCTAACAGTAACGGACTGCTTACCTTCTCGGACACCCTAACAGGTATTCTACCGGATATTTTGTATTCTTCTGCTATTTCATTAAACAAAACATCCAGCTCTTCGTATTTTACATTTTCACTCCAGCGAAGCACATACTTTCTGTAAAGCAAATATCGCAATACTTCATAACCAAAGGACATACAGCAACCAGCCACCCAGACTATGGTGATGCCTTGCCATACACTGATATTTTCCTTATTTTCCGTGACTTTCTCACCTTGCACCATAGGTTTTGCTTCCTCTTGGGTTTCACGCTCCCCTGATTCCTTTGTACTAAGTAGCACTGTTTCCTGCCCGGAAAATGTATCATAAAAGACAATTTCCTTCTCTCCTAAAATCTGTATTTCTGCTAACGGTTCCACCAGCGGAAGATTCAGCGGCACGATAAAATACAACGCCAACACCAGCCAGACCATCTGCTTTACCCGTGCCGAATAAACCTTATTCCAACACGAGGCAAATCCGCATAATATTCCAATCAGTACACTACCTATTACCGAGATTACAAAATACCTGCAAAACAGCTCATACATCTCCATGTTTTTCCCTTTCCTCAATCTCTTCTATCATCTTTTTCAATTCCTTCAAATCATCTTTACTGACAACCTTGCCGTTATAAAGAGTAGCAACTAAATTCTGTAATGAATTTCCGTACAATTTCTCTAAAAAAGAATGACTCTCCTGCTCTTTGTACTCTTTCTCAGCAACGATGGCTGTATAGTAATTCGTCCTTGTACTTCGGTCACAATGAACAAACCCCTTTTCTGTCAGACGTGCCAAAACCGTCATCAGTGTTGGCAATTTCCATTTTCTTGTCTCTTTGACTTGCTCTAAAATATACGAAGACGTTACCGGTTCATCTGCCTCCCATAAAGACATCATAATTTCTAATTCTGCATCACCTAATCGTTTCATATTCCCTCCCGTATTTATCTATTTGAATAACATTATACACTTGTATAATGTTATCGTCAAGTATATTTTTCGTCCATGATACCATTCGCAAAACCAGCCGACTTCGTCGTCTGCCGTTGCTTCGCAACTTATGTTTTGCTCATGAAGGAGACGGGTGCTTTACTGTTCTTGTTGTATTCGTAAAGACTTACGGGCTGTGTCTTACGCTCAGGCAACGGCACATCTATCTCTTTTTCGTATGGCCCCTCTGAAAACATTTCATACCCGTTACCTAAAGACTCCACCGACGGCTTTTCTCTCTTTACAGGAATAAAAGTCCGGGAGCCGAATGTTTGAGACAGCAGGAAATCGGACGGAACGCGTCCACGGGACGCGGTTTTAAAAAAGATGGTGAGCGCTCTCGGAAAACGACAGTTTTCCAGAGACGCTCATCACCTTTTTGAAAAAGTGCTTCGCAGCACTTTTTCCGTCCGATTTCCTGCTGGCGAGTTTTCGGTCACGGACTTTTGTTTATGACTGTGAGGTGAGGAAGGCCGGAGGCGGAAAGTCTTTGTAACGGGTGTGAGTTTTCAGGGGGCCATACGTAAAAGAGGTGTGCCTTGCCTGAGCTAAGACACACCTCGTAATTTTGGCGAACTGTAATATTGTCTTTTATCACATCATTCCCATACCGCCACCTGCCGGCATTGCAGGAACATCTTCCTTAATATTAGCCACAGCAGATTCGGTTGTAAGGAACGTAGAAGCCACGCTGGTTGCATTCTGAAGGGCACTTCTGGTAACCTTTGCCGGATCCAAAATACCGTCAGCCACCATATCCACATACTCTTCGGTCAGTGCATTAAAGCCTGTGCCGACTTGAGACTCACGAATCTTGTTTACGATAACAGAGCCTTCTAAACCTGCATTGGCTGCAATACAACGAAGCGGAGCTTCGAGTGCCTTTAAGATGATGTTGGCACCGGTTCTCTCATCGCCTTCTAAACCTGCTGCCAGTTCAGCCACCTTCTTAGATGCATGGATGTATGCGGAGCCGCCGCCTGCGATGATACCCTCTTCCACAGCAGCCTTTGTTGCTGCAAGAGCATCCTCCATACGGAGCTTGTTTTCCTTCATTTCAGTTTCCGTCGCTGCACCAACACGGATGACTGCTACGCCGCCTGCAAGCTTAGCCAGTCTTTCCTGAAGCTTTTCTCTGTCAAAATCAGAAGTGGTTTCTGCAATCTGTGCATGAATCTGCATGACTCTTGCACGGATTTCGTTCTGGTCACCTGCACCGTCAACGATGATGGTATTTTCCTTCTGAACCTTAACGGATTTTGCACGGCCAAGCTGCTCTAATGTTACTTCCTTAAGGTCAAGACCGAGTTCGTCAGAGATTACGGTACCGCCTGTTAAAATAGCGATGTCCTGAAGCATTGCCTTTCTTCTGTCACCATAGCCAGGAGCCTTTACACCAACTACAGTGAATGTACCTCTTAACTTATTGATTACAAGTGTGGTAAGAGCTTCCCCCTCGATATCCTCTGCAATGATAAGTAACTTTGCACCGGTCTGCACAATCTGTTCCAGTACCGGCAAGATTTCCTGAATGTTGGAAATCTTCTTATCTGTAATTAAGATGAATGGATTGTCAAGATTTGCTTCCATCTTATCCATATCGGTTGCCATGTAAGCGGAAATATAACCACGGTCAA
>CAZIQL010000103.1:0-5324 GCA_964541485.1 uncultured Lachnospiraceae bacterium
TGGTTCCAAGGTAGTTAATCCATGGAAGCGGAGTCTTTGGCGTGGTAATCACGTATTCCTTTGCGGCATCATCAAAATAACCGAATTTCATAAGCTTTTTCCTCTCTTTTTCTCCTTATTGTGCACAAGTCCGCACTCTAACTACAGTATATAGAAATCTTTACAAGAAAACAATAGGAAATATTCTTGATGGAGAACAGGAAAAAGCAGAGGTTACGAAAAGAAGACTTAACAAAGAGGTTACAAATATAATAGTAAAAGTTTAGTAAATTATTGCGAAGGCAATTGAAAACCGAGAAAGGATACGATATAATCCAAATATATTGTACAGACGAGCACGAAAAGAGGAGGAAAACTATGTTTTATCATGTGGGAAAAAAGATGAAAAAGGTTTTGTCAGTCACCCTGCTTGGCGCGATGCTTTCCATGGCATTTGCAGGAATTGGTGGACAAACCGTCACGGCAAAGGCAGAAAGTGATTTTCCGGAACCGGTGTTGTATTATGATTTTGAGGATGAAGCAGACACAAAAACGGTAACGGATAAGGCAGGGAACAATGACCCGACCATAACCGGAAGAGCTGTAATCGAATACAACGAAGAAATTGCGTCCAATGTCATGAACTTTAAGGGCAGAGGTGGATATCTGGAATTTCCACAGGGTTTTTTTGACGGCAGGGACACGATGACGATTTCCATGGATGTGTATTCCAAGATGGATAACGGAAACTTCTTTACCTTTGCGATTGGTCAGGATTATAACAAGTACTTGTTCCTTCGTACAAGAGCAGGAGAAATCCGTTATGCAATTACTAAGGATTCCTGGGGAGCAGAGGACGATGTCATAACATCCGATGTGAATAATGGATTTAAAAACAAGTGGATGAATATTACTCTGGTAATGGAAGACACGACGATGCGTCTTTATATTGATGGTGAGTGCGTGGATGAGCAGAAGGATTTGAGAACGACGATTTCTGATTTGGGAACGAATGTAATCGGATATATCGGAAAATCGTTTTATGATGCAGACAGCTATTTAAACGGTCTGGTAGACAACGTAAGAGTTTATGATGTGGCGTTGACGGATTCCCAGATAGCAATCATGGGCGGAGCAGAGCTGACACCGTTCCGTGATATTACCGGCGACGGCGTGATTGCATGGACCTCGGATGAGGAGAGTAAGACGATTCAGGTGTATGCGGCAAAGACAGCAAATGCACCGGAGGATTGTGTGATCATTTCCTTTGAGCAGCAGGATTATGCGAGCCTTAAAGACGAGGGAGATTTGGTTGTTTACTATGGAAAGGAAACGGAGGTTACTTTTATCATGGATACCGGACTTGCGGTGACAATGGAGGATTGGACGGTAAGTGCAACCCTTTGCGGTAACCCGGTTCTGACCGGTCAGTATGCGGATCCGGATATTGATGTATTTGGCGATACCTATTATTTATATACGACGACAGACGGTTTTGCCGGCTGGGCAGGTACCGTATTCCACTGTTTTTCGTCAAAGAATCTGGTGGACTGGACGGATGAGGGCGTAATTCTTGATGTTTCCGCAGGCAAGGATGTACCTTGGTCGGTAGGAAGTGCATGGGCGCCTTCGATTGAGGAAAAGAATGGACGTTATTATTTCTATTTCTGTGCAAAGGATGCCAGCGGCGAATCCATGATAGGCGTGGCGGTTGCTGACCATCCGGCGGGTCCTTATACGGCAATGGAAGAACCGTTGATGACGGTTGCAATGTGTAAGGAATATGGTGTTTCCATGGGACAGGCAATTGACCCATCCATCTTTACCGATGAGGACGGAACCTCCTATATGTTGTTCGGTAATGGTGCAGCAGCAGTGGTTCAGTTAAACGAGGACATGGTAAGCTGTAATCTGGATACACTCACCAATTATTATGGCGTGACAGAGTTCCGCGAAGCGATTACAGTGGTAAAGAGAGACGGAGTTTATCACTTTACCTGGTCCTGTGACGATACCGGAAGTCCAAACTACCATGTAAATTATGGTACCTCGGACAATATTTACGGACCGATTGATTATCAGTATACAGTACTATCCAAAAATGAAGAATTGGACATTCTCGGAACCGGACATCACAGCATGCTACAGATCCCGGGTGAAGATGAATATTATATTGCATATCACCGCTTCTTTACACCGCTTGGATTTTTCAGTGACGGAACCGGACATCACAGACAGACCTGTATTGACAAGGTAACCTTTGGGGCAGACGGTCTGATGGAAGTGGTAACACCTACGTTAGAAGGCGTGGCAGAAAGAATTCTTCCTGAAGCAGCACTTCCGACACCGGAACCTACGGCTGCTCCGACAGAAGTTCCGCAGGCGCCAACCCAAGCTCCGGCGGAACCGACGGAGACTCCGGCAGAGCCAACGAACGCGCCACAGACCGGTGACAATCAGGGCACGCAGGATGTGAGCGGAAATGGCGGAAATGCAACACCGGTGATTATCGCAGTAATTGCCGTAGTCGCAGTGATTGCGGTTGTTGTAGTGGTCTTGATGCGTAAGAAGAAATAAATAACCAAAAGCTACGGAACTGTCCGGAGGAGGATAGTTCCGTAGAATGGCTTTATCAGGAAGGAAATGAGATATGAAGTTTTGGAAAATGATAGCGATAGCAGCGTTGGCTATGATGGTAGCCGGTTGCGGAAGTAATCCGTCAGAGGAAAATGTGACGCCGACAGCAGAACCAACACAGGAAGCGGAAGTACCGACTACGGCTCCGACTACGGCACCGGAGGAGACTTTGGCGCCGACGGAGGCTTTGGTAGCGGATGAATACACCTGTTATCTGTTTGCGTATTTTACGGGAGATGGAGCCGGACAGGAAAATATTTTTTATGCAGTGAGTGAAGACGGCTTTTTCTGGGAGGAATTAAACGGAGGGGAACCGGTACTTACTTCTACTCTGGGAACGGAAGGTCTGAGAGACCCGTTTATTATGCGTAGTGCAAACGGAAAGAAAATCTATATGATTGCAACGGATTTGCATATTGCACAGAGCGGGGACTGGGGGAAGGCACAGAATGACGGAAGCCGGTCCATTATGGTCTGGGACGGAAAAGACATGGTATATTGGTCCGGACAGAGAATGACCGAAATTGCGGTAGAGACCGCAGGCTGTACCTGGGCACCGGAGGCTGTCTATAATGAGGCAACCGGGGAATATCTGGTACACTGGGCGTCCAGAGTAAAGGAAGACGGCTATGCAAAGCAGAGAGTATACTATGCAACTACGACCGATTTCATGGAATTTTCTGAGCCACAGATTTGGATTGATTATCCGCATGACACTCTGGATGTTACGGTTATCAAAGAAGGCGGTTATTATTACAGATTCCTGAAGTATGAGGAAAACAGCTGTGTTATTTTAGAGCGTGCAACCGACTTGCTTGGCACGTGGGAACGTGTGAGTGCTGAGAATGTGGAAAGCCAGGCAGGGGTAGAAGGCCCGGCGGTATTTGAGCTTCATCCGGAGGATGTGGTAGACGGAAAGAAGTATGTGCTTCTTTTAGATAACTATGGCGGTGTCGGATATTATTACATGGTAGCAGATACTTTGGCAAATGGCGAGTTTACAAAGCTTTCCACAGACCAATATTCCATGCCGGGAAATAAGGCAAGACACGGCACGGTGCTTCGCATCACGCAAGAAGAATATGATAATCTGGTAAAGCGTCTTGGAAACTAATATTTTCTTGACAAAACGGTTATAATACAATAGAATCAGAGTGTTAAGGGAGTAGTCGGCGCGTAAGGCGTGATGAAGTCAACAGCTCAGGATAAGAATCCGTGGCTTTATCTGAAATGACGAGACTTATCTGAGAAATCAGGTAAGTCTCTTTTTTTCTTTATAGGAAGTCCTATAAAGAAAAAACGCTCCGCGAGGATGCGCAGAGAGACGACTTCCATTTTGATACAGAAAAAAGATGAATCGCTTTATGCGAAGAACGGAGGAAAAATGAATATTTGGATATCAGTAATTTTATTTGCTGTTGGTCTTGTCCTTCTGATTAAGGGAGGAGACTGGTTCGTAGATGGAGCTACCGGTATTGCTACCCGTTTCCATCTGCCTGACATCGTAGTAGGAGCTACCGTGGTTTCTATTGGTACCACTCTTCCGGAGGTTATGGTTTCTGCTACCGGTGCGTTGCAGGGTCAGGGTGCGATGGCTTATGGTAATGCTATCGGTTCCATCATTTGTAATACAGCTCTGATTGCAGCTATTTCCGTGGCATGTAATCCGGGACCGGTAAATGTAAAGACCATGCGTATGCCGGTGCTGTTTTTCTTTGCCTCGGCTGCCTTGTATTGTCTGGCTGCTTATGGTCTTGGCGAATTCCCGCGGTGGATGGGATTTGTGCTGTTATCTGTTTTTATTGTTTATACTTTCTTAAACGTTCGTAATGGTTTGAAGAACCCGAGTGAATGCAGTGAGGAAGACGCAGAAGAAAGTACGGAGAAGCCATTCTGGAAGCAATTGGTGTTATTGGTTATCGGAGCAGCCGTCATTGCGGTTGGTGCGGACTTCTTGGTTGACCATGGTACATTGATTGCACAGTCTTTAGGAGTTCCGGAAACGGTAATTGCCCTTACCTTTGTAGCGCTTGGAACCTCGCTTCCGGAGCTGGTTACTACCATCACTTCTTTAAAGAGAGGACGAGCTTCCTTGGGTATTGGTAACGTAATCGGTGCCAATGTATTTAATTTGGTACTGGTTTCCGGTATATCTGTTGCACTTGCTCCGTTTGAAGTGCCGGTTGGTAAAACATTTTTTGGCATCAATTCTTCTTTGATTTTAGACATGCCTTTGATGCTTATCGTTATGCTTATATTAACGGTTCCTGCACTGCTTAAGAAAAAGCTTGGCCGTTGGCAGGGTATTACACTGCTTTGCATTTATGCAGCATTTTGTGTAAGTCAGTTTTTCTTATAAGAGTAAAAGGAAGATATTCAAAGAGAGTATCTTCCTTTTTTTTGTCAAAACCCAATTCCCTAAATTAAGTGAAAACCGTTACAAGCCGCCATACAGCATCCAGATATAGATATATGCCGGGATGATGGCGGCAAGTGTAAACGGAATGCCGATTTTAAAGAAGTCGGCATTCTTTACGGTGTAACCTTCCTTACGTAAAATACCGATACCGGCAATGTTTGCGGAAGCGCCGATCGGAGTACAGTTACCGCCGAGGGTGGCCCCGGACAACAGACCGAAATATAAAACCGTTGGGTCAATGTTTAATGCAGCGGCCATGCCGCCGATAACCGGAATCATGGTAGCAACG
>CAZIQL010000104.1:0-5288 GCA_964541485.1 uncultured Lachnospiraceae bacterium
TAAAGCTGATCCAAAGAATATAATGAACCGTTTACACTAAACTTTGCTGTACCGCCGGACATGCTGATAAAATCAACAACACCGGACTTTAATGACGTATTTCCGGATGCATCTTCCGTAGAAACAATCACATTCTGCCCAACCAAAGAAAAAATCTGACTATTCTCTGTTGTCTTTGACAGAGACTGTAATTCTTCCAACTGGCTGAATGTCGCCATCTGGGAAATCCATTCGGTATTTGTGGTCGGCTCTAACGGATCCTGATGCTGCATTTCTGCAATCAAAAGCTGCAAGAACGCATCATAACCAAGGTCGGTCGTTCCTCTTGTCTCCTTTTTTTCTGCCGTCGATTCCGTTGCAGTGTTGGCTGTAATCTTTCCATCTACTACGGATTGAATTAAATCACTCATGAATCCTCCTCAAAGGGCTTATGCCATATAATTTACTGTACTCTCTCCGCCTTCCATAAAATGAAGTGCGAGTTCGTCCTGCATTGCTACAGAATTATTCGTTTCTTCTTCCATAACAAAATGAGCTTTCCCATGTTTCTTATCTTCCTGACCGCTCTGGTTTGCTTCACTGTTTTTATCGAACGCAAATTCAGAAACCGTAACTTCCACCGACTCCACACGGATTCCCTGTTCATTCATCATCTGCTTGAACTGGATTAAGTTACTCTCAATTGCCTCTTTGGCAAGCTCATTTTCTGTCACAAAGCTTGCTTTCATCACACCATCCTGCTCTGTCACAGTAATATTCACCTTTCCAAGATGTTCCGGTGTCAGCTGAATCTCAAGGCTGGTCATCTCCGGTGCAACAACAACTTTAACCTGCTCCAAAATCTGGTCTGCAATCTCTCTGATTTGTGTAGCCAAATCACTACCGAGTGTTGTCTCTCCCACGCCTTCTGCCACTGCATTCTGAAGATTCTGGACAAACTGATTGGCAAGACCTGCATCCTCTTGCAAAAGTTCTGTTCCGTCACCGTTTTCATGGCTCTGTGCTGCATTTCCTGATACGTTTGTCTTTGTCTCGGAAGCTTCTGCCCGGAACATAATTTCTGTTTCTTTTACAAAAACCGTTTCCGCAGGATTTTCTGCATCGCTTTCAGTAACTGCATTCCCCGATTCCATATCAGACTGCTCTTTCATTGCATTTTCAAGCAATTCCTTAAAATCAGCATCTTTAAACAATTCCAAGAAGGTTGCCATGTCCACTCCGGTCTCTTCCAGTAACGCATCGATTTCATCCAAAAGCTGTTGCATCTTAGTAAGAAGGTCATTATCCATCAGAAACGCCGTGGCATCCTGTTCACCATTCACAGTCAGGACAACCTGTTTTAAGACATCTGCATTTAACAAATCCACTTCTGTAATGCCAAGAAGCTTCATCGCTTCCTCTAATTGCTCCGATGACATATTTAATACATCCTTCACAATCTGAGTTGCCTGTGCAACCACTTCTGCAACACGTTCTGCCAATTCCTTTTCATCCACAGAATCGGACTGGTCTGCTTCCTGTACAGATTTTGAACTTTTCTCTGTCTGATTGCCCGTCACAACATCTTCAGAAAGACTCTTTTCATCTGAAACTTCAAATGAAACCTTACTCTCTTCTATAGCCCTTTTACTTTCTTCTGCTGAAACAGTTTCATACTTCTCAGAAGATGCCTGAAACAGTTTTTCAAAAGTTGCATCTGTTGTTTTTTCTGCAGCAGCGGTTCCTGCAGCACCAAAAAAGTAAGCTCCGACAGGCGCGTTAATAATCTGCTGTGTCTGCATGTGTTTTTCTCCTTTCTTTGTACCAAAAGGAGTCCGTTCCTCTTTGATCAATTATTCGAGGGGTTCCATGCCTAATTCAATCATACGATTCAGAATTCTTGCAGCAAAAAGTGGTTCCAGTTCACGTAAAATATCTGCAACCTGTACTTTCTTCATACAATCCAACAATTTGCAAATCATATCAATATCACTTGGATATTCGGACAGAATGTCTGCCGCTTCTCCCGGTTCCATTGATGTCAGGTAATCCGCATATTTTTTCAGACTGTCTTCCACCAGTTTGCTCTCTAACAATTCAGCATAAATATTAGCTGCATTGTTTGGATACATCCCTTCGTACCATTTCAGATATTCGTCTGTAGATGGAGCCTTGTCGTTATACACGACCTCACGGTCAAATGCCTTAACGCGCTCTGCAAATGCTTCCTGCTCTTCTTCATAGTGTCTTAGAGAGTCAATTTCCTTTTGCATCTCTAATTGCCTGGAAGCATAGTCATCGTTCTCCTCTTTTAATTTATCGGCTTCCAGTTCCAATTTCTTAATATATTCCACCGCTTCTTCTAAATTTTTGAACGGATATGCATTCTCAAGAGCAAGCTGTTCATCAGAAACCTCCGGAAGAATACGATTAATAATCGGGACATCTTTCAACACAGGTCGCAATATCTCGCTGCCAAGCCCTCCTACATCAAATTTTATCAGTAAAGACAAAATCGCAAGCCATATTAAGATAATCAAAAGAATAATTAGCACGGTCAGTACCTTGCCGCCCGCACTGCCCTGTTCATTTCTTTGTTCTCTTCCTCTTTTAGCCATAAGATTATCCTTCCTTTTCTTTCCGGTTTCCGAAACGGAACGTCACAAGCTCATTAATTTCTTGTTGCTCTGCTGCTTCCATTTCTTTTTTAAACTCTTCCAAAGCGTTCTCTCTGAGTTTTTCCTGAATTTTCCGCTCTTTCATTGCATTTTCCAATCGAATTTGAGCCAATGCAACCGTCTTCTCTGCACGCTTTACCGCAAGTATCTGGTCTTTAATTAACAATTCCGTGGAATGAATCGCCTGTTCCAGCTTTGAAAGCTCAATCACATTCAGAAGTTCCGACATTTTCTGTCGCTTTTCCTCCACATAGCGATTTTTCTTTGCAACAAGCTGCGCCAACTTTTCTTCCTCTTCGTTTAACACTGCCCTGGCAAGACCATATGCTGTTTTTTCCTGCTCTTCCAACTTCTCTTTTATGTTCAGAAGGCTCTGCATTTTATATACAAACTTAGCCATCCGCAAAAATTCCTTTCAGCAAAGCAACCGCTTCTTCAAAAGTAAACTTCTCATCCACCTGTTGCTTTAAAAACGCATTAACAGCTCCTATTTTTGAAATCGCATAGTCAATTTCTTTATTTGATCCGGCCTTATAAGCACCGATATTAATCAAATCTTCTGCCTCACCGTAGGTTGCCAAAACATTTTTTAATTGGTTTGCGTACTGCTTATGCTCATTTGAAGCAATGGAACTCATAACTCGGGAAATACTCTGTAAAATATCAATGGCAGGATAGTGGTTTTTATGCGCCATCTTTCTGGATAACACAATATGACCATCCAAAATACCTCTTGCCGTATCTGCAATCGGTTCATTCATGTCATCACCGTCTACAAGTACTGTATAAATACCGGTAATGGAGCCTTTTGCTGTCTTTCCTGCACGCTCCAAAAGCTTTGGCATTTCCGCATATACACTCGGCGGATAACCTCTGGATACCGGTGGCTCTCCGGAAGCCAGTCCTATTTCTCTTTGTGCCATGGAAAAACGGGTCATGGAGTCCATCATCAAAAGGACATCCTTCCCTTGATCCCTAAAATATTCTGCAATCGCTGTCGCTGTTTTTGCTGCTTTCTTTCGGATCAGTGCCGGCTGATCGGAGGTTGCACAGACAATAACAGACCGTCTGACACCTTCTTCCCCAAGGTCTCTTTCCAAAAATTCTTTTACCTCTCTGCCGCGCTCACCTATCAGGGCAATTACATTAATATCAGCCTTTGTATTTCTGGCAAACATACCAAGAAGTGTACTCTTGCCCACACCACTACCTGCAAATATACCGATTCTTTGTCCCTTTCCTAAGGTCATAATGGCATCTACTGCTTTTACGCCAAGCGGAAGGACCTCATCAATCAAGGTTCTTTCCATCGGATTTGGTGGCATCGCCTCTGCATTACAAAAATCCTTCAGTGGAGGAAGCTCTCCTTCTATAGGTTGCCCCAGACCGTTTAATACATGTCCGAGCAATTCTTCCCCTACAGGAATCTGAAATGCACCGATTTCTCCTTCCACAAGGTCACCAATCTGTACCCCTGCCACATCTTCATAGGGCATCAGCTGCAATCTGCCTTCATGAAAGCCAACCACCTCTGCCAAAACGGTTTTTCCCGTGCCGGAAAGATGGATTCTGCAGGTGTCATTTACCTTTGCTTCCGGTCCGGTAGACTCGATTGTAAGTCCAACTACCTTCACAACTTTTCCATAGGTCTTTATGTAATTTTTATTCCCTACATTCAGGTACTTGTTAATATCCATGTTCTCTTTCCGTCAGCTGAGCAAGGAGAGCTCCTCTAACAATCCCTTTAATACTGTATCCATACCACAGTCAATGACACGGTTTTCGTTTTCCAGCTTCACAGTTCCATTTGAAATGGTTTCATCTGCCTTAAACTCCAGTGTCAGCTTGTCCAGGTACTTTTCTTTGATTTTCTCAAACTGTCCGGAAAAACGTTCAAAATCCTCGACACTTAACCGAACATCAAAATACGTATCCTTTTTTGCAAAACCCATGCCGGTCTCTATCAGATAGAAAAGAACGTCATCGTGATTCTCATATGCCACACCGGAAACCTTTTTCACCAGCTCTTTCAGTATTTTAACAAAGGCAGGCTCTAATTCTGAAACCTGCCTTTCATATTCCTGCTGTATGCGGAGCTTTTCTGCTTCCAGTTCTGCAAGTGCACGTTCTTCTTCCGCCTTGGCCCGTTTTAATCCCTCTTCATAGCCCTGTGAAGAAGCAATTTTTAAAATGCTCTCTTTTGCAGTTTCAGCATCCTGCTTTGCCGCAGCGAGAAGTTCCTCTGCCTGCGTCTGGGCATTTGCTAAAATCTCGCCCCCCTGCTTCTGGTATTCCAAGGCAATCTCAGCTGTGACTTCCTCGCGAAGCGATGCTTTTATCGCTTCCAGATCAACTTCCTGCAATGGTGGCTGATTTGGTTCTTCACTCAGTAAATCTCCTAAATCCTCCGCCAAAAGTCCCGGCACAAATTCGCCTTCTGCTACCTTTGGTTCGTCTTCTGTTGTCCGAGTTTCCAAAAATGGACGGAAAGGCAAAATCTCCTGAAGCTTATCTTCAATCTCCTTTTCCCTGTTCTCCACATTCAGAACCTTTCTTTTCTGTTTGTCATAGGCAATGGAATATGCCTTAATCATGTTACTAGACAACGAGCTCGTCACCTCCGCCTCTGGA
>CAZIQL010000105.1:0-5282 GCA_964541485.1 uncultured Lachnospiraceae bacterium
CTCCAGAAATATTTCCGCAAGCCTTTCTACTGTGATTTCTTTTCCTCTGACTCCTTCTGCAATTTCTGCATTCTGACAATATACACACCGCAGATTGCATCCTGAAAAAAAGACCGTTCCGGACCCTTCTTCACCGGAAATACACGGCTCCTCCCAAAAATGAAGTGCTGCTCTTGCCACTTTTGGATTCTCCGGCACTTTGCAATATCCATATGAATCCGGTTGCTGCGACACCCTTTCCTTCCCGCAATTTCGCGGACACCGGACACACTCTGCCGACATTCTCTCCCTTTTACCTGTCATTTTCTACTCCTCCGGTACTACCTGCGGCTTCTTTTTTGGTGCCATGCGCTGTCTAGGTATGGTTATGATAAAACTGGTGCCCACCGTGTACTGCGTTCTGATTTTTATTGTTCCTGCATGCGCAAGAATAATCAGCCTTGCAATCGATAGACCCAGACCATGCCCTTCGATTTTGCCCCGGATATCATCGGAACGGTAAAACCTCTCAAACATATGGTTGACGTCTTCTTTTTTCATACCGATTCCGGTATCTTCTATGGTAAGAACACAATTTCCGCCTCTGTTCTCACAGCCAATAGTAATGGTATCTCCCTCCGATGAATACTTCACCGCATTGTCAATAAACACACGGACAGCCTGCTTTAACAGCTGGTCATCCCCGTATACCGCCACATTCTGAATCAACCGCACTTTAATCTCCCGCCCGGTTGTCACCATGCGGGTTTCTCTTACCATATCCTCCACAACTTCTCCCATGGAAAACCACTCTTTTTGTACCTTTAACGTTTTCCGGTCATGTCTTGATAAAAACAGCAGCTTCTCTACCAGCTCCTGCATTGCCTTTGATTCTTCTCCAATCGAGTCAATTGCCTCCTTTAATATCTCCGGATCTTCTGCTCCCCATCTTGCCAGCATCCGCACATACCCCTGAATGACCGCAATCGGAGTTCGCAGTTCATGTGATGCGTTGGAAACGAACTGTTTCTGGCTCTCGTAAGAGTTTTCCAGACGATCCAACATCTCATTAAATACCTCCGTCAACTCCCGTAGCTCTTTCTGCGTTCTCTGAACCGGCAGACGTTCACTGTGAAGATTTGCTATCGTCAGCGTTCTCGCTGTTTCCGTAAGCTCATAAATCGGACGGAATATCTTTTTATTGTCACCTTTACTCTCTCCAATAATAAACAATAAAAGAATCAAGTAAACGATTGATGCGTTCTTCAGAAAACTCAGCATTTTCCCAAAGCCTTCGCTCAAATCATAATAAAAAATTACTTCTCCTTCTTGCGTATTGTAATAAATCCGTTGTCTTTCACAAATTAGTACCTTCCATTCTCTGTCCATTCTTTCCATATGAATATAGTCCAGAAAATAAGAATAGTCTTTAAAGTTTATTTCTTCCGAAGAATAAAGCGTTAAAACCTCCTCTTCCCACTCTATCTCCACCAGCAACTTCTCCGGCTCTTCCGAGGCAACAAATTGAAAAAACGGCTCTTCCCCCAGCTCCAGCAAAACAACCATCTGCTCTGCCGTGTTATAAAATGGCCTTAATTCTTCCCTTAAATACAACAAGCCCATAATTGCAAAAAGCAGGCATCCATTAATAAAGAAAATTCGCACATAGTTCAAAGACACACGCAACGAAAGCGAAAGACGGAAATTCTTTATCCAGTCTCTCATCCATTTCAGCTGTATTCTTTTTTTCCCCTGCGCTTTTTGCATACCAATCCTCCATGTTTTTCGAAGCAAAATGCCCGCCCATATGCGGGCAGAGGATTTTACTCCTTAATCATATATCCGATACCACGAATGGTCTCAATCATATGAAGCTGATATTTATCATCTATCTTCTGTCTTAAATACCGCACATAAACGTCTACTACATTGGTATCTCCCATGTATTCATAGCCCCAAACCTTGCTCAGCAGCTGCTCTCTGGACATTGCAACGTTCTTATTTTTCAAAAGACACTCTAACAAATCAAATTCCTTCTTTGTCAGTACAATAACTTCGGCCCCATAAGATACCTGATGTCCCGCAACATCTACCTTTAACTTGCCAAACTGCAGCTCTTCCGAAGCTTCCTTACTTCCTTCCTGCGTCTGCTTGGAATGTCTTGTCAAGGTCACACGGATTCTGGCAAGCAGTTCCTCAATTGCAAATGGCTTTGTCATGTAATCATCCGCTCCCATATCAAGACC
This sequence comes from uncultured Lachnospiraceae bacterium, assembly GCA_964541485.1. Lineage (GTDB taxonomy): Bacteria > Bacillota > Clostridia > Lachnospirales > Lachnospiraceae > SIG299. Next base: position 2,226 of record CAZIQL010000105.1, read on the forward strand.
TGCCACCTTATCTGTCACATCGTCCTTTGCCGTCAGCATAATGATTGGTACCTGCGACTCCATTCGCACTCTCCGGCATACTTCCATACCGGAAAGCCCCGGGAGCATAATATCCAAAAGCACTAAGTCCACATCCGGTTCCAATGCCTTTTCAAGACCGGTTCTTCCATCCGCTGCAAATACAACTTCATAGCCCTCATGCTTTAATTCCAGCTCTAAAAAACGTGCAATCTTTGCTTCATCTTCCACAATCAATATTTTTGCCATGCTATCTTATCCTTTCCCCTTATTCTTCGGTTCCTTCTGTTTCTGTTTTATCCGCAAAAGACCTCTGTTTCCTTCCAAGATATCCACAAAAGAAAAATACTCCCAGTCCTGCTGCCAGAATAAACAACGAAATAAACTGCGATGTCGATAATACCTTTACACTTCCTCTCGGATCATTCCGCAAAAATTCCAGGAAAAACCGTCCGATGCTGTAAAACACCAGATATAATCCTGCCACCTGACCACTTGCTTTCACTTTCTTTGCCAGGTAAACCAGCAGGAAAAAGTGAATAAAATTGAGTCCGCTTGAAATAAACTGCGTTGGAATCAATGCCACTCCATTCGGAGCAAACTTAGAACCTTCATATATAATGTGGCACCATCCATCCGTCTCTCTTCCGTAACAACAACCTGCAAATGCACATCCGATACGGCCAAATGCCTGTGCAAGCGCAATCGACGGCATTACCAGATCAAAATATCTTAAAAAGCTCAGCTTTCTTATTTTCGTATATAAATAACCGGCAAAAATACCACCGATAATTCCTCCGTACACCACAAATCCGTTTTTAATATCCAAAAGCAGCCTTGGATTTTCGATAATGGATTTAATTTCTACAATATAAAATAGAAGCTTCGCCCCGATAATCCCTCCGGTCAGACAGGTGATAGTTAAATAAAACAATTCATCCGGATTGAGTCCCTGCTTCTTTGCTCTGTATTCTCCCACAAGATATGCCGCAATCACACCAATGGCAATCATCAAACCATATCCGTAAATCGTAATCGGTCCGATTTGCAATAATTCATTTTTCATGTCAATTCTCTCCTTTCTCATGATAAAGTCAAGAAAGCCTTGCAGTAGGATTACTGCAAGGCTTTTCATTCAGTAATCGAAAGGTCAAACACCTTTACGACTATTTTACTACAGACTTCACTGCTTTTACAACATTTTCTGTTGTAATTCCGAATTTTTCAAACAAGGTTGCTGCAGGAGCAGATGCACCGAATCCTGTCATGGTAACCGTTGCACCGTCTAAACCTACATACTTACCCCAACCGTAATCGATTAAAGCTTCAACTGCAACTCTTGCACGTACATTCTTTGGAAGAACTGCTTCCTTGTACTCTGCAGACTGTTCTTCAAATAAATCCATACATGGCATGGATACGACTCTTACATCAACGCCTTCTGCTGCAAGTACTGCCTTTGCCTCAACAGCAAGCTGTACTTCAGAACCTGTTGCCATAATGATAGCATCCGGAGTAGCCTTTGTGGAATCCTCTAAAATATAGGCACCCTTTAACGCTTCCTTAGAAGAACCTGCAAGCTGTGGAAGGTTCTGTCTGGTAAGAACCAATGCCGTAGGAGTTTCCTTTGAAGTTACTGCGCTGTACCATGCTGCAATGGTTTCCGTTGCATCCGCCGGACGGAATACATGGAAGTTTGGCATGGAACGAAGCATTGCAAGCTGCTCAATCGGTTCGTGGGTAGGACCATCTTCACCAACACCGATACTGTCATGCGTCAGTACGTATGTTGTCGGAATTCTCATCAAGGAAGAAAGTCTTGCCATTGGCTTTACATAATCACTGAATACGAAGAATGTAGAAACAAACGCACGTAATCCGTGTAATGTCATACCGTTTCCGATAGCTGCCATTGCAAGCTCACGTACACCAAAGTGTAAGTTTCTGCCTGCATAATCCTCCTTAGAGAAGTCGCCCATATCCTTCATGTAAGTCTTTGTGGAAGGAGAAAGGTCTGCTGCACCACCGATTAAGTTTGGTACATAATTTTTTAATCTGTTTAAGACAACACCGGAAAGATTTCTGGTTGCTTCCGGCTTATCCTCATATGCCCAGAACTCTTCGTTATCAATTAAATCCTTTGCAATATCCATATTGAATTCTGCATCCCATGCTTCCTTCATTTCCGGATACTTTGCGCAGTACTCAGCAAACATCGCATTCCAAGCTTCTTCCTCCTTTGCCTTTTCCGCAGAGATTGCTGCATAATTTGCATATACTTCTTCCGGTACAAAGAATGGCTCCTGTGTCGGCCAGCCTAAGTTTTCCTTAAGTGCTGCCACATTTTCATCACCAAGAGGCTCGCCATGTGCACTTGCCTTACCCTGCTTTGCAGGACAGCCATAGCCAATCTGTGTCTTTACCATAATCATGGATGGACGTGTGGTATCTGCCTTTGCTGCTGCAATCGCATTGTGAATTTCCTCTAAGTCATTACCATCCTCTACGACAAGAGTCTGGAAACCGAAAGCTTCAAATCTCTTCTTTACATCCTCAGTAAATGCGATGTCCGTGTTACCTTCGATGGAAATCTTATTGGAATCGTAAATTACGATTAACTTGTGTAGACCTAAGGTACCTGCCAAAGAGAACGCTTCGGAAGAGATGCCTTCCATCATACAGCCGTCGCCACCAAGCACATAGGTATAGTGATCAACTACCGGATAATTTTCCTTATTGAACTTTGCAGCCAGATGAGCTTCTGCCATTGCCATACCAACAGCCATTGCCATACCTGCGCCAAGAGGGCCTGTTGTAGCTTCAACACCCTTCGTATGTCTGTACTCCGGATGACCAGGAGTTAAGGAACCCCACTGTCTGAACTGCATCATATCTTCCTTTGTAAGGCCGTAGCCAAACAGATGAAGAAGAGAATATAATAATGTAGAACCATGTCCACCGGAAAGGATGAAACGGTCTCTGTCTGCCCAATCAGGATTTGCCGGATTGTGCTTCATTTCCTTTGCCCAAACCTCATAA
>CAZIQL010000106.1:0-5270 GCA_964541485.1 uncultured Lachnospiraceae bacterium
TTGTACACAGGTCGTTCGGCAGGAACGATGAAGGGCGTTACCGTAGACAGTCTCGGCATGATTTATGGTGTATATGATAATGGTACCAGCAAGTTATTGGGACAGATTGTGGTTGCAACATTTGCCAATCCATCCGGCTTAGAATCCGTTGGCGGAAGTTTGTTCTCCACAACCCAGAACTCCGGTGAGTTTGACGGAATCGGTGAGGCGATTTCTGCATCCGGCGGAGAATTTAAGACAGGTGTTCTTGAAATGTCTAACGTTGACTTAGCAACTGAGTTTACGAACATGATTACAACCCAGAGAGGTTTCCAGGCAAATTCAAGAATAATAACAACATCGGATACCCTGTTGGAGGAACTGATTAACTTAAAGAGATAATAAACTGAACAGGTAGGGGTGGCGGATGAACTGTCACCCCTTACTGTGGTTTTAAGGAAATTACAGGAAATTGGTGATTGTATGATTGATTTAACAAGATTGAACGGTACTTCATTTTCATTAAATGCGGAGCTGATTGAAACAGTAGAAGAGGTGCCGGATACGGTGCTTACATTGACCACAGGAAAGAAAATATTCGTAAAAGAAAGTAGACAAACTGTCAAAAATCTAGTACTATTGTATAAACAGGAAGTTTTTCGCAAGATATTGTAGTTTTATAAAAAAAATGATATAATAAAGAGAGTGCTTGACGAAAGAAGTAGTATTTTCAGAAAATATTATGAAATTGTGGGGTGACAATAAGTGGATATAGCTACTTTAATTGGCTTGATTATAGCGATGGGATTGATGATATTCTCCATCATGCTTGGTGATGCGGGTGTAAAGAGTATTATTGCGTTTTTGGATTTGCCATCAGCTCTGATTACGTTCGGCGGTGCGTTTGCCTGTGTATTGACCATGACGCCGGATTTAAAAACGTACATAAATTGTTTGAAGTCCATAAAACTTGTTATGAAGCCAATGAAGACAAATGAGGAAGAGGTTATCCGCCAAATCATTGAATTGTCGAACATTGCAAGAAAAGAAGGTTTGCTCCAGTTAGAGGAAGCTGCCAATGGTTCTATTGAAGATGAGTTTATTAAGAAGGGTGTGTTACTGATTGTAGATGGTACGGACCCGGAATTTGTACGTAGCATTTTAGAGACTGAACTGGATTGTATCAGTACCAGACATAAGGATGTTATTTCTTTCTGGGAAAATCTTGCCTCCATGGGTCCTGCCTGGGGTATGATCGGTACGTTAATCGGTCTGATTAACATGTTAGGTAACCTGCAAGACATCAATAGTGTAGGTCCAAACATGGCGATTGCGTTAGTTACTACATTCTATGGTTCGGTTCTTGCCAACTGGTTATGTACACCGGTTGCGACGAAGTTAAAATCAAACGATGCTGCAGAAATTATGATGAAGGAAATTGCAGTGGAAGGCCTGTTATCTATTCAGGCGGGGGAAAACCCACGTATTATTGAAGAGAAATTAAAATCCTTTATTTCACCGGACAGAAGAAAGAACATCGGTGCCCAGGAGGAGGGTGAATAGTTATGGCAAGAAAAAAGAGAGAGGATGCACCGGCACCCGGTTCACCGGCATGGATGGCGACCTTCAGTGACCTGATGAATCTCTTACTTTGTTTCTTCGTTTTACTTTTCTCCATGTCCTCTGTGGATCAGGGAAAAGCAGAAGCATTGATACAGTCATTAGCAAATACATTCAGTCGTTTTGATGGCGGTGGAGCTTCTTTTGGCGATGGAAATATGATTTCCAACGGAACAAATCAGCTTTCGGAATTGGATAGTTATTTTAATTCCATGGGACAAACCGACGATGGTGATTCCATGACAAATCCAAATGAAGACGAGAGCGGTGGTGATAACACTGAGAACATGGGGCCTGTAGTTTCTCCGGTGCCAAGTCCGGGTGCAGAAAATCTGACACCGACACCGGTTCCAACCAAGACTCCGGAAGAAGAAATCAAAGAAGCAAACAAGGGGCAGAGTTCTGTAATTTATGATGAGCTTTACGATTTGTCATCGAAGTATGGTCTGGAAGATTATATTGAGATTGGAATTGATTCACAGGAATATCGGTATGTAATGATTGAAATCAAAGGTTCCTTACTGTTTGCATCCGGTAAGGCAGAGCTGGTAGAAGATGCCATTCCTCTGATTTCTAAAGTGGCGGATATGTTGCTTGAGTATAAGGGATACCGTATTGAGGTTATCGGACATACAGATAACGTTCCGATAAAGAACTCCCCTTATGAAAGTAATGAAATGCTTTCTGCAGCCAGAGCAATTACAGTGGCAAGGTATTTTGCAGAAACCAAAAAAATCGGATGGGAAAATGTACAGTTTTCCGGTCGTGGTGAGCATGATCCGATTGCTTCTAATGAGACAGAAGAAGGCAGAAAAAAGAATCGTCGTGTAGAGATTCGCTTATATAATCAGATGAATTCTGAAGATTGAGAGGAAACAGTATGAAGAAAAATATTCTTGCAATCATCATTTTGGCGGCAACTATTGTGAATATTACATTATCTGCAATTATGCTGTTTACTGTAGTGCCAAAAGCACAAAGAACAGATGAATTGATTAAGAAGATTGTTACAATATTAAATCTTGAGCTTGAAAATCCGGATGCTTCGGACTACGCAGAAATTCCGTTTGAGAACAGAGAAGTTTATGCAATTGAAGAGGAACAGACAATTAACCTTGCAAGAATCGAAGGGGACAGCAAAAATCGTTACGCATTTGTTACCATAAACTTATTGATTAATAACAAGTCAGAAGATTATAAGACGATTCAGCCAAAACTTGAGGCATATGAACCTCGTATAATCAGTATGGTGTCTGAAGAGGTTTCCGCTTATACAATTGAAACCATTATCGGAAGTAAGGAAGCAATTTGTGATAAGGTTTTAGAAGCCTTGAGGACAGAATTTGGTTCTGCTGATTTCTTTATTGATGTGGATCTTAACATTGCTTATCAGTAAAGTAGTAGTTTTTTGATATTGACGGCTGGGAGGAAGTAATTATGAGTGATGTCTTATCTCAGGACGAGATAGATAAGTTGCTGAAAGCCTTTAGCAGCGGCGAATTGGATGCTGAAGAATTTAAAGATACGGGCGAAAAGCAGGTAAAAAACTATGATTTTTCCAGACCTTCAAAGTTTTCCAAGGAACATCTGAGAACGTTGGAAATTGTGTTTGAACACTACTGCAGATTGTTATCAACACACTTGCCGGGATACTTACGTGTTTCGGTGCAGGCAGAGGTTATTAACTCAGAAGCAGTTATTTATTCCGAGTTTTCCAATGCATTGTCAAATCCGGTACTATTGGGGATGGTTGATTTTCATCCGTTGGAGGGAAATATTATCCTGGAGCTTTCTGACAATGTCGGATATGCAATTATTGACCGTATGCTTGGTGGCGCCGGGGTTCCATTGGAAAAGAAGAGAGAGTTTACGGAAATCGAGAGAGTCATATTGGAACGCATTTTTACGATTATGACGAACCTTTTACAGGATCCATGGGAAAATGTAGTTGAGATTAGTCCGCGCTTTACGAGAATTGAAACAAATTCACAGTTTGCACAGATTATTTCACCAAACGAAATGATTGCGCTGATTACAATGAATATTAAGGTTGCCAATGTAGAGGGTATGATGAATGTCTGTATCCCTTATGCATGTATTGAGCCTGTCATTGAGCGCCTGAATACAAAATACTGGTATTCAACAGTAAGGGATAAGGATGAAGCAAGCTATAAAGAATTCATTGAAGTTTCTATATCAAAAGCAAACGTACCGATTCGTGCGGTGCTTGGAAAGAGCGTTATCTCGGTAAAGGACTATATTCACATGCAACGTGGTGATATTATTAAGTTAGATTCAAAGATAGATGACGAATTAAAGGTATACGTCGGAAATATCTATAAATTTAATGCGCTGCCGGGTCTGGCATCAGACTCTTATGCGGTGAAAATATCTTCAATAATAAGAGAGGAGTAGAGAGTTATGGACGGGTTATTATCGCAGGAAGAAATTAATGCGTTGTTTAGTAGTACGGATGACGATATAGAAACTGGTTCAGCAACTACTTCTGAATTGTTATCTCCAGAAGAAACAGATGCGATTGGTGAAATATCTAATATCAGTATGGGTACATCGGCCACAACACTGTCGGCACTTGTAAATCAGAAGGTTGATATTTCCACACCAACGGTTTCTGTAATTTCATGGGATCAGTTAGTGGATTCTTATGACAAGCCATGTATCTTTATCCAAATTTATTACAAAGAAGGTTTGGATGGAAATAATATTTTAATTTTGAGAGAAAGAGATGTAAAGGTAATTGCTGATCTTATGATGGGCGGTGACGGTTCCAATGTGGAAATGGAACTGAGCGAACTTCATTTAAGTGCAATCAGCGAGGCGATGAACCAGATGATGGGTTCTGCATCCACATCGATTTCTTCCATGATTGAAACAAAGGTTGATATCAGCCCGCCTACAGCAACACAGATTGATATGAACAGTGTTGTGAATGCCGGACAGATTGCACCATTCCTCCAGGGAGAATTTGTACGAGTTGCTTTTAAAATGGAAATTGGTGATTTGGTTGACAGTGAACTGATGCAGCTTTATCCGATTGATTTTGCAAAGAACATGTACCGTAAATTTGTGAACATAGAGGAAGAACCGGTATCAGCGCCAACTCCGACACCAGCACCAGCACCTGCACCAACACCGGCTCCGGCAGTTCAGGAACAGCCAATGATGCAGCAGCCAATGATGCAGCAGCCAATGATGCAACAGCCAATGATGCAGGCAATGCCGATGATGATGCAGCCTCCGGTACAGGATGTAAATGTAAGTCAGGCACAGTTCCAACCTTTTGTCAACATGCAGAGTCCGCTTCTTCAGCAGGAAAATATTGATTTGTTGCTTGATGTACCTCTGGAAGTTACGGTTGAACTCGGAAAGACAAGCAAGTCGATTAAAGAAATTCTTGATTTTGCACCGGGTACGGTTGTTGAATTGAACCGTCTGGCGGGTGAACCGATAGATGTTTTGGTCAACGGAAAGTACGTTGCAAAGGGAGAAGTTGTTGTAATTGGCGAAGCGTTTGGTATTCGTATCAGCGATGTCATTAAGTAATTAAAAGGTTATGAAAATTTATATAATGATAAAATGAGAAGGAGACAGTCAAATGGCAAAGAATATTTTAATTTGTGATGATGCAGCATTTATGAGAATGATGATTA
>CAZIQL010000107.1:0-4793 GCA_964541485.1 uncultured Lachnospiraceae bacterium
GCTTCCATCTTATCCATATCGGTTGCCATGTAAGCGGAAATATAACCACGGTCAAACTGCATACCTTCTACCAGGTCAAGCTCCGTCTTCATGGTCTTGGATTCTTCGATTGTGATAACGCCGTCCTTGGATACCTTATCCATAGCGTCTGCTACCATTTCACCAACCGCTTCATCCCCGGCGGAAATTGCAGCTACCTTTGCAATCTGCTCCTTGCCGGTAACTACGGAGCTCATGGAAGAAATCGCTTCCACTGCACAGTCTGTTGCCTTCTTCATACCCTTTCTTAAGATGATTGGGTTGGCACCTGCTGCCAGATTCTTCATGCCTTCGTTAATCATTGCCTGGGCTAAAACTGTAGCCGTTGTGGTACCGTCACCTGCCACGTCATTTGTCTTTGTTGCCACTTCCTTAACAATCTGTGCACCCATGTTTTCGAATGCATCTTCGAGTTCAATTTCCTTTGCAATGGTAACACCGTCATTTGTGATAAGCGGTGCACCAAAGGACTTATCTAACACTACGTTTCTGCCCTTTGGTCCGAGTGTTACCTTTACAGTATTTGCAAGCTTGTTTACACCGGCTTCCAAAGCAACTCTTGCTTCTGCGCCGTACTTAATTTCCTTTGCCATAATCAAAACCTCCTAAATCAAATCCTTTCCTGATTTCCAAATCAGAAAACCACTGTCTTACTCTACTACAATCGCTACGATATCATTCTGCTTTACTACGATATACTCGTCATCGCCAAGCTTTACTTCTGTGCCGGCATATTTCGAATAAATTACCTTATCGCCAACCTTTACCTGCATGGTCACTTCCTTACCGTCAACCATTCCACCCGGTCCCACCGCAATTACCTCTGCCTGCTGTGGCTTTTCTTTCGCCTGCCCCGGTAAAACAATACCGGACTTTGTAGTTTCTTCTGCCAGTAGCTGCTTTAACACAACCTTATCTCCTAATGGTACTAATTTCATTCTATAATCCTCCTTTATTTTTTCTATGTTCTAACTTCATTTTCTCTTTTGTTAGCACTCGATTGTTTCGAGTGCTAAATTCAATATAGTTATATTACCACTATTTCATTAAACTTCAACTAGGACTTTAGCCCTATTTTTTCTCGTCTGGAAAGTATTCCAAACTGTTCTGTTTCATCATCATACGCGGCAAGGCATCCTTTGAATTCTTCCATGGTTCATTTACATAACGGTAATCAAACTTGTCAATAAACCAGGAGACATCATCCCTCACACGCTCCATTCCTGCCAGATAAGCCTTGCTAACCTGTGCTATAAACTCATCCAGATATTTTCCGGAGAGCTGCTTTGGTGCCTCTCTTAACAATAACGCATAATGCTCCGTACAGAATCCTTTACAATTATGTACCGTTTCCCTAAAATCCGACTCCTTTTCATATAAAAAGAACACAGTCGCAATATATCGGTCAAACACATTATTAATCTTGTCACAGACAAAACAACTCTTTTCCAATCCATCCAGATAAGTAAGCAGCGGATTCTCTGCGGTCTCTGCCTTCTTAAACAGGGATGGCTTCATCGGCTTATAGCCCTTTGCCATTTTTTCCACGTCACGAATCGTCTTATCTGCATGTGTCTTTAACATGAGTGCAAGACCCAGCCGGTTCTGCCTGTCATAAAGTTCCTTCACATGTTCCTTACAAAATCCTTTTCTGTCCGTCACCATACGGATATCATCTTCCATATAGCTTGGTCCGAGCGTAAAATTCAGCGCATCCACCTTTAATTTATGGTGCATGGCACAAACCGGGCACTCTGAGTCCACCGCAAACGCTTCATTTACCGGAATGGTATATAACTGTTCTTTCATCTTTCATCCTTTCCAAAAAAGGCGACGTTTTTACGCCGCCTTCTTTCGTTTATTTTATGCTTCTTTCCCCATTTCGTCACGAATCTGGTCCTTCATTTCTCTTGCCTTTGCCTTGATTCGTTCATTCACTTCTCTGGAAGTCAGTACTCTTGCAATCATACGGAGTGCTTCATCATACTTTCCGCTCTGTCTTGCCAGATCAGCAACCAGATAGGTAAGCGTCGTTTCATCCATACCACACATTGGGAATGGTTCCTTGGAAAACGCCTCATTAAATCCTTCGTATGCATTTAAGATGAATTCCTTCTCCTGTGCTGCCAGTTCTTTTTTTACATTCTCAATATCCGGTGTATCTGCCGGCAATGTCTCTGCCTTACCTCGGAGCAACCACGCAAGCTTTAAGCAGGTATATGCCTTTTCACTTGCTTTTGCACGCTTTACTACGGCATTCACCAGCGCCAGCTTGTGTTTTGTAATCGCCTCATCATAAGTAAGTGCATCCGGACTTTCCTTTAATCCTCGGAAGGTTGCCGAAATATTGTCACGAATCAGACGTGCCTGTGCCGATGTCATAAAGTTAAAGAAACGGTTCAAGGCTGCATATCCGCAATGCGGACAAACCACAGCATCATACTTTAAGGAATCCACATGCTGATAACGCGGACGCAAATCCGAGTCCTGTGCAATCAGCTTTACCTTACCCGTACGGACAAATTTGGACTTAAATTCCTTGTCACAGACCGGACACATAAAGGTCTTGTCAAAAATCAAATCTGCTTCCTTTACTTCCACCGGCTGCTCTGCTGCTCTCTTTGCCTTTTCTTTTTCTTTTTCCTTATGCTCAAACAATTCGATTCCGGAAAGATTTCCAAATCCTAAGGACTCCAGTCCCGAAAATAAATTTGACATACTCTACCTCCGTAAGTTTTCGCTTTGTCAGTTACTGTTTTTTTCTTCCTGCCTACTGAGGCTTATAGGAACTCTTCATGGAAACAATACGGTTAAATACCAGATGCTCCGGTGTCGTATCCTTATAATCTACGCAGAAATAACCGTTACGAAGGAATTGGAAGCTTTCATACGCCTTTGCCTCCTTCAGGCTTGGTTCTACATAGCAATTGGTAAGAATGGTTCTGGAATTCGGATTTAAGTTTACGGTGCCGTCTTCATTGTAAACACCCTTTTCCTCATCCACCAGGTTCTCATATAAACGGACCTCACACTGCACAGCTGTCTTTGCAGCTACCCAGTGAATGGTTCCCTTTACCTTTCTGCCTTCAAAACCGGAACCGCTCTTTGTCTCAGGGTCGTACGTACAATGTACCACTGTCACGTTTCCGTTTTCATCTGTCTCATAACCGGTACAGGTTACGAAGTATGCGTTCATCAGACGTACTTCATTGCCCGGGAACAGACGGAAATATTTCTTTGGAGGTTCAATCATGAAATCATCTCTGTCAATGTAAAGCTCTCTGCCAAACGGAAGCTTTCTCGTGCCGAGCTCCTCATTTTCAAGGTTATTTGGTGCATCCAGATATTCGATTTCATCCTCCGGATAATTATCAATCACTAACTTCACCGGATCAAGCACTGCCATCACACGGTTCTTCTTAAGCTTTAAGTCCTCACGGATACAATACTCAAGCATTGCATAATCCACAGAGCTGTTTGCCTTCGATACACCGCAAAGCTCCATAAACAGCTTTAAGGACTCCGGTGTAAAACCACGTCTTCTAAGAGCAGCAATAGAAACCAGTCTTGGGTCATCCCAACCGTCTACCGTGCCATCCTCTACAAGACGCTTAATATATCTCTTACCTGTAATTACATTGGTCAGGTACATCTTTGCAAATTCAATCTGCTGTGGTGGATTTGGATACTCAAGCTCTGTTACCACCCAGTCATATAATGGTCTGTGGTCCTCAAACTCCAATGTACAGATAGAATGGGTAACGCCTTCGATTGCATCTTCAATCGGATGAGCAAAGTCATACATCGGATAAATGCACCACTTATCTCCTGTGTTATGGTGTGTCATACGTGCTACGCGGTAAATAACCGGGTCTCTCATATTGATATTAGGGGAGGCCATATCAATCTTTGCACGGAGCACCTTTGTACCGTCTTCAAACTCACCGTTCCTCATTGCTTCAAAAAGAGCCAGGTTCTCTTCTACGCTACGGTCACGGTATGGGCTGTTCTTACCCGGATGCTCAAAGTCACCACGGTATTCCCTGATTTCCTCTGCTGTCAGATCACAAACGAATGCCTTGCCCTTTTTAATCAGCTTCACTGCTGCTTCATACATCTGGTCAAAATAGTCAGATGCAAAGAATAAACGGTCTTCAAAATCACCGCCGACCCACTTTACATCCGCCATAATGGACTCAACAAATTCGGTCTTTTCTTTGGTCGGATTGGTGTCGTCAAAACGGAGATTGAACTTTCCTCCATACTTCTTTGCCAGACCATAGTTTAATAAAATGGACTTTGCATGACCGATATGGAGATATCCGTTCGGCTCCGGAGGAAAACGTGTTACAATGCTTGTATGCTTTCCTTCCGCCAAATCCTTTTCAATAATCATTTCAATAAAGTTTTTGGAAACTACTTCTTTTGCTTCCACATCTTTTTCTAATTCTTTTACTTCCTCAGCCATGTCTCTACCCATGCCTTTCCATTCGTTCTCATAATCCCAGTCCGCATTGCTCCGACTTTCATACCCTTTATCATACCACAAGTTCCCATAAAATAAAAGGGAATATTTTATTTTGGTTAGTTCTCCGTCTCTTTACTCGGTCAGGTTCTCCTTCTCATGACGCTGTCTGTACTCCGCAAGCAGCAAATCTACCACTCTTCCGTAGCTCTGCACGCCATCCTCCTGCTCGTTTGCTTTCAGATAGGTATCATTCACCTTATTTGCCACTTCTGCTACCTTCGTATCC
>CAZIQL010000108.1:0-4458 GCA_964541485.1 uncultured Lachnospiraceae bacterium
TCTTGATAGCATCGATAAATTCCTGTGTTGTCATTTTAATTTACCTCCATTAAAAATTTAAAATGTTTTGCGGTTATGCCGCGTAATTTCTTTTGTTACTTAAGCTGCTATTAAGCTGCTTCTTCGTTCTTCTCTGCGATCTGCTTGAGAACACGAGCCATGTTTGCGATTGGGGACTGTAAGCTGCCCAAAAGCTTGGAAATGAGAACTTCTCTGGATGGAATCTGAGCAACCTTCTCAAGACCCTTAACGTCATAATAAACGCCTTCTACTACACCAGCCTTGAACTCTAACTTAGGAGCCTTCTTAGCGAACTCTGCAATGATTCTTGCAGGAGCTGTTGCATCGTCAATACCGAAAGCAACTGCTGTAGGTCCTTCTAAGTCCTTGTTCAGCTGTGCGAAATCAGAACCTTCAAATGCACGAGTAAGATATGTGTTCTTGTATACCTTGTACACAACACCAGCTTCTCTTAATGCCTTACGAAGTCTTGTATCTTCTTCTACTGTAAGACCACGGTAGTCAACGAGGACTGCTGCGGAAGCCTTTTCTACATAACCCTTAATCTCGTCAATGATAGGAGCCTTAATTTCTACCTTTGCCATGATAGCGCACCTCCTTATAATATTGAATAAAGCGGTCTCCGATATATTCGTCATCATTACCATAATGAGAACGATGACTCTATATAAAACAAAAAACTGCTTTAAAACCGAACCGGATTTAAGCAGTCGAATAGATTCTAACTTTAGCTTTTATCCCTCGGCAGGCGACCAAGCTTACACGGAATAATCCGTACCTGCTGTCTTCGGTTAGTTGGTAACTGTATGTTTTATACAGTCGGGCGTGCCGTGTTTCCACAACACGCCCATTATTGTATTACAGTTCTATTGGTTTGTCAACCATGTTTTTGAAAAACTTGAAATAAAGTTTTCATAAGACCTCCCCGCCTAACAATGCGCCTAAACACTGATACTTGGGAATTCAGCCTAGGGTTAAGCGATTAGCCTAACTTAGCAGCGTTTACCTTCACGCCAGGGCCCATTGTGGAAGCGAGTGTTACGCTCTTTAAATAAGTACCCTTTGCGGAAGATGGCTTAGCCTTAATGATTGCACCCATCAGAGTCTGGAAGTTGTCTGCGAGCTGTTCTTCTGTGAAAGAAGCCTTACCTACCGGACAGTGGATAATGTTTGTCTTATCCAATCTGTACTCAATCTTACCTGCCTTGATGTCCTTAACAGCCTTTGTAACATCCATGGTTACTGTTCCGGCCTTAGGGTTTGGCATTAAGCCCTTAGGACCGAGAACTCTACCAAGACGACCAACAACGCCCATCATATCCGGTGTAGCAACAACTACATCGAAATCAAACCAACCATCGTTCTGGATTCTTGGAATAAGCTCGTCTCCGCCAACGAAATCTGCACCAGCTGCTTCTGCCTCTGCTACCTTATCGCCCTTTGCGAATACTAAAACTTTAACTTCCTTACCTGTACCGTGTGGCAGAACTACTGCACCACGAACCTGCTGGTCAGCGTGACGACCATCAACACCAAGTCTGATGTGTGCTTCGATTGTTTCGTCGAACTTAGCGACTGCGGACTTCTTTACTAAGCTGATTGCTTCATTAGCCTCGTACTGAGCGCTCTTGTCAAACAGCTTAACTGTTTCATTATATTTCTTTCCTCTTTTCATTTCTTTAACCTCCTAGTGGTAATTGCGGAATGGATTCCTCCCACGTTTTTAATTAGTCTTCAACAACAATGCCCATGCTTCTTGCTGTACCAGCAATCATGCTTGTAGCTGCTTCTAAGGATGCTGCATTTAAATCAGGCATCTTTAACTGAGCGATCTTTTCTACTTCTGCTCTCTTGATTGTAGCAACCTTTGTCTTGTTCGGAGCACCGGAACCGGACTTAAGGTTACATGCCTTCTTTAAGAGAACTGCAGCAGGCGGAGTCTTTGTGATAAATGTAAAGCTTCTATCCTGGTATACAGTAATAACAACCGGGATAATCATGCCTTCCTGATCTGCTGTTCTTGCGTTGAATTCCTTTGTAAACTGAGGAATGTTTACACCGTGCTGACCAAGTGCCGGACCTACTGGAGGAGCCGGAGTTGCCTTTGCAGCAGGGATCTGTAACTTAATATAACCTGTAACTTTCTTTGCCATGATAGCATACCTCCTAAAATGTGGTGTTATCGGAGTACCGAACCTTCTGGTTCATCAGCTGTAATCAGCTTTTCCTCCCACGGACCGTTATTTAACGGTCATTTCAACTTAACTTTAATTTACTCTTACATCTGTAAAGCTAATCTCTACAGGTGTTTCGCGACCTAACATTTCGATGTTGACTGTCACACTCTGCTTGTGGATGTTGATTGCACTAATGATTCCGTGTGCACCCTCAAACGGGCCGGAAACGATTGTAGCGGCATCTCCTACAGAGAAATCAACTTCGATTTCAGCTTCTCTGACAAGTCCCATGTTTCTCATCTCGGTTTCGGTGAGCGGAACAGGCTTGGATCCCGGTCCAACGAATCCCGTAACACCTCTGGTGTTGCGGACAACGTACCATGTCTCATCGTTCATTTCCATATGGAGAAGAACGTAGCCAGGGAACAACTTTCTCTGAACCTTTTTCTTTACACCGTTCTTAATCTCAACTACTTCCTCAAGAGGAACGGAAACTTCCAAAATCTGATCCTGAAGCTTTCTGTTTTCGATCGTCTTTTCGATGTTGGCTTTTACCTTGTTTTCATACCCGGAATAGGTATGTACAACGTACCAATTAGCATCTGCCATTATACTACCTCCATCGCGTTTTCTTAGATGATTACGTCAATACCGAACTTCACAGCTGCATCAAGTAAAGCAATAATCACGCTAAGGATTGCGGTGATGATAACGACAGCTACTGTCTGCTTTGCAATGGATTCCTTGTCCGGCCAAACGATTTTCTTAAATTCAGCCTTCAAACCCTTAAACCAGCTCTTTACTACCGGAGCCTTTTCGTTTGCAGCATCTCCCATTTCTTCACTTTCCTTCCTAGTCGAATGACTAATTACTTTGTTTCCTTGTGTAATGTGTGTGCCTTGCAGAACTTACAATATTTCTTTGTTTCCATTCTGTCCGGATGATTCTTCTTTTCCTTTGTCATGTTGTAATTGCGCTGCTTGCACTCTGTACATGCCAATGTAATCTTAACTCGCACGACCTTCCACCTCCGTTATTATTTTTTTAGGCATAAAAAAAAGACTACTTCCATAGCCGTTTAACTATATCACACAATTGCAAGTCCGTCAACACTTTTTTTCTTTCTATCTTACTTTCTGCTCGACAAAACCTGCTTCTCATGCTATAATCACAGTAGATAGGTGGGTTTTTACCTATTATAATGTAACAATCACAGAAATTCAATACAGAAATGTTCCGAAGGAACGGAACATTATCCGCTATGGAGTTTGGCATTGTGCTATTCTGGGAAAGGAGGTCCCTTACGTATGCCGTTACTGAGCGTCTATAATCATTTATTGCAGGGTTATGCCCTGATGCGCCCTACACGTTTTGACTCGCATAAGAAGTCTGAGTTAAGGGACGTGTACCAGAGCAT
The DNA here is from genome assembly GCA_964541485.1 of uncultured Lachnospiraceae bacterium. GTDB lineage: Bacteria > Bacillota > Clostridia > Lachnospirales > Lachnospiraceae > SIG299. Next base: position 3,616 of record CAZIQL010000108.1, read on the forward strand.
CCTGCGCTTATCATCAGAGCAGCCGCTATATAAGATTTCTTTTGATGAGTCTGCCCAGGCTTATACATTAGGAATCAAGGACTCTGCCCTTTCTCTGTCTTCCATCATGAAAGAATTAAACATTGATGACGGTACTTCTGTTTTTGAAAACAGGACACTTGTGTCCTCTGCCCCGGAGACAGTTGACATTTCCTTATTAAATGGTTCAGATGTAAAGGATGAACAGCTTCCTCTTTCCGTTGAAGTATCTGCCCTTTCCTCCTCGCAGGAAAACCAGGGCTTTTTCCTTCCGGAGCAGGATTCTCCGTTGCCTAGCGGACAGTACAGTTTTACCATCGGGGTTGAAAAAAATCTGTACTCTTTCCAGTTTAATGTTTCTGCCGGTTCTACTAACATCGAACTTCAGCAGAAGCTCTCTGACTTTATTAATAAGACCTCTATCGGTCTGCGCACACAGGTAATCCATGACGCCGAAAGCGGCTGTGCAAGACTGGATTTGTCTGCGGTAGCTTTGGGCTCGTCTGCCTCCGGCACTCCTTCCTTTACTCCGCAGGATACCCGTCATCCAAGGGATTCTGTCTGTGGTATTGTTACACATTTTGGTCTGGACCAAATTACACATATGCCGGAGAACACTGCTTTCTCCATTAATGATAAAGCTTTTGAAACCCGTGGTCACTCTTACACCACAGAATATGGTCTTTCCCTGACCTTTTATGACATTACCTCAGAACCGGTTACCATCGGAAAAGTGACTGACCAGGCACCGATTGCAGATAAAATACAGTCCTTTATTGATGGCTACAATTCCTTCCTGGCACTTGCAAAGGAAAACCGCAGCCA
>CAZIQL010000109.1:0-4333 GCA_964541485.1 uncultured Lachnospiraceae bacterium
CTTAATATCCGGAGTACCGATTACATTGATAAGTTTTTCTAAATATTGATTTCGAACTATAAGTTTCATGGCGCATCACCTCTCGTATAGTATTATGCCACAAGTTCTTACCATTTTCAATAAAATTTTAAAAATGGTAAACAGAAACTTATAAATTGGTTAGTTTCGTGCTTCTACAACAATTCACGCAGATGTATGAAGTCTGATATGCCCATCTTTGAACAACATATCACAGAGCAGAAAACAAGCGATTTTCAACCCTTATGCGCACAACAAAACAGACGACACCCAACCAAAGTTGAATGTCGTCTGTTTTGTTGTTCAATCCTGTTTGACAGATGCCGATTTCGTAATTTCTTCAAATTACTGTCTTATCGGCACACGGGAAATGCCCTGCTTTTCTATGCTTGAAAAAACAAAGACACAATCCACAAAATCCCCCAAAGCCCTACTTGTAGTTCAAGGAGAAAAATGGTAAGATACTATCATGGACAAAAATGTTCGCAAAGATAAAAAAAACGGAGAGAAAAGGAGAACGTGACAACATGGCAAAGGTCGATTTAACTAACTTACAGGCGTATACGCTGCTTAAAACAGAAGAGTTACCGGACTTAAAGGGTACCGGTTATTATCTGCGCCACGATAAGAGTGGTGCAAAGATAGTTTGGATTCAGAATGAGGATGATAACAAGGTATTTTCCGTGGCGTTCCGTACACCGCCGACAGACTCTACCGGTGTGGCTCACATCATTGAGCATACTGTGCTTTGCGGTTCGGATGCTTTCCCGGCCAAGGACCCGTTCATTGAACTTGCAAAGGGTTCCTTAAATACCTTTTTAAATGCGATGACATTCCCGGACAAGACCATGTATCCGGTGGCAAGCTGCAATACACAGGACTTTAAGAACTTGATGCATGTTTACATGGATGCGGTGTTCTATCCGAATATCTATAAGAGAGAAGAGATTTTTAAGCAGGAAGGCTGGCATTATGAGTTGGAGAGCGAGGATGCGGAGCTGATTTACAACGGTATTGTTTACAGTGAAATGAAGGGGGCATTTTCTTCTCCGGAATCTGTTCTTTCCAGAGAATCTATGAACGTATTGTTCCCGGACACTTCCTATGGTGTGGAATCCGGCGGTCATCCGAATTTTATCCCGGATCTTACTTACCAGGATTATCTTGATTTCCACAGAAGATATTATCATCCGGTAAACAGCTATATCTATCTGTATGGTGATATGGATATCGTAGAGCGTCTGAACTGGATGGATGCGGAATATCTGTCTAAGTTTGATAAGATTACTGTGGATTCATCCTTAAAAACACAGGAGAGCTTCCATGGTATGAAGGATGTGGAGAGAACTTATTCCGTAGAAGAATTAAATGGTGATTCCGGCGTATTCTATTCCTACAATGTGCTTGCAGGTAAATCTTTTGATTTGATGGAAGGTACTGCATTTGAAATATTGGATGGGGTGTTGTTTTCCAATCCGGGGGCACCGGTAAAGCAGGCACTCATTGATGCAGGCATCGGTGAGGACTATTTGACCAGCTATAACGGCGATGTGCTTCAGCCGTATTTTACGATTGCGGCAAAGAATGCAAAGAGAGACCAGAAGGAGCTGTTTATTAAGACACTCCGTGAGGCACTTGAAAAGTGCGTAAAGGAAGGACTCAAAGAATCCTCTTTATTGGCAACCATCAATGCACAGGAATTCCGCTATAAAGAGGGCGATTTCGGACGCTTCCCGAAGGGACTTTTATACGGCATCAACATGATGAGCAGTTGGCTCTATGATGAGAATGAGCCGTTCCTTTATCTGCATGCGAATAAAGTATATGCAGAACTGAAAAAGAAGATTGGCACAGGATACTTTGAGGACTTAATCCGCAAGTATTTACTTGACAGTGAGCATGGTGCGGTTCTTACATTAGCGCCGGAAGCCGGATTAAATGCAAAGAAGGATCAGGAGTTAAAGGAAAAGCTTGCCGCTTACAAGGCTTCATTAAGCGCTGAGGAAGTGAAGGCGCTGGTTGAGCAGACGAAGGCATTAAAGGCATATCAGGAAGAGCCGTCCACAAAGGAAGATTTAGAGAAGATTCCGATGCTCTCCATTGACGATATCGAAAAGAAAGCGAAGGGCTTTAAGAATGAGAAATTCTTAAGTGACAAGGCAGATGCACTTTGGCACAATATCAATACCAACGGCATCAACTACATCCGCATGGCATTTGATGCAAGAAAGGTGACACTGGCGGAGGTTCCGTATGTCGGACTGTTGACCGATGTGCTTTCCGTTGTGGATACAAAGCAGCATGGTTACAAGGAATTGGCGGATGCGATTAACACCTATACCGGTGGTTTCTCCTGTGGCTTTGCAACCTACATTACGATGGATGAGTTATGTGCATTCCTTCCAAAGGTAAATGTAAACATGAAGTCGTTGTATGAAAATACGGACAAGGCAGTGGGCTTTGTGACAGAAATCCTCTGTGATTCGGTATTTACCGATGCAAAGCGTATTCAGGAAATTTTGCTTGAAGTAAAGTCCAGACTTGAAATGAAGATGATGTCTTCCGGACATATGGTTGCTATGACCAGAGCAGGTTCTTACTATGGAAAGAACGAGGCATTTGAGGAATTGGCAGGCGGTATCAGCTACTACGAATTCATTAAGAGCCTGATAGAGAATTACGAAGAAAAGAAAGAGGAAATTGCAAAGAATCTGGCAACCGTTGCAGCAAAGATTTTCACAAAGGACAACTTTGTATTAAGTCTGACTGCAGAGGAAGAGGGTAAAAAGATTTTTGAAAAGGAAATCGACGCACTCCTTGAGAGTCTTCCGGAAGCGGTTGCAGCAGAAGAACTTGTCATGCCGCTTTCTAAGAAGAACGAAGGCTTTAAGACTCCGGGACAGGTGCAGTATGTCATCCGTAGCGGAAGATATATTGATGCAGGTGTGAAGTATCACGGTTCCTATGAAGTGCTTCGTACCTTGTTAAGCTATGGTTACCTTTGGAATGAAATCCGTGTGAAGGGCGGCGCTTACGGCGGCGGCATCACCATCGGACCATCCGGTGCAAACTTCTATTCCTACCGTGACCCGAACCTTCGTGAAACCAATGCAATTTATGAAGGCGTAGTTGCTTACTTAGAAGGCTTTGAGGCAGATGAACGTGAAATGACAAAGAATATCCTCGGTACCATGAGCAATGTGGACTTTCCATTGTCTCCGGCAGCAGAGGGTGCACGTTCCTTCACAGCTTATATGATGCATAAGACAGAGGCAGATGTACAGAAGACCAGAGATGAAATCCTTGGAACAACCGCAGAGGATATTCGTGCGGCAAAGGATATGTTAAAGGCGGTACTGAATGCGGACTATGCTTGTACCGTTGGTTCTGCTGCAAAGGTAGAAGAGTGCAAGGATATGTTCCTGGAAGTTAAGACATTAATGTAGAGGATAAAATATGTTGGAAAAGCAGATAAAATCGGGATTTGTAACACTAATCGGACGTCCGAACGTGGGAAAATCCACACTTATGAATCATTTAATCGGTCAGAAGATTGCAATTACTTCGGATAAGCCGCAGACGACCAGAAACCGCATCCAGACCGTGTATACAGATGAGAGAGGTCAGGTGATTTTCCTTGACACACCGGGCATTCACAAGGCAAAGAACAAGCTGGGTGAATACATGGTAAAGGTGGCAAAGGATACGTTAAATGAAGTGGATGTGATTCTTTGGCTTGTGGAGCCGACCACGTTTATCGGAGGCGGTGAGCAGCACATTGTAGAACAACTCGAGCGTGTCAACACACCAGTCATTCTGGTTATCAACAAGATTGATACTGTAAAAAAAGAAGAGATTATGGCGGCGATTGAGGCTTACCAGAAAAAATTAAACTTTGCGGAAATCATACCGGTTTCCGCAAAGAAAAAGCAGAACACGGACCGCCTGATGGAGCTGGTGTTCAAGTACCTTCCGTATGGACCGATGTATTATGATGAAGACACCGTGACCGACCAGCCGGAGCGGCAGATTGCAGCAGAGCTGATTCGTGAAAAGGCGTTAAGACTTCTTGGCGAAGAGGTGCCGCACGGAATTGCCGTAACGATTGAAAAAATGCGGGAGCGTGCGGATGGTTCCATGGTGGACATTGAGGCAACGATTGTCTGCGAGAGAGATTCCCACAAGGGAATCATCATCGGAAAGCAGGGCGCAATGCTTAAAAAAATCGGCACCAAGGCAAGAGAAGAGATTGAACGCCTTTTTGAATACAAGGTCAATTTAAAGCTTTGGGTTAAGGTAAAGAAGGACTGGAGAG
>CAZIQL010000110.1:0-4263 GCA_964541485.1 uncultured Lachnospiraceae bacterium
GTGTTCTTGGAGACAAACAGGCACAGGAGGATACGGTGAAGGGCTTAAAGAGTGCAGCACCGTTCCTTCGCAGAGAGCTCGCACATTCCTTAAATCTTCGTAATACACCACAGTTATTTTTTACTGTGGATCAGTCGATTGAATATGGTGTTACTATGTCTAAGCTGATTGATGATGTCATTGCTGAGATTCCGGATAGAAGTGATGAGGAAGAAGAGAACTTTTCTTCTGAAGAGTAGGGATAAGAAACATGGACGGAATACTTAATATCTATAAAGAAAAGGGATTTACGTCCCATGATGTCGTAGCAAAGCTGCGCGGTATCTTAAAAATGAAACGTATCGGGCATACCGGCACACTTGACCCGGATGCGGAGGGTGTGCTTCCGGTATGTTTGGGAACAGCAACCAGACTATGCGATATGCTGACCGATAAAGTAAAGGCATATCGCGCAGTTATGGTATTTGGTGTTGCTACTGATACGGAAGACATGACCGGACAGGTAATAAAGGAAGCTCCTGTACGGTCTAAAGAGGAAGATTTAATGCGAGTTCTTCCGAAATTTATCGGAATATATGAGCAGATTCCGCCGATGTATTCTGCAATTAAGGTCGAGGGAAAGAAGCTATACGAGCTGGCACGAGAAGGAAAAGTAATTGAACGACAAGGGCGTCCGGTAACTATATATTCTATTCGTGTAGACAATGTTGTTTCTGGAGAAAATGGCTACCTAAGAGAAGTTACTATCACTGTAGAATGCGGCAAGGGGACTTATATTCGCAGTTTGTGCAGGGATATCGGTGAGGCACTGGATACCTGTGCCTGCATGAAATCTTTGATTCGTACAAAATCCGGACAGTTTGAACTGGCAGAAAGCATAAAGCTTTCGGAGGTGGAACGGTATCGTGATGAGGGAACACTTTTAGAACATCTTGTTTCGGTAGAGCAGGTGTTTGCAACTTGTGGCATAATAAAGACAAAAGAAGAAACAGATAAATTATTGAAAAACGGAAATCAGATTCCAAAGAATGCTTTGGCACAGATGGAAGAGAGTCAGCCGATCAGCGAATTTTCATTGCAATGGTATCGCGCTTATACAAGCGACGGAAGCTTTCTTGGTGTTTATGAAAAGAAAAATGGGAATTATATTCCGGTAAAAATGTTTCTATAAGGAAATACAGAATGGAAATAGTAAAAGACATAAATCAAATCAAGTGGAATCGTACGGCAATTACCATCGGTAAATTTGACGGAGTACATATCGGGCATCAAAAACTGCTTGATAAGGTACTGAATGCAAAAAGGGAAAGCTGCAGTGCAGTTGTTTTTACATTTGACCGTTTTCCGGGGAAAATATTGTCCGGCTCAGAACAGACCTATTTATTATCAGAAGATGAAAAACAGGAGTTTATGCGGGAGTATGGCATGGACTATTATGTAATGTTTCCTTTTTCAAAAGAGACAGCTTCTATGGAGCCGGAAGAATTTGTTTCTGAGGTACTTGTAAAGACAATGCATGTTGAAAAGCTGTATGTTGGTAAGGATTTTCGGTTTGGCAAAGAACGAAAAGGGGATGTTTCTTTACTCGAACGTCTTGCGATACAGTTTGGTTTTGAGTTTGAAGCAATCGAAAAAGAAACGCATCGGGATGAAGTCGTGAGCAGCAGTCGCATCCGTGACGAGGTTATGAACGGAAATGCAGAAGAGGTCTGTGCTATGCTTGGAAGACCATATGCCATATCCGGTCCTGTGATTCATGGAAGACAGCTTGGAAGGATAATAGGGATTCCTACGATTAACCTGACGATTCCGGAGGGAAAAATCAGACCAAAATCAGGGGTGTATTGTTCTAAGGTACTGATATCAGGAACAGAATTTAACGGAATCACTAATATTGGGACAAAACCAACGGTTCAGGACGAACTGATTTACGGTGCTGAGACCTATTTATTTGATTGTAATGAAGATTTGTACGGTAACAATGTAACGATTGAGTTGTTACATTATGTACGTATGGAACAGAAGTTTTCGTCAATTGATGATTTGATGCAACAATTAGAACGAGATAAACAATATGCGAAAGACTATTTTATGAGGTCGGGGAAATAAATGAAGTATCATATCAATGCAAACGGAAAGCCTGCGTACCTGCAGTTATATGAATGCCTGAGAAAGGATATGGAAAACGATATCTTTTCTTATGGGGCAAAGCTGCCTTCCAAACGGATACTTGCGGAAGAGACAGGTGTCAGTGTGATTACCGTGCAGCATGCGTATGCCATTTTATGCGAAGAAGGGTACATAGAATCCAGACAGAGAAGCGGCTATTATGTGATATATAAGGAAAAGGATTTTGTTTCGGTATCAGATGGAACAATGATGAATCATTTTCCGGAGAAAACACCTCATACTCATAAAAAAAGCGAATTTCCGTTTTCGGTTCTTGCAAAGACCATGCGGAAGGTTTTGCTTGATTATAACCGGGATATTTTAATAAAGTCACCAAATAAAGGCTGCGCGGAGTTCCGGGCAGCTATTTCTGCATATTTGATGAGAAGTAATGGGATTGCGGTCAGACCGGAGCAGATTGTGATTGGTTCCGGAGCAGAGTACTTGTATAGTCTGATTGTGCAGCTGCTTGGTGAAGAGCGTGTTTTTGCGCTTGAAGACCCATCCTATGAAAAAATCCGCAAGGTATATGAAGCAAATGGGGTGACTTGCGATTTATTGGCACTTGGCCCGGATGGAATTAAAACGTCGGAGCTGGAACGCTCAAGGGCTACGGTATTACATGTGACACCGTTCCACAGCTATCCGAGTGGAATCAGTGCCGGTGTGTCGAAACGATTTGAATACTTGAATTGGGCAAAAAAAAGAAACGGATATATTATTGAAGATAATTATGATTCCGAGTTGACTGTTTCTATGAAAAATGAAGATGTCATATTTTCTATGGAAGAAAACGCACCTGTTATTTATTTGAATACATTTTCCCAGACAATAGCACCGTCTATGCGAGTCGGATATATGGTGTTGCCGGAAATGCTTTTAACTGTGTTTGAGGAACGTCTGGGCTTTTATTCTTGTACCGTACCTGTATTTGAACAGTATGTACTTGCTGAACTTCTAAATAACGGAGACTTTGAACGTCATATCAATCGGGTACGGCGTGAACGAAGAAAGAAAAAATAAATCTGGTTATATCTTTTGGTTTTAATTTGGGTATTTACTTAATACCAAAATGCGGTATACTAAGTAACAAATTTAAGAGCAAAGGAGACCAACTTAAGATGATAACATATAAAAAAATATTAACAATACAGGATATTTCCTGTGTTGGACAGTGTTCCCTTACTGTAGCGCTTCCGATTCTCTCTGCCTGCGGAATTGAAACCTGCATTTTACCGTCCGCAGTACTTTCTACACACACAGCAGGCTTTTCCGGTTATACGTTCCGTGATTTGACGGAGGATATGCCGGCGATTAAGAATCACTGGGTAAAGGAAAACATACAGTTTGCAGCGGTGTATACCGGCTATCTTGGCAGCACAAAGCAGATTGATTATGTGGTTGATATTTATAATGATACGGCAAAGGAAAACGGCGGTCTTTTGATTGTAGATCCTGCGATGGCAGACAACGGAAAGCTGTATCCGGGCTTTGACGAAGCATTTGTGGAAGCGATGAAAGAACTTTGCGGAAAGGCTGATTATGTAGTTCCAAACCTTACCGAAGCATGTTTCTTAACCGGAATGGAGTATAAGACTTCTTATGATCGTGCATATATTGATGAAATTCTTGAAAAATTGAGTATACTCGGTTGCAAGAATGTCATTTTTACCGGCGTTTCTTTTAAGGAAGGCAAAACCGGTATTGTAGTATATGAAAACGGACAGTATTCCTACTATGAGCATGATTTCTTACCAAACAGCTGTCACGGAACCGGAGACATCTATGCGTCCGCATTTGTAGGAGCACTGGTAAGAGGAAAGAGTGCTTATGAAGCGGCAAAGATTGCGGCCGACTATACGGTAGAGTGCATCAAAGCTACTGCGGAGGTAGAAAATCACTGGTACGGAGCAGCGTTTGAGCCGGTACTTGGGAAACTGATTGGGATGCTGTAGTAGAAATTCTTTTGTTCATGTTGCACAAAAATATAGGTGATTTTTCTATTTGTGCTTTTGCTTATGTAAAGGTATACTTATACAGCTAGAGTAAAATTTTATTCGGAAATTAAATAGGAACAATAGAAAGAGGGCACCT
>CAZIQL010000111.1:0-4168 GCA_964541485.1 uncultured Lachnospiraceae bacterium
GGATACCTCCCCTTCCAAGTCTAATTTAAGTAAATTTAAAGCCTTTCTCTGCCTTGTTGCCACAGTTCCTTGCGGAAGACCAAGTGTCGCGGCAGTCTCTACCAGTGTGTATCCGGAAAAATATCTTAAAATAACAACATCCTTAAGTTCCTTCGGAAGTCTTTTGATTGCTTCTTTCAGAGGGAGCGAGTCAAATTCCTCCACGGCTGTTTCCGGCAGTTCATCCAGAGGCATAAAACGGCGTTGCCTTCTTTGTTCATTGTGACACTCGTTAATAAGAATCCGGGTCATCCATGTATCAAAAAACTCCAAATTCCTAAGCCTCCAATGTCCGCAGAGCCCTTTATATATTGCCTCATCCACCACATCGAGAGCCAAAGCCTCGCTTCCAAGGTATAGTAATGCTGTTTTATAAAGCTTCGTCCGAAGCTTTTCAATCCGGGTTGCAAATTCTTCATTATTCACTGGTTTTCACCTCCTTTACCTATTAGACGTTTTGGAAAGGGTTTTTTATTTCGCAAAGTAAAAATTTTATCTTGTTTCTAATTACATTTTACACCCCAAACACACAACGGAATCTGCATATCCGGAATGACCAGCTTTCCTTCCTTAATCAGTGTTTCCATCAGAATTGCCGCAACGGCAAGGCTGTGATGAATCTTTACAATGTCCAGGCACTGGTCCTTGACGGAGGCAGGTACATATTCGGAAAGGAGCTTTGCTGCCCGGTCGGTAATCTCCATCATAAAGCCGGTGACGCGGTCTGCAATCGGACGCAGAAGAGTACGGAGTTCTTCAAAGACTTCCGGCGTATATACCGGGAAGTTGGCGGATGACACGCCATCGTTGCAGGAGATGAATCCACCTTCGATGAGCTCGGCTATCAACGAATTGTCGCCGTTGGATGCACGTTCTAAAATGGCATCGCACATAATTTCAGTCTTGTCAAAGAAATGGTGGTGCAGATAGTTCTGGCAACGTTCTAAGATGCGGTAGTTTTCTGCAGAAAACCAGGCGGAGCCTTCCTTGTTCCAGGTTTCCATGGTAATACCGAGAAAATGGTGGTTTTCATAGGCGTTGTCAAACCCCCAAATCCATCCATTACCGCCAAGCGGAAGCTTTGGCGGTGCACCCAGCGGAGACCATGCTTTCGCATTTTGATAGACCTGTACCATCAGCGTGTTGAGGATACTGAATAAAAGCACGTTATCGTCTTTTTTGTTCCATGTAAAGTCAAGCGTCCGAATTTTTGGCAAAAGGGCAACAACCTCGTCAAAAAGTGCCATTGCCACCGGCGGGTACGCGTCTGCTGTCTCTTTTTCAAAACGTTTTTCATATTCGTTCGTTAAAATCACAAGATTGGTGTAATATTTTGTGCCTTGCTTTTTGATGACGCCGGCCGCTTCGAGAATCTCAATTTCCTCTTCCAGATACGGAACTGCTACACCAAGCTCCATCGAAAGTTCTTCTAAGCTTACCGGTGTATCATATGCTGCAAGTAAAATGGAACCCGGAAGCTTTCTTTGAAATAATGCGTCATATTTGTTATGGTCGCCCCAAAAGTCGAGGCGGAATACCCCCGGATTATAACTTTTTTCACCTAATGTTCTTGTCATACCGATACCTTCCTTCAAAAGTTTTCTTGTTTTAAATAAATGATACTTTACCATCTCAAGGCTGATGCCTTGTTCGGTGGCAATTTGGGAACAACTTTTGTTATCCATGTAATAGGCAACACAAATTTCACGGTTCGCTTTGGAAAGAAGAGAGAGCTCGCGGCGCAAAAGATAAATGCTTTCCTCCTGCTCCTCCTGTACAAGAAATTGCTCTTCCGGAGACGCTTCATAAAAAGTACTGTAGGAATTTGCCGTCTCTTCGGTCAGCTCGCAGGTTTGCAAATACTGTTCCCTACGGATGAATTTCCGGAACGTATTCTCCGCAATTCTCCATACAAATCCCCAGAATGCATCTTCGTTTTCCAGTCGTTCGACCGAGCGCAATACTTCACACACGATTTCTCCTGCTAAATCCTCAGCATGGGACTTGTCATATAATTTACCAAACGCATAGCCGTAAACGGCGGTTAAATTTTCCGATAATAATTTGGATGCCTGTTCTTTGTTCATGGTTGTTTTCCTTCGTAATTTGAAAGCTTTCGTCTATATAGTATCGGGAGGACGAAATCGGTTAAGGGTATTTTATTTATTTTTGAAAAAAGTGCAAAATTCCTGTAAGATTTGATTAAGTCGCGTGTCTAAAGGAAAGGGAGGGTGTCCTTGAGGAACATCCTCCCTTGACATTATATTTTGGTAATTTGGTCTATCGCATAAAGTGGCAGATTAATGAGCCAATCCTCTTTTTTGTAGTCCGACATGGAAGTGCGGATAGAAATCTCAGGTAAGAATTTTTCATGATAGGTTTTCAGACTTTTAGCTCTAAGGTTTACCTCTGCCTTTACTTCAATGGGAACGATTTGTTCGCCTGTATCAATGATAAAGTCAACTTCGCAGGAGCCTCTGTCATTGGTATAATAGTAAACATCTAAGTCCTCGATGGTTTTTAGCTGTTGACAAACGTACTGCTCTGTAAGGGCTCCTTTGAATTCGATGAAAAGATCGTTGCCATCAAGCAAGGTGCGTTGACGGAGTCCGGCCATACATCCTAAAAGCCCAACATCTACTACGAATAATTTGAATGCTTTCAAGTCTTCATATGCTCTCAGTGGAATACCCGGGGCATTGACACGGCTGACCTTATGAATAAGACCACAATCACTGAGCCACATAATTGCAGTTTCATAGTCTTTCGCGCGAGCACCCTCACGAATAAGGCCGTAGAGGAACTTTTTGTTTTCTTTGGCTAACTGAGAAGGGATGCTGTTCCACAACATACGGAGTCTCGGAACGATTTCATTTGGAGCATGCTTGGAAAAATCTTGTTCGTAGGCCGCAAGGATTCGCTTTTGAATTTCACGAACCTCGTTAAAGTCTTTATTCTCTGCGAAGCTTTGTACCGCTTCCGGCATGCCGCCAACGAAGTAATAGTGCTTCAAAGCATCGATATACGTTTGCTTAAAGGTGGTAATCATTTCAAAATCTTGCGTATCAAGCAGATTGGCAAAACGTTCCTTATCGTTTGCCATCAAAAATTCCTTGAAGGAAAGAGGATAAAGCTTTAAGAAATCCACCTTACCCACAGGGAAGGATGTGCCTTGATGCAAAGCAATACCAAGCAAAGAACCGGCGCATACAATGTGATATTGCGGTGCATTTTCGTAAAAGTATTTAAGAGATGCCAAAGCCCTTGGAACCTCTTGTACTTCATCGAAAATCAACAAAGAATTGTCAGGATGAATTTTGTGACCAACATACAACTCTAATCCCATGATTAAGCGATCTGTGTCTAAATCAGAAGCAAATAATTCTGCCATTCTGGAATTGGAGTCGAAGTTAATATATATGGTATCCGCAAATGCCTGTTTGCCAAATTCTTTCATCAGCCAGGTCTTGCCGACCTGACGTGCGCCTTCGATAATTAAAGGCTTACGACGTTTACTTTGCTTCCATTCTAACAGCTTCTCCATAGCAATTCGATACATACAGGCACCTCCATTATGATAAAATATATGTATAGTATGGCACAAAATTACAAAAATTACAACGAGTTTTTGTTGCTAAGCCACACTTTTTACGGCGAACTTTTGCGTTAAGCTAATCGATGGGCAGTATTAACGTTTTTTGTAGGGAGTTCTTCTTGACATAGCAGAAGTCTCCTCGAAAGCGGCTTATCAGAACATAAAGAAATCCCCCGCTTCTGTATTTTCCTAAAGAGAACCGTTAGAAAGCGTGTCCTCGTAGAAAAATACAGAAGCGGGGGATTCATATCACAATCTAAAAACCGCTTTCGAGGTTATTTATTGCAATTACTTTACTTCATGAATCTTTCTCTTTACATAGGTTGTGTGGAGAAGGTCATGTGCCTTATGGCTACCCGGCTCGCCAAGGAAGGATGCGTAAAGCTCCTTCACATCCGGATTCTCGTGGGAGAAACGGAGAGTGTTCTTCTCGTCTAAGGAGTAGAGAGCCTTAGCACGCTCAGCGCGGATATCAGTAAAGTTACGAACGGATGCAGGAACCTGAGGCTGACCACCACCGTTTACACAGCCGCC
>CAZIQL010000112.1:0-4166 GCA_964541485.1 uncultured Lachnospiraceae bacterium
ATCAAATCATCCGTGATTCCATTGATGGTAATTTCATTGGAAAGTCCCCAGACCACGATACTCGGATGATTATAATTCTGGGTAATCAGTTCCTTCATCTGGGAAACCGTATTTTCCCGTCCGTTCGGCATATGTCTTGAAATATACGGAATCTCTGCCCAGATAATCTGACCTCTTTCATCGCAAAGGTCATAGAAATACTGGTCATGCTGATAATGGGCAAGACGGATGGTCGTTGCTCCCATTTCACAAATATAATCCATATCTTCTCTATGATGCTCAGGAAGCAGCGCATTACCACAGCCCCATCTGTCCTGATGGCGGGAAACGCCGCGGAGCGGGTAGCTCTCACCGTTTAAAATAAAGCCTTCGTTCGGGTCAATCTGATAGGTACGGCAACCAAAACGTGTGCTGACTGCATCGATAATCAAATCATTCTTTACAAGCTTTACGGTCGCGGTATAAAGATATGGGTCTTTTCTTCCGTGCCATAAGTGTACGTTCGGAATCTCAAGAATGGTCTTATCTTCGCCCGGAACTCCGAGACTTTCTGCCACCTTATTGCCCTCTGCATCCGTAATTGCAAAAATGAGTTCCTGCTCCTCCCGGGCATTTATAACCGGAGCCTCAATGGTGACCTTTGCATTGTCCCCTTCTATCATAGGCGTTACCTTAATGCCGGGTCCGCCGTAATTATCTAAATCAAAATGAGAATCCGCAACCGCAATCAGATTGACATTACGGTACAGACCTCCATAGAACGTAAAATCTGCCATCTGCGGGTATACCGTTTCATTTTCTGCATTGTCAACCGCAATCGCAATCACAGTTTTATTCTGAAGCTCTTCTGTGATATTGACGCGCCAGGTAGAATATCCTCCATCGTGATGCGCTACCTTCTTTCCGTTTACATATACATCGGCAGAGGAATTTGCACCGCAAATCTCCAAATAATACTGTGCTGCCACCGGCAACTCTTTCTTCTTAAGTTCCTTTACGTAAAAGCACATTCCGCGGTGATAATCCGCACCACCATCCTGTCCGTCCTTTGCATTCCAGGAATGCGGTAAGTTTACCTTTTCCCAAAGAAAAGGTATTTTACAAGGCACCTCGGTTGCCTTCTTTGAAAACGCCCATCTGTTGTTTATCGATATTATTTCTCTCATGTACAGTTGCTCCTTTCCCATAAGTACCTTTATTATAACAGATATTGAATAAAAGCACGAGGGCCTTTTAATAAAATGTATTTTTCTCTAAAGAAAACGTTTATATTATGTTATGGCATCTTTTCCAAATGCCTTTACAAATAATCTGTCTACCGCCTCCTCATAGGCAGCTGCATCCAGGCAATAACTCATACCATGCCCTGCCCCCGGCACCGTCAAAAGCTCAACCTCCGAAGCACATGCCTCATGACACATTCTGCTCATATAACACGGCACAAAAGTATCGGCTTCCCCATGTAACAGAAGCACAGGTATCTTACACTTCTTTACGCTCTCCACTGCGGACGCTTCTTCCAGATTCACACCACCAAACAGCCTTGCTCCAAGCTTTGCCATCAGATAAACCACCTTTACCGGAAGCTTTAAACTCTTCATTACAGAACAAAGGATTTCCTTTGGCGAGGAGAACCCACAGTCTGCCATAATTCCTGTCACATTATCCGAAAGCCCCACATCTGCTGCCATCAGCACCGTAGCCGCCCCCATGGAAAGCCCGCAAAGCATAATCTTTTGTTCCGCTCCAAACCGTTCTGTCAGATATTCCACCCATGATTTACAGTCCAGCCGCTCCTTGATTCCAAATGTAATGGCCTTTCCTTCACTTATGCCCTGTGCCCTCTGGTCGGGCATCAAAAGATTGAACCCGTATTTCTCCGAAAAAGAGAAGATTCCGTTTCCATCCCGAAAAATATTGCCATGATAGCCATGCATCATCAGCACCACCGGTGCACCATCCGTCCTGTGATAATATCTTCCTCTCAGTTTTAACCCATCATGGGATGTGATTTCAACCGCCTCATATGGTGCATCCCAAACACGTTTAATTCCTCTCATGATTACTTCTTCGTACCCTATGTACTCTTTCCCTACCGGCATCAGGCTCTCAAGCGTGCAATCTTTATCCTGACGGTATTCTCCAAAACAAATCCGGTATACCGCATAGACAATCCCAAAAAACAAAGCAAGCAAACCCAACACAATGCAAACTAACGTCATCGCTTCTTCCGTCCTTTTCTTCTTATCTGTCATTCTCCCATTTTCACCATGGAACATAATGTAGTTATTTTAGCACACTCTTCCTTCTTTCGCAATTAAGGCAACCTAAACTTTCCATAAAACACGCCGTCTTAAGAAACCGGCAGACTGTCTGCCACACAAAGTCTTCCCCAGCCCGCAACCGGATTAGGATAGCGTTCTCCCGGCAGACGGCTTGCACCTCGTTGCAGATATGCCCTTACCTTCTCCCCATAGAGAAATCCATCGTTTCCTTTTACCATCCCCCATTCCAAAAGAAGCGCTGCGCCACCGCTGACAAACGGCGTTGCCATGGAAGTCCCCGACAGTGCCGTGTACCCTCCTCCCGGAGCACACGAAACAATGTCCACTCCCGGTGCCACCAGGTCAGGCTTACTCCGTCCGGATTCCCGCGCTTCCCCACGCCCGGAAAACGGGGCCACCTGCAAGGTTCCAAAATCATACGCTCCGACAGAGATTACGTTTTCTGCCGTTGCCGGAATTGTCAGCGTCCGCTCCGGTGCAGGAACCACAAAGCCACTGTTACTGTCCTCCGTTCCCCGCAAAATCCAGATATCATATTCCCCCTGCACAATTCGCTCCGGCACAAGCCGGATTTTGATAATACCACTGCCTAAGCGTTCCCCCGATGTGGCAATACGAATCCGGATTCCCTCCAGATTCTGATAGACCGTTGGCTCCCTCAAGGTAATTCCGGCCTCATTTCCTCTCCCCGGGGTCTCTATTTCAACGCCAAACACATCTGCATAGTTTTTCCACAGTTGAAGCTCTATCACCTTTTCCCGCCCCTCAATTGCCAGCTCCATCTCAAGAGGCTCACCATTCTTTAGTTCTCCCCCTGCATGTGTCCTTCCAATGCCCTCATTTCCCATACCGACACAGGCAACGCACTTTGCCATCGGAAGCACCGTATTCAGATAAGTCTCCAAAAGACTTTTTCCATTATGTGCCCCCTCATTGGTCCCATAACTGAAATTCAGTACCAGCGGCTGATTTCTCTCTATCGCGTATCTTATGCAAAAATCCACCCCTTCCATCAGACTTGCTGTATCCGAGGCTGCCACACTTTCATTTCTGCTCCTCGCAAGCTTCACAACCAGCAGCTCGCTCTCAAATGCCACACCGCGGTATCTCCCATCCGATGCCCGCCCGTTTCCCGCCGCAATCCCGGCTACGTGTGTGCCATGCCCCGAAAGGTCATTGCTCGGCACAATCCGTTTCCGTTCCGCGGCAGCTCCCTGTTGCAACGCCAAATCAATCTGCTCTCTCAGAAAAAGACTTCCGATGTGATAGCCTTCCGGTGGTTCGGAATAGGTCAGCGTCTGATCCCACAAAGCTACAATCCGCGTCGTCCCATCCTCATTTCTAAAATCAGGATGGGCATAGTCAATCCCCGAATCCAGAATCGCCATCAGCACACCCTTTCCACTCAATTCATCCACCTCATTCCGTGCTGTCGGACGGTTATTGATGCAGGACACTCCCCTTCCTGCCTCCACCTGTTCAAATACCCTGGTGGAACGCTCCGCATACAAAATCCCGGGCGACTTTAAAAATGTTTCCTCCATCTCTTCATCCAGCACTGCAATCTTATAATTCCCGAGCAAATCTGTCACCTGCACATGTTCTCCGCTCTCAAACACTATCCCCTCTCTTGTCAAAAGTATCCATTCACTCCTTGCCATCCGTCCGCTCCTTTCTCCCTTTCTAAAAGCCTATTCCCTGCCCAAAAGAAATATGAGGTTTTCCGGCTCCGGGAGGCTTCTCCTAAAAAAGCATGTAGCACCACACCGCACGACTCTGCCCGTCCGGTCTTAAAAGAGTGCAGGAATAGAAGAACCCCGTCCCGGTGAGGTGACCCCAAAAAGTTAGACTTTTATTGCGTAACAGATTTTTACATCTGTT
>CAZIQL010000113.1:0-4134 GCA_964541485.1 uncultured Lachnospiraceae bacterium
GAGCATCTATAAGGCTTTACCGATGAAAAAACTGTTTAATGCAGCGATAATCAACCCCCTCCACCAACTTCTCATACTCATCCAGCCGGCTTGCTTTTCTGATTTTCTTTAACAGCTTTTCTTCCTCCGGAAACTGTGCGCCAAGAAACACCCAGAACTCCTTCATTTTAAAGAGCACATTCGTATCGCCGGACATCCGTACCATGTACTTGTTATACAACATGTCATGATACTGTTTCATACGCTCCCGAGACACCTGATATCCGGCCCAAACACCACCGCGCTCCATGCACTCTTCATACGCCCGGATTTCTTCTGCAAGCGCAGGATTCGAAAGAAGTCCTCGTCCCATCATAAACTTCTCTACTATCGGAAACAGTTCACGTATCCTCAAATAGTCCGAAAGAGTCCAAATATCCCCGTTATAACAAAGCGAGTGCTTACTTACCTTCACGGCATCTGCAAACGCGTTAAGATCCGGTGTGTTTTTATAAAAATCCTTTTGCACCCTCGGGTGAATAATCAGCTCCGACAACGGGTACCGGTTATAAATTTCCAATATTCTTGCAAACTCATCCGGACTCTCCATACCAAGACGCGTTTTGACAGAAATCCGAGGGTAAACTTTTTCCGCCTCAGAACGCTTGCCATCCGTTGCCTCAATTGTCCCAAACACTTCATCAAAAAAACGCTCAAGCCCATCCGCATCCCTTAAAAATCCGGAACCTTTTCCTTTCGATACCACAGTTTTCGACGGACAACCCAGATTTAAATTCACTTCTTCATATCCGTAAAGCTCCTTTAGCTCTTTTGCCGCCTCCAAAAGAAACTCAGCCTTTTTTGTCAGCACCTGTGGAATAAGCGGTACTCCTACGTTGTTTTCCGGCAGGATGTCGCGCCTTTCCTTCGGGTTAATCGCATGATTCTGGTTTGGAGAAAGAAACGGAGTAAAATAAGCATCCACTCCCTGATAACAGGCATGATGTGTCGTCCGGTAGATATCATTTGTAATGCCCTCTAGCGGAGCAAAATAAAGAATTGTCTTACTTCCCATCCGCCAACTCGCCTCCCACACAATTTTGTGCTTCCTTCTCATCTTCCGATGCCTCAAACATCCCCGGGAACAGCACCCGTTCCACAATTCCGGCTGCTCCCTCAATCGTCTTTAAACAAGGACGTTTTTTATAATATTCCTCCGTCCTTGCTTCCGGTGTCGTATCCCCGTCTGCGCCGGATACTGCTGCCGTCCTTGCCCCTGCATTAGCCAAAAGCTCTCTACAGATATAGGTTCCACCGTTTTCCTTTTTAAACTCCTCTGCCAAAAGCTGCACCATGTCATAGTTTCGTTTCTTTGCCGCCTGGTCAGCCCCTTCCGTCTGCCCGGTTAACATTCCTGCTGCCATAAACATTCCGCACGCCGCACCGCATACCTCACGCATACGCCCGATACCGGCACCAAACGATGCCGACACCTTTAATGCCGTCTCCCTGTCCATGTCAAACAGCTCTGCATACGTCACAAACACAGACTGACTACAGTTATATCCTTCTTGAAACAAGGCAACTGCCTGTTCTTTCCTTGATTTCATGCTCCATCCCTCATTCTGACACAAAAGCCCGGTTCCCCGTTCCTTCGTCTCCCTAAAAATTATGCCGCTTCATGCTTTCACATCAAGCGGCACATCCTCTTAAGCACTATGCTTCTAATTTAAATTTATTTACTTCGTTGTTTAACTCTTCTGCCAGTGTCTGGTTTGCACCTGCCTGCCCTTCCAGTTCCACAACACTCTGTGTAATGTTTGCAATTGTCTCAGAAGCTTCGGAAATTCCCTTTGCATTCTCATCCATTGCAAAATCCACTGCCTGGATTGCATCCTGTACGCTTGCCACGGAGTTTTCCATGGAAAGTGCCACGGACTTGAAGTTTTCCATGGTCTCATTCAGGCTTGCTGCATCGCTACTATAGGCCTCACAGGTAGAGAGTAACTTGTCATATCCCTGCATTGCGGTTGTCTCAATGAAGGAAAGCATTACTCCTGCTTCGTTAGCCAGAGTTTCTACTGCTCCGATTACCTCTTTACTTACCTGCTGAATCTTTGCTGCTGCATCAGCGGAATTCTGTGCCAGCTTTCCGATTTCACCGGCAACCACCGCAAATCCGCGGCCTGCCTCACCTGCTCGTGCTGCCTCAATCGAAGCATTCAGAGCAAGAAGATTGGTCTCTTCGGTAATCTCTAAAATATTCTGTGTCAGAACCTCAATCTGCTCTGCTGCCTTGGAACGCTCTATTGCTTCTTCCGCACGCTTTGCCATTTCTCCGGCAAGTACCTTTGCCTGGGTCTGTTCGCCTTCTGCTTCTGCACGTACTGCCTGTGCCTTTTTATTGATTTCGGCTGTGTATTCTGCACCGCTCTTGGCATCCTCTGCCATCACTGCAATTGCATCATTCATAGAACCTACTGCTTCTGTTACGTGAGTAACGGAAGCTGCTGTCTCTTCGGTTGCTGCATTCATTTCCTGCATGGTGGCGGATACATCCACAATACCATCCTTTGCAGCCACCATATCTTTTAACATCTTATAGGAAGAATCCTGTAATTTGTCTGAGTTTCCTGCAACGTGGATCATAATTTCCCGGATATAGGATAACAGCTGGTTGATGGCATTTCCCATCACTTCCATTTCATCACCGGTATGTACATTCAGCTCCTGTGTCAAATCACCTTCACTGCTGACCAATTCCTCAAGCTTCTGGTTCACCACGCCAATGCTCTTAACCACAGTGCTAATACCAAAAGCGAGAAGAACATTGGAAATCAGACAGCCGATTAATGTTACAACACCTACCTGAATCTGCAAATTCGTAAGGTCTGCATGAAGGTCTGCGCCATTATAGTCAACACCAAGTACTGCCACTACCTTACCTGTCGCATCTGTAATCGGGGCATAAGAAGTAATTAAAATCTCATCTTCCCACTTATCAAATTCCGGAACAGCAATTGCCATATTATCTTCAAAAGCAGGCTTTAAAAATTCATAGAACTCGTCAAACTCTTCTCCAATGGCACAAGAACCTTCCGACTGATCGCCGTCAACACCGTAATACACCGTCGTACCGTCGGTATAAAGAGTATACATATAAGCCACATCCGTCTGCGACATCATCTCCGCAAGCAGGCTCTGAATTTCCAGATATTCCTCTGTTCCTTCATCTCCCGGCTCAATTGTTGCAAGAACATCTGCATCAATCTCCCTGACTGCCATGACACCAATGGTCTGGGACTTATCCGCTGCCATCTCAAGCACCTTGTTCTGCATAGAAAGATAAGAAATCATGCCGATTGCAGCAGATACCAGCAAAACACAGATTGCCGCTGTTGTCATTATTTTATTACGAATACTCATTTTCCTTATTTTTTTCTTACTCCTCATTACAATCCCTCCTGTTTCCCCGCTTTATCTGGTGGTACTGCCAAACCCTCCATTGCGTATATCGGTCACATCATCCTCTTCCGTTATCCCAAACGGGAGAAAAATTCCTTGTGCAAAGCCGTTTCCCTTTGCAAGCTCCAGTATTTTCCCCTCATTGGAATCATTGGTAATCTTAATAAAGATGTGTCCTTCATTATCAGAACCATAATAATCACTGTCAATAATGCCAACGGTATTGTTCAGTTGCAGACGATACTGAAACCCAAGACCACTGCGTGGAAATACCATCAGCACATAGTCCTCTCGCATCCAGGCCCGGATGCCGGTCGGAATCTTAATCGTTTCTCCCGGTGCAAGTGTGAAAGACAGCGGACTGTAAAAATCATATCCTGCCGAGCCCGTTGTGGCACGCTTTGGAAACTTCAGTTCCTCATAAACAGAGCCCGCATCTTCCTCACTGCCGCCAAATGTCTCTGCCCATGCCGCAATAAACTGTTCTTTACTTACCTTTTCAAATCTGGCCACCCGGTCCATCCTACAGCTCCTTTAAGAAAGCAACATAACCCTGCTTTGCCTCATAAACATCCGACTTGCTGACAATTTCCCATGGTGCATGCATGTTAAGCACCGGAACACCACTGTCAATTACCTGCATATTGTACTTTGCCATGATGTAAGCGATAGTACCGCCGCCACCTTCAT
>CAZIQL010000114.1:0-3419 GCA_964541485.1 uncultured Lachnospiraceae bacterium
AATTTTTCTGCAGGACCTGCAGTACTTCCGGAGGAAGTGTTAAAAGAAGCAGCAGAGGAAATGCTGGATTACAAAGGAACCGGCATGTCAGTCATGGAGATGAGCCATCGATCTAAGGCCTACGAAGAAATCATCCGGACCGCAGAGCAGGATTTGCGCGATTTGATGAACATCCCGGACAATTATAAGGTATTGTTTCTGCAGGGTGGGGCCTCCCAGCAGTTTGCCATGATTCCGATGAATCTGATGAAGAATAAGGTGGCTGATTACATCATCACCGGGCAGTGGGCCAAAAAGGCATATCAGGAAGCACAGATTTACGGTAAAGCAAATGCCATTGCTTCTTCTGCCGATGCAACCTTCTCTTACATACCGGATTGTTCGGATTTACCAATCAGCGAAGATGCGGACTATGTTTATATTTGTGAAAACAACACAATTTACGGTACAAAGTTTAAGGCATTACCGAACACAAAGGGGAAAACACTGGTAGCGGATGTTTCGTCTTGTTTCTTATCCGAGCCTGTAGACGTGACAAAGTACGGTGTGATTTATGGTGGTGTTCAAAAGAACATCGGACCGGCGGGTGTGGTTATCGTTATTATCCGTGAGGATTTGATTACCGAGGATACCCTTCCTGGTACACCAACCATGTTAAAATATAAGATTCATGCAGACAATGCTTCTCTTTACAATACACCGCCTGCTTACGGTATATATATCTGTGGCAAGGTATTCAAATGGTTAAAGAAGATGGGCGGCCTTGAGGAAATGAAGAGGAGAAACGAAGAAAAGGCAAAGATTCTTTACGATTTTCTGGATGAGAGCAAGATGTTCAAAGGAACTGTACGCAAGGAGGACCGTTCCTTGATGAATGTACCATTTGTAACAGGAAACGAAGAACTGGATGCCAAGTTTGTAAAGGAAGCAAAGGCAGCCGGATTTGAAAACTTAAAGGGACACAGAAGTGTTGGCGGCATGAGAGCAAGTATTTACAATGCAATGCCAAAGGAAGGTGTAGAAAAGTTAGTCGAATTCATGAAGGAATTTGAAAAGAAGAATGCATAAGAAGGGAGATGCCTATGTATAAATATCACTGTTTAAATAAGATTTCCAAAGTAGGTACTTCCTGCTTTAACGATAATTTTGTAGCAACAGATGTTTGTGAAGGCGCGGACGCGATTCTTGTTCGAAGCGCAGCAATGCATGAGATGGAGTTTTCCAAAGGGTTAAAAGCAATTGCAAGAGCTGGTGCCGGGGTGAATAACATTCCGCTGGACCGCCTGGCAGAGGAAGGCATTGTTGTATTTAACACACCGGGTGCCAACGCAAACGGTGTAAAGGAATTGGTGATTGCAGGTCTTTTACTTGCTGCCAGAGATGTAATCGGCGGTATGGACTGGGTGAAGGAGAATAAGGATATGCCGGACCTTGCAAAGCAGGTCGAAAAGGCGAAGAGTGCTTTTGCGGGATATGAAATCAAGGGCAAAAAGCTCGGTGTCATCGGTCTTGGTGCTATTGGTGTTGAGGTTGCAAATGCAGCAGCGGCGCTCGGCATGGAAGTATACGGCTATGACCCATATATTTCTGTTGAGCATGCATGGAGACTTTCCCAGCATGTAAAGAATGTAAAGAGTCTTGGTGAGATTTACAGTGAGTGTGATTATATTACGGTTCATGTTCCTTTGATGGATTCCACAAAGGGTATGATTAATAAAGATACAATTGCAATGATGAAGAATGGCGTGATAGTGCTTAACTTTGCAAGAGATGCCTTGGTAAACGATGCAGATATGGCAACAGCATTGGAAACCGGAAAGGTTGCAAAGTATGTAACCGATTTCCCGAATCCTGCCAGTGCAAATATGAAGGGTGCCATCTGTATTCCTCATCTTGGAGCATCTACAGAAGAATCCGAGGACAACTGTGCAGTGATGGCAGTAAAGCAGATGATGGATTATCTTGAGAATGGTAACATCACCAATTCCGTGAATTATCCGAATGTCGATGCGGGTATCTGCCAGACACCGGCAAGAGTCGGAATCCTTCATAAAAATGTGCCGAACATGCTGGCGCAGTTTACCAGTGTTTTCTCTGCTGAGGGTATCAATATTGAAAACATGATTAACAAGAGCCGTGGAGAAGACTCTTATACCGTGCTTGATGTAGAAGCGGTGAATGCGGATATTGCGGCAAAATTAGAGCAGATTGCGGATGTCAGAAAAGTCCGCGTCATCAAGGGTTAGCTGACTACATACTTTTTATAGACTCTCTTTCTAATACGGGGGCGGGCGTGGATTTTTATCTGCGCCCGTTTTCGTTTTGTTGATTTACCTATTGACATAGTGGGTAAATAGGTGTAAGGTTGCATCAACATACAAGAAAGGTAGGTAAAAGCTATGGGACAGAATAACTACAGATTTGAAACACTTCAGCTTCATGTGGGACAGGAGGAAGCAGACGTAGCAACCGGAGCACGAGCAGTACCGATTTATCAGACAACATCATATGTATTCAGGGATTCCGCACATGCGGCAGCAAGATTTGGATTAGAGGATGCAGGAAATATTTATGGCAGACTGACGAATTCCACGCAGGAAGTTTTTGAAAAGAGGATTGCGGCGTTAGAGGGTGGCGTAGCAGCACTTGCACTGGCATCCGGAGCGGCAGCGATTACCTATGCGATTCAGGCTCTGGCTCAGAACGGAGATCACATTGTGGCACAGAAGACAATTTATGGCGGAAGCTACAATCTATTGGCACATACATTACCTTTATACGGAATTACAACAACCTTTGTTGATGCACATAATTTAGAAGAGATTGAGCAGGCAATTCAGCCGAACACAAAGGCAATTTACCTGGAAACGCTGGGAAATCCAAACTCAGATATTCCGGATGTTGATGCAGTGTCGGCATTAGCACATAAGCACGGATTACCACTGGTGATTGACAATACCTTCGGAACACCTTATCTGATTCGGCCGATAGAGCACGGAGCAGATATCGTGGTTCATTCCGCAACGAAATTTATCGGTGGACACGGAACAACGCTTGGAGGAATTATTGTGGATTCCGGAAAGTTTGACTGGAAGGCAAGCGGAAAATACGCACCGATTGCTGAGCCAAATCCGAGCTATCATGGAGTTTCCTTTGTGGAGGCAGCAGGTCCGGCAGCATTTGTGACTTACATTCGTGCGATTTTACTGCGTGATACCGGAGCTGCGATTTCACCATTTAATGCATTTTTGTTACTACAGGGAGTAGAGACATTATCGCTCAGATTGGAGCGGCATGCAGAGAATACAAAGAAAGTAGTAGATTTTTTGGCAGCACATCCACAGGTGGAAAAGGTAAATCACCCGTCGCTTCCGGGACATCCGGATAAGGAATTGTATGATAAGTATTTTCCGAACGGC
>CAZIQL010000115.1:0-3347 GCA_964541485.1 uncultured Lachnospiraceae bacterium
AAAAAGTATTAGGATATCTGTCAGAAGGGTATTCTGCATGGACAGGACATCTTGACGGAAGACAAACCCAGGAGCAATTGTTAGAAATCTATGGGCTTGTAGAGGAAATCATAGAAAAGAAAAATCAATTAAGTAAAAAAGACAGTCCGTATTCAAAAACCGGCGGAATCCCGGAGGTACGGTTTCATATTCGAAGGATAGAGTAAGATTTAAAACGTTACGGCGGGCCGTATTACATAGGTTGATGAAGGAGAAGCAAATGAACAGAAAAGAACTGATGGAAAAACCATTGCCGCAAATACCACAGGAAATAGCAGATGCTTTATGTAAAAATCAAATAACACGAACATCCTTCCACGAAAAAAATGATATATTGGCAAAGGAATCGTTACAGCGAGAAGCCGGCTACAGAAAAATGGAGGATGGCAGTTATCTGGTGTCGATGTATTGCCCTATGCCAAACATCACTCCTGAGATGATAGCCTGGTGGTTCTGGTGGCATCCACAGGAAAATGAAAGATACCGGGTGTGGTTCCCGGGGGCGCATTTTTCCAATGGTTACCCGAAAAAGCAGTCCGCTTATTTTGCATGCGAAGCCTGTCCGGAATTTCAAAATAACACACAGTACCCGAATGAAAAAATCGGGGATTCAAAAATGCCGTTAAGAATTGATTTTGTCACACCGGAAGAGTTTGGATTTTCCAAAGCTGTGATGGAGGAGAACAACATTCCGATGATAGTGTGCGGTCATGTGGGAGCGTTCCGTGGTCTGGTCTGGCATACCGAAATGGCGCATATTTTTAAACAGACGGACGAAGGGCTGTTTCTTATAAGCCGGTTCTGGATGGGGAAAACGCTAAAAAATCCTTTGCTTAGAAAAGCAATATTAACGGATAGTCTGGCAAAAGGAATGGCAGAGCATTGTTGCATTGAGTACAGAAATCTTTTCGAAATTTTACCGATTCTATACAAGGAAAATAAAACAACGAAAGGGATGGAAGAAAAAGTAGAGTTCTAGTAATTTTTATATATTGCAACTTCCCGTCTCCTATGCTATAATCGTGCCTGTTCATAAAAAAATCCATGAATTGGGAACGAAAAAAGGAGAGAACAAAGATGTTAAAGAATTTATATTTTGAGTATGCAGGTGAGAGCTTCAACGCTGACGAAATCGTAAAGGCAGTGAAGGCTGACTGGGTTGCTATGGGTAACAAGGTGAAGGAAATGGCGGATGCAAAGATTTACGTGAAGCCGGAAGATGGCAAGGCATACTATGTTGTTAATGAAGTTACATACAGCATTGATTTAAAATAATTTCATAAGGAAAAATGAGAAATGCAATC
The DNA here is from genome assembly GCA_964541485.1 of uncultured Lachnospiraceae bacterium. Classification (GTDB taxonomy): domain Bacteria; phylum Bacillota; class Clostridia; order Lachnospirales; family Lachnospiraceae; genus SIG299. Next base: position 1,344 of record CAZIQL010000115.1, read on the forward strand.
AGGAGATAGAATGGGCTGTCTCCTGATTTTTTTATTTATTGTTTCTTGGGAAAAAATTCGGTATAATGTGAATAGGTTAATTTAAGGAGGATAACAAGTATGAAACACATTTTTATCGGTTACATTTTAATCTTTTTTCATTTAAAGATTAATGGGTTTGATTTGCTTCCGGATTTTATCGGCTACGCGTTGATTGCCTACGGTCTGGGACAGATGGCAGAGGATTCGGGGTATTATGTAGAAGCAAAGCCTTGGGCAGTGGTTCTTACATTTGTAGCGGTATTTACCGGTATCATGGGCTTGTTCGGAATTACATATAGTCCGGCAATCGGAGTGCTTAACCTGATCTTTAGTTGCATTTCACTTTACTTGATGTACTTAATCGGAAAAGGTGTCTGTGAAGCAGAGCAGAAAAGAACGATTGATATGGGTGGTGAAAAATTCACGTCCCTGTGGAAGGTTCAGGCGGGACTTACCTTTAGCTGTCAGGTGTTATCGCTGTTTATGTCAGAAATTACCTTGGTGTTGGCAAGTATTCTTGGGGTATGCGCAATGATTGCCAATATCGTATTCCTTGTTTATGTATATCGTGCGAAGAAGGCCTTGGAAGCACCTATCAGTCCGGGACTTGTAAACGAAGTGGCAGAGGAGGAATCTCATGGAGAAGAATAAGGTGCCGGTGGCAGGTGAGTTTTACAGACATTTTAAAGGAAACTTATATCAGGTAATTGGCGTGGCAAAGCACTCGGAGACTGAGGAAACGATGGTGGTTTATCAGGCACTGTATGGTGATTATGGCTGGTATGTACGACCTCTTTCTGAGTTTGTGAGTCCTGTGGATAAGAATAAGTATCCGGACGCAGTGCAGGAGAGCAGGTTTGAGAGAGTAGTACTTGGGGGAGAGAAGGAAGTCAGCATGGTGCGTGAGACTGTCGAAGAAAGCAAATCAAGTGTGCGACCGGAGGTGCAGGTAAGTTTTGTGAGTGAAGACGCACAGGACGAAAAAAATGACGAAGAATTCATCCGTACAGAAATTTTACAGTTCCTTGATGCAGAGGGAGCGGGAGAAAAGTTAAAGGTGCTTCGCGAAATCAGACAGTCACTGGATGAAAATCTGGTCACTACGATGGAATTGTCCATGGATATTTTGCCGGATGACAAGGAGACATTAGAACGCAGAATTGACCTGATTGAAAGGACCTTAGAGCAGAAGGTCCGTTATGAGGGCGGAAGACTCCGATAATAGTCATAGATATATGAAGATGTTGGCATAAGAGGGCAAAGCAGGAAAACTTTTCCCTCTTTTTCTTGTTATCATATACATGTAGCTACAAATCAAAAAGGAGGTGTGAAGGTGAGCAGAGAAATCATACAGAGTAGTCTGGATTACATTGAAGATAATTTAAAGACCGAAATTACAGCAGAGGAATTAAGACGTCAGGCAGGTTTTTCGTTATTTCATTATTACCGTTTGTTCCAGAGTGCAACAGGAATGCCTGTCATGCAGTATATTACGAGACGCAGGCTTTTGCATGCGGTTTATGAAATCAGTCTTGGTGAGAAAATGATTGATGTGGCACTCGAGTTTGGTTTCGATACACACGCAGGCTTTTATAAGGCTTTCCAACGTGAGTTCGGCTATACACCATCACAATATCTGAAAAAGTATAAGGTGAAGAAACCTTATCGGATCAATCTTTTGAAGGAGGAACATGTGATGATGACGCATAAGAAATTGGAAGAGGTATTAAAGCAGTGGGGGCTTGAGGCAGAACCGCTGACCGATATTATTTATGAGGAGACAGGCAATCGGAACGAGTCTGCCTGCTATGTAGGGAATGACTATGTCATTAAATTTTCTGCAAATCTTGGAAAGGTGGAAAATAGCATTGCCATAGCGAAAGCACTTAGGGAAGTCGGGCTGACTGCTGCTACGGCGGTTGCGACGCCGGATGGGAAAGAGTATATTTCTGAGGGTGAACTGTTTTTTTACGTAACAAAGAG
>CAZIQL010000116.1:0-2998 GCA_964541485.1 uncultured Lachnospiraceae bacterium
CCTAAAATCTTTGTCTCATCACGCACACCAATCTGGCGCAGCTCAATTCTTGTCTTAAACACTGCTGCCAGATCCTTTACCAGTTCACGGAAGTCAATACGTCCGTCGGCGGTAAAGTAAAACAGCACCTTATTGTTATCAAAGGTATATTCACAGTCAATGAGCTTCATCTCCAGTTCATGCTTTCTGATTTTCTCAAGACAGATGCCAAACGCTTCCTTCTCTTTTTCTTTGTTCTTGCGTTCGATTTCATCATCCTCCGGTGTCGCCGGGCGAATGACCGGCTTTAACGGCTGAATCACCTTGTCATCCTCTACTTCCTTTGGAGCCATGACAACAAAACCGTATTCCACACCTCTGGCAGTCTCCACGATGACATTGCTGCCCTGCTTAATATCAAAATCCAATGGGTCAAAATAATACACCTTACCTGCTTTTCTAAAACGTACACCTATTACTTTTATCATAAATGATAACCTTGCCTTTCTTTTTGCTTCTATTTTTAGCTTCGGACTGTTTTGTCCTTTGCTCCTTAGCCTCTCAGCGTATACATCAGGACTTCTAACGCCACCTCCGTGTTTACATTCGCACCAAGGCGCGCCTGCATTTCCTCAATCGCTTCGATATTTTCTTCAATTTTGCGGAACGAACTCTGCTCTGCCTGCCGCCTAAGCTCACTTTCCTCCTCCTTAAACACCGGTCTGCCGGACCCGTTTGTCGATTTCATCACCAGCACATCCCGGTACCAGAGATTCATCAGCTGTAACACCTCCGGCAACTCCTGCTTTCTGCCTGCCCAGTCCTTTACTTTTTTATAAAGCTCGTCTGCCGGCATGGAAGAAAGACGCTTTAACACCTTTAACACCTCGTTCTTCTGCTCGACAAATTCGCCCGACTGTGCATAAGCAATCGCCCTGCCCGGAATCCCGTCTGCAAAATCCGCAGCCACCTCTGCCATGTATTTTGCAATACCATGCCGCTCGGTCAGAAGCTTTGTAATGGCTCCCCGCGCTACCGGACGCACATTTAACAGAATACACCGCGAAAGAATCGTTGGCAACAATAACTTTGCATTTACGGTAAGAAGCAGAATAATTGCATATTCCGGCGGCTCCTCGATGGTTTTTAACATCGCATTCTGCGCCTGCTCCGTCATCTTTTCCGCTTCCTCTATAATATAGACCTTGTAAGGTCTGCTATAGGGTTTGACCATGATATCATTGTTTAACTGAAGGCGGATGTCATCCACACCTATCGTCGCCTTCTCGTGAATTAAATGCCGGATATCCGGATGATTGCCGGATAGTGCCTGTTTGCAGGACTGGCAGCGTCCGCACGGCTCTATGCCGCCTTCCTCACACTGCAACGTGGTAGCGAAAATATCCGCCAGCATCTTTTTTCCGCTGCCGGCCTCGCCCTGAATAATGTACGCATGGGAGATCTTCCCCATCCGTATGGCATTCTGCAAATGCCCTGTAATCTGTTCCTGCCCTATGATGTCCTGAAACTCCATGTGATTTCCTTTCTATGTCAGAATATCAAGTAATAATCCTCTGATTTCATCAATCTTGCTCAAAATCAGCAAATGATCCTTCTCATCCTTCATCAGCTCCGCAGCCAGGAGATCCAGATTTTCATCTACCAGCTTAATCATACCGTAAACACGGTGTCTGCCCCGGCGGTCCAAAAAGTTCTCTCTCGTAAACTTGTGGGAGCGCGTCACAATCTCATTCATAAACTCCTGAATCAGCGACCGGTAATATTTCATATCCCGTACGTCCATGTGCTTCGCAATTTTCTTTCCCTCTTTTGTGATGTCCTCCAAAAGAATTGCCAGCTTTTCCTGCAATGCCGTCTCCTCAATGCAGCTGATGAGCGTAAACTTAAAGCTCTCATCCGGAGGCGTCACCGGTGTCTTCTGCTCCACCTGATTCACTTGTTGCATCTGCGTTACTTTATTAATATCAAATCCGTCCACGTCAATCCACTCTCCTTTTCGGAAACCCTTGTGGCTCTTTGCTTTATACTAACTTCTCAATATCCGTCACTACCGTCCGGCAGCACTCGTCCAACTCCTTATTATAATAGCGGTTTACAATACCGAGCCGCTCCAGCTCCGCGTCCGAAAAATCCGCCTCATCCGCCAGAAATCTTCTGCACACTTCCGAGTAATTCGGTTTCTTCTGTTTTTCTTCCCTATTAATATAACGAATCAACCGATCCTTTGCATCTGCTTCGATGTAAAACGGAACCACATGCTCTTCCCCGTAATACGCGCGGATCTGCTCGTAACCGGCAAGCGTCGTAATCAATAGATAATTGCTTTTCTCTAAATCAATCTGTCCATCATTTACCGTAAAATAATACCATGGTCCGTGCACCGTATTGTAAAGACGCTCCTCAATTACCTTTCCGGCAGCTCTAAGTTCCTGCAACCTGCCCTCATCCACGAAGAAATATTCTTCCCCGTCCGTCTCTCCCGGACGCATCGGTCTGGTCGTATACGTCACCACTGTTTTTAACGGTGCATTTACCCCTTCCATCACTCTGCGGAAGACCGTATCCTTTCCCGATGAAGTTTTTCCCATGATAATCAGTATCTTTCCCATTTTTCTTCTCCGTTTCAAAGCCCATAATCTATTTTAGTATATCATAAAGTTTGTGGAATGTCATTGAAATCTTTTATTACGCAAATTCTGACTTAACGCAGATAGGTTTATTCATTGTGGCCCTTGTAGTAGCTTGCTACACAATATTCAAGGGCAAACAAAATTAGCCGCCATTGTCCCCACAATGACGGCTGGTTAAAAAACTAGCTATAGATTAGGGCGAACCGCTTCGGGTTTCCCTTCTTTGATTCTAATATACGTGTTGGAAAGAGAATTGTCAAGGTGATTTTAAGAAACAAAAAACTCCGGTTCACAGGAGCCGGAGCCTTTTTTCAGTGCGCGATCAGGGGCTCGAACCCTGGACACCCTGATTAAGAGTCAGGTGCTCT
>CAZIQL010000117.1:0-2988 GCA_964541485.1 uncultured Lachnospiraceae bacterium
GAGCAGGAATACGCAGAGCTGATGAAGAAGATTGACGAATTTAAGTTAATCCTTTCTGATGAAAAGGTATTACTTGGTGTTATTAAAGAGGAAATCGCAGTCATCCGTGATAAATATGGTGATGATAGAAGAACCTCCATTGGTATTGATATGGATGATTTTACCGATGAAGATTTAATTCCGGATGAAAATACTGTCATTGCAATTACAAGACTTGGTTACATCAAGCGTATGACGGTAGATAATTTTAAAGCACAGCATCGTGGCGGTAAGGGCATCAAGGGCATGCAGACGATTGAAGAGGATTACATCGAAGACATGTTCATGACAACGACGCATCATTATATTATGTTCCTTACCAATAAGGGCCGTGCGTACCGTATCAAGGCATATGAAATTCCGGAGGCAAGCCGCACCGCAAGAGGTACCGCTATTATCAATCTCCTGCAGCTGCAGCCGGGTGAAAAGGTAACTGCCGGTATTGCCTTAAAGGAATTTGACGATGAGCGTTATCTGTTCCTCACAACAAAGACCGGTATTGTAAAGAAGACTAAGATTAAAAACTTTGCCCATATCCGTAAGACCGGTATCCAGGCAATTAACTTAAGAGATGATGATGTACTGATTGGTGCAAAGGCAACCAATAACCAGAACGACATTCTTCTGATTACAAAGCATGGTATGAGCATCCGCTTCAATGAAAAGGATGTCCGTGCAACCGGAAGAAGCTCCATGGGTGTGATTGGCATGACACTTTCTGATGAAGATGAAGTAGTTTCCATGCAGCTGACTACACAGGGTGACTATGTACTCGTTGCATCTGAATTCGGTTACGGTAAATTGACCGATGTGAATGAATTCAATACACAGCACCGTGGCGGTAAGGGTGTTAAGTGTTATAAGATTATCGAAAAGACCGGTGATGTAGTTGGTGCTAAGATACTTAATCTGGAGAATGAGCTGATGATGATAACTAATGAGGGTATTATTATCCGTATGTTAGTCAGCGACATCAGCATCGTCGGCAGAAATACCTCCGGTGTCAAGTTAATCAACATCGATAGCGAAAAGGGCATCCGCGTGGCGAGCATTTCCCGAGTAAAGGAAGAAATGAATGCCGAGCAGATGGAGGAAGAGCTTCAGAAGGAAAATGAAGCAGTCGAGGATGATGACATCATCGAAGGCGAGTATGTGGAAGTAGAAGCGGAAGAAGCAGAAACCGAAACAGAGGAATAAAAAATGAGATAAAATAAAAAAGAACCGGGACATAAAATTTCCGCAGAGCTTACAAAAAATTAAATGCTCCGGGGATTTTGTGTGTCGGTTCTTGATTTTAGAGTGTAATAGTAAGAGAAGGAAAAAGTATATGGAAAAAAACAAATGGTATTTGGTAGATAATGAATTAGGGTTATTTCTCCACGCAGCAAGAGAAGCAAAGGGATATACGATGGAAGAGGTTTGCAAAGGAATTTGTTCTTTAGCTACGTTATCCCGAATAGAAACAGGAGAAAGAGTAGTAGATTATATTTTAATAGAAGCATTACTGTCCCGCATGAAGCTGTTAAAATCAGAATATGAATTTGTTTTGGACGAAGACGATTATTCTTTATATATGGAGAGAGAAACTATAAAGAAGTTGATTGAAAACGGAAATTATGAACAGGCAGAAGCAGAGTTGTTACGATATGAGAAAAAGAACGGGGAAGATTCCTTACATAGTCAGTTCATTTTCTATCAAAGAGCAATGCTGGAAAAAGAAAAAAAAGAAATGAAAAATGATAAAGTAATGTCGATTTTTGAAAAGGCGATTTGTATTACCGCATCGGATTATAAAGAACGGATTGAACAGAAGGAAATCTTAAGTGATATAGAACTTTTTTGCGTCATAGGAATCTATAATTGTCTGGAAAGTTGTTTGGAAAGAGAAAAAAAGTACAGGGAATTATATGAGTATTTTGCATGGTGTCACATCAGAGAAAAAATGTTTCCGACACCTTACCGCAGTGCGATGCGGTATTATGCGGAATGCTTGTTTGAACTTGGTAAATTTACAGAATGTATCAAAATCTGCAGTGAAGTATTGGAAGAATTATATAAAACATCAAAGCTGGAAAGCAGAAATAGGATTTTTGAATTGAGAGCGAGAGCGAGTGAACAGTTGGGATTTCGAACAGAAGACGAAAAGAAGCAATGCATCAAGGATTTTTTGACTGCGTATTATCTGACAGAATTTTATGAAGGAGAAGGACAGGCAGAAGAAATCAAACGGCATTTGGAGGAGGTGTATGAATGGCAGTTTATCGAATAGGCGACATGCTTCGTATGAAACGGGAAGCATTGGGAATTACCAGAGAAAAGCTTTGCGAATTAAGTGAAGATATTTGCTCTCCGCAAACTCTTTACCGGATGGAATGCGGAAAGGTAAAGGTAAAGCAGGAGGTATATCGAAGGCTGATGGAATGTATGGGAGAGCTTCCGGAGCGAAATTATGCTTCTGTTATCGTTTCAAATTATAAGGATTTGCATTTAAAAAAAGAAATAGGAATGCATATGTTTCGTGGGGAATATGAAAAAGCAGAGGAAAAGCTGGAACAGTTAGAAAAATCCATGGATACCAGCTACGTGAGAAATAAGCAGTATATGGGAAAAATGAAAATAGATTTGAAAAATAAATTAGAAGAAAATCGTCCACCTGAAGAGTATTTAAACGATTTATGGGACCTGTTAAGATTAACTATTCCTAATTTGAATCAGATTGATATGGAAAAATGGCCATATAATGGAGAGGAGTATAGTATTATTTGTACAATATTGGGTACTTATACTATATTGAAATGGAGGGAAAAAGAAGAGGAATTGTTATTAAAACTAATAGAAAATAATGATAAGAGATATATAGAAGAGGATTATTATATTGCAAGGGGGACAAATTACTTGGATAGTCTGTCTCAGGTGATGAGTATAACCAATCAGCATGAGAGGGCAATT
>CAZIQL010000118.1:0-2982 GCA_964541485.1 uncultured Lachnospiraceae bacterium
CCTCAGCTACCATATGTAAAGCCACCGTCGTTTTACCACTGGATTCCGGTCCATAAATCTCAATAATACGTCCCTTTGGAATACCACCGACACCAAGTGCAATGTCAAGGCTCAAAGAACCGGTAGGAATCGCCTCTACATTCATATGTGCTGCACTGTCACCAAGCTTCATCACCGAACCTTTTCCGTACTGTTTTTCTATCTGCCCTAATGCCGACTCCAATGCTCTCAATTTTTCATTATCTGCCATAGTAATTTACCTCCCTTTATAAAATCGACCATTTGTTCTCGAACTCTTGTTCTTATTATACGGTACATTTTTCTTCTTGTCAAGAACATTTGTACGATTTTTTTGATTTTTTACTGCGATTTTGGAAACTATCTTGATTTTATCAAATCATGCGTCCAAAAACAAGGACTCATTAAAAAAACACGCTGTTTTCCATAGAGAAAAATCAACGTGTTTTTTGGTTATTTTGTACAACTACATTCCCTTTGGCTGCACACTCTTCGGCTCATAGCCTGCCTTTCGGAGTGCACCGATTATTTTATCTTTGTGTTCGTGGCCAAATGCCTCCATCGTAATGGTAAGCTCCACTGCACTGTTTCGGTTGATGCTGACAAACTGGTTATGGTCAAGACGGATAACATTTCCCTGATTTTCCGCAATAATCTTTGCAACATTAAGAAGTTCGCCCGGTTTATCCGGAAGCAGTACGGAAACGGTAAATACCCTTCCTCTCTGAATCAGACCATGCTGAACTACAGAAGAAACCGTAATCACATCCATATTACCGCCACTTAAGACCGCAACCACCTTCTTTCCCTCTGCATCAAGGTGTTTTAGGGCTGCAACTGCAAGCAGACCGGAATTCTCGACAACCATTTTGTGGTTCTCAAGCATATCAAGAAATGCAACAACAAGCTCACTGTCATCTACTGTAATAATCTCGTCTACATTCTCCTGAATGTAAGGGAAAATCTTTTCTCCCGGTTTTTTTACTGCTGTACCATCTGCAATCGTATCAATATGTTCTAACCTCTGTACAGAACCCTTTCTTAAGGATTCCTGCATACAGTTTGCTCCCATCGGCTCTACACCAATGATATGAATATTAGGATTCAGCATCTTTGCCAGAGTAGAAATGCCCGCAAGCAATCCGCCACCGCCAACCGGCACCAGAATTGTATCTACCGTCGGCAGATCCTGTACAATCTCCATAGCGATGGAACCCTGTCCGGTGGCAAGAACCTCATCATCAAACGGATGGATAAATGTCATGCCGGATTCCTCTGCCATCTTGATTGCATGCTCACAGGACTCATCATAAGAATCCCCGTAAAGTACTACTTCTGCGCCATAATTCTTTGTGCGGTTTACTTTAATCAGAGGAGTTGTTGTCGGCATTACAATAGTAGCCTTACAACCAAACTTCTTTGCCGCATAAGCAACGCCCTGCGCATGGTTCCCGGCAGAAGCCGCAATCAACCCCTTCGCACGCTCTTCCTTGGAAAGGGTGCTGATCTTATAATAGGCACCACGAATTTTGTATGCCCCTGTCACCTGCATATTTTCCGGTTTTAAATATACCTTGTTCCCGGTCATTTCAGATAAATAGTCACTGTGTACCAGTTTAGTACGGCTGGTAACTTTTTTTACAATTTCCGAAGCTTCTTCGAATTTTTCCAATGTCATCATAGCGATTCATCCTCCCCTGCAATCTGTGCTGCAATCCCGTCGAATAACGCATCCACGAACGCATCCGGATCAAACTTCTGAAGATCATCCATCTGTTCTCCAACGCCGATATACTTTACCGGTACAGAAAGCTCGGACTGGATTGCAAGTGCAATTCCACCCTTGGCCGTACCATCCAGCTTCGTTAATATAATACCGTCAATGGCCGCAGCTGCATTAAACTCCTTTGCCTGGACAAGTGCATTTTGTCCGGTCGTACCATCCAATACAACCAAAGTTTCACGATAACAGTCCGGATATTCTCTCTCAATAATCCGGTCAATCTTCTTTAATTCCTCCATCAGGTTCTTCTTGTTATGAAGACGTCCTGCGGTATCACAAAGAAGAATGTCTGTGTTTCTCGCCTTTGCTGCCGTCACCGCATCAAATACAACCGCCGCCGGGTCTGAGCCTTCTTTCTGGGCAATAATATCAACCTCTGCCCTATGCGCCCATTCCGTAAGCTGTTCAATTGCCGCTGCACGGAATGTATCCGCTGCAGCAACCAATACCTTCTTCCCCTGTGCTTTTAACTGGCCGGCAAGTTTCCCGACAGAAGTCGTCTTGCCTACCCCGTTGACACCAATCAAAAGTACTACCGATTTCCGGTTTTCAAATTCATACGCATTTTCCGGAACAGACATCTGCTCCTTCATACTGTCCATCAGAAGCCTTCTGCATTCCGATGGATCCTTTGTTTTAGTTTCCTTCACTTTCTCTTTCAGATTGTCGATAATCTTTGTTGTTGCATTGATTCCGACATCTGACATAATCAGAATCTCTTCCAGTTCCTCATAAAAATCATCGTTTATCGCTGAAAATCCGCTAAAAATAGAATCAATTCCGGACACTATGGAGTTTCTCGTCTTGGAAAGCCCGGCTGCAAGCCGGCTGAAAAATCCCTTTTTTTCTCCCATTTATATTCTCCTTTTCGTCTGATTACTTTTCAAGTTCATTTTCAATCAGGTTTACGGAAACCAGTGTAGAAACGCCCTTTTCCTGCATTGTAATACCATATAAGATATCCGATGCTGCCATAGTACCTCTACGATGTGTAATTACAATAAACTGCGTATTCTGTGTCAGTTTATGTAAGTACTTTGCATAACGTCCGACATTTGAGTCATCCAGTGCCGCTTCAATTTCGTCCAACAGACAGAACGGAGAAGGTTTTTAATTCTGGATGGGATATAACAGTGCAATCGCAGTCAGTGCTTTCTCACCACCGGACAACTGCATCATGT
>CAZIQL010000119.1:0-2957 GCA_964541485.1 uncultured Lachnospiraceae bacterium
ATTTTCTATCAACGGAAGGATATTCGTAATCTATAGCGTTTACCACTTCCAATTTAGTGAAGCACGCTGAACTTCAGTTTGACAGAGTGACAAATTCAAGCTATCTGACTGAATGAAAGAATGAAAATACGTATCGGCCGATGTTTTGAAATTGCAGAGTCAGCAGAAAAAGTTTATATCGGAACAGATTTTTCTGATGAGTTTGTTTGGTCCGATGATAGAATGGGTTTAAAGGGAGCGAATGAAAAAGTCAAAGCCAATATGATAACAGCAGTTGGTGAGCTGATTCAAATTGCATCGAATAAAGCGGAGTACCCGGATTTTGACAAGAGACATAAGGCAAAAGCAAAATATGGCTGGTATCGATATGATACACGGTTTGGAATTCCCTTACTGCTTCTCTGCTTGTTGTAAAATGTATTTTTTTATAGTATAATGATACTGGTTTTTTTCTATGATAAGAATTTCCGAGTTTTTCACAATGGGAGGAAGTAAGATGCAAAGCGTATATTCCGGTTATTTAAAAATGGCAGACAAATTTGAGAAAGGGAATTTAGTTTCCAAGATGTGCAATATTACGTATCGTTTGGGTACAGACTATTCAGTTTTGTTGGAGAAGTATCGTTTGAACGAAATTGCAGGTGAGGGAACAGATTACGACAGAGCGAGACGGTTGCTTTCCTGGGAAGCAGAACATATCGTACATGAAGCGAAATATGACGGGCACGTGCAAAATACAGCAATGTCATTGTTTGAATACGCATTTGATACAGGGGCGGGCATCAATAGCAGATCTTTGTCGTTGTCATTGACAGAATGTCTGTTGGCAATTGGCTTAAAGTCAAGAGTTATTTATATGTATCCGGGTTCTCCGTACCAGTGTGATAATCATGTGGTTTGTGAGGTTTGGATGAAGGAACTGAATAAGTGGGTTATGATCGATCCGACTTATGACAGTGTTGTTTTGGACAAGAACGATACTCCGCTTAATATTTTGGAAATCCGAACAGCGCTGGCTGATTTAGAACCGCTTCATTTAGCAGAGGGCTTCCACTATAACGGACAGGCTGTTGCAGAAGATGATATATTGCAGCATTATGCAAAGAATATGTTCTGGTTTAATGTGTTTACCATTCAGGGATGTATTGAAGAGAATACCCCGTATATTTTACCGATTACGATTGCGCCTAAGGGATATGATGCGAAAAGATTTCTGCTTGGCAATATCGAATACCGTATCCAGAGATGGGGTGCAAAGAAAGCCTATCTTGATTGGAAAAAAGGAATTGAAAGCGGTGAAAGGATTTACAGGGATTTCTCGATTCTTTACGGAAAGTAAGGCAGATACAGGGAATTCCGTCAGGTGTTCGTATTATTTTAGGATTCCAAACTGCAGTTTGTTTGTTCGTTTTTCATCTTGAGTATTCCGATTTACTATGCTTTAAAACCTACCTTCGACGTTTCGGTACGAAGGTGGGTTTTTTTGTGTTGGATGCGCAGCGTTAGGACTAATATGGAAAATCAGTCCCGAATCAAGTTTTTAACCAAAAAATGAGCCATCCATTCGGGAGGTTCTCTGTTTTCTTTATTCAGCCACATGCATACCACCTGATAGGCGCCGTGAATCAGAAGGTTTGTGATGTATTCGTATTCCTCCGGATTACTTGTGTTTTCAAACACGTCTTTCAGCATGTGTTGGATTGGCGTCAGCGAAAATAATTTGTTCGCAAAGGTAGGATCCACATTGGAGTTAATAAGCAGGCGGACAAAATCAATATCTGTTTCAAGGTATTTTAAGGTTTGTTCAAGTACCATTGCATTTTTTATGTCTGTCTGCTGGGATAAAAAGTGTTCCGTAGCTTCTAACAGGTCTTTTTCCATTTCTTCCAGTAAATCAAACTGACTTCCGTAATATTTATAAAAAGTTGACCGGTTAATACCGGCTTTTTCGCAAAGCTCCCGGATGGAAATGTGGTGTATGCTCTGGGTCTGCAACAGTTCTGTCAGACTGTCCTTCAGTAGTTTTTTTGTCAGCATAATTCTTTGATTCATCGGTTACCTCTCACCTGGATTTATAATTGTTAAATGTTTATAAACTTGGTCGTAAAAGCGACAGTCTTAGAGAAAAGTGTTGCTTTTATATCCATTCAACTTTTAAGTGTTGGTTGCAAAAACAACACATGTTTATTATATTTGAGCACATGAAAAAAGTCAAATATAGAATTTTTAGGAGGTTGAAAGAATGAAAAAGAAATTAGCTTCATTTGTGGTAGAGTTCCGGTTTGCAATATTGGCAGTGATGTTAGTGTTGGCAATCGGAAGTGTTTTTCTGATGCAGAAGGTAGAAATCAACGAAGATATGACAAAATATCTGCCGGATGATTCTGCAATGAAAATCGGAATGGATATCATGACGGAAGATTTCCCGGAAATGGAAACAAGTCAGACAATCCGTGTTATGTTTGATGATTTAACAGCAGAAGAGAAGGAAACGGTACTGGAAGCATTACAAAGCATGGATTATGTAGACAGTGTTTCTTATGACGCTGACAGTACGGAATATAATAAAGAAAATCATACCCTCTTTGTGATCAACTCAAAATATGAGTATGAGTCCGAAGAGATGGAGTCTATCGAAAACGCATTAGACAGCAATTTTACGGGATATACGATGGTATGGGCCAGCGATAATTCCGGTATACCGAGTATTCCGGTTTGGATTTTGGGGTCAGCCATCGGAATTCTGATGATTATTTTATTTGTTATGTGCGGTTCCTGGATTGAACCTTTCCTTTTCCTCATTGGAATCGGAGTTGCAGTTTTGCTCAATATGGGCACGAACTACTTACTGGGAAGTGTATCAGGTATTACCTCCTCGATTTCTTCCATATTACAGTTGATTCTTTCCATGGACTATTCCATTATCCTGATAAACAGATACAAGCAGGAGAAGGAGC
>CAZIQL010000120.1:0-2949 GCA_964541485.1 uncultured Lachnospiraceae bacterium
ATCCTTGTCAGCAGTCCGCTTGCCCTTGCCACCTGCATCAGTCCCGTCCACATGGAGAGGATTCCGAGCATGGTAATACAGACTGTTACGGCACTGCCGGCAGACTCCAATGCCCCGTTTCCTATTTCCTCCATCCGCCCGGTGGCAATCCCCGTTCCAATGCCAATCAAAATCATAAGTGCCCAGATGTAGTTCAGCATATCACCATTTCCTTTCTTATTTGAATTAATTTTTACATTTTTCGCTAAATTTCACTGTTTTTCTTTACTTTTTTTCACAAATGCGCTATAATGACTATACCCAAATACACATAAGAACCACAAAAAATACACTGGGTACGAAGGAGAGATTACCATGGGTCAGAAAGTTAAAAATACCGGTATTGTTCGTCGTCTGGATGAACTTGGAAGAATCACTTTACCAATTGAATTAAGACGTAATTTGGATCTTAATGAAAAGGATCCTGTAGAAATTTATGTATCTGAAGACATGATTATTCTTAGAAAGTTTGAACCTGTTGATACCTTTACAGGTACCAGAGATGATCTCATCGAATACCACGGAAAAATGGTATCTAAAGATTCCATCAAGGAATTGGCTCAGATTGCTGGCTTAATTAAAGAATAGGCCAAAAACAAATTAAGGCACTCATCTTTGAGGTGACTCCAAAAAGTCTGACTTTTGGGGGTCACCTCTTTTTTTAGACAAGTGCCTTTTCCTTTATTTTTGAATCATTCTTTATTTTTGAAGCAACGCCTGATAAATATCCCGTTTGGAAAGTCCCCGGTCTGCGGCTGCCGCCTTCATGGCCTCTTTTTTATCCATCCCTTGTGACATATAATAGTCCACATGCTCTTCCACGGACAGCTCTTTCCATTTTTCCTGTGCTTCCTTTTCTATTTCATTAAACTCTTTTCCGTGAATCACCAGCACACATTCTCCGCGAGGCTCCTCTGCTTCAAAATGGGCAATCACCTGCGAAATCATTCCACGGACAGCTGTCTCGTGCTTTTTGGTGAGCTCTCTGCAGACCGTCATCTGACGGTCTCCCAGGGTTTCAAGGAGCAATGCCAGTGTCTTTTTCAAACGGTGCGGTGCCTCGTAGAGAATGATAGTTCTGGTCTCATCCTTCAACTCCTCCAGCACCTGCTTACACTCTTTTTTATCAGATGGCAAAAACGCCTCAAACGCAAATCTTCTGGTAGGTAATCCGGAAATGGTCAATGCCGTTACGCAGGCACAGGCTCCCGGAAGTGACGTCACCGTAACCCCCGCTTCAATTGCCATTCGCGCCAGGTCTTCACCGGGATCGGATATCCCGGGCGTTCCGGCATCGGTAATTAAAGCAATATTGGTTCCGGCAAGCAGCTTTTCCACCAGTTCCTTTGCTTTTTCTATTTTATTGTATTCATGATAGCTCGTCATCGGAGTCTTTATCTCAAAATGGTTCAGCAGCTTGATACTGTTTCTGGTATCCTCTGCTGCAATTAAATCCACTTCCTTTAACGTCCGCAGCACACGGAACGTAATGTCTTCCAGATTTCCGATGGGCGTAGCACACAAATAAAGCGTTCCTGCCATGTCACTTTCCTCTGTTTCTGTTTGTTTCCCACTTGTCGTGAATTCTGCTTTCTCCTATTAATATCCATACACGTCATAAATCTCGTCCGTGTACACTCCGGGTTCTTTATAGACAATCAGCGGCGGCGCAATCTTTATCATGGATTTTCCACCCTTTACCGCTTCCACCAGCACCATGTTCGGCTCTTTGTCTGCATACGGGTGCACCAGGCGCATTGCCTTCGGCTCGAGTTTGTATTTTTGCATTACGGCAAAAATCTCTGCCAGACGGAAGGGCCGGTGAACCATGTACAGTCTACCGTTTGGCTTTAGCACAAGAGAAGCTTCCCTTACAACGTCCTCCAGGCTGCACAGCACCTCGTGTCTGGCAATTGCCTTTGGCAGATCCGGGTTTTTCAGTCCGTGATTGTCATTCATATACGGAGGGTTCGTTGTTACAACATCAAAAACCGCTTTCCCAAAGAGCGCGGATGCCTCCTTAATATCCCCGGTTATGACAGAGATTTTTTCTGAGAGTCCGTTCAGCGCCACACTTCGTCTTGCCATGTCGGCACTTTCCTCCTGAATCTCCAACGCCGTCAGATGCCCTGCTTCTGTTTTGGCTTCCAGTAAAATCGGAATGATTCCCGTACCTGTACCAAGATCCAGCACCGTTTCTCCCGGCTTTACCCTTGCAAAGCCAGAGAGCAGCACCGCATCCATCCCAAAACAGAATTTCTCTTCATTCTGAATAATCCGGTACCCGTTCCGTTGCAAATCATCGATGCGCTCGCCTTCCCTGAGCACAAAATCCGATGGACTTCCCCCGTTTTGTTTCAGCACATTTTCCTGCTTCGTTTCCATACACTCTGCGCCCCGTGTTCTGCCCTCCTTAGTCTCCTAAGTTAGACCTGCCTTCCTTCTTTTCTAACATCTCAAGTGCACGAAGCTCTGCATCATCCGTAGTTGCTCTCTCTTTTCTGCGACGTGGTTTGAAATACAAATCTTCTACCTTATACTCTTTTACTTCCTTTTCATCATTTTCCAGAGTTACCACAACCTTGACTAACTGCTTTAACACACTGGTACTCTGGACCTCACCCTTTAAGCCGTCCTTCGTTGTAACAAAATCTCCTACATTCGGGAGCTTGCTGTTTAATTCTTCATATGCCTCTTCCTCATTCTTAAGGCAACACATCAGTCTTCCGCACACGCCGGAAATCTTGGTTGGGTTCAGGGACAGATTCTGCTCCTTTGCCATTTTAATGGATACCGGAATGAAATCGGTCAGGTAGGAATGGCAACAGAGCGCACGTCCGCACACACCGATACCACCTAAAATCTTTGTCTCATCACGCACACCAATCTGGCGCAGCTCAATTCTTGTCT
>CAZIQL010000121.1:0-2822 GCA_964541485.1 uncultured Lachnospiraceae bacterium
CAAACCAAACATCTTCCAAAATTCCGTGTTCTCTTTGTCTCCAATAAAGTATCCTCCATAGGAACCGAACACCATAGAATCGCATCCATCACAGCCTTTAAACACGACTAATTCTTCTCCGCTGTCAAGTGTAAGGGTAAGTTTTGCACCATAACCACACGAACCAACAAATCCGAATTCTGCATTTGTAAGAATTTCTCTTAAACGTTCCAGAACTTCTCCTTCTACATAGATTTCTTCTTTTAACCAATCGCATTCCAATACAGCCTTTACAATCGGTTCATCAATATCGCTTGGGGTTGCAAATTTATAATTACATCTTTCTACTGCTAGATCAATCACACTTTGCGGTGCCTTCGTCATCTCTGTATAATATGTCGTTTTTCCGTTGTAATGGAGACTGGCACAGAAGCCGTAGCCTTTCGTAAGCTCCACTCTTTCCTCTGTCATAATGGCTTCTGCTTCCGCCTTCGTAATCGGTATCCGTTCTGCGATTTCTCCAAATTCCTCAGAGATTAAGTAAATATAAATATAAGGTTCTTCGCATCCGGTCAAAGCAATTCCGCGAGATGCAGCATCTATCATATACGCTCGACCATTTGGCGTATATAGATATCTGTTAAATACTGTATCGAATTTCAATTCCGACTCTCTCGGCTGAATCAATATGACATCATAATTCGAGGAAAAATAAATCTCACTGTTCTTAATTATGTGTCCTTCCTCCGGATACTTTCCTTCTCCAATTGCCGCATTAACTGCATCTTCGTCTACCGCATCATATAAAAGTTGAACTGTTTCATCTTCTCCAATTCCAAGTTCCATACTGTACTTCATATAGAAAACACTCTTTTCCAACGTTTCATTATATACGCCGACAATATAAGCAGTTTTTCCATCCTCACTTTCTCTTGCAATCATTGTATAATTCTCTAACAGCCCTTCGTATTCCTTCAGTATTTTTTCTCCTCGCTCCTTACTCATATCTTGAAATGGTTTTCCTAAAGAAGCAAGTTCGCAATAAAAGGCTATATCCTCCACAGAACCATATTCGCCTTGTTTCGGCATCAATGGCAGTGTACTGTCGAATCCGGAATTTTCTAACGGATTACTTTCCTGACCTATATCAGGTTCCCCGGAATCTGCACTTTCTGCATCTTCATTACTGTTCTGAATATCTTCTCCTAATATATCATTTCCTTCATTATTTGCCTGTGCATCTACATTAGGATTTCCGACACACCAAGCTATGGCTACCACACAAAACACCACAGCCACAGCCGATATCCAGACCCTTGGTTTTTTCCACTTCAATACGTTTTTTATTCTGCTCTTTGTATTTCCTTCACCGAACGCCAGCGGTGTTCCGGCAATAATACGTCTACCTGTTGCAAGACTTAATAAAGACGCAGAATATTCCTCCTGAATTTCTCCACCGAATTTCTTGACTACTGCTTCATCACAGCTCATTTCCATATCCTTACTTGATAAAATAAATGCCACCCACACCAATGGATTGAACCAATGAATACATAATGCAAGGAACGATAGCCATTTTACTATATGGTCTCCGCGTCTGATGTGATGTTGTTCATGTAAGATAATGTATTCCAATTCCTGCTCTAACAAATTGGATGGAAGAAAAATTTTCGGTAAAATGAGTCCAATCACAAAAGGAGAATCTATGTAGTCTGCAAGATAAATATTATCTCGCATATGAACCGCACCCACCAAGCTGCGATGTATACGAAGCAACCGAAATACACTATACGCAAATATTCCTACCATACCTGCCATCCATGCTGCTGCAGCAATCATCATTGGACTCCACTTTATAGTAAGTGTTACCTCGTCTGCTAAAACGTCACCGCTCTCCTTTATTTCAGGCAAAATATTATAGTTTTGCTGGGATGCTGTTCCCTGTCCTGTCGGAGTTGTTTCCTCATTCGGAATCACGATTTCATTCAAATAGGTAGTGTCTATTTCCTGTGGAATATAATCCAGAGAGGTAGTATGCTTGGTTTCTTCTCTTGCAGTTACGTCAAATAAACCTAACAGTGAAAAATTTGTCGTGACTGATACCGGGCATAATAAACGGAATAAAACAACCACCCACAAAATATATGAAAAAATCTTTGGACTCTTTTTCAACATGAGACGTGCAAGCAGGACAAAGACAATGATGATACTTGCTGTAACACTCATGTTGACTACATTCAATAACACATTTTGACAAAAAACCATCATCTCTGTTCCCTCCGATACGATTTAATTAAGTTTTCCAATTCCACAATTTCTGCTTCAGAAAATTTTTTTCTTGTAGCAAATGCTGTTAGAAATGCTGGAAGTGAGCCTGCAAACGTACCTTCTACAAACTGCTCGCTCTGCAACGCATAAAAATCTTGTTTAGATATCAGGGATGTAACCGCACCATCTTTATTCTGAAAAATACCTCTCTCACATAATCTGCGCAATACGGTATAAGTTGTTGACTTTTTCCATCCGAACTCTTCTAATGCCAATTTAACTAATTCTGTTGAGCTAATCGGCTCTCTCTGCCAGATAATATCTGCAAATCTAGATTCAATTGCTCCCATTGATAATTCACTCATATCTTTACTCTCCTTTTTTTGGTTTACATGTTGTAGTCCTGTTTTTTTCTTTAGTTTACATCATGTAAACCGTCTTGTCAATATGAATTTTCAAAAAAAGTCCCTGCACCAACACACACAAAGTGGGGTAATCAAAGTTTTTGATGGGCTGGCTTTTTGATGGTTTTTCGTGATGGTTTGATAAAAATGAATATGTGTAGCAAAGAAACC
>CAZIQL010000122.1:0-2781 GCA_964541485.1 uncultured Lachnospiraceae bacterium
ATGCGGCGGCGGCGCGCCGGAAGGATTATACAAATTTGCCACCGGCGTATACATTTGTCGGTGATATAGAGCCGTTTTACTGCGAGACACTTAGCTTTATCGAAAACCTGCAAAAGGCAGGTGTGGAGGCAAAGGTCGATGTCTACCCAAACTGTTTCCATGCGTTTGATATGATGACACCGTTTCGTAAGGTAAGCAAACAGGCGGCAAGGGTATTTGAGCAACAGTATTTATATGCGACAGAGCATTATTTTGCAAAACAAGAGGAAGACCAATGATTAAGACAAAAACAGAAATTAATATAAAAGATTTTCCTGTACAGATACACCCATATTTGCAGGGAACTGTCTATGACAGCAGCTCCAGCGATATTGCGAAGGTATATTACAGTGACTTAGGATATTACACAAAGGTATCGCCAAAAGGAACCCTAAAAGACGAGGCAGAGCGCAGCAAACTGTTTGCAAAGCTTTCGCTTGGCGCGGAAGTGGTTGCGTACGTGACCGAAGAAAAGGATTATCTTGTTACCAGGGAAGCCATCGGAGAAGATTTGATACACTACTTGGATGAGCCGGAGAGGCTGTGCCGGGTGATGGCAGAGACGTTAAGAAAATTACATGCGACACCAATGGAAGGACTTCCGTTATCACCGAGGATGCAGCGGTACCGGGAACTGGCAGAGGGTGAAGAAGGTACGTATGAAGAGTATGTGAAGCTGAACCGATTCCCGATAGGAGCGGAGGAAGAAGCGAAGGAAATCATAAAAGAGAACTACCATCGCGTTAAGTGCGACACGCTGATTCACGGTGATTACTGTCTGCCGAATGTAGTGCTTAACGATTGGGAGTTCAGCGCATTGATTGACTTTCCGTTATCCGGTGTCGGCGATAAGCACATGGACCTTTATTGGGCGTTGTGGTCGCTCAATTACAATTTGAAGACGGATGCATACACGGATTGTTTTCTGGATGCGTACGGAAGAGAAAATTTTGAGTATGATATGCTGCGTGTGATTGCGGCATTTGAAGTGTTGGGCTGAGGATGATACAGCATAGGAAATGTAATATAGTATGTATAGTATGAATAGCAGGGAAGGCAGGAAAAGAGATTTATGGAATTAAAGGATGTCTTATTAAAAAGAAGAAGTGTCAGAAAGTTTACGGAGGAACCGGTTGCTGAGGAGATGATAGAGGAGCTCCTGCATGCAGCGATGAGTGGACCGAGTGCCTGCAACCGAAAACCATGGGATTTTTATGTGGTTACGCAGGAAGAAGCATTGCAGAAGCTTAGAAGTGCGTCCAAATTCACAAACCTCAAGGCAAAGCTTGCGATTGTGGTTTGCGGAAATTTATCCAGGGCATTGCCGATGCAGCTTGCAACGTATTGGATTCAGGATTGTAGTGCAGCCACGGAAAATATTCTGCTTCGTGCTACGGATTTGGGACTTGGTGCTGTGTGGTGCGGCATTCATCCGCAAAAGAGAGCGGAAAAGAAGGTGGCAGAGATTTTGGAGCTTGGCGATAAAAAGGTCCCACTCAATATTATTTTCATCGGACATCCTGATTCGGTCCCGGAAGCAAGAGACCAGTATGAGGAAAAGTGCGTGCATTATGTACGGTGAGTATAAGGAGGAAAATCCTCTGCTCGCGTGTGAGCTCGCATTTTCCTTCGGAAAACAAGGGAGAATTGAGTAATGAAGAGAAAATTTACGTTTTTTACGATACTATGTCTCGTATTTTTAAACGTATGTGCCTGCGGAAAAGAAAACGGAGAAGATGCTTGGGATATAGAGCAATATGAAAGTAGAGAAGATCTTATTAGCATTGAAAAATTGGACTTGGGACGAATAATATCTGCGGGAGTTGAAGTTTCTACTTATAAAGTGAGATATCAAAGTGATGATTGTGAAGTGGTTTCCTATCTTTCTGTACCAAATGCATGTATCGAGGAGAAAGAAGCTTATCCATGTATTATTTATAATCGGGGTGGGAATAGGGAGTATAGTGCAAATAAGCCGGAATATATTGCGTATCTGGCGGAATCTTCAGGGAAAATTATTTTTGCCACGCAGTACCGGGGTGTTGATGGTGGTACAGGAAAGGACGAGTTTGGCGGAGCAGATTTGCATGATGTATTAAAACTCATTGACTTATGTGAAGAGTTTGCTTTTGTGGATATGGAGCAGCTTTATATGATGGGAGTATCCAGAGGCGGGATGATGACTTATATGGCTGCGCGTGAAGATGACAGGATAAAAAAAGCTGTTGTCATATCGGGATTGGCAGATTCTTTTATGGCTTATGAAGAAAGGTCAGATATGCAGCAGGTTTTTAAGGAATTAGTCGGATATGCTCCAAAGAGTGACCCGGAGGCATATGAGAAACGTTCTGCTACTTATTGGGCTGAAGAAATTAAGTGTCCGTTGCTGATTATACATAGTAAATTGGATGAAAGAGTATCTTTCGGACAAGCAGAGAAAATGGTAAAGGCATTAGAAGAAGCAGGAAAAGAATACAAATTTATAAGCTACGAAGATGATGTACATGGACTTCATCCGGAGGATTTTGCGATTATTATGGAGTGGTGTCAATAGAAACGGAGTACACAGAGAAATTGAAATTTTAAGGAAAAAGCTGTATACTGAATGAAGAACTGTATATGTAATCAGTTCGACCAACTGGAATAGGTCGAATAGATAAATTCTAATTCCCACTTGAGGTATTTTAAGGGATTTAATAACTGTTATATTTTGTTATAGAAATCTCGTCGAGCCCTTGAAAA
>CAZIQL010000123.1:0-2688 GCA_964541485.1 uncultured Lachnospiraceae bacterium
GATCCAATATGTAGTCCGGCTTCATCTCGTTTTCAAACGTAATGCTGTTGAAATTCTCCTTGATAATCTCCAGACTTTTCTTGTGCGTCGTCATATAAGCGCTCAAACAGGTTCCGGCCTTCATTCCGTGCTGTCCAAGAACATCCTTTACCGCAAACGGAACCTCTGTCGGCTTTGGCGTCGAAGTCGCCTCTGGCATCTGGGTCGGCTCTGGCATCTGGGTCGGCTCTTCCGCCTGTGTCGGTCCCCCTTCCGTCCGGTTTGTGTTATCCGGTGCACACGCCGCTATCGAAAACATCAGAAGAAATGCAAGTAAACCCCATTTCCATTTTTTCATTTTTGTAATCCCCTTTCCCGTTGTTGCCTCAGATTAGACGGTTTTATTAAAAAAAGCCGTTAAAAAGATTGCCGGAGAATTCCAGTAAATTGTAATTTCATTTGTGGAATAACTGCCGATATCATCCAAATAACACTTCATCGGCGGTGTTCCTGCCGGAATCTTTTCTCTTGCCGCCGCGTCAGCCGGTGTCATAAACGGGCCACCGCTTACCCAGCCCGGCATCGGCTCGTCAATGCCATCACATGCTGAAGGTCTGTTGTGCGGATTCTTATATGAATGCTCTCCATGACCGGTTACATAACTGTAATCTGTTGCGTTTCTGCCAAGCAAATAATGTAACTGCGCCAGTGCCGCTTCTTTATATTTTTCTGCCTCTTCCCCTGCATCCAAAGCACAGAGAACAAATAACATTCCTCTGTTACAAACAGCCATATTACTGCCCCAACAGTAATCATCCGGAAGCATCGCTATGCCGTAACCGGATTCCTCCTGAATCTTCAACAAGCGATTCGCTTCTGCAAACACCGCCTGTGTTACTTCCTGTACCAATTCTTTTGTAAACGCCGACTTTTCTGTCAACACCGCCATAGAGCCAAGGGCAGAAACATCCACCCAGCCAAAATCAGTCTTGCTTACTTTCTCTCCATATTCTTTTGCTGCTGCAATATATTCTTCCCTGTTTGCAATGTCTGTTTTTGCAAGTTCACAGGCCGCCCAAAAACGCTCATCATTATCGTCACTGTCGCCATATTCTCCGGTATTGCTTCCTTCCGGATTCTGGAATCCGACATACGGATTCTTCGCAAGCCACTCCCATGACTTTTTTGCCCTCTCCAATGCTTCCCCTGCAAATTCCGGACGGAACTTTTTATATACTCGGGATGCCTGCGCCATAATCGCCGCGTAATCTGCCACTGCAAGCGAAGACACCGGATAAAGCAAGAACGGATCATGATCCTCTTCCGGCATAATAAACGGAGCATGGCACCACGCTGTCAGCTTATGATAAACGCCTCCGTCTTCCGTTTGCATTTTCATCAGCCATTCCAGTTCATACATACATTCATTTAAAATATCCGGCATATCATTTCCGCTTTCCGGAATGTTCAGTTCTTCCGTAAAGCTTTCCGGGAACAATTCATATGCATACAATAAATGCCCCAAAGCCACCGCTGCTGCCGTAGAATATCTTCCGAAGTCTCCGGCATCATGCCATCCACCCCGCATATCAAAGGTCTTGGGGTGTTCGGTCTTGTTTAAATAATCCTCCAGCAAAATTGCCGACTCTGTATGACAAGCCGCATGTGTATAAACACCGGCATGCTCTGCCTTAAGTTCACATCCGCATCGCTGAAAATAAAGTGCCTTCATCATGTCCCGATGTAACTTTTCATATGGTTTTTCCGACACTGTAAATGTATGAGATTTTGCTCCGTCTTCTCCTGTTATGTAATATTCTCCCGTTTCCGCCACATGCGAAACATCCACTGCAAAGGTCTCTTCTCCCGCAGCAGCATCATAACCCCCGATTTCACAGTCACATTCCCATACCTGCTGTCCTGTCTTTGCATTCACCACCTGGTATTTTCCTGCCTTAGTTGCAGTTGCCACTTTTCTTGCACGATTAATATAACCTACCTGATTCAAATAAATTGCCACAAAAATACCCCCTTTGCCTCTCTATTTACTGTCATTATAGCAATGTTATCACAATCTTTCTTTTCATTCCTTGTGTTCTTGTTTTCACATGTTGCGGATTTTCTATTGAAGAGATTCTTTCTTGCCATACATGCATCGGCATACCGTGCGGCTCTGCCCGTCTGTTCTTTTGAAAAGATAGGAATAGAAGAACCCGGATCCGAGTTTTCGGTCCGGGTTCTTCTGTTTATGACTGCCGTTCAAAAGAACGAAAAGGCTACAACCATTCCCCTTGAAGATCAGATGTTTAACAACTCACTGTAAACCTTCAACGCACCGTCTGTCTCATGTGCCAGAACTCTCTTTGCAAGCACCTTGCCAAGCTGTACGCCTTCCTGGTCAAAGCTATTGATATTCCATACAAAGCCCTGGAACATCACCTTGTTCTCAAAGTGCGCAAGAATTGCACCAAGTGCTTCCGGCGTCAGCTGCTCGCCGATGATGATGCTGGATGGACGGCCACCCTCAAAGTTCTTGTTGCGGTCTGTATCTTCCTTACCACATGCAAATGCCACAATCTGAGCCACTACATTGGCGCAGAGCTTCTGCTGGCTTGTGCTGTCCTGAATCAAAACGTCTCTGCCCATCTGGTTGTTCTTAAAGCCAAGGAACTGAAGCGGAATGATATCGGTTCCCTGATGTAATAACTG
>CAZIQL010000124.1:0-2622 GCA_964541485.1 uncultured Lachnospiraceae bacterium
TTTCCGGTAGCTGTAGTAATCGCATAATGCTTCTTCTTTGCCGCAAGCTGACACGGAACAGATTCATACATATCTGTTATTCTGCCCGATGCATCAATCTTTTTTAAATCATCATAATACAGTTCCAGTATTTCACGTTTCACTTTATCCACAGACTCAAAACTATTTGTAGAAATATAGCATTCTACTGCCTGTGGCATTCCTCCCACAGCCATATAGATACGAAAATCTCTCATGGCATTACGGTTTGCAGCGTTACCGAGCTCCATATTACTCTTATACGCCATATCAAGAACATTGGGATTTCCCCCTGTAGCCCACAAAAATTCCTCATAATCCATCGGATATACATGAATCTTATGTTCCTCAGACGGAAGCAATATATTCTTTACATTTTTCTTTATGGATATCAAAGAACCGGTTTCAATATAATCATATCTACCATCCTTCACAAGATGCTTGATTGCCTGTCTCGCCTTTGGAAACAACTGAATCTCATCAAATATGATTACTGATTTTCTTTCATAAAGTTCTACTCCGGCTTCCATCTGCAACCTTAAAAAAAAGCGGTCAAGTTTTGAAATGTCATCAAATATATCCATCATTTCCTTACTGGTATTTGAAAAATCAATCAGTATATAGGAATCATATTCATTTCGGGCAAATTCCTCTGCAATTGTTGTCTTTCCTACACGTCTTGCCCCTTCAAGCAAACATGCATATTTCCCGTCCCACTCTTTCTTCCATGCCAGTAATTCATCATATACTTTTCTTTTAAACATCATTCTCACCTTCCATCTATTGATATTCTGATGATAACATCTTTTTTTATTCATTTTATCAAAAAATATATTTTTTTCAACACTTAGCACAAAGAAAAGTATATTTTTTTCAACACTCCGAAGCTTAAATAATATATTTTTTTCAACATTAGCATAGTATTCCTTTTCAAAAAATGCACAACCTATTAGGAAAAGCCAAGACTTTGTGAAATTTTCAAAATATCAGACAGCAAAGCAGCCCACGCTTTCTCTGCTTTTTATAAAATAATTCTATACCTCTCCAAATCCACCTTGTCCGCTTCCAAATAAACAGTTTCTATGTATTCTCCACCATTCGCAAGAATAGTTCTCCGGCTTGCTTCATTCTCTGGGAGGCAACTAACGTATATTTCAGAAAAGCCAAAGGATGAGAGATAATCCTTTGCTTTTGCCAGCATCTGTGTGGCATA
Source organism: uncultured Lachnospiraceae bacterium (assembly GCA_964541485.1). GTDB lineage: Bacteria > Bacillota > Clostridia > Lachnospirales > Lachnospiraceae > SIG299. Next base: position 1,232 of record CAZIQL010000124.1, read on the forward strand.
TCCCTTTCTTCTCTCAGAGGGACGAACAGAATATCCCACATGTCCTGTTATATTTTTCATTTGTTCATTCAAGACATGATGCACCTGCATACATCCAACCATTTTATTGTCTGCCTTTCGAATGCACAGAAGGACGGTTCCCCTGGCACCATTCTCCTTTAGAACCCTGCCGGGATTCGCCCACTCAGTACAATACTCTGTGTACTCCTTCGGGTCTGGCATTCGCTTCATGGATAAACAACCATCAAAACTGGATTCCGCCGCTAACATCTCTTCCCTGTAGGAACTTATCTCCTCTGCATACGTCATGGATGGTTCAACAAAAAATAACTCATCTGCTTTCTTCATCCCAGATTCTGCTGTATACTCTACAGTAAATTTCTCACACACGATAAGAGACTTGGCATTCAGAGGCTTATCAATCAACTCTAATCTTGGACGGAAGAATTTAGTATGAATATCTCGCCAGTTTTCTAGCGAGCGATCGGCTTCACCCTCCGCATATGCGTGAAATGGCGGTACCGCTTCAAAGGGACGAATATAAACATCATAGTTTTTGATTACACAAACTGCTTCTCCACCCGACTTCAAAAGCACACTGTAATCGCCAACTTGTGGCAAATCATCCTGCGTGCCCTCTTCGAAGTACTCAGCATAAGCGCTGGCCGTACCAAATTTGCGTCCCACTAGCACCAGCTCCAACAATGCATCCGCAATATCCGCTTCGCCACCAAAAGACCAGGTTTCGTAAGGAGTGGCTTCATCTATTTTCATTTCATCGCAAAATTTGCGCCATAATTCCTCTGCTATCATTGGTACATCTCCTCATACTATTTTCTCATTGCATGCCAGATATCCTCTAAATGCTTTCACCCTATAAACTTCTTAATATCCTTCTCTTTGGCTTCCGGATTCAACAGCAAAATACGTCCCTTTATTTTCTCATACGCTTCCTTGGCAGATATGTCAATTGACAAGTCTTCACCCCAAAAATCTTCCACCGTGGTAAACACTGTACTGTTCCAACCATACGGTTCTCCCGTGCGACTCAATTTTTGTTTTCTTCCGCACATCGTAAGGAACAGATTCTTTTGCAGATTGGTGAGCGCCCGGTCAAATTGTCCGGAAGTTTCCTTGCTAATCCCACATTCTCTCTTTAAATCATGAAGCGCCGTAGGCCCGTTTCGCTCTATGGTTTCATATATTCTTTTTTCGAGTTGCCCGGCTTTTCCCGCATCATACCACTCATCAAAAACAAGTCCCTGTCTGCGGACTGCCAGAAAATAAGGATACCACTCTTTTGTAATGTATCCGCTTGTCCCGAAGAAAACCTTTCCATAGGCAATATCATCCCGTTCCTCCAATACACGCATTCTCCATTCCCAAGGGTC
>CAZIQL010000125.1:0-2265 GCA_964541485.1 uncultured Lachnospiraceae bacterium
CAGTCACGGCTTACCGCTACGATTCCCACTTTCATGTTTGGTACGTTGTTCATAGGATTTTCCTCCATTTTCATTTTTTCTATTTATTCAGCCGGAAGCCATTCTTCATCCAGCCAAGCAATTCGTTTTTCCACCCAGTCAAGAGTGCTATGTGCATTCTTCACCGCACTGCTCTTTGACACGGTCAGTTCCTTTTCATACAGTTCAATGAATTCACGTTCTGCCTCCACACAGGCCATCAATGAGCCCTCTGCCTGAAGCTCGGCCCAACGTTCTTTTACCATTTCTACGAACCAGTCCTCTTTCATAAAGAGAATGAACCAGACATTGGACCGGTCGCTATACTGCTCTGCAAATTCCTCGGAACAGTACGCTCCCGCATAATACATGTCCGTCGGACTATCCCCATATGCCCAGTCAAAATCCCACGGTGAAGTAAATTTCAGCTTCGGCTCCACCGTTTCCTCCGAAAAATCCACACTAAAGAAAAAGCTGCCGTCACCACAATCGTAATCATGGACAATCTCATATAAAATATATACATCCACTACCGACCTGATGTCATAAACCGCGCAAATAGCATCCTTTGCATTGGTATAATCCGACTCCACCAGTTTTGTGTAGTCTTCATTAAAGGTCAGGTACTCGTCCTTTTCCACCGCACGGTATAAAAGCTTAAAAATATTTTTCATATACGAACCGATAAAGGTTTTTTGTTCCTCCGAATAGATATCATTCTTGATAGAATATGAGGAATAGATAAACCTTCTCGTCACACCCTGGATATCCGTTACCGTTGCCCCCTCATACGGCATACCAAAGTAATGCTCCTCCTGTAATGCATAATTATCCATTTCCACATAATAACCGATATCTGTGCCGGTATAGCCTTCCTCCGGTTCATAAACATTGACCCTGTTTTTATTCACCTGATTCTGCTCTGCCAGAAGATAAACTCCCTGAAACACCTCATTCACATACAGATAAACAAACTTAGAATCCGAGCAGTAATTATCCTCCGACAAAATGGTCCGTCCCAGGCTCAGCGCCAGATCATTGCGGATTAAATCGCTTCCTGTACGTAACAGTACCCAACTCTTACATTCCGCACCGTCATTTAATCCAAGCATGTTCTGTTTCTTTGAAAACTTAATACGATAAGGCACTCCATACTTTCGGATTTTATCCACATCTCCGTAATATGCACTTGCATTTCCCCTGACACGGATACCACCTTCTACTTCCAGCATTGCAAATTCGTCCTCTGTGTTAAACACATCAACCACACAGTTTACATACTCTTCCCTGGAAAGAATCTCCGCACCGTTTTCCGTATAGACACTGATAATCGGAAGTCTCACATCCTCTGCCGCATCCGTCATAAATGCCAGCTTTTCTGCCGCAATTGCAGGTGTTGGCGTCAAGGTCTCCTGTGGAGCCATGGTCGGTGTCGGCGTGTTTGTCGGCATTGGGGTATTCGTCGGTGTCAATGTCTCCTGCGGAGCCATGGTATTCGTTGGTGTCAGTGTCTCCGTCGGAGCCGCAGTTGGCATTGGAGTCTCACTCAATTCCGCCTCTGTCACTGGCCCTTCTGTCGCCACCTCGTTATTATTTACCGGTGCAGCACATGCCGCCAATGTCAATACAATCCACAAAGAATATCCAAAGAAGACCTTTTTATTTTTCATCATCCAGTTCCTCTCCTTTGCAATTTTCTCTCTACTTATCTTAACATTATTCAAAAATACTGTCTACAAAAAAGCACAGAAAAAAAAGTTGAATTTTTTCAAAAAAGTACTTGCAAAAACTAAAAATATGTTATATAATATCATTCGTGTCAGTAATGAACACAGTTTAGGGCTATCGCCAAACGGTAAGGCAACGGACTCTGACTCCGTCATCTCAAGGTTCGAATCCTTGTAGCCCTGCTCCTTCTCTTAAAACCGATTCATTTCGGTTTTATTTTTTGTAAAACCCCTTCATAACACAAAATCAGAGCGTCGCAAGAAGCGGCGCCCTTTTTGTTTTTCTGCTTAAATTTTATCACGAAACCTTACTTTAAAATCTCCTTAAGATATGATTTTCCTGCAATCTCTCCCTGTACACCTAAGTACTCCAAAATCGTTGCTCCTGTATCTGCAAAGCTGGTTCTTGTGCCAAGATTTTCCCCTGCCTTTACCTTTTCACCAATGGCAACCACTGCCACATGCTCTCTTGAATGGTCGGTAGATGGCGTAGACGGATCACAGCCATGGTCTGCCGTAA
>CAZIQL010000126.1:0-2264 GCA_964541485.1 uncultured Lachnospiraceae bacterium
TGCCCAATCAGGATTTGCCGGATTGTGCTTCATTTCCTTTGCCCAAACCTCATAAGCTACTGCCGCACAACCAAGAGGAAGACCCGGATGACCGGACTTTGCCTTCTGTACCGCATCTGCTGCTAACACACGAATCGCATTAACGGACATTGTATCAATATTAGCCATGTTCGTAAATTCCTTTCTATTTTATCCTATTCGCCGAAAACTGCCTTGTAATCCTTCTGGAACTTTTCAATACCCTGATCTGTCAAAGGATGCTTTGTCATCTGCTCAATTACACTATAAGGAACAGTTGCAATATGAGCACCTGCAAGTGCACAATCCGTTACGTGAATTGGATTTCTTACGCTTGCTGCGATAATTTCTGTCTCTAATCCATAGATATCAAAAATCTCAGAAATAGTACGAATTAAATCAATACCCGGCATAGAAATATCATCTAATCTGCCAAGGAACGGGGATACATATGTAGCACCTGCTCTTGCAGCTAATAATGCCTGGTTAGCAGAGAAAATTAAGGTTACGTTTGTCTTGATACCTTCAGAAGCAAGCACCTTAGTAGCCTTTAAACCTTCTACGGTCATAGGAATCTTAACAACCATATTTGGGTGAATCTTTGCAATTTCTCTACCTTCTTTAATCATGCCTTCCGCATCTACGGTAGTTGCCTTAACTTCACCACTGATTGGTCCATCCACGATACTTGTAATCTCCTTGATTACTTCTACAAAGTCTCTTCCTTCCTTTGCAATTAAGGATGGGTTTGTTGTTACACCACAAATAACTCCCATGTCATTTGCTTTCTTGATGTCTTCCACATTTGCTGTGTCTACGAAGAATTTCATTTCAATTTCCTCCTTTTATTAAAGTAAAAACTTAAATAGTTCACTTTTCAGTTCTATTATAAACCGAAATCAAAATATTTGCTAGTCTTTCTTGCACAAAAACTACCCATTTTTTGCTTTTTTCACTAATTATCCGTATTTCCCTGATTTCCAAACTCATCTAACGTTCCAAAACGGTACCCCTGCTCTTTTAAATATGTTAAAACCTGATCCATAGCATCCCTGTTTCCGTCAGAATCATTGTGCATCAGCACCAGTGCACCGTTATGATGATACGTTGCAAAATGATCTAAAATCCATTCCACTGTCGGCTGATTATTCAGATCATAATCATTGTAGGCTATACTCCAGAACATTGTCTCATAACCGAGATCTTCCATCATCTGTAGCACCCTTTTGCTGTAGGCACCTCCCGGCAAACGGAAATAGCGATTGATTTGCTGACCGGTTGCCTCAAAAAACGCCTCCTCACAGCCCACAATTTCCTCATAAACCTCAAGGTCAGTCAACTTTGTCATATCCTTATGCGAAACCGAATGATTTCCTACGATGTGTCCCTCTTCTAACATTCGGTTCAAATCCTCCGGATTTGCCTTTACGAAATACTCCGTTACAAAAAACGTTACTTTGATATCGTGCTTTTTAAATATATCTAACATCACCGATGTGTTCGAACTTCCATATCCGCAGTCAATTGTAATGTAAATTACTTTATCCTCTTCCGTAACATCCTCATTCCGGTAATATGCTTCATATTCTCCGATGTCAAACTGCTCTCCACTGCCGGATGGAACCTGATTTGTTTTTCTCCGGAACCACCAGCTATACCGTTCTCCGTCAAGCTCCGCATAGTCACCGTTTTCCACTTTCGCAAGTACATCTTTTCTCACCTGATTCCATATTTCCTGCTCGGTCGGTGTTGGAGACGCTGTTGGCATTGGCGTTACAGTTGGCGGTACAGTTTCTGTTGGTGCCATCGTTATGATTGGACTCTCCGTTGGCGCCGGGGACGTTACGACAGGTGTCTCTGTCGGTAACGGACTGTTACTTGGAACCGGCGTACCAGTTACTGTTTCATTTTCCGGAGCATTTGTGTCTTCCTTCAAATTTTCCTCTGGTATGGGTGTTGCCACAGTTGCTATCTTTTTTTCTTCTTTTAATATCTCGTCACTTTTTATAATACAGAACAATACAATCACTGCACAAATAGCATGTCCCATGACAATGATACAGTCTTTCAATAAATTGCGCACATTTTCACCCCTCTGTTTCAGACGTAACTTTATTTTATCACAGAACTGAAACACTTTCTATGTTTAATATAAAAAAAGCACATTTCCAAAAGGAATATGTGCTTTCGTAATGAGCTACGCGGGACTCGAACCCGCGACACCTTGATTAAAAGTCAAGTGCTCT
>CAZIQL010000127.1:0-2201 GCA_964541485.1 uncultured Lachnospiraceae bacterium
CTTTATTTCAGGGGTACCTCTGTCCTGTTAAATCCGAATAAAAGTTTACACTATCGTTTCTCCTTTTCCCTCTTGAAATCATCCCGATTACCAAGTACAATTTAAACAAATCAAGGAAGGAAGAGAAGTCAAATGAAATCAACAAAACACCCATCCGGTTTTTCCGGATTAACCGGTTCCCACCTGAAATGGATTGCACTGATTACTATGTTTTTGGACCATATCGGCGCTGCACTGTTAGAAAACGGACTGCTTCCGCAGATTTCCTCAGCGGTTCTTGCCGGTACCTCGTTCCAATTTTCAGTCGGTGATTACGAATTTTGGTACAACGTAAATTTTGTATTACGGCTTATCGGGCGTCTGTCCTTTCCACTTTACTGTTTTCTCTTGGTAGAAGGTTTTCTCCATACAAAAAACGTGGCACGCTATGCACTGCGTCTGGCCTTACTTGCCGTACTCTCAGAAATTCCGTTTGATCTGGCCTTTTATAATACTATCTTTGATTTGCAGTTGCAGAATGTATTTTTCACCCTGTTCATCGGAGTTCTGGTATTGTGGGGAATGAACGATCTGGAAAAGCGGTATCCAAAACGCACCTTCCTTCCCTATCTCCTTATCTTTATCGGCATGATGGTTGCTTACTTCTTACAGACCGATTACGATGCCTTTGGCATTCTTTTAATTGTCCTGCTCTATTTGTTGCGTGACAGCAAAAAACACCAGTGCCTGTTTGGTGCACTTTGTACCTTTTGGGAATACTCTGCCCCTCTTGCCTTCCTCCCTGTGTGGTTTTACAACGGCAAAAGAGGAACACAATTGCCAAAGTGGTTCTTCTATAGCTTTTATCCGGTGCATTTGCTTCTGTTATTTGCTCTCCGTCTATTGTTTTTTTAGCACTACGTAAAAAATCCGCAGTATCGGGCTTCTTCCCCAAACACTGCGGATTTTCTTTTGCATACTATACTTTCGCTCTATTCTGTTTTCTCTTATTTTGCCATAATACGGTTGAAGTTCTTCTTACCTCTCTTTACAATCTTTCCTTCCCCGGACAACTCTTCCTTTGTAAAGGTCTTTGCAAAGTCAGTTACCTTTTCGCCATCTACGGTGACTCCGCCCTGCTCTACGGCACGGCGACCTTCGGAACGGGAGGTAACCAGACCGGATACCACAAGCATGGAAATGATATCGATTGCTCCATCCTTAAAGTTCTCCTCTGTCAGCTCCGTCGTCGGCATATTTTCAAGGTTTCCGCCGCCTGCAAAGAGTGCCTTACTTGCTTCCAGTGCCTTATTTGCCTCTTCCTCACCATGTACAAGCTTTGTAAGCTCAAATGCAAGAATTTCCTTTGCCTTATTAAGTTCGCTGCCTTCCCATGCTTCCATAGCAACAATTTCTTCGATTGGAAGGAAGGTTAACATCTTTAAGCACTTAATAACATCATTATCGCTTACATTTCTCCAGTACTGGAAGAATTCGAATGGGGAGGTCTTGTTTTTATCCAGCCAAACCGCACCGGATTCTGTCTTGCCCATCTTCTTTCCTTCGGAGTTTAACAGAAGGTTAATGGTCATAGCGTAAGCATCCTTGCCAAGCTTTCTGCGGATCAGTTCTGTACCGCCAAGCATATTGCTCCACTGGTCGTCACCACCGAACTGCATGTTACAGCCGTACTTCTGGAACAGGGAAAGGAAATCGTAGCTCTGCATAATCATGTAGTTAAACTCTAAGAAGCTTAAACCTCTTTCCATTCTCTGCTTGTAACATTCTGCTGTTAACATACGATTCACGGAAAAGTGCGGACCAACCTCACGAAGTACATCAATGTAATTCAGGTCCAAAATCCAATCCGCGTTGTTTACCATAATTGCCTTACCCTCAGAGAAATCGATGAAGCGGCTCATCTGCTTCTTAAAGCATTCGCAGTTGTAAGCAATCGTTTCCTTTGTCATCATCTTTCTCATATCGGTCTTTCCGGTTGGGTCACCGATCATAGCAGTACCGCCACCAATTAACGCGATTGGCTTATTTCCTGCCATCTGAAGACGCTTCATTAAGCAAAGAGCCATGAAATGTCCTACATGAAGGCTGTCTGCGGTCGGGTCAAAGCCGATGTAAAATACGGCCTTACCATTGTTTACCATTTCCTTAATTTCTTCTTCGTCTGTTACCTGTGCAATCAGACCTCTTGCGACTAATTCTTC
>CAZIQL010000128.1:0-1941 GCA_964541485.1 uncultured Lachnospiraceae bacterium
ATTGTTTGGCGAGAACAACAGGCATATCATTTTGCTTCACGCTCATGATGAGACCGAAGAAATGTTGCCGGGGTATTACAAGCTGTTTATTGACCATCTTCTGGAGCATGGGATGGTATTTGATGCGCCGGGATTTTTATAAATAGAGGTAGCTGTTATGAATATTTTTAATGCAGGCAATATTATTATGAATACCTATGTATACCCTGGTTTGGACGGTTACATTATGGTGGATACGGGGTATGAACATAGTCTTAGGGACGTAGAAAAGAAACTGAACAAGAAGAATATAAAATTGTCCGAGATAAAATATGTGTTTTTGACACATGCCCATGACGACCATGCAGGATTTTTAAATGAGTTTATGCATGAAAATCAAGATTTAAAGGTGATTATGAGCGACAAGGCGATGCCAACGTTAAAAAGAGGTCAAAATTCTTTTGAAGGCGGCTGCAGTACGATACTGGCATGGATTTTTTGCAAGCTTATGGGTTTGTTTGGCAAGGCGGAACATTTATTTCCTGCGATTGAAGATGAGTTTGATGAGAGATTCATTGAAATTACAGAGGAAAATCAAAAGGAACTGGAAGAGTTACTTCAAGGTAAAATATTATTTACACCGGGGCATACTTCGGATTCCATATCTCTTCAATGTGGAAATGTAATTTTTTGCGGGGATGCAGCAATGAATGATTTTCCGAGCATTAAGCGACTGATTATTTGGATAGAGGATAAGAAGCAGTTTGAAAAATCGTGGGCGGCTATGATTGGTACAGATGCAGAATGGATTTATCCTGCACACGGAAAGCCTTTTTCAAAGAATGATTTACAAAAATATAAAAAAGAAATAGCGAAGATACGGTTGCGTTCGTTAATGTAAGAAAAGAAGGAACCTATTTGAGTTGAATGAAATGGGGCCGTTCACGATTTCACATGCACGGAGACAGGAAAGAATTATATGTTTTTTCCGATAAGGGTTCTCTAAGGAATTCGGGGTCAGAGAACTTGCATTGACCGAAGTTCAATTGTATGGGCTGGATAGGATTAAGAAACATAAATTTGGAGACAAGAGTATGGACAAAAAGAAGGTCATCAAATATATAAGTATAACTTTCGCCATCACATGGATGTGTTGGTGGGGACTGGCGCTCCTGACAAATAATAATATTGTCGATTCGTCGCAAGGCATTTTTACATTGATTCATGTAATTGGTGGATTTGGACCAACTATTGCTGCAATTATGGTATTACCAAACAAATCATTAAGGTTAGTACTTAAATTTGTTTTCTCGTGCAAGAAAAATTCGGTGTGGTATTTATTATTGTTTTGTTTAATGCAGGGATTGATTATAGGATTTGCCTCAATGGAAACAAATCCTGCAATTCCGTGGTTTGTAACGCCAATTGTTATGCTTTCAGCAACAATTCTTGGTGGAGGTAACGAGGAGTTGGGATGGCGTGGCATCATGCAACCGGAACTTGAAAAGAAATTTTCATTCCCGATTGCAACGCTAATTACCGGATGCGTGTGGATGCTTTGGCATGTTCCTCTGTGGTTTGTGGTTGGTGCTTCACAACAGAATATGAATTTCATACTTTATGCAATTTACGGCTTGATTCTGAGTTTTTGGCTTGCAACAATTCATAAGAAAACGAAAAGCATTTTTTTCTGTTGTATATTCCATGGGTTTTCTAATTTGATGTTATCTTTCTTTATAATTAAAATCAATTGGATACTTATTCTTGGACTGATAGCATCACTGGCGTTTACAATTTGGCTTTACTATAAAAAGTGTAAAAACAAGTGATTCACCAATTCCAACTAGTGGAACGGGTTCGAAGAAAGTGCATCGTCAACTTCTAATATGTAGAACGGTTAGAAAAATTTGAATTTGACGGAGGGTATATCAGTGAATACGGGAGTTTATTTATTACCCATGA
>CAZIQL010000129.1:0-1714 GCA_964541485.1 uncultured Lachnospiraceae bacterium
CCCGTTGTCTTCAAAAACTCAAACGAGCGGTTCTCAATCATTTCTGCATATAAGCCGCCGTCTGCTCCATAATTGATATCCTCAAAAAACAGGCCCATCATACCCTTACGGATATCAACACCCTTTTGATTTGTGATTTGTAATTTCATGGCCTTCTCCTTTTATATCCAGATTCTTTTCTCTTGTTTTTTTCCAGCATTCCATCCTCTGGCTTTATTATATGTCTTATTTTCAGCATTTGCAAGACTTTCACCATCTCCAATCTCAATAAATATCCATGACACACCGGTTAATAGCTTCCCATGGCCTTTTAAACCTGCACTTACCATCTATGTACTCCGTTTTGTCATACAGAAGGTAAAATTATGGCTAAAAATGCAGAAAGTACCATCAGTAGCCCATATTATGTTCTCTGGAAGGTATTTTCCCCCTCTATGACATCTTTTTTACTCTCTAGGAAACAAACTTCTCCATCCGGATGGTAATTTATTTTTCAGCTCGCCCTTTCTTACCATCCTCACAAAAGAACGCTCTCCCCAGATGGTACCCCCACGTTCATCGGCATATCGCTACGCGACATGCCGATGAAGAGCGGCGGGGAATCCGCGAAAGGGGCCTCTTATTTTGTCCGCGGGACAGGTGCGTTTTGAAGTGCAGCTGTGCGGACATACTAAAAAGGGGAACCCTTTCGGATTCCCCTTGATAACTCACCTTATAACTCACAGTTGTTCACAGTTCTTGGGAACGGAATGACATCACGGATGTTGCCCATACCGGTGAGGTACATAACACATCTTTCAAAGCCAAGTCCGAAGCCCGCATGTCTTGCAGAACCGTACTTTCTAAGATCCAGATAGAAGTCATAATCTTCCTTCTTAAGTCCAAGCTCATCCATTCTCTGTGTGAGCTTTTCATAATCATCCTCTCTCTGGCTTCCGCCGATGATTTCACCGATACCAGGAACTAAGCAGTCCATAGCGGCAACAGTCTTACCATCCTCATTTAACTTCATGTAGAATGCCTTAATTTCCTTTGGATAGTCTGTTACAAATACCGGCTTTTTGAATACCTGCTCGGTTAAATATCTTTCATGCTCTGTCTGTAAATCACAGCCCCAGGACACCTTGTAATCAAACTCATCGTTGTGCTTTTCAAGTATTTCAATCGCCTCTGTATAAGTCACATGACCAAAATCAGAATTCAGCACATGATTTAATCTCTCAAGTAATCCCTTATCTACAAAGCTGTTAAAGAAGTTCATTTCTTCCGGAGCGTTCTCAAGCACATACCGGATGATGTACTTAATCATGCTCTCCGCAAGAATCATGTCATCCTTTAAATCCGCAAACGCAATTTCCGGCTCAATCATCCAGAACTCTGCTGCATGTCTTGTAGTGTTGGAGTTCTCTGCTCTAAACGTCGGTCCAAACGTATAAATGTTACGGAACGCCATCGCATAGGTCTCACCGTTTAACTGACCGCTTACGGTAAGATTGGTTGGCTTGTTAAAGAAATCCTGTGTGAAGTCAACCTTGCCATCCTCTGTCATCGGAATATTGCTCAGATCCATCGTAGTTACCTGGAACATTTCGCCGGCACCTTCGCAGTCACTTCCTGTAATCAGTGGGGTGTGCACATAAACGAAATCTCTCTCCTGGAAGAACTTATGAATCGCATAAGCTGCCAGGGAACGTACACGGAACACTGCCTGGAA
>CAZIQL010000130.1:0-1662 GCA_964541485.1 uncultured Lachnospiraceae bacterium
ACATTCAGTCTTCTTTCAATAATACAATTGTAACACTGACAGACGCCGAAGGTAATGCTCTTTCCTGGGCAAGTGCCGGCGGTTTAGGATTTAGAGGATCCAGAAAGTCCACTCCTTACGCTGCTCAGATGGCAGCTGAGACAGCAGCAAAGGCTGCTCTTCCACACAACTTAAAGTCCGTTGACGTTATGGTTAAGGGACCAGGTTCCGGTAGAGAAGCAGCGATCCGTGCCCTTCAGGCATGTGGTATCGAAGTAACAAGCATTAAGGATGTTACTCCAGTACCTCACAACGGATGTAGACCACCAAAGCGTAGAAGAGTCTAATTAAGGAGGTAAATGAATCATGGCTAGAGATATGGGTCCAGTTTTAAAGAGATGTAGATCCCTTGGCATTGAACCACAGGTTCTTGGTATTGACAAGAAGTCCAACAGAACAAATGCCAGAGCAGGTAAGAAGGTAAGCGAATATGGCTTACAGTTAAGAGAAAAGCAGAAAGCAAAGTTCATCTATGGCGTATTAGAAAAGCCTTTCCGTAACAACTTTGCTAAAGCTCAGAAGATCAAGGAAGGTACTACCGGTGATAACATGTTAGTTCTCCTTGAGTTAAGACTTGATAATGTTATGTTCCGTCTTGGTTACGGAAGAACAAGAAAGGAAGCTAGACAGATTGTTGACCACAAGCACGTATTAGTAAACGGCAAGTGCGTAAACATCCCTTCCTATCAGGTAAAGGCTGGTGACGTGATTGCAATTAGCGAAAAGGCTAAGAACAAGGGCGCACAGAGATATAAGGATATTTTAGAAGTAACAGAAGGAAGAACAGTTCCATCCTGGTTAGAGGCTGATCATGAAAACCTTACAGGCAAGGTTGTTGAAATTCCTTCCAGAGACGTAATTGATGTTCCTGTAAACCCAACACTTATCGTCGAGTTATATTCCAAATAATATAATGCTGCCAGGAATCAATATCGTAAATCATGGTTACAAAATTCTGGATTTTGTAATAGCATGTTGCGAATATTGTACTGTTGCCCAAAAAAGGAGGGTCCGCTTTGTTTGATTTTGATTTTAAACCGGCAAAAATAGAGATTGCTGAAATATCTGAAGATAAAAAATATGGTCGTTTTGTTGTAGAACCGCTCGAAAGAGGATACGGCACAACATTAGGAAATTCTTTAAGAAGAATTATGCTTTCTTCTTTACCGGGTGCTGCTGTCAGTCAGGTTAAGATTGATGGTGTAGTACATGAATTCAGTGGAATTCCGGGCGTGAAGGAAGATGTGACTGAAATCATCATGAACATCAAGAGCCTGGCCATCAAGAACACAAGCGAGACAAATGAGCCTAAAACAGCTTATATTGAGTTTGAGGGCGAAGGCGTAGTAACTGCAGCTGATATTAAGGCTGATCCGGACATTGAAATTATCAATCAGGATCAGGTGATTGCAACATTAAACGGTGGCGCTGATTCCAAGCTTTACATGGAACTCATCATTACAAATGGTAGAGGTTACATCAGTGCAGACAAGAATAAGAACGATGAACTCCCAATCGGAGTAATCGCTGTGGATTCCATCTACACACCGGTTGAGCGTGTAAATCTGACTGTAGAGAATACACGTGTTGGTCAGATTACTGACTTCGATAAGCTGACTTTGG